>JAZUIZ010000024.1:0-48229 GCA_045642525.1 Erysipelotrichaceae bacterium
GATGACACTTATTATGTTATAGTCAACGATATAAATGAAAGTAGTTATAATAAAATCATAAATGTTGCAAAAGGGTATGGTTTTGATACTGAAACTGGTATAAATATTAAGTTTAGATTTAATTATCAAAATATTGAATTGAATGGTCCTGTTATCATACAACTTGATTTAAATGATAAAAAAACAAATTATATTTATTCAGTGTATCATCTTAATGACAATGGTGATGTAATCAAATGTAGAACTACTCAATCTGACAATTATATTCAATTTATGGCATATGAATCTGGAGATTACGAAGTGCTGAGCATGCCAAGTTCAAATCATTTTGATATAGATGATAATGTTGAAGATTTATCTTATGAAAATATGGGTTTTGATAACAATAAAACAAATATTGAATTTTTATTTGGATTTTGTTTAATTTTGATTTCTTTGATTGGCATAATTTTGTACTACATATTTTTAAATAAAAAGGATAGACAATGGAGAGACTACAAAAAATTATTGCGGAAAGCGGATACTGTTCAAGAAGAAAAGCAGAACAATTAATAGTTAATGGCAGTGTAAGTGTGAACGGCTTAGTTGTTAATGAACTTGGTTTTAAAGCTAGTTTTGATGATGATATAAAAATAAATGGTATTTCTATAAAAAAAGAAGAAAAGGTTGTTTATATAATGAACAAGCCAAAAAATGTCATTTCTTCTGTTAGCGATGATAAGGGAAGAATTTGTGTTGTTGATTTAATTGAATCTGATTATAGGCTATATCCACTTGGAAGATTAGATTATGATTCTACCGGATTACTTTTATTAAGCAATGATGGCGAACTAATGCAAAAATTGATTCATCCAAAATATAATGTTGAAAAAACTTATGAGGTTACTATTGATGGTTTAATTAAAGGTGATGAAATTAAAAAATTAGAAAATGGCGTTAAAATTGATAATTATATTTCTTCGAAAGCATCTATTAAATTAATTAAACAAAACACAAACAAATACACATCCTTTTTAACTGTTACAATTCACGAAGGAAAGAATAGGGAAGTTAGAAAAATGTTTGCATCTTTAGGATATAAAGTAATTAAATTACATAGAATTAAAGAAGCAAATATAGAATTAGGTAATTTAAAAAATGGAGAGTATCGTAGATTGAAACCATATGAATTAATATCTTTAAAGAAGTATTTAGATGGAATTAATAGATAAACTTTTGTCTTCTATAGGATCTATATATATTGTTTTGTAATTTTTAAATGTTACAAATCCTGGCTTTGCTCCATTTATTTTTTTAACATTTTTTATTAGACAATAATCAACTGGAACAGAAGAAGAATATCTTCCTTTAGAATAATATGCAGCAATATTTGCGCATAATCTAATTATTTTTTCATTCGGGTTATCTGTATCAACTACTACATGTGAACCATGAAATTGTTTTGCGTGAAACCATGTGTAATTGTTTTTTGCATATTCGAATGTTAAATAATTATTTTGGATATTATTTTTCCCAAAAGTAATTGTATTATTATCAATTATTATTTGATATAAATTAACTCTTTTTTTCTTTTTATTATTCTTCTTGTGCTTTTTGATATACCCAAATTTTGTCAATTCTTCTTTTATATCTAGTGCATCTTGATAATTCGCAATTGATAATTGATCGTTTATTGAATTAAAATATTCTAATTCTCTATTTGCAATTTGTAATTGTTCACTTATAAATATTTTTCCTTTACGCTTTTTTTGATATGTTGAATAATACTTATTTGCGTTTGCTTTAATCGACAATTTAGGATCAAGCAATATTTTTTGTTTTACACCATCATAATTTGTAATTGTTACTTCTTCTAAACCTTTTTGTTCAAGATTTTCATATAAATATAATGCATCTCCGTTATTTTTATCTAAATCCAAATTGTTTGCATCTTCTAAACTTTTTTCTAATTTTTCGATTTTAACTTTATAGTGTTTAATTTGTCTTTTGACAATTTTGTATAAATCGTCTGATATATTTTTAATTCTTTCTACTTCGTCATCTTTGAAATATATTTCGTTAAAAGCTTCTTGAATATCCCACTTTTTGTGTTCATTAGAAATGTTTGTTAATGGTATTACGTGATATTCGCATTTGTTATTGTATTTGTATATGTAAATATTGGCTGATTCTTTAATTTCTTTCATGATGTCCACAAATGATTGATTTTTTAATCTATATCTCACTTCATTTTCTAGAACATTAGAAAATCCTTGAAGCTGTTTTACTAGTGATTCATCTAAATTTACTTCTATTATTTGAAAAGGATCTTTTTTATTTTGTTTTTCAGGCAAAGCAAATTCTGCACCTGGAAGTATTGTTCTTCTAGTGTTTTCGTATGGTGGAATTTTTTTAAGAGCATCTACAATTTTGTTGTTTTGATCAACGAGTATAAGATTGGCATATTTTCCCATTAATTCAACTGATAAAACATATTCTTTTTCATCATATAATTCATCTTTTGCTCGTATATGCATAAGCAAATATCTATCATAATTGTTTTGCTCAATTTTATATATGATTCCATTTAATATATGTTTTCTTAATACCATTACAAAAGTTGAGGGGTCGTTAAATGAAGTATAGTTATTATCCGACAGGCATATATGGTTATAATTTGAATGAAGAGATATAACCAAATTAGTTCTTATGGAATTAGCGTGAACATTAAAAACGACTTCCGTATTTGATATTTCGGATATTCTATTTATCCTAATTGGAAGTTTTCTTTCTAAATCTTCCTTAACTTTATTTAAAACAATACCATCTAGTGCCATATCTATATATTATCAAAATAGTGCAATATTGTATGTTTTGTAGTATTTGCAATATAATGTGTGAAAGGATGTAAAAATGAATATAAAAATTTCAGCGCTTGGCTTTAAAGATGAAGTTATTAAAATTGATAAGGAAATATCTGTTGAAGATTTGTTAAAAAAATATAACAATAAATTTCCTTACCCAATTTATGCATGCAAATTCGACAACATTTATAGGGGTTTATCACATGTTATACGTCACGATGGGCATCTTGAGTTTTTAGATATTCGCAACCAATCAACTTGGCAAATATACCAAAATTCACTTGTTTTTTTGTATATAAAAGCAGTACATGATGTTTGTGGAAAGAAAGCATTAATTACAATTAGTAATTCATTAAATAAAGGGCTTTTTACTTATACTAAACCTCTTATGAACGAAGAGAAATTAAAAGAAGTTGAAAAAAGAATGAGAGAACTTGTTGAAAAAGATATTCCTTTTGTGAAGGAATATATGAATAAAGAAGATGCTTTAAAAATTGCCAAAGTTAATAAATTAGATGAAACTGTAAAACTTTTAGAGTCTATCAATAATATTGATTCAATACATATATTTTCTTTGGAAGATGAGATTGGCATTTTTTATGATTTAATGGTTCCATCGACTTCATATTTACAATATTTTGATTTGCGTTTATATAAAAAAGGTGTTTTATTAAGATATCCTCATCCTGAAGATCCATTGCATATTCCTGATTATGAAAACCAAGAATTACTATATAATGCTTTTTCACAAGCCAACAAATGGGGCAAACTAATGGATATTAATTTCATTAGTGATCTTAATGAAAAAATTGAAAATAATAATTATGAAGATTTATTTTTAATGCAAGAAGCTTTACATGAAAAAAATATTTCTGATATTGCAGATGAAATAAAAAACAATAAAAAACATGTAGTTTTAATATGTGGGCCTTCATCTAGTGGCAAAACAACTTTTGCGAAAAGATTGTGTATACAACTTAGAGTAAATGGATTAAAACCTTTGTATTTAGGAACAGACGATTATTTTGTAGAAAAGAACGAAAAACCAGTTGATGAAAATGGTGAATTAGATTTAGAGTCTATCAAGGCTGTTGATACATCATTATTTAAAAAACAATTAAGTGAGCTATTACAACATAAAGAAGTTGATCTTCCAATTTTTGATTTCGCAAATGATAAAAAAGTTTTTGGCAAACGTATTACTAAATTAGATGATGATGGCATCATTGTGATTGAGGGAATTCATGCTTTGAATAGAATTCTTACTGACAGTATTTCAGATGATGTTAAATATAAAATATATATTTCGCCATTTACCCCTATAGGCATTGATCATCGAAATCGTATATCTACTACAGATGCTAGGATGCTTCGAAGACTTGTAAGAGATCATCAGTTTAGGGCTAGAGATGCAAAAACCATTATTCAAGAATGGACTAAGGTTAGAAAATCTGAAAATGTAAATATCTTTCCATTTAATAAAGAAGCAGATGTCTTTTTCAATTCAAATTGTATATATGAGCTTGCGGTTTTAAAGAAATACGCTGAACCACTTCTTTTAGAGATAAAACGAGATGATGTTGAATATGCCGAGGCTCAAAGAATGCTTAATTTTTTAAAGTTTATTGAACCTATTAAAGATGATTCTAATATTAACAATAATTCTATAATTAGAGAATTTATTGGTGGTTCATCAATAGTTAAATAATATACTTTTGAGGTAAAAATAGGCTTTTTTTGTCTGTTTTTGTGTCATTTATGATATAATAATCGAGCGAATAGAAAACTATTCCTTGCCTAGAAATAGGCCGTTAGACCAGAAGGAGGTAAAAAGATGAAACAATACGAGACAATGTATATCATCAAATCAACATTAGATGATGCTGCTAGAGCTACTTTAGCTGAGCAAATGCATGGCATTATTACTCAACATGGTGGCACAATTGATAATGTTGACGATTGGGGTATGAGAGATTTTGCATATGAAATCGATCATATGAACAAAGGTTATTATGTTGTGATAACTTATACTGTTGGCGTTGAAGGTTTAAATGAATTCCAACGTTTAATGGGTATTAACAAAGATATCGTTAGAATGATGACTATCTCAACAGATGAGAAAAAAGGAAACAAATAATAATGATTAATATTAACCATGTTACATTAGTTGGAAGACTTGTAAGAGATGTTGAATTAAGAAAAACTAATTCAAATACATCAGTGTGTAGTTTTACTGTTGCTGTAGATAGAAGATTTAAATCACAACAGCCTGGTGGCCAAGATGCTGATTTTATTAGTTGCATTGCGTGGAGGCAATCTGCAGAATTTTTGGCTAAATATGGCGGCAAAGGTGCTATTGTTTCTGTTGAAGGAAGAATTCAAACTAGAAACTACGATAACGCAAGTGGACAAAAAGTTTATGTGACAGAAGTTGTCGCTGATTCTATACAGCTTATAAGCAATAGAAATGTTGGCGGTGTTGGTGCAAACGAACCATCAGTTTCTAATCAAACATTTACTCCTAGTGAGGATTCTAATTTTGGTTCAGATCCTATGACTGATGATTTCTCAAACACTCCATCACTTGATATTTCTAGTGATGATTTACCATTTTATTGATATTAGATAGGAGAAAATTATGGCTTTTAGAAAACAAAGAATAGGTTTTAAGAAAGTATGTTACTTTACTAAAAACAATATTAAATATATTGATTATAAAGATGTTGAACTATTAAAGAAGTTTATCTCTCCAAATGGAAAGATTACTCCTAGACGTGTAACAGGAACTAGCGCAAAATATCAAAGAATGCTAGAAACTGCAATTAAAAGAGCGCGTCAAATGGCCTTATTACCTTATATTGATTAATAAATTAGCCTCCGCATTTTTGTGGAGGCTTTTATTTCTTTAGATAAACTATGAATAATACAAAAAAAATAACACAAGGCGCAATGATGCTCGCTATATTTGGGGCTTTTGCATTAATAAACAGAACATTGGGAGATTTCTTCGGAATATTTGTTATGTTATCTCCAGCTGTTCTTATTATCGTATATGCTACAATGCATAATTTTTCTGATGGAATATATCTAGCTATTGGTCTTTTAATTATTTCATTTATTATTTGTGGCGCAGATATTATGTATATGATATCTGTTCCAATTTCAATATTTACTGGTGTTATTTATAGTTTAGCTGTAAAGAAAAACTGTAATAAAAAAATTCTATTATTGATTTCTGTTGCATCATATGTAATAGGCGAGTTATTAACATATTATGTTATTCTTCCGATTATTAATCCTGTATTACTTCAAACAGAATATGAAGGACTACTTGCTTCGATAAAACTGTTTTTCAATTTGGATGTTGATATTCCTATGAAAGTTTTTACATTGATTTTTATTATTTCATGTATTTTTATGGGAATATCAGAAGGAATAATGATACATTTCTTTTCGGTTATTCTTTTTGTTAAATTAAAAATAAAAACTTTATCTGATGTAAGTATTTTTACTGTTAAACCAAATAAAATTATTTCATATGTTTCTATGCTAATTATCATTGCATCGTTAGTGTTATCGAATTTTAATATTATAAATATAGATGACAATTATGTCTTATATATTGTTTTAACTATTTTGAGTTTGATTTCAATAATTGTACTTTGGTTTTATGGATATATTTATATTGTCTTATACATAAGAACCGTATTGAAAGTTAAAGTTAGTCCTTTAATTTTGTTTCTATTAATTATGACTGGCTCAATATTATTTGTAATTATTGGCTTTTTATATGGCACAGGCCCATTGGAATCAGTTTTAGAAAGAAAGGCAAGAAACAATGAATAAGAAAAAATTTGTAACATCGTTCTCAATAATTGTATCTGCAGTTCTTTTACTAGCTAATGTTGCAGTGTATTTTATTTTTAGAGAAAATGTTGTTTTCAGTTTAATAGTTACTATTATTGCAATTATTACTTTACTTATTGTTCTATATTTTATTGATTTAATGCAAAATGAAAATAATAAAGAAATCGAAAACAAATTAGATAATTCTACAAAACAAGCATTGAATATTGGAAAAATTGGTATTCTTGTATATTCTGATGAATATCAAATAAAATGGATGTCTGAATTTTTTGATAAATATCATATTAATTATGTTGGTGATAAAATTTTGAATTGGCTTCCTCAATTACAAGATTTATTATTAGGAGAAGTTGATTCAACTGTGTTGGTAATTAATGAAGATAAGTTTGAAATTAATAAAATACCAAATGCAACTGTTTTAGTCTTTAAAGAAATTACAAAAGAATATGATTTGAATAAAAAATTAAATGATAATTCATGTGTTTTGGGTTTAGTTAGTTATGATAACTATGAAGAAACTCAAATATCAGAAGATGAGTCAACATATATTAATACATATATTAAAAATCCTGTTTTAGATTATTTTAAAAAGATGGGTTGTGTTTATAAAACACTTAAAAACAATGTTTTACTTTTGATTTTAAATGATTCGATTTATAAAAAAATCTATGAAGATCGTTTTTCTATTTTAAAACAAGTTAGAAGAGTTTCATCTGAGGCAAACTTAGATGTAACATTGTCGATTGCATTCGCAATGGGTAGCGATAATCTTGTGGAACTTGATGATACTTTGAATAGTCTTTTAGAACTTGCCAAGACAAGAGGTGGTGACCAAGTTGTATGTAAGGAAATTGGTTCTGATGCTATATTCTTCGGAGGAGCATCTGAGGCAAGAGAAAAGCTTAGCAAGACTAAAGTTAGAATAAACACTAATACAATAAAAGATTTAGTAAATAAAGCAAGCAATGTTATTATTTTGGGACACAAGGACTCTGATGCTGATTGTATTGGCTCAGCTATTTGTATGTCAAATATTGTTCATAGTATGAATAAACAAGCATATATTGTATATAACACTGATAGTATTGAACCGATGATAGGCGATGTTGTAAAAAAATATAGTGATATTTTATATAATAAACATAATTTTCTTCCTGAGAATGAGGCGATGGAATTTGTTAATGATGATTCGCTTGTTATTATGTTAGATCATCATATGAAAACTAATTCTAATGGAAAAAATATTTTGAATAGTGCTAAACAAGTAATTATAATTGATCATCATAGAAGAAGTGCAGATTTAGATACAACGCCATTGATGTTTTATTGCGAAGCAAGTGCTTCTTCGACATGTGAAATTGTATGTGAATTTCTTCAATATTTATCTAAGAAAATTATTATTACAGAAGAAGAAGCCAATATTATGTATCTAGGTATATTAATCGATACAGATAGATTTAGAGTTAGAACTGGAGCAAGAACATTTGATGTTGCTAAACAATTGAGAAAATATGGCGCAAATCCTTCTGTTTGTGAACAATTATCAGAAGAGCCATATGAGAACATAATTAATCGTTCTAATATAATTGCATCGGGTAGAAACTATAGTGATGATATTATTATTGCTGCAGTTAAAAACGGAGAATATTCTAGAACTATCATATCTCAAGCTTGTGACATGATTATAAAAGCAAAAGAGGTGGAAGCTGGATTTGTTATATGCAATACTGGAAATAATGAAGTTGTTGTTTCCGCTAGGTCTAATGGAAGAATTAATGTTCAGGTTATTTTGGAAAAAATGAATGGCGGTGGACACATGACAGCTGCAGGACTTCAAAGAAAAGATACAACTGTTGAAAAAATTGAATTAGAATTATTGAAAGTTTTAAATGAATATATGACGGGGGAAAGTTTGAATGAAAGTAATATTATTAAATGATGTGCCTAAACTTGGAAAAAAAGGTGAAATAAAAGATGTTGCAGACGGATACGGAAGAAACTTTTTAATTGCTAGAGGTTTAGCTGTTTTGGATACAAACACATCTAAAAAAATTCTAGACGATCAAAAAAAGGAAGAAGCTGCTTTAGATGCTCAAAGAAAAAGGGATGCCAATGAATTGAAAGATATTTTAGCAAAAACAACTCTTGAGTTTAAAGTCAAAGCTAATAATGGAAAGGTATCTGGATCTGTTTCTGGAAAGCAAATCGAAGATGCTTTGAAAAAGAAAAATATTGTTATTGATAAGCGCAAAATAAAGGATTCAAGCCCTTTAAATGAACTTGGAACTCATGATGTTAAAATAGAACTATATAAAGATGTAATTGGTACTATTAAAGTTAAATTGGTTGAGGAGTAGCATATGAGCAATAAAATTGTTCCATATTCGATTGAAGCAGAAGAATCATTGCTAGGCAACATTATGCTTTATAAAGACGCAATGAGAGAAGCCGTAGATTCAGATATTGAAGCTACAGATTTTTATGTTGAAAAGAATCAGAATATATATAACCTAATGTTAGTTATGTATGAAAATAGAGAAAACATTGATACTGTTTCATTGTCTTCGAAATTAAAGGACTTTAACATATATGATAAAGTGGGTGGCATTGAATATTTGATGCAACTTGCAAACGCAACTATTTCAGCCAACAATACAAAAGAATATATCAATATTATTAAAAATAAATCATTAGCTCGTAGAGTTATTAAAGTTGGTGAAGAAATATCTAAAGATGCATTTGACTCAAGCGTTAGTGTCGATGAAATGCTTCAAAATGTTGAGAACAAGGTAATTGATGTCACTAGATCTAAGACTAATGCTGAATTTTATACTGGAGATAAATTGTTTTCTGATACATTGGCGCATGTTCAAAAAATTCAAGAAGCCGGTTCAAATATAACTGGAGTTAGAACAACTTTTAATGATCTTGATAGTAGAACTGCTGGTTTTCAAAAAGGTGATTTGATAATTTTAGCAGCTAGACCATCAATGGGTAAGACGGCTTTGGCTTTAAATTTTGCTACAAAGGCTGCAACTGTTAATCATGGTTCTGTTGCTATTTTTTCGCTTGAAATGCCTGCCACTCATATTGCTATGAGAATTTTGGCTATAAAAGCAAATGTTGAAATTTCTAAAATTAGAACCGGCAGATTAAATGACCAAGAATGGTCTAGATTGAATGAAGCTGCGCAAGAATTAAAGATGCAGAATTTTTATATTGATGACACTCCAGGCATTAAGGTTTCAGAAATGTTTGCAAAATGTAGAAAATTAGCCCGTGATAAAGGCTTATATATGGTTATTGTTGATTATATCCAACTTATACAAGCAACAGGCAAGAGTGAATCTAGACAACAAGAAGTATCTGAAATATCTCGTAGATTAAAAGCAATGGCAAGAGAATTAAATGTTCCTGTTGTGGCTTTATCACAATTATCTAGATCTGCTGAACAAAGAGAAAATAAGAGACCAATGTTATCTGATTTAAGAGAGTCTGGAGCAATTGAACAAGACGCTGATTTGGTTATGTTCTTATTCCGTGAAAAATATTACGATCGTGAAAAAGATTATCAGCAAACTAGAGAAGACGTTGAATTAAATATTGCTAAACATCGTAATGGTCCTACCGATGTAATTAAATTAGCTTTCGAGAAGAATACAAATGCTTTCCATGGTATAAAAAATAATACGGAGGAAAGAAGTTGAAAAAAATAATTGCGATTGTAGCTTCAATTATTTTGGCTAGTATAATTGTTTTTGTTTTGCCAATGGTTGTTAACAACAATACTTCTATTGATGCAAATATTTCAAATGAGACATCTCTTGTTAAACAAGAGATTATTTCATATGGCGATATTGAAAAAGAATATAATAAGATTTATGCAAAAGGTAAATTAGTAGGAGTTGCTACAGATTTAAATGAGATTTATAAGATGATTTCTAATAAAAGTTCTGAATTATCTTATATATATTCTAATGCTGAATTAGGTTTATGTGATGATGTGTATATTACCTCTGAAAAATCTTTTATTAATTTTTCTAATGTTGATAAAGAAATAGTTGATTATTTATCTGAAAATAATTTTTTAGGTGTAAAAACTACTGCTGTGGAGTTTTCAACTACTTCAGGCGTTTATGACATTATATATGTAAAAGATATTAATGATTTTTATTCAGCTCGTGATAAATTTTTAACAAATTTTATATCAGATGATACATTAGAAAAATTAAGAAATAACGAAACAATTGATAGTCCTACTGATTTGGGTTCAGTAGAGAAAAGCATAAATATGGAAGAAACAATAAAATATAATGAAGCCATAGTTTCTCCTCTGCAAATATTTACAAACGAAAAAGATATATATAACTATTTATGCTATGGCAGAAATACTGAAAGAGAATATTACACAACAAGAGAAGGTGATACATTACAAGCTGTCGGCTATTATTTTAATGATATGTTAACAAAACAACTTTATTTAATAAATCGTGATGTTTTATCTTCTGAGAATCAAGTTATTCAACCAGGAATGAAATTGAATGTTACATATTTTACTTCTCCTATTACATTAGATGTTACTAAAGAAGTGATGAGAGAAGAATATATTGTTCCTGAAACACCTGAATATATTGAAGATCCTGAACTCGCAGCTGGCGAAACGGAAGTAGTTCAAGAAGAAGATTACGGTATTAAACATGTTTTATATAAAGAAATATGGACTAATGGTGTTATTAATACTGATGGTAAAAAAGGAAGTGGTGAAGTTTTAGATACGATATATGTAAAAGAACCTACAAGAGGTATTATTAAAGTCGGAACTAAACTAACTCATTTAGTTGGTACTGGTAACTTCATATGGCCGATTGATAATCCATACATTACATGTGATTATGGTGGATATCCTGGACATACTGGAACTGACTTTGTAAACTTATATGTAAAATATGCTAATGTATATGCTGTCGATAGTGGTGTAGTTGACCAGGTAGGATATAAATGGGATATGGGCAATTATTGTATTATTGACCATCAAAATGGTTTCAGAACATTCTACATGCATTTTAATGTGCCACCTTATGTTTCAGTTGGAGAAAGCGTATCCAGAGGACAAGTTATTGGTCAGATGGGAACAACTGGTAATTCTACAGGTGTACACTTGCACTTAACTTTTGAAGTAAATGGAACTAGAGTTGATTCTTGTAATTATTTGCCTTGTAATTTAATTAGATAGGAGAATACTTTGAAAAATAATCGATTGATATATTTGTTGATAATTATATTGTTTGTTTGGATTCTTGCGTTATCTATATTAACTAATAAGAAATATGATTCAAATATTCATGAAACAATTATTGAAAATAATATTTCAGGTTTTTCAACTGATTTAACAAAAGTTGTTGAAAAATGTAAAGATTCTGTTGTAACTATTAATGCCAATGGAACCGTATCTTCTGGTTTTGTTTATAAACAAGAAGATAGTAACATATACATTTTAACTTCTTATCATGGTGTTTCTGAATCAAACATATTGTCTGTTGCATTTTCTGGTGGTTTAAATATGAATGCCGAATTAATAGGCAAAGATATTTACACAGATTTGGCTGTCTTGAGGATTGAATCTCCATACAATATCAATTCTTTATCTTTAAGTGATTCATCAAAATTAAAAGATGGCGAATTTATTATATGTTTAGGAACGCCTTTTTCTATTGAATACAATCAAACGGTTGAACTTGGGATGATATCTAAAAATCATAGAGTTTTGGAGAACAGTATTACTGTAGATAATGAAAACTATAAATACTATGTTGATTTAATTCAATTATCATCAAATCTTAATCCTGGTTTTTCAGGTAGTCCATTGTTAAATATGAATGGTGAAGTTGCTGGTGTTGTTAATATGGCTTTAAATAACAAAACAAATTTTGCAATTTCATCTAATGAAATTAAAATTATAGCTGATTCAATTATTTCTGATGAAGAACTTGTTAGAAATAATTTAGGCATAAAAGGATCATATGTTCATGATATGCCAATGTTTGAAAAAACTAATTTAAATTTGCCAGTTGATGTTATTAATGGTTTTTATGTTGATGGTGTGTTAATGAATTCTCTAGCAAATTTAGCAAATGTTAAAAATGGTGATGTTATTTTAAGCATAAATGATATCGAAATTAATAATATAGTTGATTATCTTGATATTTTATATTCTCATTCTGATTCGTTTGATTTTAAGGTATATAGAGATTCAAATATTATTAATCTAAAGGTTAACACAAATGATTAAACTTGTTTGTGTTGGAAAAATTAAAGATCCAAATTTAAAAGCATTAGTTTTTGATTACCAATCTAAAATATCTCATTATCATAAAATTGATATTATAGAAGTAAAAGATGAGCCAATTAAGGATAATGTTAAAGATGTTTTAGATATTGAGGCAGATAGAATTTTATCTAAAATTAATTCCGAAGATTATGTAATTTTATTAGATCTGCACGGAAAGCCATTAGATTCTATTGAATTTGCAAATAAAATTGATAAAATATTTTTATCCAATTCAAAAATTTGTTTTGTTATTGGTGGGTCATTGGGTTTAGGACAGAATATCATAAATAGGGCAAATTTTAGATTAAAATTATCAGACATGACTTTTTTGCATCAAATGACGAGACTTATATTATTAGAACAAATATATCGTAGTTTTAAGATTTTAAACAATGAAACATATCATAAATAAATATGTTTTATAATAAAAATTATGTAGGAGGATATATTTATGTTAGAAAATAAAACTGAATTAAGTGACCAATCTCTAAAATCAGTAACTGGTGGTATTGGCGAAGATATTGACGAAGGGCCAAAACCAAGCGAATATATTTATCGTTGCGAATTAAAATATCTTGGTGCTGTTTGCAAACAAGAACCAGATGATAATTCAAAAACATTATGTTCTATTAGTCAGTATACTATCATATATGTGACACAACTAGGTTGTGGTAATAACTATGTAAAATGTATGTTTAGAGGTGATTCTAGCAGAGTATATGGATATATTAAAGAGTATTATGTTCCTAGAACTGAATAATAATGGCATATTCTTTAATAAATCTCTTGAATAAAAGCGCTTACAATTTTATAATATAAATAATTGATAAGAAAGGGGAAGGTCATGAAAGAAATCAATGTATTGGTAATTGATCCAGTAGGTTTGCATGCTCGTCCTGCTACTGTAGCTGTTAATGCTGCAAGTAAGTTTAAATGTGATGTTAAGGTTGCATTTAACGGTAGATCTGTAAACATGAAGTCTATTATGGGTGTTATGTCATTAGGTATTCCAACACAATCAGAAATAACCATCTCTTGTGAAGGCGAAGATGAAGAAACTGCAGTAAAAACTATCGAAGAAATCTTAAGAACACAAAAAGTTATTAAATAATTATTGAAATATGAGGAGAAAGATTTCTCCTCTTATTTTTGGAGGTTAAAATATGTCATATAGAGAAACTTATCAAAAATGGTTAGAACATCCATGCTTATCAAATGATGTGAAAGAGGAATTAAAAAATCTTACTGAACAAGAAATTAAAGATGCCTTTTATACAGACATTCAATTTGGAACGGCTGGCATGAGAGGACTTATGGGTTTAGGCCCAAATAGATTAAATATATATACGATTAGAAAAGCAACTCAAGGATATGCAAATTATTTGAATAAAAATGGATTGAAGACTGTTGCTATTGCATATGATAATAGATTTAATTCTAAAGAATTTGCGTATGATTGTGCTTCTTTGCTTGCGAGCAATGGTATTAAGACTTATATTTTTGATTCATTACGTCCAACACCAGAATTGTCATATACTGTTAGATACTATAAATGTGATGGTGGCATTATGATAACTGCTTCGCATAATCCAAAAGAATATAATGGTTATAAATTATATGATGAAACAGGATGCCAATTGATACCCACAATTGCTTCAAAAGTTATTGATGAAGTAAATGCTATTGAAGATATTTTGAGTATTATGCCTCGAGATGATTATGATAAAAATTTAATCACGATTATAAATGATGAAGTTGATAAAGCGTATTTAAACGATGTTTCTTCCATACAATTAAGAAAAGATGTTGATAAGAATTTTAAAATTGCTTTTTCTCCTGAACATGGTACTTCATATTTGCCTGTTATGAGTTCTTTAAGAAATGCTGGATATGATATATATGAAGTTAAATCACAATCAATTCCTGACCCAGCTTTTTCCAATACCAAAACTCCTAATCCTGAAGAACAAGGTGCTTATGAGGAGGTCATAAAATTAGCTAAAGATATTGATGCGAAATTATTGCTTGTTTGTGACCCTGATGGTGATAGAATGGGCGTTGGTGTTAAACATAATGGTGAATATATTATTTTAAATGGCAATCAAACTGGGGCTATACTTCTTGAATATATATTATCTAGTTATGAAGATTTGAATATTAAAGTAAATAATCCTTGCATGTTCAATACTATTGTAACTAGCGACATTGGTGAAGCAGTTGCTAGATATCATAATTGTGATAATGAAAGAACTTTGACTGGTTTTAAATATATTGGTAATAAGGTTAGACAATATGAAAAAAATCATGAAAAAACATATGTTTTTGGATATGAAGAATCTTACGGTTCACTAATCAAACCATTTGTTAGAGATAAAGATGCAACACAGGCTTGTCTATTATTAGCAGAGGCTTGTGCATATTATTTAAAAAATGGAAAGACTTTGGTTGATGTAATTGAAGAATGTTATAAAAAAGTTGGATATTATTATGATACTCAGTTTTCAATTATGCTTCCTGGTGCTGATGGTGCTGAGAAACTTAAAACAATTATG
The DNA here is from genome assembly GCA_045642525.1 of Erysipelotrichaceae bacterium. Classification (GTDB taxonomy): domain Bacteria; phylum Bacillota_I; class Bacilli_A; order Erysipelotrichales; family Erysipelotrichaceae; genus Colivicinus. The sequence continues at coordinate 15,591 of JAZUIZ010000024.1, forward strand.
GAAAGTGTTAGAAATAATCCGTTACATATTCCTGGTTATAATACAATCAGAATTGAAGATTATAAAACACAAAAAGCATATGTTGATGGCAAAACTATAGATTTTGTTGAACATGATGTATCTGATGTTTTGAAATACTACTTAGAGGATGGATCATTTATTGCGATTAGGCCATCTGGAACTGAGCCTAAATGTAAATGTTATTTATCTGTTAAAGATATTAATATGGAAGCAGCTAAATCTAAATGTGATGGTTTTATCACATATATGAAAACAATATTAAAATGATTGAAGATATTAAAAATAAGGCATTAAAGGAAGGCGTACCTATTATCAAAGATGAAGGTTTAACCTTTCTTTTAAATTTTATTAAAGAAAAAGATTATAAAAATATTCTTGAATTAGGTACAGCTGTTGGCTATTCGGCAATAAATATGGCTAGAATTAATTCTGATGTACATATAGATACAATAGAAAAAAACGAAAATATGTATATTCAGGCAATAAATAATGTCAAAAATAATAATCTCCAATCCCAAATAGATATATTTTGCATGCCTATTGAAGAATATAAAACAGACAAAGTCTATGATTTTATATTTGTCGATGCCGCAAAAGCACAATATCGTAAATATTTAGAGATGTTTTTGCCTAATCTTTCTAATGATGGTGCAATGCTGTTTGATAATATGATTTTTCACGGGCTTATATATGATGTTGATAATATTCAATCTAAAAACCTTAGAAATTTAGTTAAAAAGATTGTTAATTTTAGGGAATTTGTGCATAAAGACGAGCGTTTTGATATAATTGTGAGAGACGATATTGGGGATGGTATCTTAATTTTGTCTAGGAGGAAATAGTGAGACCTAAGTACGTTATGTTGTTAGGCTTCGTTAATAAGGCTGTTGAATATTTGGACAAGCATATGGACGAAGAACCAGACACACGTTTAGCTGAATTAAAAAATATAGACTTAGCTTCAATCAAAGATGAACTTAGTGATAATTTAGATGCTTCTTTGGGCACTATGCAATCAACTATGTCTTCATTATTAAAAGCAGGGAATGAAGCTTTTGACAAATTTATTGAAGACAATCTTGGAAAAGAAATATCTTTTGATAAGTTCGAAGATAATTTTGTTGACGATTTTGATGTTGACGATCCATCTAGCAAAAAAACTATTGCTTTAGACAAAAATGAAGAACTAGCAAAATTATTAGCATTTTATAATTTAGAAGATGATATTAATGTTGATGAATTAAAAAAGGTTGAGTTGCCTAAAGAGCAAGATGAATATAGTCGTTTTGAAGAAATAGATTTAGATGAAGATGATGTAAAAGTTGAAGAGTCTTTGGATGACAATTTAGCGGATTTAGATGATGACTTGTCTGATTTAATTGACACGCTTGATAACACTAGCGAATTAACAAGTACTGACACACTTTTGGCTGATGAAACTGAAGATGTTGATGTTGAAATTAAACCAAATGATTCTATTGAAGAAAATGTTGATGATGTCAAGGATGATAGTTTAGAAGTTATTGACATTAACACAAATGATGCCGTAAATAGTGATATTACTAATGAGATTTCAAAATCAGATGATAATATCGATAATATTAGTGAAGATGATGAATTAATAAATGAGATTATTAAAAATATGGCATTGCACGAAAGTGAGGATGCTGATTCTCAAAAAGAAGTTGAACACATTGAAGAAGATAAAAACAATACAACAGTTGATGATGTTAAAGATATTTCTATTGATGAAAGCGTTGATAGTAATGAAATATCAAATATATTTACTGAGATTGTGAACAATGAAGGCGCCGATATTGTAGATGACAAGATGAGTGGTGAGTCTGAATCACAAATTAGCGATGTTGATAATATACCTCATATTGTTGAAAGCGTTATTCCTGATGAGCCTATAGAGAACGAAGTTCCTGAACAACAAATTAATGTTGATGACAATATGCCTCATATTGTTGAAAGTGTTATTCCTGAAGAACCAGCTTCAAATAATGAAACATATGTTAATTCATTGCTTGATGATTTGCGTGAACAATTGATTAAAGAAGAAGCAGAAAAAAAAGAAAAAGAAGATCGAAATAGAGAAATATACGAACGCATTTCTAAGCTATATCCATATTTGCCAAACGATTTTATAATTAATACTTACGATTTAAAAGATGAATTAGCGAAAGAATACGAAATGGATAAAAAGATCATTATTCTTCATCGTGTTTCTTTCAAAGATGTTGATAATTTACGAAAATTTGTCGAAATTGGAATGAATCACGAGTACGCAATTAACGCAGATGAAAAAAAGCTTATAGTTGATATTTTCAAAGAGTTTGTAAATTCGGATGGAAGAATATTAACTAATATATATGAAATCGCCAATCAAGGATATTTATTACATGGCGAATATGAAGGCTATAATGTATTACCTAATGAGGATTAATATAAAGGAGAAATAAAATGATAAATTTGAATCAAGAAGATGAAAAGAAATCAGTTGATATTCCTGATTTTGTCGAAGACAAAACTACTACCGAATCATCTAGCGTTGACCTTTCTATTTTTAAAATGTCAGATGAAGAATTGTACGTTGATGCTCCAGAGGATGATGAATCAATGAATGAAAACAATTTAAATCAAAAGCATAATAAAAAGAGTTCTAATTCTACTTTGATTCTTTGCTTGATATTAATTGGTATTTTGTTGGTAACTACAATTGTTTCATTTGTTTTATTTATGAAAGCAAATAATAAAGTATCTGAATATGAACGTATTTCTAAAGAAGCACAAACTCAAGTTGCTGAATTAAATACTAAAGTGTCAACATTAAACAGCCAAATTTCTGAATTAGAAAAAAAATTAGCTGAAAAGAATAATAGTGGTGGTAATACTGGTAACACTGATACTAAACCAGATCCTAATGCTAAATATGCTGCTGGATTAACAATGTATATAACTAAAGACGGTGGCAGTCAAGGTGTTAGAAAGAGCCCATCTGTTGATTCTGAAGACATTAAGGATTCTGATGGAAACGATATTATTGCTTATTGGGGAGATATAGTTACGCTTGCAGAAAATGCAACAGTTGATTCTAATGGCAATTATTGGGCAAAAATAAATAAATTAGTTATCAAAGATACTAATGCTACATATAACAATATATCTGGTTATATAAGAATTCAATGGAATGGCGAAACCTGGGCAACAGTTGAAGAACAATAATAAGCAGGATTAATCCTGCTTATTCATTAGATTATGAATAACACAATAAGAATTAGAGGAAAAAAAGTTTTAACAGGGAATGTTACAGTTTCGAGTTGTAAAAACTCCGCTGTAGCTATTTTACCTGCTGTTGTTTTAGCTAGTGAAATGGTAAAACTTTTTGATGTTCCAGAAATTGAAGATATTAAAATTTTAATTAAATTATTAAAATTATTAAATATTGATATTCAAAAGAATGGTGATGCTTTAATTTTTGATTCAACTGGGATTAATAATGTCGATTTAATTGATGAAGATGTTAAAAAACTAAGAGCTTCATATTATTTTATGGGCGCTTTACTTGGAAGATTTAAACATGTAAAGATGTTTTCACCAGGTGGTTGCAATTTAGGTCCTAGACCTATTGATTTACATTTGAAAGGTTTTGAAGCTTTAGGCGCAAAAATAAAAAATGATGGAGATATAATTCAAATTGATGCTGATGAGTTAATTGGTGATGATATTTATTTAGATATCGCTTCTGTTGGAGCGACTATCAATATTATGTTGGCTGCATGTTTTGCAAAGGGAAAAACAACTATATCAAATGCTGCTAAAGAACCAGAAATAATTGATTTATCTTCAATGTTAAATAAAATGGGTGCTATTATCCGTGGTGCTGGCACATCTGAAATTACGATTGTTGGTGTTTCTAGATTAAAAGGATGTATCCATGATATTATTCCAGACAGAATTGAAGCTGGTACTTATATTATTGCTGCAGCAGCAGCTGGTAAAAATGTAACAATTAATAATGTTATTCCTCAGCATATTGAAGCATTAACTTCTAAGCTTGAAGAAATGGGCGTTAAATTTGAAATTGGATCAGATTACATTAAGGTGTTAGATAGTTCAAATCTTAAACCCGTTGACGTTATTACTCAACCATTTCCAGGGTTTGCAACAGATTTGCAACAGCCATTAACTGCTTTAATGACGCTTGCTGATGGTGAGAGTCATATTGAAGAAACTTTGTATTTGGAAAGGTTTAGACATTGTGACGAAATAAATAAAATGGGTGGTGATATAAAATACAAAACTGGTCATAGTGTTATACGCGGAAAAACGCCACTACATGGTTGCGAAATTAAAGCAACTGATTTGCGTTGTGGTGCCGCTCTTATTATTGCTGGGCTAATTGCAGATGGAGAAACAATAATAAATGATGCATATCATATTTATCGTGGATATGAATCTATAGTGGAAAAATTGTCTTCTTTGGGAGCGGATATTGAATAATATATTTTTTTAACGTTATCGTTATGTGTGAACACACTATAGGACAATTTGAAATAATTAAAAATAATGGTATTATTAAGTGGTAGAAAGCATTGACTCGTTGTATTTTGATGGTCACATAGTTTATACAATGAATAGCTAATTGTGAAACCGGTCTACACTACTTTTAAAGAGTGTAGACTTTTTAATTTATGGGAAGGGGATAATTGTGTTAAAAAACATCATTAATAAGTTTGTCATCTTAATGTGTGTAATAACAATATCTTTTTCTAATACCATTTCTGTACATGCTTATGAGTATTCAAATAGAAGAGTTAATGATTATGAGATAAGTGAGGACACACCATTATCTGAAGAAGAAATTGATGAATTATTAAATGATGATAATGAAGATAATGTTCAAGATGATAGTAATAATCCTATTACTGAACCAGAAGATGTTAGTAATCCAATAGACAACATTGAAGAATCTAATGAAGAATTATTAGAAAAAGCTGATACCACTTTAAATACACCACTATTAAGTATAAATTCAAACAACAAACCATCTAACACTATTGATATAGTTACATCTATATCAACGAATTTGGATGGTTTTTATATAACTGGTACTATAGAACCTTCTATAGATGATTATGGGTTTGGTTATCTAGAAATATATAAAATAGGTGAAGATTCACCTATAGAATCTATTAGTATTTTAGAAGGTGATAATACCTATTCATCTTCTTTAATTAATAGTTATACTTTAGACTCAATATCTCAATATAAAATAATCACATATTATTCTAAAGAACTTAAAGATGAAGAAGAAAATCCAATAATAAACCCTGAAACATCACTCCCTCAAATAGATACTGTAGATTATTCATATACATCTGATGAATTTATTATCATTAAGTTAGATAAAAACTATTTGCCTTTAAAGCTATCTAAAGTTTATGGTTTGAGTTTTAATGATTTAGTAAATGATAATAATCTTTCTAATCCTTTATCAATAATCACAAGTAACGCAGAATTATTTTTAAGAAACCCCAAAGACAAATACGAACCAGTGTCTCTATCACCTTCAGATTTAGACACTTTAAACAACATAGGTTTTATAGACTCTAACCACTACGTAAACGGTGTAAACACAGCTACTGGTAACTACACTTATTCAAACACTGACTTACACATCGATGAGTACGATGGAATAAACATCACTAGATTCTATAACTCTAACAACAACCTAACAGATAACTATTTTTCTAACTTTTCATCAAGCTTAGACACAAAACTAGTTCTAGTAGATGATTACTACGTGTTAATTAAAGAGGATGGTAGAACCATCAAACTAGTGGGTTCAAGTGACACTTATAGTAGCGCAGATAACAAGTACACCTTAACCATTGATTCTAACACTTACACTGTTACTGATAGCGAGTCTAACAAAGATTCATACACTTTTAACAAGTACTTTGAGCTAAGCAGTGTATCAAATAAGCACGGCTTAATATTTTCTCTTGAATACGACGACCACAACCTAGTAAAACTAATTACTAAGGCTAATAAAGAGATTTCATTTGAAACCAATGATCATGGCCTTATCACAAAGATTAATCTTTCGAATGATTCAAGTATTAGTTATGAATACACTAATAATTTACTCACTAGTGTAACTGACCAAATGGGTTATAAGTTGAACTATGAGTACGATGGAAATTTACTTAGTAGGGTATTGAATAATGAATCAAAACCAATATATACAATAAGCTATGATACTGATAAGAAGGTTTCCTCTTTTATTAGAGGAGAAGATAATCCATCGTTGTATGCATACGACATAGACAGCAAACTTACAACTTATACGAATCCTAATAATTATGTCTTTTACTATTTATATAATGACTCTAATGAACTTTTTAAGCTTACTTATCCAGATGATTCTAAAGAATACTTTTCATATGATACAAGTGGTAATTTAGTAGTTTTCACAAATAGAGTAAACCAAATAACATCTTATCATTATGACTCAAATTCTAATTTAATTAAGACTATCTTATTTAATGGTGTAGATACATATAGCACTTATGATTCAAATAATAACCTAATATCATCTACTGATGAAAGTGGTGCCACCACTACTTTTGAATACGACTCAAATAATAACCTAACTAAGATATTGTACAGTGATAATTCTTTCGTTACTTACACATATGATGAAAATAATAGATTATTGTCATCTACTAACGAGAACAACGAAACTACTAGCTATGAGTATGATACATATCTAGATAAGCCTGTTAAAGAAATAGACTCTGATAATAACGAGTCAATTTATACTTATGATGAATTAGGCAATAAATTAAGTATTACTACTTCTTCTATTACTTCTAATATGGAATATGATAAGAAGTCTAATCTAATTAAAACTATATCTGATGGTAAGATAAAGTTAGTAGAATATGATCAATTTAATAACGTAGTAAAGAAAATTGATGAAGCATCTAATACTAATACCTATAAATATGATATAAACAATAGACTAATAGAAGAAACCATATCTAGCAGTAAAACTAAATATACCTATGATGGTTTAGACAATATGATTACCAAAATAGATCCTCTAGGTAATGTATATAAATATGAATATGATTTCGACAATAATCTAATCAAAACTATAGACCCAGATAACATCGCCAGTGGCAATACATATGATTCTAAGGGTAATATCACTTCTACCACTGATAAAAGGGGCTATACAGAATATTTTTATTATCATTCAACTTTAAATAAAGTTATTAAACACATTGATAAGTTAGGCAGAGAATATTTATACACATATGATGACAAAGGTAATAAGTTATCCGAAACTCTTCCTGATGGAACTAAATTAGAATACACATATGACTCTAAAGATAGAGTCTTAACTTCTACTACCGAACAAGGTATCAAGATTACCTATACATACGATGGCAGTGGCAATATTATAAAGAAAGAAAATTCTTTGGGTAACAGTATTGAATATACATATAGTGGATCTAATTTAATTTCAGAAAAAGACGTTTTGGGTAACATCACAAAGTATGAATACGATGGAGCTAATAGGCTATCTAAAAAGATAATGCCTAATGGTTTAACTGCTACTTATTCATATGATACAGTTGGTAATCTAATAAGCGAGAACACTAATGGTAAGACTACCTCATATTCTTATTCTGGTAATAACTTAACTTCGAAAACAGACCCTAATGGCAATAAGGTTATTTATACATACGATGGCGCTTCTAGACCAATAAAAGAAAAATACCAAGATGGCTCTATAAACGCTGTAGTCTATGACTCTAACGGAAACGTGATAGAAAGGATTGATTCGTATGGAAACATCACAAAATACGAATACGATTCTAACAACAACAACACCAAAATAATAGACCCTAAAGGAAGTGTTACGCTCTACGAATACGATAACGAAGGTAATAACACCAAGATTACTTATCCTAGTGGCAAAACAGTTAAGTACACTTATAACGCTTTGTCTTGGTTAACTAAAAAAGAAGAATCTACAGGACTAGTTACAGATATTACGTATGACTTAATGGGTAGAATTACTTCTACTGTTTTAAGTAACGGAATAAAAGAATATTCTACTTATGATGAATACGGAAACTTAATAGAAACTAGTGACCAAGAAGGAAATAAGACTTGTTACACCTATAACCAAAGAGGACTGTTATTAAGTTCTACTTCTTTTACTGGCGAAAGTCATGAATACACTTACGATGTCTTAGAAAGACTAACATCTTTAAAAGACAATAAGGGTGTTGTCACAACTTATGAGTACGATTCAAACTCTAACTTAATAAAAACAAGTGACTCTTTAGGCCATAACATAACTAACACTTTAGACTTAAGTGGAAACATCATCGAGTCTAAAGACTCTTTAGGAATAAGCACAAAGTACGAACACGACCCAAATGGCAACATTTCAAAAATAATCTACGAAGACGGCTCGTACGAGTCTTTTACCTATGACTATTTAAACAGACAAGTTTCTCACACTGACCCTAACGGAAACACAAGTAGCACTAAATACGATTTAGACTCTAATGTTTTAAAAACCACTAGCGCAGAAGGTGTTGAGGTAATTTACGAATACGATGAAAACCAAAACCTAAAGGCTAAAAAGGAAGGTAACTACACCACTACCTACGAATACGATACAATGAATAACTGCACAAAGCTTATAGACCCATACGGTGCAATTACTTTAAATGAGTACGACCTAGATAACAGACTCATTTCTGTAACTAACGCTTATGGCGCAAAAACTAGTTACGAACACGATTCAAGAAACAACCTAATAAAAACAACTTACGATAACGGCCTAGTTGAAGAAAATTCATACGACAACTTAAACAGATTAGTCTCTAACACTAACGTCTACGGCCTAGTCACAACTTATGAATACGATAACAAGAATAACTTAATTAAGTCGTCTAACGACTTAGGTCAAGAAGAAACTTTTACGTACGATAACTATAGCAGATTAATCAAAGACGAGGTAAAGGGAAAATCAATAAGCGAGTACGATTACGATCTTAGCGGCAACCTTTTAAAACAAACAGTAAATAACAACACCACTTTTTACACCTACGATTTAAATAACAGGCTTTTAACCACCACTTATTCTAACGGCAGAATCATTTCTAACACTTACGACTCTAAATCTAACGTGATAGAAGTTCGTGATGGCACTGTAGACAAGTATCGTACATACAAGTACCAATACGATAAGGCAAATAACCTAATTAAATACACTAATCCTTTAGACAAGTCTATTTTATTTACTTACGACAAAGATAATCGTAAATTAAGTGAATCTGATTATTTAGGTAATCTTATGAGCTACACTTACGATGATTTTAACAATCTAGTTACAGTCACTGATTTTAACGGAAACACCACTAGCTATGAACACGACTATTACGGAAATGTGTTGAAACAAACTGATGCTTTGGGTAACACAACCACCAATACCTATGACTTAATGTCTAATTTAATAGAGACTATAGACCCAAGCTCTAGGATTTCAAAATACGAGTACGATAAACTAGGAAATCTAGTTAAGCAAATCTACAATTCCGCAAGTTCACCGCTTGATGAAGACAAACAAAGAGAAGTGAATTACTTTTACGATGAGTATTCAAATCTCTTACACATCAATAGCGAGCAAGAAAACGAAGTTAATGAATACGATAAGTACGGTAGACTAGTAAAAATTACTTATCCTAGTGGCAAGATTACAAGTAATGAATATGACTATAATTCTAATCTTATAAAAACTACTTCTTCTAATAAGGGCTATAACGATATAAGTATATACACATATGATGACTGTTCTAGGCTAATAGAAGCTCAAAATCCTAATGGTAAGACTACATATAGTTATGATGAATTTAATCAGTTAATTGAAGTGAATGAATCAGGTTCTGTTATTAAGTACGAATACGATATATATGGCAATGTGTCTAAACTAACATATCCTGATAAATCTTCAGTCATATACACTTATGATGAATTAGATAATGTCATCAACATCGAAGATAAGTTAGGTCTTACATCTTTAACTTACGATAACAACAATAGACTTCTATCTCAAATTACTCCTACAAATAAGTCTACTTATACATATGACAATAACGGCAATAAACTAACAGCTATAAACACAAATATATTAGATGAGTCTATTTCTTCTTATGCATATGAGTTTAACTCATTGAATAAGACTACTTTAGAGACTATAGTAGACAATAATGGCACCACCACAAAGCAGTATTTTTATAATGAATCCAATGAAATATCTAAATTAATTGAAACTGATGCCTCATCTAATCAAACAACAACAGAATACGAGTTTGATATCTATGGCAATAAAGCTAAAGAAATATTTTCTTCGCCAAGTGGTGAAATATCTACTTTAGTGTATAGATATAACGTAGACAATCAATTAATGGATAAGACTGTTGATGATAAACAAATCGAAGAATATAAATACGATGATGATGGCAACCTTATTTATAAAAAGACAAATAACGATATATATCAATATACTTATAATCCATCTAATAAACTTGAAGATACATATGTTAACTCTAAACTAGAGTCTAGATATATGTACAATTCAAGTGGCTTAAAATCACATGAATTATTAAGAAAAGAATATCCATATGATTACGAAGTAGATGATTCGTACTACTCTAACATTAAAGCTTTCTATTCTGAATTAAAAGAATCTAATGATTATTTTGACCTTAACATTAAATCCAAAGAAAATATTGAAGATACTCAAAGTGGTTCGTCATTTATTAAAACTTTTAACACTATATCTATTCCTGTAGGTGTAGTAACTACTGTTTCTGTATTTATATTAGCCAATCCTATAGCTGGTTTAATAACCCTTGGTGTGTGCAGTTTAATAATAGGTGGAACTAATTTGTATAATTTATTATTTAGTTCTAACGAAACATCAAATGAGTTACAAGATGATGAAGATCTAGTTGATGATTCTATTCCTGAAATAAAACACGTAGACTTAGATTATTTCTTACCATCATTTAAATCTAAATTAAAAGCTGTATTAAATCCTTTATTTCATGATGAAGATGATATTAATGTAATATTTGAACCAGGTAAGTATGTATATGACTATACCTATGATAATCCTTTAATATTACTAGAAGGTTATAACAGCATTTCTTACAAGTCTTCTTATACATATCTTAGCAACAGGTTAATAGAGGATACTAGTAAGAATAAATCGTATTTATATGATGGCAAATACTCCATTTCTGAGATTAGTTCAAATATAAGCAACAATAATATCACTCTATCTTTAAGATATGACATATATGGTAATATAACTAACGCTAAACTAACTCAAGAAGATAAAACCTTTGGTTATAACACTTTAGAATACACTCCACAAAACAAGCTAACCTATATAAGAGCTAGATATTATGATTCCACTAATGGAACCTTCATATCTAAAGACACCTACTTAGGCAACATCTATAAACCAAGCACCACTAACAGGTACGCATACTGTTCAGGAGATCCTGTAAACTATAATGATCAAGACGGACACTTGTTTGGTTTAATAGTAGCTGCAGTAGTAGCGGTAGTGGCTGTTGTGGCAGCAGTTACATCTAAACCATCTTCGTCAACTTCAAAGACTAACCCTAGTTCTAGAGGAGGTTCTTCTTCTAGAGGAAGTAGTGGTAGTAGTAGTTCTAGTAGTTCTAAAGGTGGCAATTCAGGTAGTTCTAGAAGTTATTCATCTGGAGGTCCATCTAGCAGTTCTTCTTCTGGTGAAGGATCAAACACCAACAATTATATATATGTTGATCCAAAACAATATTATTGGCCTTTAATAAACAACCCATTTAGTATCAACAATAATAATCATGATAGTATTTATGATGAATTAAATGATAAACAATCTATTAAACAATTGGCTACCAACGCAAAATACGATTATTCGAAAGGAAATCATTCTTTATTAAATGAGTCAAATAATAATTTATCTGAATCATCAAAACAATTGTTTTCAAATATGCCACATTATTCGTTTATAGATCCTTTTGGTTCACCGGCACAATACGGAACTAGTATACACAAAACTATTGAAGAAGATATTAGAAGAAAAGTAAAGGATATTAATGAAAATGCTATTATTTATACTGACAACTGGATTAGTAAAATTGCAGGAATTAGTCCTAATGTTAAAGGCGCAAGACAGCGACCTGATATTGTAGTTTATGAAGACAACACACTATATGTTTATGAGATAAAGCCATCAACACAAAAAAGTTCTAATCAAGCTCAAATAGAAGCGCAGGAGTATGTTGATTATCTTAATTCTTTAAATCTTGTTGATGAACAAGGTAATAGAATTAGTGCACAAGCTGGAGGCAGTTTAACCGTTAATGTAGCAATTGGCATAGAAGAAAATAATTATGTAATAGATGCATATGGCAATGAAAGAACATATAGTAACAGTGTTGGTGGTGGAATATATTACGATTCACCATACGAAAAGAAAGTTCCTGCCCTTGTTCCTGTCCCTGCTAAACAGTCCGAAACTGAAAAGGAAACTGAAAAAATACCAATATCGATAAATGCCGATAATCTAGCGAAAGGTTTAGTGAGAGGCATAGTTATTGGTACTGTTGTTGTTGCTGCACTTGCTCTTATAGCATCTACAGGAGGTGCTGGAGCGTTTGGTTTAGTACCTATTTTTGGTTGATTATAAAAGAAAGGAAATATTTATATGTCATTCACAAAAAAAGATTTAAATTACTTCATTTTTTTGTACGATATGGGATTTGTAATTCAAAGTATAGATAGTGAAGGTGTTGTTTTTGTTAGAGATTACAAAGGCTCATATCAAATAGTTCAAATATGTAAAGGGAGAGCTAGTGGATTTTTGAAGATTGATTTAGGATTAAGTGTTGATGGTGTTTTTATCTCTAGTGGTGCAAATACTGACTTAGAATATAAAGAAAATATTACAAGAGAATTTGATAAATATAAGAAGATAATTATGAGTTGTTTGAAAACATATAGCCAAGAAATACATATAACGGGTTATTTAAATGAAGAAGTTTATGATAATTATCAAAATATTGCTGAAACCATTGATTTTAAACCTAAAAATATCGATGAATTAAATGAATATGCAATCAAATTAAGAGACGAAGGAAAACTATCATTTGAAGATTATGTGAAAATAGTAGCTTCTTTATATATGGTTTTGTTGTTGGACGTATATAAATTTCCAGAATTGTTTTATTCATATGATAAAAATAATAAAATTAATGCTCGTGGATTAAGCGTTATTAAAAATCCTTCATATGAGTACACTATTCAAAACGCGTCACAGTATTGCAAAGATCAAGCTGTTATAACGCCTACAATCGATGCTGAAAAACTATGGTACGAAGAAATAGATATGTTAACTCACAAATTCTTTGAAAAAGATGAAATAAAACTAGACAATTATTTTATCAACGACATATATGATAACTACCAAGAAACAGCTGATTCAATTGATTTTAAACCTAAAAATATCGATGAATTAAATGAATATGCAATCAAATTAAGAGACGAAGGAAAACTATCATTTGAAGATTATGTTAAAGGAATATCTTCCTTGTATATAGTGTTATTACTAGATGTGTACAAATTTGATAAAGTGATATGTTTTTTAAATCCTAAAGATAATCTTCTTTTGAAAATGCATAAACAAGAAATAAATGCAATAAAAGAGCCATTGTTTAAAAAAACTTTCGAGAACATTTTAGAATATAGATCAAATTTTTCCACCATTAACATAATCGAACAAGTATCGAGGTTATTTTATGGATACAGATACAAACTAGGCCATAAAAACTTAAATAAGATAAAACTGTAAGGAGGAATAAACAATGGGAATGTTTTTAAACGAAGTTTTAACAAAATCAAATAATCTTAATAAAGAAGAGTATCTTAATTTAGTAAACAGTCTGTTAGGCAATGATAATCCAGATTATGACTTTGATGATTTACCTAGCATTGATGGATATGAGGTATTACCTGTATACGATGAGATGGTTAATTGTTTTGAAATAGCCAAAGCAATATCTAAACAGTTAAATGCCTTGACTATCTCATTTTATGTGTTTGACAGTGATGTTGCGTATTTTAAACTTTTTGATAAAGAAACAGTAATAGATGTATTAATCAATAAGGAAACAGCTGCATTAGATGGTATTGAAGAAGAAGACAATAATGTTGAACTAATAGTAAATTACATAGACAATAAATATTCTATAGATGATGTTTATAAAATCATCAATAAAGACTACACATTCGCTGAAGATGGTTTAGCAGAATTACTAAAGTTATTTAATATTGATTTAAACAGTATCGTTTATTAGTATGAAAACTCTTATTATTATCTTAGTCTCATTATTATTGTTAGTATCTTGCTCTTCAACAAGTTCTTTTAATAATGATTCATCTGATGAACAAATTGATATTAGCGATAATGCCTTTGATGTATCTAGTAATGATATTACTGAAGGCAATAATAATGACTATTTCGTTAATACAATTGATATTGAAGATTTAAAGTCTAAATATAACAATATCTCAATTAATAATGACAGTATAGACGAGTATATCTATACTAATGATTTATTAAATATAAAGTTTATCTTTAATATTAATGAATATAAACCATTATCTAAACAAGAAATAATTGATAAATATCAGCACGCAAGGGATTATTTTGATGAAAAGCATATTAGCAAACTATTAAATGATGGTTATTCATATTGTGACTTAATATTAGAAAAAATTGATAAAAACATAATAATAAGCCTGTCCATATCTAAACCAGGATTAATTACTTATAAAGATATATTAAGCCAATATCCTAACGATGTTATAGAAGAACTTATCAAAAAATTTGAAGGCAAGGGACACAAGAATGTTAATATATCTACTAAAACAATTGATTTATTCAACAAATATGATAACAAAACTGTTTTGTTATCAATGTCTTATATAGATGAAAATGATATTTCTGTTTATAACAATATATTGTTTATTATTAGTAAAGAGTTTTTAGGAACATTGAATATATTTTCTATTGGTGAAGATAGATTAAATGAAGTGCTAATGCTGTTAAATGAAATAGAAGATAACAATCAAAATAACGAGCCTTAAAGTTAAATAGTGTTCATTAGTATTCGTTAAAAGATAAATGTTTATCGCACACCTTATAGAATGGAGATGAAATGAAAAAATTATATGTATTTGGAAACGGCTTTGATCAAAGACACCATTTACCAACGGGATATAACAATTTTAGAATATGGCTTTGTGAGAAAAACAAAGATATAAAAAAGATTTATGGAGTACCACCTTATAGTTCTAATGGCAAAGGACTTGAAGGATATTCTGAAGAAGAATTTATCAGTTATTTTTTGCCTTTAATAGATGAAGCTTGTGAAATAGTTGGATGTGAGCTTTGGAAGGACTATGAGAATGCATTAGGCTTAGTTGATTGGACAAAGCCATTAGAAGATGCTGAATTAATTTATGATAAAGATGGAGATCTTGACCCATTCAATGCTGGCAATAATATAGAAGATATGGCAAACGAAGTTTGTTCATCATGTCATGTATTAAACAAGTTATTTAGAGAATGGATTGATGATGTTGAGAATGAAATTGATGCAAATCTAAAACTACAAGAATTTGAAGGTTTAAGTAATGATGACATTTACTTAAACTTTAATTATACAAGCACATTAGAAACAGTTTACGGTATTGGAAATGTTAGACATATTCATGGTTATGTTTGTGATCATGGCGATTTGATAATTGGACATGGAAACAGCGATTTTGATAGAACGTATTTTGAAGATAACGATCTAGCAATGAATGCTGAGCAGCCAATTGAGGAAACATTTAATTATTTTAGAAAAAAGACTTATGAAATTATTAAAAATAATAAAGAGTTTTTTGCTAGTTTATCAAGCATTAGTGAAATATTTATTTTAGGATGCAGTCTTAATGATATAGATAAACCTTACTTTATTGAGATATTTAGAAATGTTATGCCAAATAGTGCAGTACATTTGTATGTTCATGAAGATGGCGAATACAAGGAAAAATGCAAATACATTATCGATGTTGGACAAGGGAAAGTAACAAAATCAAATATTATTAATTGGAAAAATGAATTAGAGGCACAGAAACGTCAAAAATAACATGTATTAGAGTTTCTACAATAGAACAAAACACAGCTCGTCAAAGAGAAGCTTTTAAAGGTCTTAAAATAGATAAATATTTTGAAGAAAAAGTATCAGGAAAGAACATCAAAGATAGACCAGAACTTAATAAGATGATGGATTGTATTAGAGAAGATGGCACAGTCATTGTAGAGAACGTCTCTCGTTTTAGTAAAGTATTATTAGATTTAATAGAATTATTGAAAGAATTTGATTATACAGATGCACATTTTAAAGTACTAAAAGAATTGCTGCATATAAAAAAATAACAAATCGAAAGGCATATTGCAATATTGCTATAAATTTGCTAATATAAACGAGTGTTAACTTACTTTGAGATGACACGATTCTCAAGGCGGAAGGGAGAGAAACTTATGAAAAAAGATATACATCCAGGCTATTACAAGGTTACAGTTACTTGTGCTGGTTGCGGTTCAACATTTGAAACAGGTTCTACTAGAAAAGAAGGAATTAAAGTAGATACTTGTTCAAACTGTCATCCATTCTATACTGGAAGACAAAGATTTACAGCAGCAGCTGGAAGAATTGAGAAATTCAATAAGAAATATGGTCTTAACAAATAGAGGATTTATCCTCTATTTTTTTAGTTATAATAATAGTTGAGGTGAACGAAAATGTATCAAAGTTATAGAGATGGATGGGTAGAGACTATCAGTGGGTGTATGTTTGCTGGTAAAACAGAAGAATTAATTAGAAGAATAAAAGTTTTAGAATTTGCAAAAAAAGAAATAATGGTTTTTAAACCTGTTATAGACAATAGATATTCTGAAACTAAGGTCGTTTCTCATGCAGGATCATCTGTTGAGTCGTATGTTATTTCTGAAGCAATTGAAATTCTAGATATGATTAAGCCCACAACCGAAGTAGTTGCTATTGATGAAGCTCAATTCTTTGATGACGATATTTGTTATGTTGCTGATGAATTAGCAAACAGAGGAATTAGAGTTATGTGTGCTGGTCTTGACACTGATTTTAGAGGCGAACCTTTTGGTCCAATGCCAAAATTAATTACTGAAGCTGAATTTGTTACAAAACTTGCTGCTGTATGTAATAAATGTGGAGCTCCTGCAACAAGAACGCAAAGAATTATTAATGGAAAACCCGCATCATATAATGACCCTCAAATATTGGTTGGTGCTTCTGAGTCATATGAAGCAAGATGTAGACATTGTCATGAAGTACTTGATAAACCAAATGTAAAAATGGCTAGATAAAATTTTATGGATGCAAAGATTATTAAATTACAAGAAATAGAAAAAAGATATAATGAGATTTCAGATCTTATGCTTTTGGATGAAAATGTATCTGATGTTAAAAAGTATACTAAATTGTCTAAAGAACAAGCTCGTTTAAAAGGTTCGTATGAAGCTTATCAAAATTATAAAAAATATAATCAAATAGTTATTGATGGTCAGGAAATGCTAAAAGATAGCGACCCTGAACTTCGTGAAATGGTCCAAGCAGAGATAGATGATGCAAGTAGTAAACTTGCTGAATTAGACAAGCATATTGAACAATTACTGCTACCAAGAGATCCGGAAGATTCTTACGATTGTTTAGTTGAAATTCGTGGTGCAGCTGGTGGAGATGAAGGCAATATATTTGCTGGAGATTTATTTAGAATGTATAGTTATTATGCTGATTCTTTAGGTTATAAAACAGAAGTAATGGAATCTAGCGAAGGTGAAGCAGGTGGATATGCACTTATTAGTTTTTCTGTCAAAGGTAATGATGCATATAGACATTTTAAATTTGAATCTGGTGCCCATCGTGTTCAACGTGTTCCTAAGACAGAAACTCAAGGAAGAGTTCATACATCTACTGCAACGGTTATTGTTTTTCCAGATATAGAAGATGAAGATATTGAAATACCTGATTCTGATTTAACTATTGAAACTCATCGTGCTTCTGGAGCTGGTGGTCAGCACATTAATAAAACTGATAGTGCTGTTAGAATTGTGCATATTCCAACTGGTATTACTGTAAATTGCCAAGATGGACGTAATCAAATCGCAAATAAAGAAACTGCAATGAAAATCATTAGAGCTAGAGTTTATGATTACTATAAACAAAAAAAAGAAGAAGAAGAGGGCGCTATTAGACGATCAAAGATTGGCACCGGTGATAGATCTGAAAAAATAAGAACTTATAATTATCCTCAAAATAGAGTTACCGATCATAGAATTGGATTAACAATCAATCAACTTGATCGTATTGTTGAAGGAAAACTTGATGCTATTGTTGATGCACTATTAGCTAATGATGATAAAGAAAAATTATTAAATGAGCACATATAATCAATTAATTCGTAAATATAAAAAACAATTAGATGATAAAGGACTTTCGCTTGAAGTAGCGAAAGCTTTTATTTACGAATTATGTAATGATGAAAATATAAATTTATATTTGCAAATGGATAATGATGTTGATAAAAAAATTGAAGAAGAGTTTGAAGCCGGTATTAAAAGAATTTTAAATAATGAACCTATGAATTATGTTCTTGGGTATTCATATTTTTATGGATATAAATTGATTGTAAATAAAGATGTTTTAATACCAAGGCCAGAAACAGAAGAATTAGTTTGTCTTGTTTTATCAAAATATGATGAATTTTTTAAAGGAAAGCAAATAGATGTTTGTGATGTTGGAACTGGTAGTGGAGCGATAGCTATTTCCTTAAAAAAAGAAGAGAAAAATTTAAATGTATATGCATCTGATATTTCTGAAAGTGCAATTGCAGTTGCTAGAAAAAATGCTGAAAACAATAATGCCAAAATAACATTTTTATATGGTTCAATGTTGGAACCTTATATTGAAAAAAATATTAAAGTAGATATATTAGTTTCAAATCCTCCTTATATAAAGACTACTGAATCATTAGAAAATTCAGTCATAGATTATGAACCACATGTTGCATTATTCGGTGGCGAAGATGGTTTAAAGTTTTATCAAATAATATTTAATAATGCTAAATATGTGCTAAAAGATAATGGAATGATGTTTTTTGAAATAGGTTATGATCAAAGAGAAACCATTATTACTCTTGCGAGAACATATTTTCCTAATGCATTTATTGATGTTTTTAAAGATATAAACAATAAAAATAGAATGTTGATGATAAAAATGTAATTTCACATTTCTATCACACTGCTATGTTTATAATATATTGTAATAATTTTTTCGTTTATTATACCCAAAATGTATCTGAAAAACCCGAAAGGGTTTTTTAGATTATAATATAAGAAATATGGAGGAGATTAATTTTTATGAACAATTATGTAATAACTTGCACATCAGCTTGTGATTTAAATAAAGATATATTAAATAAGAAAAATATTAAATACGCATGTTTGAAAATGATTGTTAATGGTCAAACATATAATGATGATTTTTTTTCAAATTATGATTATTCAAAGTTTTATGATGATATATCAAATGGAATGATGCCTACTACATCTCAAGTTGGGTATGGAGATTATATTGAATTATTTGAACCTATATTAAAAGATAATGATATTATTCATATTTGTATATCTAGTGGTTTGTCTGGCGACTATTCAACAGCTAAATTAGTTGCAGATGAATTAAACGAAAAATCACAACACAAAATAACTGTAATTGATTCTCTTGGCGCCTCTTCGGGCTATGGAATGTTGGTTTTATTAGCAAATGACAATAAAGAAAATGGAATGTCATATGATGAAAATATTATATGGCTTGAAAATATAAAACATAAAATACATCACTGGTTTATATCAACTGATTTAACTTCTTACATTAGAGGAGGAAGAATTTCTAAAGCTGAAGGTTTTGTTGGAACTGCATTAAAAATATGTCCTTTAATGAATATGGATTCAAACGGAACATTAAAACCAGTTGAAAAAATAAGAACATTTACTAAAGCCTCAAAGTCTTTGGTTGATAAAATGATTGATTTATGTGATAAAGGATTGGATTATAGTGGTTATTGTATGATAAGTTGTTCAAATTGTGATGAACAAGCTAATAATGTTGCAAATTTAATTAAAACAAACTTTGCAAATATTAAAGATGTTCCAATTTATCATGTTGGAACAACAATTGGTTCACACACTGGCCCTGGGACTATTGCTTTGTATTTTATTGGCAAAAACGAAAGATAGGTATAATCTGGCATAGGAATAATTGTATTATTTTGTGATAAACTAATGGATGAGGTGTTTATATGAGTTTAACTGCTGGAATTGTTGGTTTACCAAATGTTGGCAAGTCGACATTATTTAACGCTATTACTAATTCTAGGGTAGAAGCTGCGAATTATCCTTTTGCGACAATTGAACCAAATGTTGGAATTGTTGAAGTAAAGGATGATAGATTAACAAATTTATCTAATCTGTTTCAACCTGATAGAACAATATATACTACTTTTGAATTTACTGATATTGCTGGTCTTGTAAAAGGAGCATCAACTGGTGAGGGCTTAGGCAATAAATTTTTAGCCAATATTAGAGAAGTAGATGCTATTTGTCATGTAGTAAGATGTTATGAAGATACTAATATCACACATGTTTATGATCGAATCGATCCTGTTGATGATATTGAGATTATAAATTATGAGCTTCAAATGGCTGATATCGATACTTGCAAAAATAGAATTGGTAAGGTTGAAAAGAAAGCAATTAACGCTAAGGATAAAGAAGCTATATTTGAATATAATATTTTAAAAAAAATTGATGAAGCATTATCTAAAAATATCAATATAAGATCATTAGAGTTTAATAAGGATGAGAAAGAATATATAAAACAGTTTAATTTTTTAACTGCTAAACCAGTTATATATGTGTGCAATATTAAAGATGAAGATATTAATAATCCTGAAAACAACTCTTTTTATGTAGCTGTTAAAGAATATGCTTCAAAAGATGGTTCTGAAGTTGTTCCAATTTGTGCAAAAATTGAAGAAGAGTTATCTGATTTATCTAAAGAAGAAAAAATTGAATTTTTGAAAGATTTAGGAATTAATAGAAGTGGACTTGATGAGTTAATAAATAAATCTTATAAAACCTTAGGACTTGAAACATTTTTTACTGTTGGGAAAGATGAGTGTAGAGGATGGACATTTAAATCTGGGATGAGTGCACCTCAGTGTGCTGGAGTTATTCATACAGATTTTGAAAAAGGATTTATTAAAGCAGAAGTTTATAAATATGAAGATATAATGGAATATAAAACTGAGGCAAAACTTAAAGAAGCCGGAAAACTTCGCTTAGAAGGAAAAGATTATCATCCAGTTGATGGTGATATTATGTTCTTTAGATTTAATGTATAAGATTAAAAAAAATGCAAAATATTTAATTGCTTGTAGTGGTGGGCCAGATTCTATGGCTCTTTTAGATATTACTAGATGTAATAAAAATTATATTGAAGTTGCACATGTTAATCATCAAAAAAGAGAAACTGCAAAAAGAGATGAAAATATTGTTAGAGCATATTGTAGAAAATATAAAATTCCATTTCATTTATATAATTTACCTCACAATGATTCTGGAAATTTTCAAGCTTATGCAAGAATAGAAAGATACAAATTTTTTAATAAATTATGTAAGAAGAAAAATTTAGATGCTGTTCTTATTGCGCATCATAAAGATGATTTAATTGAAACTTATCTTATGCAAACGAATAAAAAAATAGGTGTGACTTATTATGGTTTGGCGCAAGAGAATATTTTGTATGGAGTAAAAGTTATTAGGCCTTTGTTAAATTGCACAAAAAATGATTTGATTGATTATTGCAATAAAAATAATATTAAATACGGAATTGATGAATCAAATCTTACAAATAATTATGAAAGAAATAGGGTAAGACATGATCTTGTTGAAAATATGACTTCTGCTCAAAAGAATAAGATTATTAAAGAAATTAACATCAAAAACAAAAAACTACTTTATGATCAAAAAAATGTATTATCAATTTTTAATAAAAAGAATGATTTTGCTATAGATGAATTTTTGAATATTCCGAATATCAAATTAGCACTGAGACATTTTTTCAAAGGAAAATCTGACAAGTTTTTTGATGAGATGTTAAGACAAATAAAATATTCAAAATCATATTTATACAAAGGTTTAGATTATTGGATTAGTAAAGAGTATGATAGAGTTTATATCTTTGAGACCCCTCATTCATATGAATATCATTTTGATAATTTTAAACAATTAAAACCATTTAAATATGACTATTTCGAAATATCAAAATGTGGTAATAATTTCTATGGCGTAACTATTTCGAAGAATGATTTTCCAATAACTATTAGAAATTTTAAATCTGGTGATTCTATAGTATTGCCTTATGGAACTAAAAAGATAAATAGATTTTTTATCGATAATAAAATTTTATGTAAAGATAGACTTACTTGGCCAATAGTAGTTAATAAAAAAAATAGTGCTATTTTAGTGCCAGGTATTGGCTGCGAAATAAATCATTACTCTAATAATCATAATCTATATGTGTTAAAATAGAAAAATAAGGAGATTATTGATGAACACTGATATTAAAGAAGTTTTAATAACTGAAGAACAAATTATTAATAGATCAAAAGAATTAGGTGCTCAAATATCAAAAGACTATGTTGGAAAACAGCCAATATTTGTAGCTTTGTTAAAGGGCTCTGTTCCATTTCTATCTGAACTTATCAAACATGTCACTATAGATATGGAAATTGATTTTATGGATGTTTCTAGCTATTCTGGAACTGAATCTACTGGTGATGTAAAAATTATTAAAGATTTAGAGTGTTCTATTAAAAATCGCGATGTAATTGTTGTTGAAGATATCGTTGATACAGGAAGAACTATTTGTAAAGTTAAAGATTTATTAAATACAAAGGGCGCTAGTTCTGTAAAAGTTGTCTCTTTATTAGATAAAAAAGAACGTCGAGTTGTAGATGTTGATGCTGAATATGTAGGTTTTACAATTCCCGACGAGTTTGTTATAGGTTTTGGTTTAGATTTCAACCAAAAATATAGAAATTTGCCTTATGTTGGCATATTAAAAGAAGAATGTTATAAGGAGTAATAATATTATATGAATAAAAAAAATAACAAAAAACAGTTTGCTAATTTAATTCCATATTTAATTGTTGCTGTTTTTCTAATATTTATTTTAATTTCTAATCCTATATTTGGAAATAATAGCAAAATAGAATATTCTACTTTTTGTAAAATATTAGAAAATAATTCAATTAAATCAGCTAAAGTTTCTGTTGATAATAACACAATGACTGTTACAGGAACTTATGTCAATGAAAGGAATAAAGTAAGTGAGTTTACAGTAATAATTCCTAATACTGAGATTTCTTCTGCTGAACTTACTTCAAAATTAAAATCAGTAGAAAAAGTTACTTTTTCTGATGCCAATGGATCTAATATTATTTTAGATATTATTTCTTCGGTTATTCCTTTGATTATATTTATTGTATTTGGAACATTTTTAATTAATAAACTTGGTGGCGGTTCTAATAAACAAGCGTTTGATTTTTCTAAATCTAGAGCCAGACTTGAAAGTAATGTTAAAACTAGATTTACTGATGTTGCTGGTTGTGATGAAGAAAAAGAAGAAATGGCTGAAATTATTGATTACTTAAAAGAACCTAAAAAGTTTTCAAAATTAGGTGCACGAATTCCTAAAGGCGTATTAATGGTTGGGCAACCTGGTACAGGCAAAACTTTATTGGCGAAAGCTGTTGCTGGTGAAGCTAATGTTCCTTTTTATTCAATTTCAGGTTCGGATTTTGTTGAAATGTTTGTTGGTGTTGGAGCATCGAGAGTCAGAGATATGTTTGCTAATGCAAAAAAGACGGCTCCATGCATGATTTTTATTGATGAAATTGATGCTGTTGGTAGACAACGTGGTGCTGGACTTGGTGGCGGGCATGATGAAAGGGAACAAACACTTAATCAAATGTTGGTTGAACTAGATGGCATGTCTGACAATTCTGGTGTTATTGTTATTGCAGCTACAAATAGACCTGATGTATTAGATCCTGCATTATTGAGACCTGGAAGATTTGATAGACAAATTACTGTTTCACTTCCTGATTTAAAAGGAAGAGAAGCAATTCTTAAAGTCCATGCAAGAAATAAGAAATTGGCACAAGGAGTTGATTTAGCCGCATTGGCAAGAAGAACTCCTGGATTCTCTGGCGCTGATTTAGAGAATGTATTGAATGAGGCTGCTATTTTATCTGTTAGATATGGAAAAGAAGAAATTGCTATTCAAGAAATTGATGAGGCTATAGATAGAGTTATGATGGGCCCTGCAAAAAAATCTAGAACTTATGATGAGCACACAAAGAAGTTAGTCGCATATCATGAAGCTGGTCATGCAATTGTTGGTTTAAATTTGCCTGATGGTGCAGTTGTTCAAAAGGTTACTATTATTCCTCGTGGTAATGCTGGAGGTTATAATTTGATAACACCTAGAAAAGAAAAGATTATTAATTCTAAAAAGGAATTGCTTGATACTATTACATCTTATATGGGCGGAAGAACTGCTGAAGAATTGTTCTTTAACGATATAACAACTGGTGCTAGTGGTGATATTCAAGCCGCAACTAGAATTGCCAAGGATATGGTTACAACATATGGAATGTCTGATCTTGGTCCTATTCAATATGATAGTGGAAATGGTTCCGTGTTCTTGGGCAGAGATTATGCTTCTCCTTCAAATGCTTCTTCTCAAATTGCATATGAAATTGATATAGAGGTTCGTAAAATAATTGATAAATGTCACGATGATGCTAAAAAAATTATTACTACACATAAAAAAGATTTAATTGCAATTGCTGAAGCTTTAATTGTTAATGAAACATTGACAGCTGAAGAAATTGAAGAAGTTATTTCTGGAACATTGGTTGTTGAGGATGGAAAACTTGTTAAAAAAGATACACCTTCAAAACCAAAAACAGTAAAAACTAAAACTAAGAAGACTGCTGAATAAGCAGTTTTCTTTCGTACTATAATATACTTATGGAAAATAATGTTATTATTGCAACTGCATTAAATGATCATGTTAGAATATATCTTTTTAATTCCACCAAGGTAGTTGAAGATGCTAGAAAAATTCATAATTTATGGCCAACTTCTTGTGCTGCATTAGGAAGAGCTTTATCCGTTACTTCTTTGATGGGCTTAATGCAAAAAGGTGAGGAAGATGTGGTTACTACTGTCATTAACGGTGGTGGTGCTATAGGAACAATAATGTGTGTTGCAAAGTCTAATGGAGAAGTAAAATGTTTTTGTGGAGATAATGAATTATATCTTAAATATAATGATTCCAACAAATTAGCAGTTGGACTTGTAGTTGGAAATAATGGATATTTGAAAGTAATAAAAAATCTGAAAATGAAGCAACAATATACTTCG
The DNA here is from genome assembly GCA_045642525.1 of Erysipelotrichaceae bacterium. GTDB lineage: Bacteria > Bacillota_I > Bacilli_A > Erysipelotrichales > Erysipelotrichaceae > Colivicinus. The sequence goes on from JAZUIZ010000024.1 coordinate 41,365, forward strand.
CAAGTGAAACTTCAAACTGGTGAAATTGGAGATGATTTTTCGTATTATTTTTCTGTATCAGAACAAATTCCTACAATTGTGTCCACGGGTGTTTTAGTTAATACTGATTATTCTGTAAAATCAGCTGGCTCAATGATTATTGAATTATTGCCAAATCACACTGAAGAAGATATTGTTTTTTTAGAGAAGATAAAATTTGAACCTATATCTAGTGTTATTTTAAATAATGAAAATTTAAAAGAATATATTAAAAAACTATTTGTTGATGCAAAAATATTAGAAGAAAAAAATATTAAATATGTTTGTGATTGTTCGAAAGAAAGATTTATGGCTAATATTTTAACTTTACCTAAAAAAGACATTGAAGATCTTTCGAATGAAAATGAAATTAAAATTAAATGTGAATTTTGTAATAAAGAATATATCATAGATAAGAATAATATCAATACAATTTTGGAATATGCTAAAAATAAAAAATAAAATTATTAATAGTCCTATCGTCATTGCTCCAATGGCAGGCATAAGCAATGGTGCTTTTCGTGAAATTTGCTTTGAGTTTGGTGCTGGACTTGTTTATTCAGAAATGGTATCTGATAAAGCTATATACTTTAACAATTCAAAAACAAAAGAAATGTTATATGTCGATAATTGTTTACATCCTGTTTCTTTACAAATTTTTGGAAAAGATATAGACACAATGGTCAATGCTGCAAAAGTTTTAGATTTGGAAACAAATTGTGATTTTATTGATATAAATATGGGCTGTCCTGTTAGCAAGGTGGTGAAAACAGGCGCTGGTGCAGCGATGATGTTAGATGAAGACAATGCCGTCAATGTTGTTAAAGCAATTGTTGAAAATGTTTCAAAACCTATAACAGTTAAAATGAGGCTTGGATACAATAGTGACAATATGAATTACTTGCAATTGTCCCAAAAACTCGAAAATGTTGGTGTTTCTATGATTGCTTTGCATGCAAGAACTAGAAGCCAAATGTATGAAGGAAAAGCTGATTGGTCGCATATAAAAAGATTAAAAGACAATTTAAATATACCTGTTATAGGAAATGGTGATGTTAAAACCCTCGATGATTTTATTCGCATGAAAGAAAGTACCGGATGTGATGGCGTAATGATTGGAAGGGCAGTTGTTGGCAATCCTTTTTTAATAAAAGAAATATCAAATTATTTAGATGGACATGATAATGATTATATTAGCATTGAAGATAGATTTTCATATTGTTTAAAACATGCGAAAAAATTAATTCAATTAAAGGGTGAAAGAATTGGCATGTCTGAAATGAGAGGGCTGGCTCCACATTATATTTCTGGTTTATACGAAGCAACAACATATAAAGAAAAAATGAATAGAGTGTGTTCCTATTCAGATTTAGAAAAAATATTATACGATTATAAAGATTTTTTAAATAAACAATGTTACAAGTGAATATGTTATAAATGATAATAGCCAAGCTGTTAAACATTGAAATATAACAACGAATACAGCATATTTATTACCCAACTCTTTTTTTAATGTGGCTATTGCTGCAACGCATGGTGTATACAATAAACAGAATATTAGTAACGAAAATGCTGAAGCCGAATCTAATAATGTAGTTATTGTTGTACCCGTTAATATTTTTATTGTAGATACAACTGATTCTTTTGCTAAAAAACCTGTAATTAGTGATACTACAATTTCCCATTTTCCATATCCGCATGGTTTGAAAATAGGGGCAACTATATTTGCAAGATAAGCAAGTATAGAGTTTTTTGGATTTGAAACCATTTCAAAATTTAAAGTGAAATTTTGCAAGAACCATATAACAACTGAAGCTATCAATATAGTTGTAAAAGCTCTTTGAAGAAAATCTTTTGCTTTATCCCACAATAACATTCCAACGTTTTTCGGACTTGGGAATCTATAAGCTGGCAGTTCCATTATAAAGGGAACAGGTTCTCCTTTGAATATTGTTTTCTTAAAAATACTGGCAGCTAAAATGCCTATAATTATACCTGCAAAATATAGAATTCCTGCCACAAGTCCTGCGTTATTTTCAAAAAACGTTTCTGCGAAAAAAACATATATGGGTAGTTTTGCTGAGCAAGATATAAATGGTGTCAATAAAATTGTCATTTTTCTATCTCTTTCAGATGGAAGTGTTCTTGATGACATAATTGCTGGAACTGAACAACCAAATCCTATAATTAGCGGAACTATAGATCTACCTGATAAACCAATTTTTCTTAATAATTTATCCATGAAAAATGCTACTCTTGCCATATATCCAGAATCTTCTAGTATAGATAAGAAGAAAAACAATACAACTATAATTGGAAGAAATGACAATATAGAACCAACGCCTTCAAATATTCCATCAATAATTAATGAGTGCAAAGTGTTATTGATATTTTTTGTATACATCCATGTATCAACATAATTTGTAATAGCACTGATTGATTTATTAAAAATATTTTGAAAGTATGGACCAACCACATTAAATGTTAAGTAGAAAGATAATAACATTATCATCACAAAACATGGTATAGCTGTCCATTTACCAGTCAATAATTTATCTATTTTAGATGAACGAACTTGTTCTTTTGTTTCTCTTGGCTTGATTACATTATTCTTAGTAACTCTATGAATAAAGTTATATCTCATGTCTGCGATACAAGCAGCACTATCGAGATTTCTTTCTTCTTCCATTTGTTTAGTTATATGCTCTATAGTTTCAATCTCATTAATATCTAGTTTTAATAATTCAATTATTTTTTTGTCACCTTCAATGCATTTGGATGCACAAAATCTTAATGGTAGGTTATATTTTTTTGCATGATCTTCTATTAAGTGCATAACGGAATGTAAACATCTATGTACTTGACCTCCATTATCATTTTCATCACAATAATCTTTATTGATTGGTTTTTCTTGGTATTTTGCAATATGAATTGCATGTTCAATTAGTTCATCTATTCCTTGATTTTTTGCTGCAGATATCGCAACAACTGGAATACCTAGTGATTCTTCTAAACCATTAATGTCTATATAGCCACCATTGTCGTTTATTTCATCCATCATATTGAGTGCTAGCACCATCGGAATATCTAGCTCTAATAATTGCATTGTTAAATACAAACCTCTTTCAATAGATGTTGCATCAAGAACATTGATTATGCCTTTGGGCTTTTCTTGCAATATATAATCTCTAGAAACCAACTCTTCAGGTGTATATGGCGACATAGAATATATTCCAGGTAAATCCGTTATTAATGTATTGGCGAAATTTCTTATTTGTCCTTCTTTTTTGTCTACAGTGACACCTGGAAAATTACCAACATGTTGATTTGAACCTGTCAATTGATTGAAAAGGGTTGTTTTGCCAGAATTTTGATTTCCAATTAATGCAAAAGTTATTATTTCATTATTTGGCAATGGATTTTCTGTTTTCTTATCATGATATTTTTTCCCGTTTTCTCCTAATCCGGGATGAATGTTTTTGCTAATAATGGGTTTTTGTAGCTCATCTTTGTTTTCACACAACTCTATTTTGATTGTTTTTGCATCATCTTTTCTTAAACTTAAATTATATCCACGCAATGAAAACTCCATCGGATCTCCGAGTGGAGCATATTTGGTAAATGTTATAACCGTTTCTGGTATTATGCCCATATCTAACAAGTGTTGCCTTGTGACATTGTTTCCAGAAACACTGATGATTTTTGCGGTTTCACCAATTTTTAATTCATCTAATGTTTTCATAATTGTTAGTTTTTACTAACAAATATATGTTAGCATTAACTAACAAATTGGTCAAATAATAACATTATTTAATTTGCCAATCTATTTCTTTCATATTATTCATTTTTAGGAAATTATTTGTTTTGGAGAACGGTTTAGAGCCAAAAAACCCATTATATGCGCTTAATGGAGAAGGGTGGGCTGATTCTATTATCAAATGTTTTGAGCTTGTAATAAGTGCTTTTTTGCTTCTAGCGTTAGCTCCCCATAAAATGAATACTACCGGATTTTGTTTATTGTTAAGTTTAGAAATAATAGAATCTGTAAGCTGTTCCCAACCTTTGTTTGCATGTGAATTTGCTCTGTGTGCTCTTACTGTTAAAACTGTATTAAGTAGTAAAACACCTTGCTTAGCCCAATCAATCAAATATCCGTGATTTGGTATGCTACATCCTAAATCGTTATTTAATTCTTTATATATGTTTACTAGAGATGGTGGAATATCAACATTTTTATTTACAGAAAAAGCCAATCCATGTGCTTGATTAGGTTCGTGATATGGGTCTTGACCTAAAATAACAACTTTTGTTTCTTTATATGGAGTTAATTTCAATGCTGTATAAATATATTTTGGTAATGGATATATGACATTAGTTGAATATTCTTTATCTAGAAATTTTCTTAGATTTTGATAATAATCTTTATCAAATTCTTCAGATAATATCTCATCCCAATCGTTTCCAATTATTTTCATACCATTAATTATATAATATTAATATGTTTGCAAATATTAATGAAGCTATAGATTGGGTAACTAATAGAAGAAATACTGGTCATTCTTTTGAAAAATTTAAAGAGGTGTGTTCTAGTATAAATAATCCTCAGAATAATTTTTATACAATTCATGTGGCCGGAACTAATGGCAAAGGATCTACAGTTTCCTATCTTAGAGATTTATTGATATCACAAGGATATAAAGTTGGTACATTACAATCACCACACTATATAACTCATTTGGACAGAATAAGAGTTAATGGCATAAATATTCCTGGTGAAACATTTTTAAGGATATTAAATAATAATTATGATTTTATAGAAACTAACAATTTATCTATGTTTGAAATTGATTATCTAATAATGTGTTATTACTTCATAGAAGAAAAAGTTGATTTCGCGATAATTGAAGTTGGGATTGGTGGTAGACTAGATGCTACAAATGTTTTAGATAACACAAAATTATCTATAATAACCACTATAGGCTATGATCATACAGAGCTATTAGGAGATACCTTACCAAAAATATGTAAAGAAAAATGTGGCATAATCAAAGACAATAGCAAAATTTTAGTTGGTGATTTAAATATCGAATGTAAAAATGTCGTAAAAGAAGAGGCAAGAAGACATAATTCAGAATACTATGAATTAAATAATTATTTCATATTAGGTGATAGAAAGTTTTTGTATAATGATGAAACATACGAAATAGTTTCTTATGCAACTTATCAAATACATAATGCTAGTTTGGCTTTATGTGCTTTTGACATTATTTCTAAAGATAAAAAATTTAAAATTGATTTATCAAAAGCAAAAAAAGCTCTATCAAGAACTGTTTGGCAGAATCGATTTGAAATTGTACATAATAATCCTAGAGTGATATTAGATGGTGCTCATAACATTCATGGTGTTGAAGCTCTTTGCTCTTCGTTTGATCAATTTAATGGCTCAAAATGTATTGTTTTTTCTGCATTGAAAAGAAAAGAATATATGAAAATGATTGGCATACTTTCCAAGCATACTGATGAACTTTTAATTACACAATTTAATAATCAAGATGTTATCGATATAAATGAATTTAATAATTATAAAACTTATAGCAATTACATTGAAGCAATAGATTATGCTATTGATAATTATGATAATGTTTTGATTTGTGGTTCATTATATTTTTTATCTGATGTTGTATTGAATTATGTTTTTTAATAAAATAAAGTTAAGAGGAAAGTAAAAATATGATTGATTATACTGAAGGTTCTGGAAAACAATATCATATTGGTGTTGGCCCAATGGATATAGGTGAATATGTTATTTTGCCTGGTGATCCACAAAGGGTTCCAAAAATTGCGAAATATTTTGATAATGCTGTTAAAGTTGGTGAGAGTAGGGAATTTGTAACTTATACAGGATATCTTAATGGTGTTAAGGTTTCTTGCACTTCTACAGGCGTTGGGGGCCCAAGTGCTTCAATTGCATTAGAAGAATTAGTTGCATGTGGTGCACATACTTTTATTAGAGTTGGAACATGTGGTGGCATGCAATTAGATGTTGAATCAGGTGATATTATTGTTGCAACAGGTGCAGTTAGAGCGGAAGGAACGTCAAAAGAATATGCTCCTATAGAATTTCCTGCTGTTCCACATGTCAAGGTTGCTTCAGCACTTACAATAGCATGTGAAAAGCTTGGCTTTAGGCATCACACTGGTGTCGTTCAATGCAAAGACTCTTTTTATGGTCAACATCGTCCTGAAACTCTTCCTAATAGAGAAGAATTAATTAGAAAGTGGAATGCTTGGATTGCCTTGGATTGCAAAGCTAGTGAAATGGAATCCGCTGCTTTATTTATTGTCGCTCAATATTTAAGAGTTAGAATTGGCTCTTGTTTCTTGGTTGTTGCTAATCAAGAAAGAGCTTTAGCAGGACTTCCTAATCCTCAAGTTCATGATACTGACAAAGCTATTCAAGCCGCTATTGAAGCATTTAAAATATTGATTGATGAAGACAAAAAGAACTCTAATTTTAAGTAATATTATTTTAATAATTCTATTATTAATACCATTGAATAAAATTGATTTATTCAATGAAAACTATTCAACCCTTAGTTTGACTACTAGGGGTTATTTGTATGTATTATTTTTTGGAATATTTAGTGGTGTTGTTTTATCTTATGAAACTTATCTTATAAATAACAATAAAAAAAGATCTCTATTTATGTTCTTATCATTGTTTATTGGGACAATTATTCCACATCATATTCCATATAACATACAAGGAAATTTGCATTTACTATTTGCATATGTTGGATTTTTTGGTTTAGTTGTAATAACATTTATAAATTTAACAAATAAAAAC
>JAZUIZ010000025.1:0-8779 GCA_045642525.1 Erysipelotrichaceae bacterium
TATTTGGCGGAGTTAAATCAATCGCAACGGTTTGTGAAAGATTAGTACCATTTATGTCTATTATTTATGTTGTTGGATGTATTGGTATTTTATGTATCAATGGAAAATATTTACCTCAAACAATTTCATTAATTATTTCTAGTGCATTTACAACAAAAGCTGCAGCAGGTGGATTTGTTGGTTCAACAATTATTACAGCTGCTAGATATGGTATTGCAAGAGGATTGTTTTCTAATGAAGCTGGTATGGGATCTGCACCTATGGCTACTGCTGCAAGTAAAGCAAACAATGCAGTAAAGCCTGCAATCATCGGCGCAACTGGTGTATTCTGGGATACTGTTGTAGTATGTTTAATTACTGGTTTAGTTATTGTATCTAGTGTTATTGGAAATGATGCTATATCTTGTATGAACTACGCAAATGGCTCTGAATTAGTTAATGCATGTTTCTCACAAATACCTGTAATTGGTACTCCGTTATTTGTATTTGGTATTATTACATTTGCTTATTCAACAATCTTAGGATGGAGTTATTATGGTGTAACTTCAGTTAGATATTTATTTGGTCATAAGGCTATTAAAATATATCAAGCAATGTGGATTGTTGTTATATTCTTGGGAGCTACAGTGAATTTGAACACAATTTGGAATATTTCGGATATATTAAATGGTGTAATGTGTATACCGAATATAATAGCAGTATTTATGTGTATTAAACCTTTAATAGAAGACACAAAATATTATTTATTAGAAGACAATTTAGATAAAGTAGATCACAATCTAAAATAGCATCGTGCTAATTAGGTGCTAAAAAATATCACAATTTTTTCATATTACATTAATACAATATTAGTATGCAGAAGATAAATGTATTATTGTTGTTGACACCAAAAATAGAATTAGCTTGTTTAAGTGAGGAAATGAATGTGAGACAGGCTTTAGAAAAAATGAAAGCACATGGTTATATGGCAATCCCAGTCATCTCAAAAGCAGGTGAATATCTAGGTACAATTACCGAGGGCGATTTGCTGTGGTGCATCATAGATGAAGATTATGATGAAGAAGGGTTGGAAGAAATAAATATTAAATCTTTAATTAGAAAAGATTATACAAAGTCCGTAAAAGTCGATGCTAGTAATGAAGAGTTAATTTCAATGATAACAGAGCAAAATTTCGTTCCAGTCATTGATGATCGTAATATATTAATGGGAATTGTAACGAGAAAAAAGGTACTTAAAGCATTATTTGATAACGAAGTCTAGGTGAACTTAGACTTCGTTTTTTTCTTTAACAATAGGTATATAATATTGTTATTATGTTTAATAGGAAAGAAGCCAAGAAAGCAGCTAGAAAAAATGTTAAAAGTGATTACGCGATGTTTGTAATTGCGTGTCTATTAGCGGCGTTTCTTGGAATAGCGTATTCAAATACCCTAGATTCTGTTCAGGCATCAAAAACATTTGATGCAATAGAAGAAATTGTAGATAACCCTAATTATGATATTAAGTCAATTACTGCTGACAGTGTATTAACTCAAATAATTACTGGCGAAATTGAAAAAGGGAAAGAGTATTCAGACAAGTTATTAAAAGAGAAAACTGATTCAGGATACAAAATCGGAGCCTTAGAGTTAGGAAGAACGAAAGGCGTTTTATCGAGTTTGGTAAACAATATTAGTTCGGGAAAGTTTTTAATAATGTTGTTTCAAACAATTTTGTCTATAACAAAATCAAAGTCTTTGGCAGTAGATATTTTTATTGTTTTAGCAGCAATGGTAATGTTTGCTTTATCTGTTTTTATAAAAGATACATATAAAGTTGCTTTTAGAAGAATTTTCTTAGAAGGTCATAATTATGATCATGTAAAGATATCTAGGTTTTTATTTTTATTTAGAATAAAAAAATTTATTAAAGCTTCGTTTACAATTTTCTTAACAAGTGTATATCAATTTTTGTGGGATTTAACGATAGTTGGCGGAATAATAAAAAGATACTCGTATTATATGGTTCCATATATTGTTGCAGAAAATCCAGATATCAACTCTAAAGAAGCAATCGAATTATCAAGAAGAATGATGTATGGACATAAATTAGAATGTTTTAAATTAGAAATGTCATTTATAGGTTGGTGGATTTTAGGCGTTTTTACATTTGGATTATCTAGAATTCTATTTTCAAATCCATATGAAGAATGTACATATTGTGCTTTTTACATACATTTAAGAGAACTCGCAAAAGAAAAAGGTATTTCATATTCTGATAGATTAAATGACGTTTATTTATATGAAAAAGCAAGCAAAAAGCTTATCAAACAAACATACGCTGATGTTATTGAAATAATGAATGATGATATTGAGATAAAAGATTACATGCACACAGGATTTAGAGGGTTTGTCGAAAAAAACTTTGGCATAATTTACAAATATGACAAAGAAGAAGATATGTTTAATGTAGCAATTGAACAAGAAGAAAAAATTAACGAATATAAATCTATTCTTAATCTAGAACAATATCCTGGAAGATTGTTTCCAATTCCTGAAAACAAAAAAGATCCAAGACTTGAACAGGTACATTATTTAAGACATTATTCAGTTTGGTCAATTATTGCTTTATTTTTTATTTTTTGTTTTATTGGCTGGTCTTGGGAAGTTCTATTGCATATTGTTGAAGATGGAGTTTTTGTTAATAGAGGAACTATGTTTGGCCCTTGGCTTCCAATATATGGATCTGGTGGTGTTTTGATATTGGTATTGCTATATAAATTTAGAGATAGACCTGGATTAGAAGCCTTTTTGACAATTGTATTATGCGGAGTTGTTGAATATGCTTCCCATTGGTATTTAGAAGTCACAAAAGGCACAAAGTGGTGGGATTATTCTGGATATTTCTTAAATGTCAATGGAAGAATATGTGCTGAAGGATTATTAGTTTTTATGCTTGGTGGCATGGCAATTGTATATGCGCTTGCTCCTGTTATAGATAATTGGTTAAGAAAAGTAAATAGAAAAAAATTGATAATAGTGTGTGTAATACTATTGTCCTTATTTACTATTGATTTGATATATTCAAGTAAACATCCAAATACTGGAAAAGGTATTACTGATTATGGTGATACAGCTATAGTAATAATTAATAAAAAATGTTAGCATTCATTATCGCACCATTCATTATTGCGTTATTTATAGTCATATTAATAAGAACTACAAAATATCTTCGTGTATATCATATTCGTGGTTTAAAATTAATTGAATTCATATTAGGACTAATTTTATTTAGTGGATTTTCTTTGGCAATTATCGCATTTTTATTGCCAAGTAATTTTATTTTGAAAAGATTGCTAACCAAGATTGCTTATTATTGGGTGGGAGTTCTTTTGTATGCTATTGTAGCATTAGCCATTTCTCTTCTAGTAAGGCACACGATTTGGCTGTTTATGAAAAACAAAGGATATAGCATTTTAGCCGCAAGAAACAACACAATTGTATTTGTGCTGTTATTTACCACAATTATGAGCATAAGTGGAATATATAATGCACACAAATTACGAATCACAAATTATGAGATTGATATTAACAAAAAGTCTTTTGTAGATAATCTTAACGTTGTGCTTATTGCAGATTTACATATTGGTTATAATGACGGATTAAAAGAAATGAAAGATATGGTTGACAGTATTAATTCATTAAATCCAGACATTGTCATTCTTGCAGGAGATATATTTGATAATGAGTATGAAGCAATCGAAAATCCAGACGAAATGGTAAAAGTATTAAATTCTATAAAGACAAAATATGGGAAATACGCAACATATGGAAATCACGATATTCAAGAAAAATTATTATTAGGTTTTGGTTTTGAATGGTCTAAAGAAGCAAAGTCAAAAGTAAAGGCTGATGAAAGAATGAATAAGTTTGTTGAAGATGCAGGCTTTGAATTTTTATATGATTCCTATGCTTTGATTGGAGATAGTATCTACATATATGGAAGACCAGATGCATCTAAAATAAATTTTGGTAATACTTCAAGACTTTCACCAAATGAAATAACTAAAAAAATGGATAAAGATAAAACAATTATTTGTGTTGATCATCAGCCAGGCGAATTGGAAGAATTAGCTACGGCTGGTGTTGATTTGGATTTGAGTGGTCATACTCATAATGGGCAATTTTGGCCAGGCACATTAACAATCAAATTATTTTGGAAAAATGCATATGGTTTAATGAGAATTGGAAATATGGCATCTATTGTTACAAGTGGAGTTGGACTATATGGATTCAATATGCGTACAGGATGTTTTCCTGAAGTAGTAAATATAAAAATAAATTTTAATAATCAATAATTATTTTATTTTAATTTCTAATTTTTTTCCCATTGCATAAGCGAGCTCTGATATAGTTCTAATTGTAGGTGAACAGGTTCCTCTTTCAATACGACTAATGTTAGATTGTCGAATTCCTGATCTTTTTGATAATTCTTTTTGTGTAATATGAGCTTCAGTTCTTGCTTCATATAACTGAAGTATAGCTTGGAATTCCGGCTCTATGATATGGGCCTTTTTTACTTGATCTAGTTCTTTATTGTTCATATTTATATTATATTCCTTTTAAGGAATTTTATGTCAAAAATTATTGAATTATGAAAAATAATAAGTTATTATTATAGAGCCTTATATTTGTAGTCATAGAACTACAAAGGTAAAAAGGAGAGAAAAATATGCGTCAAACAACTATGTTAAAGCCAGCAGAAGTGAAAAAAGACTGGTATGTAGTTGATGCTAGTGGAAAGACTTTAGGAAGGCTTGCTACTCAATGTGCAACAATCCTTAGAGGAAAACACAAACCATCTTACACACCTAATGTTGATTGCGGTGATTATGTTATCGTAATCAATTCAGAAAAGATTGTATATTCTGGCGATCAAGAAAACAAGAAAATTTATTATCATCATTCAATGTTCCCAGGAGGATTAAAAGCAGTTTCGATTGGTAAATTAAAAAGAGAGAATCCTTCTGAATTAGTGGAAAAAGCAATCAAGGGTATGCTTCCACACACTAAGTTGGGTGATCGAATGAGAACTCATTTATATGTATATGAGGGTTCTGAGCATCCACATACAGCTCAAAAACCAATTGAGCTTAAATAAGGAGAAACACAATGCCTAAAAAGAAATCAAATGTAACTTATATTGGAACAGGAAGACGTAAATCTTCAATAGCTCGTGTCTTTATGACACCTGGTAGTGGAAAGATTATGGTTGGCGATAAAACCCTTGAAGAATATTTACCACAAGAATTACTAAGAATGGTAGTTAAATCTCCATTAATTGAAACTGGTACGGATGGTCAATACGATATCCTTATCAATGTGTATGGTGGTGGCTTAACTGGACAAGCTGGTGCCATGAGACATGGAATTGCTAGAGCTTTATTAGAGGTTGGAGAAGACTTTAGACCAATCTTAAAGAAAGCTGGATTCTTGACTCGTGATTCTCGTTCTAAAGAACGTAAGAAATATGGCTTGAGAGGCGCAAGAAGAAGACCTCAATATTCTAAGCGTTAATTTAAAGTATCATATAAAGCATTCCTATTATGGAGTGCTTTTTGTTAGAATTAAAAAAAGGTGGAAAAATGAAAAAAGTCTTTGTTAATGTTAGTTTAAATTCTAATCAGAAAAAGAAAATTGAGTCGATATCTAATGAATATACTTTTTTATATGATAAGAATGAAAATATATATGATAGTGAAATTATAGTAGGAAATTACCCAGCAAATGATTTAAAAAAATTTCAAAATTTAAAATTATTACTATTAACTGCGGTAGGATATGATGCATTTATAAAAAAAGATATTTTAGATGATGATACGATTTTGTGCAACGCTGTTGGAGTGCATTCTAAGGAGGTTGCTGAACATACATTAGCATTAATTTTAAATTTGGTTAAAAATTTGCACTTTTACTCAAATAATCAAAGTAATCATCTTTGGAAAGATGAAGGCGTAGTTAAATCTTTTTCCGGATTAAGAGTTGCAATTATTGGCTTTGGTGACATTGGAAATTGCCTTGCGAAAATGTTAAAAAGCCTTGGAATGTATGTAATAGGAGTCAAGCGAAAAATGATTGAAAAACCATCGTATGTTGATGAAATATATTTGAAAGATGAAATGAATAAAGCAATATCTAATGTTGATGTTGTTGTTTCGCTACTTCCCGGTACCAAAGAAAATGTACACTTGTTTTCATTAGAAACATTTAAATCTATGAAACCTGACACGATATTTATTAATTGTGGTAGAGGAAATTTGTATGATAATGATGTATTGTATGAAGTTTTAAATAAAAGAATCATTAAGGCTGCGGCAGCAGATGTCTTTGATGTTGAACCTCTTCCAAGTGATAGCAAACTATATGAATTAGATAATTTTGTTATTACACCACATGTTGCTGGATTTTTTCATTTAGAATCCGCAAAAGATGAATTTGTTGATTTGATTTGTGATAATTTAAGTCGATATATAAATAACAAAGAATTAAGATATGTAGTAAATGAAAGAGAAAAATAATAGAAGCAATTGCTTCTATTATTTATATCTATAATTTGCTGGATATTTATTTTTTAATATTCCTTTATCAACTTTTCCAAATCCTAATGGATAATTGTTTGCACAAACAAGCACATATCCATCAACATTTTTGTCTTTAACATTAAGAGTCTCGCATTTGAGATATTTCAAAACACGTTCATCGCAAATATCAAAATTAATTATGTTATTGTATTCTTTTATTGATAAGTTCATCGCAAGAGCGTGGCTTGGTTCAAACTTATCATTTTTATATTGTCCTAAAAATAAACCAGATCTTAACATACGTAGTCCAGTTAAATTAATATTACAATTTGGTTCGAAGAATAACTTGTCTTTTCTACTTGTGAACTTTCCATTTTTAAATTCTTTCGTAATGTTATTAAAACATTTTTCAAATGGATTATTAACAGTGTTGTCGACGCAGGAATTATTGTTTTTCTTGTTGCCTTTTTGTAATAGTGCAACAAAATGGCCTTCTCCTCTTATTTTGTGAGGATATAGTCTAACACAATTACTTGTATTTTCAGTTAATCCGTATTTAAAACCAGGGTATAAGCTTATGGGCAATACTTTTAGTTCTTGATAGGTAGATAGAGCATATTCTATTATTTCTTCATTTTCTTCAGGAGAGAATGTGCATGTTGAATATACTAATTGTCCCCCATCTTTTAACATTTCAATTGCTTTTGTTATTATATTTTTTTGAATATTAGCGTAATATTTATTTCCTTTTTCAACCCATGTTTTTATTAAATCAGGTTCTTTTCTAAACATACCTTCTCCAGAGCAAGGAGCATCAATGAGAATTTTATCAAAGGTATTTTTAAAGTTTAGATTATTGATATCTTCAGCCATGACATATGAATTTTCTATTCCTTGAGATTCTAATGTTTTTAATAGCACTTGTGCTCTTGAAACAGATATGTCATTTGAAATAATTATTCCTGTTTTGTTTAATTTGTTTGCGAGTTTGCTTGATTTTCCACCAGGAGCTGCACATGCATCAAAAACAATATCATTTTTACATATTGGCAAAACTTGTGCTGGAAGCATTGCACTAGGTTCTTGCAAATAATATAAACCGGCATAGTAATATGGATGTTTTGATGGTTTGTCTTCTTCATTAAAATAGAAGCCATCATCAGTCCAAGGGATTGGTTCAAGTTTAAAAGGACTGATTTTTAAAAATTCTTTAACAGATATTTTATTTGTATTAACCCTCAATCCATAAATTCGTTGCGCGTTAAAACATTCAAGATAATCATTGAATTCATCTTGAAGCAATTCTTTCATATTTGTTAAAAAACGTTCTGGGAGTTTAATCATCTATAATTCTAGATAATTTTACAAAATAAATTGATGCATAACAATATTAAATATATTTTAGGATTTTGTAATAAAAAAGATAAATATATAGTAGAGGTATTGCTTATGGAATGTCCTAGATGTGGCAATAAAGATCCAACTTATTTTTATAGGGGTTCAAAAGGATACTATTGTAGAAAATGTATAAAATTTAAAAGAGCATTGATAGATGAAGACATAGAACCATTTGATTATCATACAAATGTTGAATCAGATGAATATAATTTTAATTTTAAACTTACTGATGACCAAATAAGAGCTTCGAAACAATGCAAAGAGTTCGTAAGTTATGGTGATGTTCTTTTGTGTTGTGTATGTGGAGCTGGAAAATTATAGTGAAACTAAAAATGTGCAAAAATAGCTATTAATCAATAAACAAGCATACTTTATTAAACAAATATTTAATTACAGATGGTTTGAAAATTTGCACGTTCGAACGATATAATAAAAATGTGAACATATTTGTCTTACATGAGTATGTAAACTGGATCGTTCCTATGAATATATTGTTTATGTAGGAATAGTAACCCGAAGTTACCATGTCGACGAGTTGTCAACATATTAAAAGTTTAGTTTATTAAGGAACTTTAAAGTTGACATATGATTGTTAGACAGATACGAAACAAAAACAAAAATGTCTTTATTTGTAACGAACAAATAATTGACATTAACATAGGCAAGGCCAATATTAATAGCATTTCTTACTATTTCCTTTTTGATTCTTTAAATAGACCAATAGAGGAAACTTTTTTATATCAATTTAGCGAGAAAAAAAATTTATCTATTAATTCAAAATATAGAATAATATGTTCACTAAGAGAACTTTATCTTTTTTG
>JAZUIZ010000026.1:0-21333 GCA_045642525.1 Erysipelotrichaceae bacterium
ATTTTTCTCCAATCAAATAAACTAAAAAATCTTGAATTCAGCCAATAAACATATTTTTCTATATTTGTATTTAGAGTTAATAAATAATTATTTATATATTCTAAATATTTTTTCTTTTCATTTTTATAATTCTTACAATAACTTATATTATTCGTTATTAGAAATACGATTGGTATAAATATACTTGTTAACAACATACTGATTGGCATTATTGCATACATTAGAATATGTGTTTCGTTATTTTCCTTAACATTACTACTGTAATTTAGATAAGCCATCAGTCCCATTGATAAGCACATTATTAGATTTGGCATCATAGATTTTAAGAACTCAATATTATTCTGTTTATTAGGTGGTTTGAATTCTTCAATTTCTTCTATTTCTAATTCATATTTTTGTTCTGGAATATAATAATTTATACTATTTTCTATAGTTGCGTATTTTACAATAGTTTGATGGCTATTATACTTTGAAAGATTATTTATACAATTAAAACTATTAATATATAAAAATTCATCAAAATATACTATTTTAATTCCTAAATATTCAATAACATCTCCGTTTTTTAGCGTGTCATAATTATATTTTGTGTGATTTACTAAAACATCATAGTTTGTCTCTATAAAATTATTTTTTATACTCAAATAATAATCTTTAAGATATTGATCAATACATCTAATACTATTTGAATGATATGAGATTAATAAATCATCTTTCTTGTATAATGCAAAATCATCTATTCCTTTGTTATCTTTATAAATATATATTTGTATGTTATAGCAATTAATTTCATTAAGAACACTATAGTTCGTTAATTCAATTCTCTTTGTCTTAGTATTATCCTCAAAATACAACCCTTTTTCTAAATTAATAAAATAGTCATTATTTTTATGATAAAAACTAATTCCTTTATAACAATAATCTTTATTTAAAAGAAATTTTAAGATGTCATTATTATCTTTTATTATTACGAACATTATTGAGTGCTCACTAATACATTTATATAAGTATTATATTTGTTGTCACTTGTGTGTACATTTATTTTTGTGCTTCCAGGTTTAAAAGCAACAATTCTGCCATCATTAACTGTAGCAATAGAATTATCAGAACTGCTATATCGTATATCATTGCTATTGTAGCCAGCAGGTAAACCTTGAATGATAATTATAAAACTTTCATTTATATTCAATACTTCTGCATAAGAATTTAATAATATTTTGTTTGCAGAATTAATATTTAAGGACTCATTTTTAATTGCAGTCTTTGTTTTTTTAGTACATTTCTTTACAAACTGTCCATTTTCAAGATGATGCAAATTGCCAAATATTTGATTATCATCATCTAAAATATGAAAAGTCTTCGTAAATCCCATTTTATTTAAAACGCTCTTTGATGTATTGCATATTAGATCCAAAAGCCAATAAAGAGATATATCACCACATATGGCTACATATGGATTATCTTTGCTAACTTCTTGTAAAGTTGAATAAGCTATGTCACTTGAAAGCTCCGTTTCGTTAAAATCACTATCATACAAATGCATAGTGGCTTTTAATTGTGTTTTTATCCCTCCATCAAGTTCTATATCACAAAGTCTATATTTAGCAGCATCTAGCCCCAAATTTACTGCTAGGGCAGCTTTTGCCGATGCCTGTATAATTGTGTCTAAATCATCATCGTGATCATAGAAAAATCTTGCTTTTCCATTCTTTATTTCAAATCCAGCACTGTGTGAATTGTACATTATTATTTCAACTTTACCTGAAACATATAATTTTATCCCAACAGTTAAATTCAAATATAAAAAAGGTATTGAAGCAATTGGTGTTTTAATTTCACATATAGGAATCACAGCTTCAACTTCATCACTCCTAGGAACAATCATAGATTTTATAGTCGATACAAAAGAAGTTGAATCTAATTCTTTTAGTTTAAGATAATAATTTCCATACTTACCTATCGTTGCACCCAAAGATGTTGTAGAGTCCATTGTTACATTAAAATAACAATTTCTTAAATCACCATTTGTAGAAACCCACTTAAAAGTGGGTTTAATTTTATTAATAGAAGCGTCGGCATAGATGGTGGTTTTATCAACTTTTCTAGAAACATGAACATCAATGCCCGATGTTGATAATGAATATGATATTCTAAATCCGTCCTTTTCAAATACATGATTTTTGCTTGCCAAGAGATTGTATTTATTATTAATATAGCTAGTATTTGTATATTCATCTTGTAAAGGGGTTACTTCTGCGTCTGAAAAATCTATATCATATGATCCAGAAATATCAATATCAGAAAATACTTCATCAAATTCTGCATCTCGATAATCATATTCTTGTTCATCTACTTTTGTTACAATTTTAAAAGAATTCTCTTCTTCATCATAAAACAAATCATTCTCTTTTAAATCATCATTGTTTGTTTTTGGTTCTTGAATATACTTGAATTCATAATGTTCATCAAATGATTTATTATTTATTATTTCAACAGCTTTATCAACAATATTCATTGCTGTTTCTTTTCCTACTTTATTGTTTTCTCTAATATTTTTATTTATCCATTCTTCGTTAGACAATGTATCAATAGAAAAATTATCATCTTCTAAAAGATTTGAAATTGTTTTAACAAGATATGAATATTCCAACTCATTATTGATTTGATAAATATCATCAATATCAACAATATTCCAATTTTTTAGTGAAATAAAGTTGTCGTTAATATTGTCACTATCTCCTATGCCAGATTTATTTGCTAGATAGTTCAAAAAATCACTAACATAATAAGGCTCATCTGCCTTGCAAGATGTGCAAGTAACAATTATAAATATACTTACAAGGCAGATTATTATCTTTTTAATCGA
Organism: Erysipelotrichaceae bacterium; assembly: GCA_045642525.1. Classification (GTDB taxonomy): domain Bacteria; phylum Bacillota_I; class Bacilli_A; order Erysipelotrichales; family Erysipelotrichaceae; genus Colivicinus. Next base: position 2,867 of record JAZUIZ010000026.1, read on the forward strand.
AATTTGATGCATTTGCCACAATTGTAGATTCTAATGAATCATATGATGAAACAGTATCATCTAAAAATCTGGCATAATTTTCAATTACTTCTGATTCGTTAATAAATTTTTGTGCAAATTTTTGAAATCGACCCAACAGTGTTTCTTCACCATCAGACAACCATATGCTATTTAATTCATTCATTATCTTATTAACATAAGACAATGTATCATCTAATTGCGCATTATAAGTTCTTATTTGTGATGCTGTAGAACTCACCTCAGGAAGCGATATTTTTAATTGGTCCATAGTTATATCTCCTTCTAAACAGTTTTTAATTTGCTAGCACGAGAATAAATCTCATCTTGCGCTTCACGGTAAGCTCTAGCGCTTGTTCGCAAGAAATTAGCATATTCTCTCATGATGATTGATATTTGTCTTAAATCATCTTCAAAAGCCTTAATTTGCGAGGTAAACATAGTATTATCTTTCCCTTGCCAAGATGAAGACATTTTATCTACTTCCGCATACATTGCCTGATATATGCGATTGTACTCAGAATCAGCATTTTCGATATTTGAAGCAGCTGATTCAAGCCTGGTTGGTTCAACCATAATTGATCTCATATTGTAATCCTCCTCTAATATATACTTCGCAAAAAAGAGAAATATTCCTTAAAAACACTATAAAAAAATGATTCAATTTTATGAATCATTCCTTTAAAACTGTTCTTTACTTACTGTTTAATCGAATAGTCCGAATGAAAAACCTTTAAAATCTATTTTCTTTATTGTTAATTTTCTAATATCATTTTCAGAATAATTATCCATAGTTTCAAAAGTAATCACTTCATCAACTTGAACATCAAGACAATACTTAGGGCCCTCAACATCGAACACACATCCATCATCGTTATAAACATAGCCATTTCTTATATAGCCATCATTTTCTAATTCTTGAATAGTCTTTCCGATATATTTATCAAACTCGTCATTATTTGGAATTTGGTCATTCATAGATGTGATTGTGCAATCAGGTAGACTCTCTAATATTTCTATATATCTTTTATTTCCCTCTTCATCAAATGTATCAATTTCCATCAATTCATCATATGTTTTTTTGTCCATATTAATTTCAACTTTATACGCATCTTTATAACTATAATCTTTTTGGTATAAAGCAAGCCATTTGTTATCAGACAAAGTTGTCATAGTCAGCTCATATCCGTTATCATATAGAGTTGCAAGTTCATTATTTTTCTCGTTATTTTCTTTTGTGCTACTTTCTTTTCCTTTTGAACAAGCACTTAAGCATATTAGTACAAACAAAATAATTAATAATTTAGTAATTTTTTTCATATTCTACCCCCCAACATATTATAACAAAACATTATTGAACTTTAATAAAAAATATTGTTATATATTGTTTATTTCATACCTAATATAGTGCGTCATTGTCTCATTAGAATGCAATATTGGTTTAATAAAGCTATCATAATTTATACTATTTGGATAATATTGGCATTCTAAACATATTCCACTGTAACTCCTGTATGTTTTAAAATATTTTCCTCTTTCACCATTAAGATAATATGCAGTATACAAGTGCATATCTGGTAAATCAGAATAGACATTTAATTGCAATCTATCGTTTTTTAATGAAGCCATTAATTTATTCCCAATATATTCCCATGCATAATTATTATCAATTCCATTTTTTAGTTTAGATAGATTATCTTTGAGTTTTTTAAAAGAATAAAAATCATATGGTGTGTTAATGGTATCACATACTTTATCTATGGTTAACGAATAATCATCTATAGGGGAATACTTGTTTGTATAAATCATCAATTGTTGATTCAATATATCATCATCTCCTAGACAAAAATAGGAATGATTTGTCATATTAAGTAGTGTATCCTTATCTGATTTGCCACTATATTTCCAAATAATATTATTTTGATTCAAAGTATATGACACTTCAACTCTTAAATTTCCTGGATAGCCTTCTTCTTTATCAGTTGAGTAATAATCAAAAATAATATAATCTTTTCCACTTTCAATTACATTCCATCTTTTAAATGCAAAACCATTCGCACCGCCTCCATGCAATTGATTATTATTATCATTTTGTGTTAAGTAATACTTTTGTTCATTTAACACAAATGACCCGCCACCTATACGATTAGCATTCCTTCCAATTGATGCACCCATATTCGTACCACTATACTTAAAATAATCTTCTTCAGCATCAAAACCTAGCACTAAATCTATGTTTGTTTGTTTATCTATTAATTTTATAAGTGTGGCACCTAAATCGCTTATGTATGCTTTTAGATATTCATTTTCTATTACACAAATCATATTATTGTAATCCTACCTATTAAAACTAAATTGTGCATCATATAATTTTTTATACAATCCTTTTGTTTTTTTAATCAAAGTATTGTGAGTTCCTTGTTCAACTATCTTACCATTAGAGATAACAAGTATTTCATCCGCGTTCTTTATTGTGGATAGTCTATGAGCAACAACAATTGTTGTGCGTCCTTTTTTTAAACTGTCCAAAGATTGTTGAATCATAATTTCTGTTGTATTATCCAAAGCACTGGTTGCTTCATCTAATATTAAAATTGATGGATTCTTTAAAAATATTCTTGCAATAGAAAGTCTTTGTTTTTGACCTCCAGACAGTCTAACGCCTCTTTCACCAATTTGAGTATCAAATCCTTCTGGCAAAGACATAATATATTCATAAATATTTGCTTTCTTAGCAGCTTCTATAACTTCTTTATTTGATGCATTAGGCTTTCCGTAAAGGATATTCTCATAAAATGTTCCAGAAAATAAAAATATTTCTTGTTGGACAATTCCAATATTGTCACGAAGTGATTTCATAGTTATATTGTTTATGTTCTTCGAATCAATTAATATTTCTCCAGTAGTAACATTATAAAATCTTGGAAGCAAATGGCAAATTGTTGTCTTGCCACCACCACTCGGCCCAACAAGTGCAACAGTTTCACCCTTTTTCACAACAAATGAAATGTCATCAAGAATCTCACCCTTTTCACTATCGTTATACGTAAAACATACATTTTTAAATTCTATATCTCCATTTAAAGTCTTATATTGTCTTGCTTGATGGTTATCAATCTCGATAGGCAAATCCATTATCTCAACAAATCTTTCAAAACCAGTTGTTCCTTCTTGTAGTTGTTCGCTAAATTCAATTAAACGTTTGATTGGATCAATAAATAAAGCAACAGATACAACAAATGTTGAATAATCACCTAATGATATTTCACCTTTAAATAAAAATAAACTTCCTGATAATAAAACGATGACATTAAATAAATCGGTAATAAAAGTTGTCGCAGTGTTAAATATAGAAAATCCTTTAAAATGTACTGTACGAGCTTTAATAAAATCTCTATTTGAATTATTAAATTTTTGTAATTCAATATCCGAATTATTAAACGCCTTTGTAACTCTAATATTAGAAATTGAAGAAGATATATCTGCATTTATTTTGCTAATGGCTTTTTTGGATTTCATAGACGAAATCTTCATATTTTTACGTAATTTTAAACTAATGATAGTCAATATCGGTGTACTACAAAAAATAATAATTGTTAACTTAACATTAATTGTGATTAGATAGACAAACGAAAAAATAATCATAATTGTACAAGTGATGATATTTTCTGGACCATGATGTGCTAACTCAGATATATCAAATAGATCATTTGTTAATCTAGACATTATCGAACCAGTTTCATTATTATCAAAAAAAGAAAAAGGAAGTTGTTCAATTTTGTTAAACAAATCTCTACGCATATCTGCTTGAATATTAACGCCCATTACATGTCCATAATACTGGATGAAATATTTTAAAAATGCTCTAAAAATATAAATTAGTAATAAAATTACGCTGAATATTATTATTGATTTATATTGTTTATTTGGTACTAAATCATTCAAAATTTTTCTAGTGATTATTGGATAAATCATAGCAGTAATTGACACCATTAAAGATGCAATCATATCTTCTATGAATAGTTTTCTATAAGGTCTATAGTATTTTATAAATCTTTTCAACATCATATATATTTTATATCAATGCTCATTCATTTTCTAAAATATAAACTTTTTTAAATCATAGTATTATAAAAATTGTTATTTTTTGTCCAAAATTGTATATAATTGACTGATTTATTAAATTACAAAAAGTCTATATATTATAATAATTAGTATGAAAGAATTTATTAGAGAGTTTTTCACGCCTAAAGGTGACGACGCTTTGTTTGCTAAAGAAGTTGATAAGGCTTCAGAAAAAGAGGTCATAGCTGCAACAATAAAAAAGTATAGAACACAATATTTAGCAATACTGTGTCTTATTTCGTTGTTTGAAATAATAATGATGGTTAGAGGGCTATTGCTATTTAATTTTGAATCTATAAGATGCAAAGTATATATGTGTTGTTATGTAATATTATTAGTTAATTCATTAGTTTGCATATATTTTGTCTTAAAGAATTTTAATAAAGAAGAAATTGATACTAAAACGGTTAGCGCATTATACTATTACATAATTTTAATAACAGTATGGTCTTGTGCTATTTCAGTTACAGATATCATCGGTGGACATACTCCAATAGTGTTCATGAGTGTCACAATGGGAGCTTCTGCTTTGGCTTTTTTAAATCCAAAATTATATACAGTAATTGTTACAATCCTATCTGGAGTAATTATTTATTTTATAAAAACCTATAACAACAGCTTATTATCTTCTGGATATGTTTTGAATCTTATAATCTTTGTTGTTTTTACCGTGTTTATTGCTTTTAGAAAATATCAACAAAATGAATCTGATTATGTCGTGACCAAAAAACTACAATCACTTTCTTATCATGATCAGTTAACAAATATTAAGAATAGATATGCTTTACAAATAGATTTGAAAAATATTGATCCAAATTTCTGTTTTGGAATATTTGATATTGATAATTTTAAAATAATTAATGATACTTACGGACACGATTTTGGTGATGCTTGTTTAAAAGAAATTGCATATCAACTAAACGTTAATTTTAAAGATAAAGCCTACCGATATGGTGGCGATGAATTTGTGGTGATAAGTTATGAAAACCAAAATGTTATTTTAAGCAAGTGCGAAGCAATTAATAATGCTCTAAAAGAAAAATTTCCTGAAAAAAATATTCGTGTAAGTGCTGGATTCTATTTTCAAAAAAATAGCGCAGAAACTTATGAAGATTATTTTAGAAACGCTGACAACGCTTTATACAAAGCAAAAGAATCAAGAAAAGGAAACATTAGTTTTTATAAATAATATATAACTGATAGTAAAGAATAAATACTTTAGTTTTTCTACTGATACTTTAGAATTTATTGATAAATTAAAGGATCTGGAATAATCCAGATCCTGTTAACCTCGTTTAATTTAATCAAACTGGGTCGCTTTTATAGTAGTTTTAAAAGTACTTATTTTATTATTTGTTTAACGCTTCAGAAACTGCAACTGCAACTGCAACTGATGCACCTACCATAGGATTGTTTCCCATTCCAATTAGACCCATCATTTCAACATGTGCAGGAACAGATGATGAACCGGCGAACTGTGCATCTGAATGCATTCTTCCCATAGTATCTGTCATACCATATGACGCAGGACCAGCAGCCATATTATCTGGATGCAACGTTCTTCCTGTTCCACCACCTGATGCAACAGAGAAATATTTCTTTCCTTGCTCAATGCATTCTTTTTTGTAAGTTCCAGCAACTGGATGTTGGAATCTAGTAGGGTTTGTTGAATTTCCAGTAATAGAAACATCAACGCCTTCTAGATGCATAATAGCAACGCCTTCTCTAACATCATCAGCACCATAGCATCTAACAGCTAATCTTTCAGGATTATTTCCATATTTTGTTTCTTTAGTGATTTCAACTTTTCCTGTGAAATAATCAAATTTAGTTTCAACTAATGTAAATCCATTAATTCTTGAAATAATTTTTGCAGCATCTTTTCCTAAACCATTTAATATGACCCTTAATGGTTCCTTACGTGCCTTGTTTGCATTCTTTGCAATGCCAATCGCACCTTCAGCTGCAGCAAATGATTCGTGACCAGCTAAAAATGCAAAACATTTTGTATTATCATCTAATAACATAGCTGCTAAATTTCCATGTCCTAGACCAACTTTTCTATCGTCAGCTACTGAACCAGGAATACAAAACGCTTGTAAACCTTCGCCTAATGATTTAGCAACATCCTTTGCAGCTTTATCACCTTTTTTGATGGCAATAGCAGCTCCAGTAATATAAGCCCAACATGCATTTTCAAAACAAATTGGTTGTATACCCTTTACAATGCTATAAACATCAACGCCAGCTTCATCCACAACTTTCTTAGCTTCTTCAATTGAAGAAATACCATATTTGTTTAGAACAGAATTGATTTTTTCAATACGTCTTTCATAACCTTCAAATAATGCCATACTTTTCTGTCCTCCTATTGTTTTCTAGGATCAATATACTTAGCAGCATCTGCAAATCTACCGTAAGTTTTGATCTCTTTCTTTAAAGCTTCATCTGGATTAGTTCCAGCTTTAACAGCATCCATGAACTTACCCATATTTACATATTCATAACCAATAATTTCGTCATTAGCATCTAATGCAAGTTTTGTAATATAACCTTCTGCTAATTCTAAATATCTAGGTCCTTTTGCTTTTGTAGCATAACAAGTACCGACTTGTGATCTTGTTCCTTTTCCTAAATCTTCTAGACCAGCGCCGATTACCAATCCACCTTCAGAGAATGCAGATTGTGAACGTCCATAAACAATTTGTAAGAACAATTCTCTCATTGCGGTGTTTATCGCATCACATACTAAGTCTGTATTTAATGCTTCAAGCAATGTCTTGCCAACTAAAGCTTCAGAAGCCATAGCAGCAGAATGTGTCATTCCTGAGCATCCAAGCGTTTCTACTAATGCTTCTTCAATTATGCCTTCTTTAATGTTTAAAGTTAATTTACAAGCCCCTTGTTGTGGTGCACACCAACCAATACCATGAGTTAATCCAGAAATATCTTTAATTTCCTTCGAATAAACCCATTTGCCTTCTTCTGGTATTGGTGCACAACCATGGCTAGCGCCACATTTTACAGTGCACATATTTTCAACTTCTTTTGAATATACCATTTTTCCTCCTTATAAGACAAAATCATTGTTTTTATCCTATATAATTTTATCATGTCTTAGACATCGCAAAACACAAAAAATGAGCCATTTTGAAATGACTCATTTGTGAATATAATTAATAAATATCTTTATTATTTATTCAAATTGTAATACGCCTTTAGTCCGAGATACTTTCCTGCAGAACCAAGTTCATCTTCGATTCTTAACAATTGATTGTATTTTGCAATTCTATCAGTTCTAGACATTGAACCTGTTTTTATTTGCCCAGCATTTACACCCACAACCAAATCAGCAATTGTTGTGTCTTCTGTTTCACCTGATCTATGTGAAACTACCGCTGTCATATTGTGCTGTTTCGCAAGTTCTATAGCGTCTAAAGTCTCAGTCAAAGTACCAATTTGATTTAGTTTTATCAGTACTGAATTGGCACATTTTTCATTAATGCCTTTTTTAATATATTCAACATTTGTAACAAATAAATCATCACCGACTAATTGCACCTTAGAACCTAAACGAGCAGTTAGTTCTTTCCAACCTTCCCAATCATTTTCAGCCAAACCATCTTCAATAGAAACGATTGGATATTTTGAACACCACTCAGCATACATATCAATCATTTCTGCAGTTGTTTTATTCCCCTGATTAGATTTGCTCAACTCATACATCTTTGTTTCTGGATTATAAAACTCACTTGATGCTGGATCCATACAAATACCAAAATCAATCCCAGGTCTATACCCTGCCATCTCAATAGCAGAAACAATTAGTTTTAAAGGTTCTTCATTTCCTTCTTTACAATCAGGAGCATATCCACCTTCATCTCCAACTGCTGTGTTATATCCTTTTGCTTTTAAAACCTTTTTTAAACTATGAAACACTTCGGCAGACCAACGTATAGCTTCTTTAAATGTTGGTGCACCATAAGGCATAATCATGAATTCTTGCATATCAACTGTAGAATCAGCGTGCTTACCACCATTTAAAACATTTAGCATTGGTACAGGCAATGTTTTTGCATTGCTTCCACCAATATATTTATACAAAGATATACCATAATAATCAGCTGCCGCTCTTGCGCACGCAAGTGATACACCCAACATTGCGTTTGCTCCTAAATGCGATTTATCTTTTGTTCCATCCAAATCAATCATTGTCTTATCAATTATTGGTTGTTCAGTTACATCACAGCCAATAATGGCAGGACCGATAATGTTGTTTACATTGTCAACAGCTTTAAGTACACCCTTACCATTGAAGCGTTTTGTATCGCCATCTCTTAATTCTAGTGCTTCTCTTTCTCCAGTAGATGCTCCTGATGGAACTAAAGCTCTACCAAATGCACCTGATTGTGTTGTAACTTCAACTTCAACAGTAGGGTTGCCACGAGAGTCAATTACTTCACGAGCATATACATCAATTATTCCTGACATAAATGTTCCTTCCTAAATTTATTTTGTAGCATCAATGATTTGTTTGAATGAATCAACCTTTAAAGATGCTCCGCCAATCAATGCACCATCAATATCTTCGCAAGCCATATATTCTTTAATATTTTCAGGTTTTACTGAACCACCATATTGAACTCTTACACTTGCTGCAGTTGCATCATCATATAATTCTTTAACTGTTTCTCTAACCAACTTGCAGCAATTCTCAGCAATTTCTTTTGTTGCTGACTTACCAGTGCCAATTGCCCAAATTGGTTCATATGCTATAACCATTCTAGATACTTCGCTTGCATCAAGTCCAGCCAAAGATCCTTTCAATTGAGACTTAATAACATCTGCAGTTTGTCCAGCATCATATTGAGCTTCTGTTTCACCAATGCACAAAATTGGAATTATGTTATCAGCAAACAATCTCTTTGCTTTTAATGCACAATGTTCATCAGTTTCAGAATAGTATGTTCTTCTTTCGCTGTGTCCAATAATACAATATGTTATTCCAACTTCTTTAAGCATAGGAACTGATACTTCGCCAGTAAATGCACCAGAATCTTTTTCATTACAGTTTTCAGCAGCAATAATTAAATTTTTAGCATTCTTAACACATACATCCAAATCAACATATGGAGCGCCAATACCATAATCAGCAGCTTCGTTTCCTGTTAATATTTGTTCAATACCCTTCATAAACTCTAATGCTTCAGAAGGAGTTTTGTTCATCTTCCAGTTTCCAACAATAATTGGTTTTCTCATTTTCATTCTCCTTATTTTTCATTAATAATATCAACACCAGGAAGTCCGTTTCCTTCTAAAAATTCTAAGGATGCACCACCACCTGTTGACACATGACTTACTTTATCAGCATATCCGAGTTGTTTGATAGCGGCAGCTGAATCACCGCCACCAATAATTGTTGTACCATCTGTTTCAGCCAATGCTTTAGCAACTGCATTAGTTCCAGCAGCTAATGTTGGATTTTCAAATACACCCATTGGTCCATTCCATACAACTGTCTTTGCATTTTTAACTTCGTTTGCAAATAATTCGGCAGTCTTTGGTCCAATATCTAATCCCTCTTTATCAGCTGGGATAGCATCAGAAGATACTACTTGAGTATCAACTGGTCCATCAATTGGGTCAGGGAAATTTGAACATACAACTGTATCAATTGGTAACAATAATTTTTTGCCTAACTTGTTTGCCTTATCCATCATTTGCTTGCAATAGTCAATTTGTTCATTATCAACTAATGACTTACCAACTTCTTTTCCTTGAGCCTTCAAGAAAGTATAAGCCATTCCACCACCGATAATTAATGTGTCACATTTTTCAAGTAGATTAGAAATAACTTTTAACTTATCAGCTACTTTAGCTCCACCCAAAATTCCAACGAAAGGTCTAACAGGATTTTCAACTGCATCGCCCAAAAACTTTAATTCTTTTTCAATTAAGAAACCTGCAGCTGAAGGTAAATGAGTTGGAATACCAACTGTAGATGAATGAGCTCTATGAACTGAGCCAAATGCATCGGAAACATATAAATCTCCTAACGAAGCCCAATATTTTCCAAGTTCTTCATCATTCTTTGATTCTCCTTTTTCATAACGAGTATTTTGCATTAAAACAACTTCGCCATTATTCATATTGTTAATTGCGTTTTCAAGTTCTTCTCCTCTAGTTGCATTAACGAAAATCACTTTATTTGGAATATGTTCTTGTAGCTTCTTTGCTACAATACTCATATCATTTTTCTTTTTTGCTTCTTCAATTTCTTCAGGTGTCTTCTTATAATCAATCTTTCCTAAATGAGATAAAAGAATAACCTTTGCATTGTGTTCTAATAAATATTTGATTGTTGGAAGAGCAGCCACGATACGATTATCATCAGTAACTACTTCACCCTTATGAGGAACATTAAAATCAACACGAACGATGACTTTCTTTCCCTCAACATTTAAATCTGTAACAGATTTCTTTGCCATAATAAAGCCCTCCTATTTTTGCATATAAATTATATCATTAAAACAAACCTATTTTTTAGGCTTGTTTGTTTGCAAAATGATACAATCATCAACTAATTATGCGAATCAGCGAGTTTCTTGTTATAGTCAATAATTATATCGTTTGCACGATGATTAAAATTGTTTGCACTAGAAGTTACACCATCAGTTAAATATATCGGCATATCTTCTAACCAATTCTCAAAACTATCTTGCAATACAATTTTATTATGTTTATCAGATATTCTTAGTAATGACCAATTAACTAGCACACTAAATAATCCGTTTACATTAGGTGTGATTTGAGTCTGATTAACTTTTAGATAGCCGTTGCCTAATTTTGATGCTTCAAAAATATGTTGTTCAATAACGCTATCTATCTTTTTGTAATTAGCTTCCTCGCATCCGTGATTATAAACATTATGTAATGAAAAATATGTATTGTATTTTGAACCATCATATTCATCAGAAATGAATAAAACACCAGCCTTTTTTCCATTATTGGTTAGTGAATTATATGTTATGGAAGAAAAATCTTTTGCGTTAGTATCATAATTAACATAATCAAAAATACATTTGCCATTATATTTTACGTTACTCATAAAATCACACAAATCATCCCAAGTTTTTGAATCATAATAATAATATAAAATATTAATAATAATAAACTCTCCTGGGTTGTTATCTAAAAACTCAAGTACACGTAATAAATTATTTTCATATCTATCCGCAAGCAAACCATGAGAATTATAAAATACTCCATCAATGTCAGTAATCCTAAAATCTAAATATCTTGAACCAGCTTTTAATTGATCTGCAACATTTTTATTTTGTGCTCGAGCAAGTCTAATTGACGCACCATGTGTAAGTATATATAAAAATGGATTACTTGCGAAATTATCATGTCTTTGTTTAGTTCTTGTTTTATCAGGCAGACTCATAAAACCTATTTCGCTAGATAAACTATCATGAGATCCAAGCATAGCAATTTCACTTACTGGAACATTGCCAAACGAATTATTATAATCATATACATTCTTTAATATATGCGAATAATCTTCATCGGTATCTTTTAAAAAGAAAGTATACGGACACTGTGCAAAAAAAATAAAAAGCACCACCAATATCGTCAATATAATTGATTTTGTTTTCTTTCCTTTTGTTTTATTCATATTATCAATTATTATAATACAATGATTAGCATAATAAAAAGGCTATTTCTAGCCATATATTTTTTCATTATTCTCTTGAGATGAATCGACTTCTTGTTCAACACTAATTAACGAATCATCTTGTATTTGCTCAACAGTAGCATCTTGCATAACAATTGGCTGTCCGTTTTCATCTAATTGTATTTCTTCTTTTTTCTTCCTCTTATGTTTTTCTTCAATACCATATTTCTTGCATTTTTCTTCATATTCTTTTTCAGCTGCATTTAACTCGTCCAATATTTCCTTTAAACTTCTAGCCATACATAACCCTCACAACATTTTCAATTCTAACATATAATTATAAAATATAAATATGTATTTAAAAAATGAAACTAGTAGCACAATTATTGTTGAAAAATCAAAATTCATATGTTTTATGAAACACATTGAAACTGAAAATGAATTTAAAGAATATTTGAATGCAATAAAGAAAAAATATTATGATTCTACTCATGTATGTAGTGCGTTTATTGCCAACAATATTAAAAGATCTAACGATGATGGTGAACCAAGTGGAACTGCAGGACTACCAATTTTAACTGTTTTAGAAAAAAACAATCTAAATGAAATGTGCGCTATTGTTGTTAGATATTTTGGTGGCATTAAACTTGGCGCTAGTGGTTTAATACGAGCATATTCAAATGCCGTTATTGATTGTCTAAGCAAAGGTGTTTTAATTGAAAGAATTGAATATCCAAAATATCAACTAATTCTTAGTTATGATACGGCAAACAAAATTGAACATTACATAAAAAATAATACTATATTATTGAATACAGAATATGGTGAAAATATATCATTTACATTTGCCCTAGATGACAAGAATAAACTTGAAAAAATAAAAGGATATACAAAAGGAATAGAGCCACTTTATATTGGAATTGATTATATAGAAAAAGTTGTAAAATAGACTTATGAACACATTTATTTCATTAATATATATTTTGATTATTATTTCAATTGTAATATCATTAGTTATTTTGTCTAATACAATATCAAAATTAGAGAAAAATGTTGCAACCATTTCTACTAATATTGAAAGTGTTAATAATAATATTAACAAGATAACAAAAAATAATAACTCTTTAAATAAAGAAAGCAACAATTTGAAATTGTATGCATCTATCTATTCTGTAATTTTATTTTTGAAGGATGCAATTAATGATTATAAAAAATCAAAGAAAAACAAAAAATCAGTACTTAAATCATTAAGTAAAACTTGCTTTAAAAACATAAATAAAATTAGAAAACTAAAACATAAATAAAACAAACCATATCACTATGGTTTGTTTTTTTCTTATATCATCGATTCGTTCCAACTTGTTGGAATATCTAAACCCAATAGTTTAAATACTGTAGCAGCAATATTAGACAATCCAAATTCTCCATCTTTCATCTTTACATCAGCATTGTAGATAAAGAATGGAACTTTAGCTAATGTGTGAGATGTTTTTGGTTTTATTGGATCATTATCGTTTTTTCTCTTGTCATACATTTCATCAGCATTGCCATGATCTGCAGTAACAATTAAGATAGCGTTTGTTTCGTTGATTACTGGAAGAAGTCTTGATAATGCAAGGTCAACTGATTCAACTCCAACGATAGTAGCGTCGTAGTTTCCGGTATGACCTACCATATCACCATTTGGATAATTACATCTTAAGAATGAATACTTGCCAGATTTTAAAGCTTCAATTAATTGGTCTGTAACCTCCGCAGACTTCATCCAAGGTCTTTGGTCAAACGGAATAACATCACTTGGTATTTCTACCCATGTTTCAAGTTCATCGGAGAATTTTTCAGATCTATTGCCATTCCAGAAATATGTTACATGTCCAAATTTTTGTGTTTCAGATATTGCATATGTTTTGACATTGTTTTTTACTAAATATTCTGACATTGTCTCTTTAATTTTTGGAGGAGCTGCAAGATACATATTTGGTATCTTCAAATCAGCGTCATATTGAAGCATTCCTGCATACATAACATCTGGCTTTTGTCCTCTATTAAACTTGTCAAAAGAATTGTCACCATCAAATGCACGTGAAATTTCTAGTGCTCTATCACCCCTAAAGTTAAAATACACAACCGAGTCATGATCTTGAATTTTTCCAATTGGTTCATCATTTTTACAAATAACAAATTCATGCATTAACTGGTCTGTTGCATTATCTTCTTTTTGATATGTCTCAATTGCTTCTAAAGCAGAATTGAATTTTCTACCTTGTCCATGAACGTGTGTATTCCATCCTCTTTCTACCATAGACCAATCCGCTTCATATCTATCCATGGTAATATACATTCTTCCACCACCAGAAGCAATTGCTGCATCAAATCCATCACCATTTAACGAAGCCATATGTTCTTCGATTTCTTTTACATATTTTACACTTGATCCTTCTGGTACATCTCTTCCATCTAATAAAATATGTAGTCTAACTCTATAAGAACCATGTTTTTTTAATTCGGTAAGCATTGCCTTTAAATGTGAAATGTTTGAATGAACATTACCATCTGATAATAATCCGATAAAATGAAATGTATGTTCTTTCGCATTTTCAACAAGTTTTTCCCATGTATCAGATTCAAATAATTCTCCTGACTCAATTGACTCATTAACAAGTTTTGCCCCTTGAGAATATATTTGACCACAACCTATTGCATTATGCCCTACTTCTGAATTTCCCATATCATCATCACTTGGAAGTCCAACGGCAGTTCCATGCGCTTTTATTGTTGTGAAAGCACTATTTTTTCTTAAATAATCTAATGTTGGAGTATTGGCGTTTTTTACTGCATTCCCAAAATCACTTTCCCTTTCACCAACACCATCCATTACAACTAATACTACTGGCCTATTATTCATATCTTTGCCTCTCTCTTTTCTAAAATCTATAACATAATTATTATACTAAAAAATATACTAATAATGATTACAGTATCAACTAAAAAAACAATCCAGTTAACTAGATTGTCTGATATTTATTTTGTTCCGTATATTCTATCTCCAGCATCACCTAAGCCAGGAACGATATATCCAATTTCATTTAAATGATCATCTAATGCTGCTAAATATAATTCAACGTCAGGATGTGCTGCTTCAAATGCTTTGACACCTTCAGGAGCACCAACAAGACAAACCATCTTTATATTCTTTGCTCCTCTTTCTTTAATCTTTTTTACAGCAGCGATAGCACTTCCACCTGTTGCAAGCATTGGATCTAAAACCATTACAATTCCATCTTTTAAATCATCTTGGGGAAACTTTGCAAAATATTCAACTGGTTCTAATGTTTTTGAACTTCTATACATTCCTATAAAGCCGACCTTTGCTGTAGGAATCAAATCCAATATTCCATTTACAAGTCCCATGCCTGCTCTCAATATTGGAACAAGCACAATTTCAGATGCAAGTTGTTTTGTGTGGCATATTCCTACGGGTGTCTTAACATCAACATCTTCAGTAGGCAAATCTCTACATATTTCATAGGCCATCAAAGAAGCAATTTCATCTAGGTTTTCTCTAAATTCTTTATGTCCAGTTTTTTCATTTCTCATCAATGCCAATTTGTGAGTAATTAACGGGTGTTCTAATATTATCGCCATATTTTTCTCCTTTTATTCTTTGTAATTATACAACACATATGTAAACAATTATGTGAAGAAAAAAATAATTGCTTTTTTAAGCAATTATTCTTCCATCATCAAATTCAAAAATAAGCTCTTTCTTTTCACCATCCACTTCGTATCTAAATAAATACTTACCAGATAATAAGCCATTTATTGTAATTATTTGGGTTTCTTTGCTACTAGTCCATTTTCGCACATAATGAATATCATCAATATATAAGCTTAATTTGCTATTTCGAAAAGGCTTTGTCATAGATATGCAAATACTATATTTATCAACACATGTAATTTCGATATCTTGGTTTATCATATTAAAGTTTATTTGATGTAAAATTTATATCCTTTTGCAATATTTTTTCTAAATCAGCAAAATCTGTTATTGATTCATCAGCCATTTCCTTCATTTCATTAAGTCTAGAAGGATTGTCTAAATATGCAACAGTATAAGCACCATAATTTTGTCCACATTTAATATCCATAATTGAATCGCCAATAACTACACAATCTTTATTCCATTTGTTCCTTTGAATCATTTTTATTATACCTTCTGGATTAGGTTTTAAATTTTCTACATCATTCAAACCACATATATCATCAATATATTTATCCATCTCAAAATTTTTCAGCATTTCTTCAATGCCCTCTTTTTTTCTAGTAGATAATATTCCAATGTGGTATCCTCTCTCATGGAGCTTTTTTAAAGTCTCAAAAGAATTAGTTGTAGGTTTATTTGTTCTTGGTGATATTTCGTTTTGCTTTGTGCGATATGTTTCATAAATCGTATCATAATCATATCCAGGGAAATATTTTGGAAACAAATCTCTTAAGGCCGGTCCAAGAACTTCGTTTTGAATTTTTTTCGTAAATAATTTTTCATCAGAATATTTTTTGAAGCACTCTCTATATGCCTCAATAATTGATTCCGAAGTATCTATTATTGTTCCATCAAAATCAAATATTAATGTTGGCTTTCCCCCTTTTATCAATTTTCTAAATATTCCAAGGTATCCTAGCAATCCAACGATAATAAATATAATAGAAGTAATTTGAGCCATTTTGTAATTTCCAAGAACTAACGAATCTGTTCTTTTTGCTTCTATAAAAAATCTAATTACTCCATACCACATTAAATACGAATATCCTAAATCACCTCTTTTATTTTGATGCTTTTTCAAAACAAAATGAATTAGTACCCATCCCAAAATACATAGCATAGATTCATAAAAGAATAATGGTTCGTGATATTCTCCACCAATATACATTCCTTTTTTTAAAAAAGACAAAATACCATCAAAATACGATTCTTCAACTATACCGCCATAACATTCTCGATTAATAAAGTTGCCCCATCTGCCAAAAGCTTGCCCTATCAAAACATTAGGTAATACTATATCAAGTATTTTTAAAAATGAATAATGGTTCTTTTTGCAATAGAAAAAAACAAATAAAGCACCAAACACTATACCACCTTGAATCGCTAAACCACCATTCCATATTTTTATGTAATCAGCTGGATCCATTTTGTATGGAGAAAAAATTACATACCAAACTCTAGCACCAATGATTCCAACCCATAATGTGTAGAAAATTAATGAATCAAAAAAATCTAAATCAGTGTATTTGCATTTTTTAAAATCATTCTTTGAAACAAAATATGCTAAAGCAGAACCAGTTAATATCAGCACAGCATACCACTTAATGCTTAAACTTCCAATCTCTAAAAAAGTTGTACTATCTGGAAAAAAACTAATCATTCTTCTCTCCGTTTCTCAATATTTCTTGTCTAAATCTTTCTTTAAATTCTTCATTCGAATCAATGCCTTGCTTTTTTAATATATGAGTTATAACTGCTGCCTCAATAATTACAGATAGCGACTTGCCTTCTGTAACAGGAATAACTAGCATCGGAACATCTAATCCTAATACATTTAATTTTTCGTTAACAGGATTTAATCTATCCTTCTCGCCAACTTCGTCGAATTTTACTAGTTTAATAACAAAATCTAATTCACATTTATTTAAATATGTGTTTGAGCCAAATAATTTTGTCACATCTACTATTCCTAAACCTCTAATTTCCAACATTTTCTTCAGCAATCTTGGAGCAGTACACAAAATATCATTATGAACTCTAGAGACATCGACGCGATCATCAGCTACAAGCATATGCCCTCTACTAATTAAATCAAGTGCTAATTCTGATTTACCTATGCCAGACTTGCCTGTAATCATTATGCCTTTACCATATATGTTCATCATGACTCCATATAAATTATCTGTTTGTGCTAACTCCTCTGACAAATACGATACCAAATCAACAATTAGTTGATAAGTTTTTCCTTCATATCTAAATAGAGGGAAATTCTTATATGTACATAATTCCTCTAAAACATCTAACTTTTTGCAACCATCTGACAAAATAATACAAGGTGTAAAAGAATCAGTAATGATTTCAAAACGTTGTTTTTGAGTTTCTCTATCCATTTTAACCATATACTCATATTCTTTAGTGCCAATTACAACAACTCTTTTCAAATCATTTGACTCTAAATATCCAGATAATTCTAATCCAGGCCTATTAACATCAGGTGCAATAATCCAACGATTTAATGATTCATCATCACCGGTTATTTGTTCAAAATTAAATTTTTCTTTAAGTGTGCGAACATATACACGTTTGTCTAATTCTTCATTTGCCATATTTTTCTCCTAATATCATCTTTAGATATTGCCCTGTGTATGAATTCTCAATTTGTGAAACTTCTTCTGGCGTTCCAGTAGCTACTATTTCGCCACCTTTATCTCCACCATTAGGACCTAAATCTATTATATAATCCGCACATTTAATTATATCCAGATTATGTTCAATCACTAATACACTATCGCCATTATCAACAATACGATCAATAATCCTTATTAATTTAGCTACATCCTCCATATGCAAACCTGTTGATGGCTCATCTAAAACAAATAAAAG
>JAZUIZ010000027.1:0-41900 GCA_045642525.1 Erysipelotrichaceae bacterium
GCCAATATATTGTAGAAGTAGAAAACTGGATTGAATTCTATAACACTGAAAGAATTAGAAACAAAAAGAAGTAAGGATTATATTCCTTACTTCTTTACTTTAGTCTTTTTATTAGTGTCTACTTTATAGGGTACACTGTCTGTGTTTAGAACTTTTATTTAGTTTTCTTTGTTGTTTTCTTTGCTGCTTTTTTCGTAGTTTTCTTTGTTGTTTTCTTGCTGCTTGTGTTTTTTGAAGATTCTTTTTTTGTATCTTTAACTTTTTTATTTTTTCCATCAACATCTAGAACTTTTTTAAGACCAGCAACACCTTTTTCAGCAATATTTATTGTTGTAATTTTAGCTTTTTTAATGGTTTCTTGTACTTTTGGTTTTTCAAAAAATTCGTTAATTTTAGCAGCACCTTCTTTTAACAAGATTGTAGTTTTTTGAACAAATTCGCTTTGTTTTATTTTATCGAAATCATCCATAATTTCTGAATCAAGTTCATCCAATGTAACTTTATCTTCGTGATTAACAATTTCATCAATTTTCTTTTTTGTATATTCAACAGTTTCTTTTGCTTTAGCTTTCATTTTGTCAAGAAATACATCTAGTTTTTCGTCATCTTTAACATCATCGATAACGGCCTTAACTTTTTCAATTACAACATTAATTGTTTCAATTGTGTAATCAACTAAATACTGAGCTTTTTCTTTTGTCAATTCATCTAATCCTTCTGTTTTTTCAGCTAATGTTTTTTCTAAATCAGCAGCGTATTTTTTTAATGTCTTGATTGTGTTTTCAACTTTGTCCATATCAAAACCTCCTATATGTCTATTATAGTATATTTTGTCGATATCATTTTGCTTAAAATGATAGAATAAGTGTATGTTTAATGATACTATATGCGCTATTTCCACTGCTGTTAAAGATGGGGCTATATCAATTGTAAGAATGTCTGGTGAAGATAGTTTTGATATCATAAAAAAAATCTCTGATATATCTAATGCCAAAGCAAATTCTATAGTGTATGGCCATATTTATGATAAAAATAATCTTGTTGATGAGGTTTTAGTATCTTTTTTTGAAAAAGGTAAATCATACACTAGAGAAAATATGGTAGAAATTAATTGCCATGGTGGAATTTATATAACTAGATTGATATTAAATATTTTATTAGAAAATGGATGCAGATTAGCTGAACCTGGTGAATTTACAAAACGAGCATATTTAAATGGAAGAATTGATTTAGCGAATGCTGATTCGATTAATGATTTAATAAAAGCACAAAACAGTATTCAGGCTAAATCTGCAATAAATGGTATTAATGGTTCTGTTGAAAAACTTGTCACTCCATTAATGGATGAAATGAAAAATATTATTTCGATGATTGAGGTAAATATTGATTATCCAGAATACGAAGATGAAAAACAAATGACAAATGAAGTTATTAAACCACATATTGAAAATTGGATAAGTAACTGTAAAGAAATGATTGATAAAGCAGAACGTTTTAGAGTTGTTAAAGATGGTCTTGATACTGTAATTATTGGTAAGCCTAATGTTGGAAAATCATCACTGTTAAATGCTCTATTAGAGGAAGACAAGGCGATAGTAACGAATATCGCGGGTACAACAAGAGACTTAGTAGAAGGAAAAGTTAATTTAAAAAATATCTCATTAAATCTAATAGATACTGCTGGAATAAGAGAAGCTGATAATGAGATAGAAAAAATAGGAATTGAAAAATCGATAGAAGCAATCAATAAAGCAGAATTGATTATTTTAGTTATGAATGCAAATGACATCAATAAAGAAGATAATGATTTGCTTGAAATGATTAATAATAAAAACTATATTGTTGTTTATAATAAATCGGATATTCAAAAAGGTAATGGTATTTCTATTTGTGCCAAAAATAATGATATTAAGGAACTTGTTGATTATTTAAATAATAAATATGCAGATGATGTAACTTTAGTAAATGAAAATATACTAAACAACGAAAGACAAATTGCATTAATGAAAAAGTGTTTAAACGAATTGGAAGAAATGTTTAAAAATATAGACACTGATGGGATAGATATTGTTGTAACTAATCTTAATGAAGCATTTCATTATTTGTGTGAAATATTAGGAAAGGAATACCAGGAGGATTTGATAGATCATATGTTCAAAAACTTCTGTCTAGGAAAATAATGAATTGGTTGGATTCTCATTGTCATATAAATGATAAAGCTTTTGATGGCGATATTGATGATGTTTTGAATAATATGATTTCTAATAACGTAACTAAAGCTATGATTGTTTCGAGTTTTATTGATGATTATTATAAAGGTTTTAATATTACAAATCCAGGGATAGAATTTAAGCATTCTCTAGGAGTATATCCTGGAGATGTTGATAATGTAGATGATGAATTATTTAAAAAATACGAACTATTATATAGCGACGATAAATGTGATGCTATAGGAGAGATTGGCTTAGATTATCATTATGGTAAAGATAATAAAGAAAAGCAATTAGAAATTTTTGAAAAACAAGTTAAAATATCCAAACAATTAAATAAACCGATAATTGTTCATACTAGGGATGCCATTCAAGACACTTATGACATTTTGAAAATGAATATCACAAGAGGAGTTATTCATTGTTATTCTGATAGTGCACAAATGGCTAAAAATTTTGTTAAACTTGGATATTATATTTCAATTAGTGGAACTGTGACATGGAAAAATGCAAAGGAACCATTGGAGGTTATTAAAGTTGTGCCATTGGATAGACTTCTTATTGAAACAGATTGTCCATACCTTGCCCCTGTTCCCAATAGAGGAAAGAGAAATGAACCATGTAATGTAATATATACAGGAAAAAAGATTTGTGAGGAATTAGGTATAAATGAAGAACTATTCAAAATGCAAATAAACGATAATTATCATCGGTTATTCGATAAGGTATAATAGAGTAGTGTTGGAGGTGTAATTCATGGAAAAAATATTATTTGTCTTGATGATTTGCATCATAATATTTATAAGTTTCAAAAATATTCAATTAATAAAAAGATATAAACAAAATAAGGAATATATTGAATGTTATCAAGATGCATTAAGTGGTAAAGAAGATGCATATGACAGAGTTATTAAATACATTGAAAAAGAAAAAGATATTGAATTTAAAAATAAAGCATCAATCATTAAGTTATATTTAGAAATACATAATGATAAGGAATATAACGAAACATTAAAAGGCATTGATTTTAAAACAATTTTTGTCAAGAAAGATAAATTATCAGATCAATTGGTTAAATTAAATTCAGATACTTTTATATTTGTTGTTTTGATTGCTGCTCAAGCAAATGTTAAAAATAAAAAAGATGTTTTAGATAGCCTTGTTAATAAATTAAATGATGTTATAGATTTAAATAAATATTTAGAATATCATTTATGTATTTCTTTTATTAATGCTATGAACAATATAGATGATAAAGGAATTAAATTTATGACTAATTTGTTAGAGGGCAATTATACTGAATATGTTTATGAAAAGAATATGATACACCTTTATAAGAGAATTGCCGCTACTACGTTAGCTTACAATAATGAATTGAATGATGAATACTTTAAAGAAGATTTGCATAAGTTCGCGGAATCAAAAATCGGTGAATTATTGTTAAAAGATTTAACTTTATACGAGTTGTATAAACCAATCGTTGAAGAAGAAAACACAAATGAAGAAATCGCCGAGATAAATGAAGACAATTCAAATATAGAAGAAGATAAAAAAGAAGAATAAATGAAACTTATTGTTGGTTTAGGTAATCCTGGTAAAGAGTATGATAATACGCGTCATAACGTTGGATTTTTAGTAGTTGATAAATTAATTAGTAAATTAAATATTGGTCTTGATAAAAAGAAATTTAAATCAGTATATTGTGTATATAAATATAACGATGAAAATATTATTATTGCAAAACCACAAACATATATGAATTTGAGCGGTGAGGCAGTAGTTGAGTTAATGAATTTTTATAATATAGATATTAAAGATTTAATTGTTGTTCATGATGATTTGGATTTGCCTTTGGGAAAACTGAGATTAAGACATCAAGGATCATGTGGCGGTCAAAACGGCATGAGGAACATAATTGAATTAACTGGATCAAGTGAAATAAATAGAATTAGAATTGGTATATCAAATGATAAAACAATCGATACAAAAGATTATGTATTAGGAAAATTAAATAAAGAAGAATTTGAAATACTTGAAAAAGCAGCAGATAAAGCTGCAGATGCAATTATATATAGTTTTAATCATGACTTTGATGAAGTTATGACAAATTTCAACTAATGAAGTATTTAAATATATTAAATGACATAGAGCCTATATTGAATGATAAAAATCATTCTTTTTTAAGTTATAACAGTTTGGTAGAAGAAGCTTTAAAAATATCCATTAGAGCAAAAAATTCAAATAAGCCAATAATAGTAATTAAAGAAAATAATTTTTTAGCAAATAAGATGAAGGAGTTTTTATCGTCTTATTTTGATGAAAATGAAATAGTAACCTATCTACCAGAGGAATCATTGCGTGCTGAAGAAATCGCATCTTCATATGAAAATAGAGCCGCAAGATTAAATGCTTTATACAATATTTTAACTAATCGCAATATAAAAATAATTATTATTTCGCCATATGGTTTTATTAGACATTTACCAAAAAAGAGCACTTTATTATCAAAGATATTAAAGATAAAAAAGGATGACATAGTAGATAAACAGGAACTAATTAAAACATTGATTAGTTTTGGATACGAAAAAACAGCACATGTCGAAACACCAATGAGTTTTGCGACGAGAGGGTATATTATTGATATTTTTAGTATTAATTATGATAAACCAATTAGAATAGAATTTTTTGACGATGTTGTTGATTCAATAAGATATTTTGATAACAATTCTCAAAGAACACTTGAAATAATCGATGAAGTAGATATTTGCTTTGCGAAAGATGTTTTCTTTTCTAAAGAACAAAAAGATTACTTAAAAGAAAATATTGAAATATTAAGTGGTGAGATGGAAGTAGAAATGGAATATATTCAAAATGATAACTATCATCAATCTCAATATTTCTATTATGCATATTTTGAAAATAATCATTTATGTGATTATTTAAATGACTATGATTTGTATGTTAGTGACATAGAAAAAATCCATTCGCATTTAAAACTATTAACAGATGAAACCGTTAAATATATACAGGAAATGCATGAAGAAAAACGGCTTCCTTTAAAATTCTATGTTTATAGTGATTTTGACAGCGAATTAGAAAAAGAAAAATATATTAAAGGCGAGCCATTTAAAGAACAAAGTAATATTAATGAGATAGATTTGCCTTATGGAACTATTGATTATGTACTAAATATATTGAATGCTTCACCAACAAAATATAAATTAATAGTATTGGACAATAAATTAACTCAAGAAGTAATTGATAGTTTAATTAAAAATAATATTAAATATAGTGTGTATTCCAGTGAATTGCACGAAGGCATTAATATAGGACTTGGAAATTTATATGGTGGATTTGAAATACCAAAATTAGATTTAGCAATTTATTCTAAAAAAGAATTATTCAAAAAAAGAAATCATTCTGGTAGATTCGCAAACAAATACATAGAATCAAGAACGATAAATTCTTATGAAGAATTAAATAAGGGCGATTATGTTGTTCATGATCAATATGGAATAGGACAATTTGTTGATATTGAAACAAAAGTAGTAAATGGTATAGAGTGTGACTATTTAAAAATAATATATAAGGGAAACGATGAATTATTAGTTCCGTTATCTCAGTTCTCTTTGGTTAGAAAATATGTTTCAAAAGAAGGTGCTATACCAAGACTTCATAAATTAGGTTCAAAAGAATGGGCCGAAACAAAAAGAAGAGTAGAAGAGTCTGTAAATAATATTGCGGAAAGATTAATAAATTTATATAGTGTTCGTGATACCGAAATAGGTTTTGCATATTCAAAAGATGGGGAAATGCAAAAAGAATTTGAAGATAATTTTGAATACGAGTTGACAAAAGATCAAGAGAAAGCTATCGAAGAAGTTAAATATGATATGGAAGCATCTAAACCAATGGATAGATTATTGTGTGGAGATGTTGGTTTTGGAAAGACAGAAGTTGCTTTACGTGCAGCATTTAAAGCTATAAATGATAATAAACAAGTTGCATATTTGTGTCCAACCACAGTTTTGTCATTCCAACATTATGATACTTTTAAGAAAAGATTTGAAAAATTTCCAGCTAAAGTGGAATTGTTAAATAGATATATAAGTGATAAAGAACAAAAAAGAATAATACAAGAATTAGCTGATGGAAAAATAGATGTGTTGATAGGAACGCATAGAATTTTATCAAAAGATGTTAAGTATCATGATTTAGGACTATTAATCATTGATGAGGAACAAAGATTTGGTGTGGAGCATAAAGAAAAAATAAAAGAATTTAAAAATAGTGTTGATGTATTATCTCTAAGTGCTACTCCAATTCCGAGAACATTACAAATGTCTTTAATTGGAGTTAGAGGATTGTCTACGCTAGACACCCCACCTATGAATAGATATCCAGTTCAAACATATGTTGTGCACAAAAATGAAAATTTAGTTGAAGAAGTGATTTTACGAGAATTAGAAAGAGATGGGCAAGTATTTTATTTATATAATAATGTCGATTTGATACATACAGTAGCACATAAATTGCAAAGTAAAATTCCCTATGCAAAAATAGGCGTTGCACATGGAAAAATGTCAAAGGAAGAAATAGAAGATGTAATGTACAAATTCTATACTAATGAAATCAATGTTTTAATATGTACAACAATTATTGAAACAGGATTGGATATTCCAAATGCAAATACAATAATAGTAGATAATGCACAAAATTTTGGTCTTTCGCAGTTATATCAAATCAAAGGAAGAGTTGGAAGATCGGATAGAATAGCATATGCTTATTTGATGGTACCTGAAAAGAAACAATTGAATGAAGAATCATTAAAACGTTTAGAAGCAATTAAAGAATTCACATCACTTGGTTCCGGTTATAAAATTGCTATGCGTGATTTGACAATTCGTGGAGCAGGAGATTTACTTGGTGATAAGCAATCCGGTTTTATTGATAATGTTGGCTTAGACTTATATCTAGCAATGTTAAATAATGCAATTAAGAGACAAAAAGGCGAAATTGTTGAACAAGAAAATCCTAAACCTACCATAAATATTCCGATATCCAGCTATATTCCAAAGAGTTTTTCAAATAATGATTATGATAAATTGTCCTTATATCATGAATTAGATAAGATTAAAAATTCAAAAGAGTTATTAGAATTCTACCTTAAAATTACAGATGAATATGGTAGACTCCCAAAAGAAGTTAAATCTTTGTTTGATAAGAAAAAAGTTGAATTGTTATGTAATTTAAATCATATCGAAAAAGTAGTAAACAAAAATGGAATATTTAGGATTGTTTTATCTAAAAATTATTCAGATAATATTGATGGAATTAAGTTGTTTGAATATTGCAATAACATATCCAAAGATATTAATATTAGTTACAAGGATTCAAAATTAATTATTGACATTAACAATCAAAAAGAAAGCATTAATAAAATGTTGTTACTGGTTGATAATTTAGATAAGTTGCAAAAAGATGAGAATAGATAAATTTTTAAAAGTGTCTAGAATATTAAAGAAAAGAGAAGTTGGAAAGCAACTAGCTTTAAATGAGCGTCTTTTGATAAACAACAAAGTTGCGAAGCCTTCTAGCGAGGTAAAAGTTGGAGATATTGTTAAAATAATATTTGGACATCGTGAAATTGTAATAAAAGTGCGTGAAATAAGACTATCTGCTTCAAAAGACCAAGCTTTTGATATGTATGAAGTTATTGAAGAAACAAAAGATAATTAGTATAATACATTTACATGACAGTTAAGAAAAAGAAAAATAAAACTATTGTTAAAGTTGTATCAATTGTATTGATTAGTTTTGCTATTGTTATGCTTGTTGATGTATTTAAAAAGGTTTATGAAACATTTACTTTAAAGAAACAAGCAGAAATTACAGAAAAACAATTAGAAGCTATCAAAGATGAGAATGCATCACTTTCTTCAATGAAAGAAAAATTAGAAGATCCTGATTATGTTCAAACATATGCCCGTGGTGAATATATGTTTTCCAAGGGTGATGAAAAGGTATTCTATTTACCAGCTGAATAAAATGTCGAAAGACATTTTTTAAATTAGGAATAATTGTTTTTGCCCGTTAATAATAATCAAAGGGGGGCAAAAAATGACCACAGTTTCAGCAACACAATTGAAGAATAATATTGGCAAATATTTAGACATAGCTTTAATAGAAGGTGAAGTTCAGATTGTAAGATATGGACGAGTAATTGCCAAATTAGTTGCAGTAAATGAAAATAGCGCAAATAATACACAATAAGGCTTTTTAAAGGCCTATTGCAACATTTTATTTTAATATTAATAAATTATAGTTATTAATAAAAAAAGCTTTATATGGGCTAAAAAATGTCATAAAAAGCATAGTATTGATATTATATTTATATGGAAAAACAAGAAAAAAGATTAGAAATATATGATGGAAAAGTAATACATGTTGTAAAGGATGATGTTTCTTTAGATGATGGAACAAAAGCCATAAGGGAAGTTGTTTTGCATAATGGCGGAGTGTGTATCGGACTTAAAGATAATGATTATTTTTATATGGTTAAACAATATCGTTATTCTTTAGGCAAAGAAATGCTTGAATTTCCTGCCGGCAAAATAGAAAAAGGTGAAAGTCCAGATGATGCCATTGCTAGGGAAATACAAGAAGAAACAGGATTTGTAGCAAAGAATATTGTTAAATTGGGCTCCATTATACCTACATGTGGATATAGTAGCGAAATAATACACTTATATTACGGTGAAGTTGATAAGTATGTTGGACAGTGCTTCGATGTTGACGAAAGAATAAAATTAGAAAAATATACTTTTAAACAAATTAAAGAAATGATAAAAGATGGCAAGATAGATGACGGCAAAACTATTGCCTTAATGTATAAAATTGAATTAGAAAATTTGATATGATTGATTTTAATAATTTAATAAATAACATAAATGCCAATGAAAAAATTGAAGTATATTTTCAAAATTTTTTTACTAAAGAAAATTTTAAAAGTTACAAAATAAACGAAAAAGCAAATAAAGAACAAACAAAAGCAATCAAAGTGATGTTTGAATCAAAAAAGAACTTGCTTGATAGAGTAGAAGAATCATTTTCTTATGATCCATTTTGTGTAGAAGCTTTTTTTGTATATATGATGCTTAGTGAAGATGTGTTTTTGCAGTTAAGATTTAATTCATATTATGAGGATGCAAAACTTTTTGGTAGTTTTGATGCATATCAAAAAGAATGTTATCTTAAAATACTTGATTTTTATGTTGAATTTCTATTGGATATAAACAATATTACTAAAGCAATTTCAATTCAAAAATTAATAAT
This sequence comes from Erysipelotrichaceae bacterium, assembly GCA_045642525.1. Lineage (GTDB taxonomy): Bacteria > Bacillota_I > Bacilli_A > Erysipelotrichales > Erysipelotrichaceae > Colivicinus. Next base: position 9,546 of record JAZUIZ010000027.1, read on the forward strand.
TCAATTTTCAAAACATTTTTCAAAAAATTCAATTTCACGTTTGGCTTTCTCATATTTTACAATTGAGAACTATATAGATTTTTATGACATGTATTTAAATGTTGATTTTAGTGCATATGAATATATATTATTAATAATTACTTTGCTAAAACACGAAGAAACAATTAAAGCTCAGGAAGTATTACTTGATATGTATAAAAATATTGAGTTTTCATCTTATTTAGATCATGTGTGGGATTTGGATGAGTCTAATCCAAAACAAAAAGAATTTGCTAATGTTGTTGAAGATTGTTTTGATGATATTAAAAGCATACCAACATTTTTTTCTTGGGTAAACAATGTAAGGGAAAAATATGGAAAATAAAAAAATAACATCTTATGCAATACTTATCGCAGTATATGTTGCAATAAGTATGTTGTTAAGCAATTTATCTTTTGGAATGATACAAATTAGAATAGCAGAAGTTCTTTTGATTTTATGTTTCTATGATAAAAGATACATAATCCCAATAACGCTTGGATGTTTTTTAACTAATTTAATTGGAATAATAAGTGGTGTAAATATTATGGTGTTAGATTTATTGGCCGGAACTTTTGCAACATTTTTATCTGGAGTTTTAATGAATAAACTAAGGAATATAAAATACAAAAATTTGCCTATTATTGGTTTAATGCTTCCCCCAATAATAAATGGAATTATGGTTGGTTTTGAATTACATTTGTATTTTAAAATTAGTTATTTTATCTTGTTTTGTTATGTTGCGCTAGGGGAATTCATATCTGTAACTATATTGGGAGCATTATTATATAAACCAATTGGTGCTACCATAAGAAAATATGTTGAGTGATATAATATGAGTATGAATATTGATATTAAAGAACTAGAAAATGTTAAATCAAAATTAGAAGAATTAAAAGACAACGATGTTATATATATTGAAGAAGATGGCAAAGCAAAATATGCTGTTATGCTTTCAAATACATATAACAAAGTTGATGATCTTTTAGATATCGTAAACGACAACAATATAAGTAATACTAAAGTAAAAGTTATAGGTTCTAATGAAGAAATCACATATGAAGAGTATGAAAAAATAAAAGCTCTAATTATGGAGGCAGTTGATAAAACATTTAAACCTAAAGCGGAGAAATTAAATTAATGAAAGGGTTTTTTATTACACTAGAAGGACCAGATGGATCAGGGAAATCTACTGTAGCTGATTGCATTTGCAAAAAACTAGAAAAAGATGGATATAGTGTTGTTCATACTAGAGAACCCGGTGGAATAGAAATTTCTGAAGCAATACGCAATATTATTTTAGATCCAAAAAACACAATGATGGATGCTAAAACAGAAGCGTTACTTTATGCTGCTTCAAGAAGACAACATTTAGTTGAAAAAGTTTTTCCAGCTGTCAATGATGGAAAGATTGTTATTTGTGAGAGATTTCTTGATTCGTCTTTAGCGTATCAGGGCTATGGAAGAAAAATTGGATTTGAAGATGTTTTAGGCATTAATTTATTTGCAATTGATAATACATATCCTGATATGACAATATATCTAGATGTTGATGAACAAGTTGGATTAAATAGATTAAAAGATAGAGAGTTTAAAGATAGATTAGATCAAGAATCTATTGATTTTCACCATCGTGTTAAAGAAGGATATAAAGAAGTATTAAAGAGATTTAAAGATCGAATTTCAATAGTTGATGCTTCTCAAGAATTAGATAAAGTTGTTGATGATACTTATAAATTAATTTTAGGTTTAATTAATGGTTAAAGATAAATTAAAAAATAGTGAGCCTCTTGCATATAGGTGTCTTCAAAACGCTCTGAGAAATAATAGAATTGCTCATTGTTATCTTTTTTCTGGTGAGTATAGTCCTTTAAAGCTTGATGCCGCATATTTATTGGCCCAATCTATAATTGAAGGAAAAAATGATTTTGCATGTGAAACTTGTGACACTTGTAAGCGTATTAAAAATAATGATTATTTTGATATCGTTTATATTGATGGATATAATGAAACAATTAAAAAAGATTACATAGAAAAAATGATGGATGATTTTTCTAAAACTTCATTAGAAAAAATAGGAAAAAAGATATACATTATTTCTAATATTAATAATTCATCAACAAAAGTTTTAAATATGATTCTAAAGTTTATGGAAGAACCTTCAAACAATAACACATACGGAATCTTAATAAGTGATAACAAAAACAATTTACTTCCAACTATTGTTTCTCGTTGCCAGGATATACCTTTTTTGACAAGAGATTTTTCTTTTTTAATAGACGATTACATAAAAGCTGGTTTTGAATATGTTGATGCATACTTGCTGGCTAATATTCTACATTGTTATGATACCGGTATCAGTTTAAATGATCCAATTTATTTGAATGCAAAAGAATACGTGTTTAAAACGATTGAAACATTAAAAAATAAGGCATATATACCAGTTATGTTTTATAGAGAATTTTATACATTATTTAAGGATAAAGAAAAATTCAAAAAATGTGTAGATTATTATATTGAAATCATGATTATAATGCTTGAAGATTCTATTGAGTATAAGACGATAGAAGACAATGAATATAATGATTATTTAGCAGAACTTAGAAAATATAACACAACAAAATTACTTCAAATATTTGAAGAAGCAAGAAATAAGATATCTTTAAACGCTGAAAGAAAACTTTTGTTTGACTCGATTGCGTTTGAAATAATATCATATATTTAAGGAAAATTTATGAACGACTCTGTAAAATACCTATCAGTAAGATTTGAAACAACAAACAAAGTATACACATTTTCAACAACAGATAACAGCATAAAAGAGAACGATGCTGTTGTAGTCGAAACACAACGTGGATTGGAATATGCGTATGTTGTTTCTTCACCATTTGAAAAACCAAATGTTGACATGGAAATAAAATCAATTATTCGCAAGGCTACAAATGAAGACAAGAAACAATTTGAAGAAAATAAAATCGATGCTGAAAAAGCAAAACAAATATGTCAAGAAGAATCAGACAATTTGGATTTGAAAATGAATATTATTTCTGCTGAATATACTCTTGATAGAACAAAAATTACTTTTATTTATTTGGCAGATGATAGAGTTGACTTTAGAGAATTATTGAAAGTACTAGCTTCAATCTTCCACTGTCGTATTGACTTAAGACAAGTTGGCACTAGAGATAAGGCAAAAATGGTATCTGGAATTGGAACATGTGGTAGAGAATTGTGTTGCGCTAAGTTTATTGGTGATTTTGACAGAATTTCAATTAATATGGCAAAGAATCAATTATTAGCATTAAATGTACAAAAACTATCAGGCCAGTGCGGTAATTTGATGTGTTGTCTAAAATTTGAAGATGAAGCATATAAAGATTTAAGAAAAAATTTACCTAAAATAAATTCACAAGTTGAATTTGAAGGAGAAACATTCAAAATCACTTCTATGAATGTTATTGCTAAAAACTGTAAATTAGAAAATCAAGAACATACAATATTTATTTCTTTGGAAGATTTATTATCTAAAGGAAAATATAATAAACAAGAACCAAAAGAAGAAAGTGATGAAGACAGTGTTGGCCAATAATAAAGCCACACTTTTTATTGTGGCTACTCCTATAGGTAATTTAAGTGAAGTGTCTAATAGAACACTAGAAGTTTTAAATTTCGTTGATGTTATTGCTTGTGAAGATACAAGGAATTCAGCTAAATTATTTTCGCATTATGATATACATACAAAATATATTGCCTATCATAACTTCAACGAAACAGAAAGTGCCGAAGGCATTGTTAAACTATTGGCTGAAGGGAAAAATGTTGCATTAATATCTGATGCTGGTTATCCTTTAATATCTGATCCAGGTTATGTATTAGTAAATAGGGTAATTGAAGAAGGCTACAATATCACGACTATTTCTGGACCAAACGCAGCATTAAATGCACTAGTTTCTTCCGGATTAGAAACTCAACATTATTTGTTTTATGGTTTTTTAAATTCAAAACAATCGCAAGCAAGAAAAGAATTAGAAAATTTAAAGAATTTTCCATATACTATTATTTTTTATGAGGCTCCACATAGAATTGAAAAAACATTAAAACTAATACTTGACATATTCGGCGATAGAAAAGCAGTACTTGCAAGAGAACTAACGAAAATACACGAGACATTTTACCGTAGCAGTGTTTCAAAACTATGTGAACTTAAAGACTTAAAAGGTGAAATTGTACTTATTGTTGAAGGATATAAAAATGAAGAACAAGAAATAGATGTTGATGAATTATTGTTAGAGACAAAGAAGCTTGTTGATTCTGGCAGTAAAACAAAACAAGCCGTAAATGAAATTTCTAAAAAATATAATTATTCTAAAAATAATTTATATAACGAATATTTAAAAAAATATCATCACTGATATTTTTTTAATTCTTTTGTTATTTCATTCCAAGTTGATTGTGTCCACTTTTTGGCCTTTTCAACATCTACAGAAAAACTATCTTCAAGTTTTTCTTCGCTATTCAATTTTTTGCCATAACATTCTTCTATATACAATTGTGCATGTTTTGCAAATTCATTAACATTTTCTGCATATTTATTTGAGATATCTTCTGTGTATTCTTGCAATTTGATAGATGCCGAGTACATTTCTTTTGCTAAATCATCTGTTTCTTCAGTTACGCCATTTTTAATAATTTCATAATTGTCAATGATGATATGTTTATAGTTATCTAATTCCGATTCTGTTATTTCATTAGCATCTAATAAATTATTTTCAATTTCCTTTTTAAGATCTTCGATGCTACTCTCTATGTCACTCCATACAATATTTGCTGACTTTTCTACACTGGACCATTCTTCGCTTGTCCAATTATCAATGTTATCAATTGCGTGTTCGACTTCTTTCTTTGTATCTTCAAAATCTTTTTCATTGCCATCATATACTGATTGACATAATTTTTTAACGTTATTTGTTAATTCTAATAGTTTACTTGAACTGTCATTATTGAAAAGGGATGCAAATTTTTCAATATATTCCGCAACTTTATATATTCTTTTTACTAGTTCTTGATTATCTTTGCTTTGAGAGTATTCAATATCTCCCACATATGTGTCTAGTTCCTCTATTAGTGTTTTATAATCTGCTTTACTTATTGCATCAACAGTGTCTGTTATTTTATATACTTCATCTTTAATTGAATCGTATGTTTTCTCTATTTCTGACCAAGAAGTTTTTTGACTTGAACATCCGCACAAGAATAGAAGACACAAAGAAATCGTGATAATATTTTTCATAAATACCCCCTAGCAAATATCTAATAATACTGAATTGGTGCACCAAACAGGACTTGAACCTGCACGGTAATTCCATATGAACCTGAATCATACGCGTCTGCCAATTCCGCCATTGGTGCATAAATATATTTTAACTTAAATATCTTGAATGATTGAATAATAATGCTAAAATTAATAAGTATGGAATTTAGAAAAATTATTAATGTTGCAGTAATTGCACACGTAGATGCTGGAAAATCGACGCTTGTTGATGCCTTTTTGACCCAATCGCACATTTTTAGTGAACACGAGGAAATTGGCACACAAGTAATGGATTCAAATGATTTAGAAAAGGAAAGAGGAATTACTATTTATTCAAAGAACTGTTCTATCAATTATTTGGATTACAAAATTAATATTGTTGATACACCAGGGCACGCAGATTTTTCAAGTGAAGTTGAACGTATCATAAAAACAGTAGATACAGTCATTTTGTTAGTAGATTCAGCAGAGGGACCAATGCCTCAAACAAGATTTGTATTGAAAAAATCATTAGAGGCAGGATTAAGACCTATTTTGTTAATAAATAAAATAGACAAAAAAGATGCAAGAATAAATGAAGTAATTGATGAAGTATATGATTTATTTTTAGATTTAAGTGCTAATGATGATCAATTAGATTTTCCTATATTGTATGGAATAGCAAGAGAGGGAATCGTAAGATATAATCCTGATGACACAAACAAGGATATCAACCCATTGTTTGAAACAATAGTCAAACATGTTGATGCGTATCCAAATATGTTGGATGAAAAATTGCAAATGCAGGTAAGTGCTCTCGCATATGATGATTATATTGGGAGAATTGGAGTTGGAAGAGTTTATTCCGGTTCGATTAAAAATAATATTATGATTTCTGTATGTAATAACAATGGAAAGAAAGAAAACAAAAAAATTGCTAATTTATTTAATTATCAAGGATTAAACAGAACTTCGGTTTCTGAAGCTCAATGCGGAGATATAGTCTTAATATCAGGAATAAGTGATATTGAAATTGGTGATACTATTGGTCCTGAGAACATATATGATCCATTACCACAAATTGATATTGAAGAGCCAACACTAAGTATGAACTTTATGGTTAATACTTCTCCATTCCAAGGAAAATCTGGAAAGTATGTCACAAGTAGAAATATTAAAGAAAGATTAGCTAAAGAGTTAGAGGTAAATGTTGGGCTAAAAGTTGAAGATACTGCAACAACTGATACATTTAAGGTATCTGGTAGAGGCGAACTTCATTTATCAATTCTTCTTGAAAATATGCGTAGAGAAGGATATGAAGTTGCTGTTTCTAAACCACAAGTTATTTTCAAGACAATTGATCATCAGTTGTGTGAACCGGTTGAGGAAGTTATATGCTCTGTACCAAATGATTATTCAGGAACAGTAATAAATAAGCTTAATCTTAGAAAAGGTCAAATGATTGATATTCAAGACGAAGGATCATATACAAAAATTATTTATCATGCACCTACAAGAGGTTTGTTAGGTTATCGTTCAGAATTTATTAACGATACAAAAGGTGAAGGTGTTATGGTTAGAAAATTTATTAAATATGCTCCTGACTTTGGAGAAATAGCCGAAAGGCCAAATGGCGCATTAATATCAATGGCTAACGGCAAAGCAATGACTTATTCATTATGGAATTTGCAAGATCGCGGACAATTATTCATTACTCCACAAACAGAAGTATATGAAGGTATGATTATTGGTGTATCAAGCAAGACTCAAGACATTGAAGTTAATCCAACAATTAATAAAAAGATGACAGCGATTAGATCTACAGGAAACGATGAGGCAATGAAACTTGTTCCTGCAAGAATATTCTCACTTGAAGAAGCTCTTGAATTTATCAACGAAGATGAATTAGTGGAGATTACCCCAGACAGCATTAGATTAAGAAAAAAATATTTAACAAATCTTGATCGTCGAAGACATATGAGAGAAGTAAATAAAGGCAATAATAAATAGATTCGCATATAATAGTGTGAATCTATTTTTTTGGGGTAAAATAATGATATGCAATTGTTGGTTACTTTACGCAAAACAAAAAACATAGAAAAATTAAAAAATGCTTGTGATGGTTTTATTGTAGGAAGCTTGTTTTCAAGTGGCTACAATTATTCTTTGAATGATTTAGTTGCTATAAATAAGTATTGCAAAAACAACGCAATATCTTTATACGTTTCAATTGATGATTTAATAAGCGAAACAGAAAAATCACACTTAAAACAATATTTTGATTTTTTGTCCAAACTTGAAATTGATGGAATATATTTTCATGATTTAGCCATATATAATATCGCGAAAACTTATAATTTAGAAAATAAATTAATATATGATGGATATACAATGATATGCAATTCTTTAGATGTTCAATATTATTTGTCAAAAGGTATAAATGGTGTTGTGCTTTCTAGAGAAATAACATTAGATGAAATAAAGAACATTATTACTATCAATCCAATGTGCTGTGACATAATGATATTTGGACATTCAAGATTGTCATATTCTAAAAGAAAATTTTTAACAAACTACTTTAGAGAAATAAAAAGTAGTTATGATTATATGAATACGGATAGTCTAAGATTGGTTGAAGAAAAAAGAGATTATAAGATGCCAATTATTGAAGATAGCAGCGGAACAAAAATTTACACAGACTACATTTTACAAATGTATAAAGAATTGCCTAATTTAAAAGCATATGTAAAAAGAGGAATTGTTGATTCGATTTTTGTCGAAGATGATAAAGTTTTATCTGTATTAAGAGATTATAAGCGTATTTCAAATGAAAATGCTGAATTTTTATTTGATGGTTTAAATTTAAGTTATCCCGATAATTATTCAACAGGATTCTTATACCAAAAAACAAACATTACTAAAGATGAATAAGATTGAATTATTAGCACCAGCAAAAGATTTAGAAAAAGCAAAGATTGCCATTCTTTATGGAGCAGATGCAGTATATGTAGGTGGCAAATGTTTTTCGTTGCGCTCACGTGCATCTAATTTTGATCGTGAAGATATAAAAGAATTGTGTGAATTCGCAAAAGCATCTGGTGCAAAAGTGTATGTAACCGTTAATATGGTTTTTCACGACGAAGACTTTAATGGCATTAAAGAATATATTACTTTTTTAAACGATGTTGGAGTAAGTGCTGTTATTATTTCTTCTTTGTCTTTAATACCATTAGTAAAAAAATATGGTCCAAATATGGAATGCCATATTTCGACACAATTATCTGTATTGAATTCTTCTGCTGTGAATACTTTGCAAAGTTTTGGAGCTGATAGAGTTGTTCTCGCTAGAGAAGCAAATATGAATGAAATAGAAACAATTAGAGAAAAATCTAATCTTCCTATAGAAGTATTTATTCATGGTGGGATGTGCTCTAATTATTCAGGGAGATGTGTTTTATCGAATAGAATGACATTAAGGGATGCCAATAGAGGCGGTTGTGCTCATTCTTGCCGTTGGAAATATCATATTTTTGATGGTGATGTTGAAATAGGCGATAGTCAATGTCTGCTTTCTATGTCATCGAAAGATTTGCGAGCACCAGCTTACATTGAAAGAATGATTAAATGTGGTGTTTCATCATTAAAAATAGAAGGAAGAATGAAATCTGAGTATTATATTGCACAAGTTGTTAAAACATATCGAAATATGATTGATGAAATATATGAAAAGGGAACAATAGATAATGTTCGTGTATCATATTATGAATATGAATTAGAAAAAGCTGAAAATAGGCCAAGTGATGATGGATTCCTATCTGGCGATTGTGATAATACAAAACATTTGTACGGTTTGAACGGTGCTGGCGTAACGCATGATTATGTTGCTTATGTAAAAGAATATGATTGTATTAAAAATATTGCATTAATAGAGGTTAAAAATATATTTGCACAAGGAGATTATTTAGAAGCTTTTGGTCCTAAAGTAAATAATGTTCAGTTTAGAAATGAATTAATGTTTGATGAAGATTGGGAATTAGTAACTCTCGCAAATAAACCAACTCAATTATTACGAATTAGAGTCCCTTTTGAACTCCATCCTAACGATATGATTAGAAAGGTTAATCACTAATGTTAATTGAGGGAGCTATATCAGTTAAATCAGCAATAAACAATCATAAAAGGACAATAGAAAAAGTTTTTATTAATGTCAACAAGAAAACTAAAGATTACAATTATATAAGAAAGATTTGTAAAATAAACAACATTGTAGTCGAAGAATGTAATGAAGAAGTTATTAAAAATATTTCTACAGGAAAAACAAATGGTGGAATATGTGCTGAAGTTGGAAATAGAATCAATGATGAGTTTGTGGATGGAGATATTTTCTATTTAGATGGAATTGAAGATCCATTTAATTTAGGATATGCAATGAGAACACTATATGCATTTGGTGTAAAAAATGTACTATTATCTAAAAGAGATTATTCACTTCTAGAGTCTCAAATTCTAAAATCAAGCGCAGGCGCATTTGATATGCTCAATATAAAAATTTCATCAAATGAATTATTGGAAATAAAAGATTTTAAAAATAAGGGATATTATATATATGGTTTATATCGAAACGATGAGTCAAAGGATATCTTTGATATTAAATTTAATAACAAAGCCCTTTTTATGCTTGGTGGTGAAAAACGTGGCATATCTAATGAATTATTAAGCGTGTGTGACGAGCATCTATATATCTCATATGGATCTGATTTTAGAAATTCTTTAAATGCTTGTGGAGCATTAGATGTAGTTGCGACATTGTTGTACTCACAAAGAAGAAAATGATAACTTCATTGGAAAACAAAACTGTTAAAGAATTAACGAAATTACATCAAAAAAAGTATCGTAATGACTCTTTTCTTTTATTAAATGAATCGTTAATAAAATGTGCGAAAGAAAATAGTTATTTAGAAATGTTATTGTATTGCGATAGCCTTCCTTTTTCATTTGATAATAGTATTGAAGTGAGTAAGGAAGTATTAAATAAAATTGCCAAAAAAGATAATTTGAATTATTTAGGAGTTGGAAAAAGGATAAAAGAGAATGATAATTATGGAAACAGAATTATTATTCTTGACCATTTGCAAGACCCACTAAACATTGGAAGGATAATGGAAGCTGCATATATATTTGGTTTTGATAATGTGATATTAAGCGAAGATTCAGCTGACATATATAATGAAAAGTGTTTAGAAAATTCAAAAGGAGCTATTTTCAAATTAAATATATGTCACAAAAAATTGAACGAAGAGGTAGTTAAATTACAAAAGCATGGTTATAAAGTATATGCAACTGGTTTAAGAAATGAAACAAAAGAATTACACGAAATAAACAAAACTGAAAAAATGGCTTTTATTTTAGGAAATGAAGGAAGTGGTGTTGATTCCCATTTAATGGATATTGCTGACGAAATATTAAAAATCGATATGGTTAATATCGATTCATTAAATGTTGGCATGGCTGGCAGTATTGTAATGCATTATTTTAGTAATCTACTCTAAATGTTTTTTCATTTAGATTTAATTCAATCTCTTTATATATATAATCATCAACTATAATATAAAAATCTTGTTCAATAGATTCTTTTAAAAATTCGTCTACACCATTTCCTTGAACTTCTGCAGCAACATCACCATTGTCTAAATTTTTAACGTATCCAGTTAAATTATATTTGTGAGCAAGTTGAACTATTTTCCATCTAAAGCCAACTCCTTGGACTTGGCCTTTATATAGTATGTAATATCTCTTCATAATCATTATTTTAACTTTTTTATAGGAATATGCTAATATAATAGTAAGAATCATTCTTAAAAATATGACAAACCTTAATCAAAGTATATTAAATATGATTCAAAATTCTGAAGGCCACTTAACTGCTGAGCAAGCGTTTTTATTAGCTAAAAAGGAAAATATAAATGTATCAATGGCTAGTGTTTATAGAATACTAGGTAAACTTGCAGATGGTGGATATATTAAAAGGTTTACTGTTGCTGGAAGACCTGATGTATTTGATAAAACTATTACTGACCACGAGCACTTGATTTGTAGAAAATGTGGATGTGTTAAGGATATTCATATTAATGATTTTAAAAAAATACTATCAAAGTCTATTGGCTTTAAGGTTGAAGACTATGATTTAAATATTAACTATATATGTGATCATTGTGAAAAGGGAGGAGAATAATTATGAAGAAATTCAAATGTAATGTATGTGGTGTTGAATTTGAGGTTGAAGAAGGGCAAGAGATAGTATGCCCAGTATGTGGCGCTACAGATGAAAATGTTGAGGAGGTTAAATAATTATGAGTAAATATTCAGGAACTCAAACAGAAAAGAATTTATTAGCTGCTTTCGCAGGAGAATCACAAGCCAGAAACAAATATACTTATTTTGCATCAAAAGCTAAAAAGGAAGGGTTTGAACAAATTGCTGAAATGTTTTTAAAAACAGCTGAAAACGAAAAAGAACATGCAAAATTATGGTTTAAAGAATTAGATGGTATAGGTTCTACAGCAGATAATTTAAAAGCAGCTGCAGAAGGTGAAAACTATGAATGGACAGATATGTATGAAGGATTCGCCAAGACTGCTGATGAAGAAGGATTTAAAGAATTAGCAATTAAATTTAGATTAGTTGCAGCAATTGAAAAACGCCACGAAGAAAGATATAGAGCGTTACTTCATAATGTTGAAACAAAGACTGTCTTTGAAAAATCTGAAGTCAAAGTTTGGGAATGTCGAAATTGTGGCCATATAGTTGTGGGAACTAGTGCTCCAGAAATATGTCCAACATGTGCACATCCTCAATCTTACTTTGAATTGAATAATGCAAATTATTAAAAGATTTTAATAAAATATTTGAATAAAAAATTCCATAATATCGTATCCCCATAAAATTGGTCTAACTTTTGGGGGTCACTACATAATTGGAATTTTTTATATGATTAATTCCAATAATAATACCGATAAGCAGCATATGACAGTAACTTTAAATAAGCCCAGGTTTTTATATGCTGCAATTATTCCTAATATCAATGCAATCAAACCTGCAAACGGGTTAGATGTAGCATCAATAATTGCTGGAAAAGTCATAACAGATAACGTGACATATGGAACATAGTATAAAAAAGATTTGATTGTATTATTTTTAATTGGTTTTCTTAGTATTGTCAAAGGCAGTGTTCTTATTAAGAATACTGTTAATGCCATTAAAAAAATATAAATATAGACATTATTTTTCATTTGAATCTCCTTTGACAGGGAATACTATTGCACCAAATAGTGATATTGCGATTGTTAAGATAATTGTAATAAAACTTGATGATATATTAGTAAATCTTGACATTAGATAGCTTAATACAAAACTAACAACAATTAAAAGAGCAATAGTTTTATCTTTTCTTGCTGGTGGAATGACAATTGCCAAAAACATTCCATAAAGTGCAACGGATAAAGCACTAACAATTTTAATGGGTAAGATGTTTCCCATTATTATTCCTAGAGCCGTTCCCAAAGCCCAACACGGTGCCGCAAATATTATTGCACCATATGAATAATATGGATTCGCATATCCATCTTGTGAAATAGCTAATCCAAAATATTCATCAGTTAAGAAAAAGCCTAATAACAATCTATGAATTAAATGTTCTTTTGGATTGATTTTTTGAGATAGCGCAAATGACATTAATAAATATCTTGCATTTGCGACTAGAGTTATAAGAATAATTTGAATGTATGGAACATTTTCCATAATTGCTGTAAAGCCAGCGGATTCACCAGCTGATGCATTTAATAATAAAGATGTTATAAAACCTTGTAATGCGGTCATTCCGGCATTAGATGCTACAATGCCCAAAGAAAAGGCTACAGCAAAATAGCCTAATCCAATTGGAATCCCATCTTTAAAACCTTGTTTAAAATTTTTCATATTTTTAAAAAAAGAACTAGAATCCTAGCTCTTATAACTTTTTGAATTGATCAACATTTAGTACAAAGATTGTTGCCCCACCAACCTCAATCTCGACAGGAAAACTTGCAAGATTTCCAATATCTCCAGAAATTGCTGAAGGCAAAGTTTCTTTTCTTCTTTGTGATTCGCTGCCAAGTATTTCTATTGCTTTATCAACTTCCGAATCGTCACAGCCTATTATTAATGTTGTGTTTCCAGCAGACAAGAATCCACCAGTAGTAGCAAGTCTTGTAACATGATATGCTGCCTTATTTAGTGCAGCTGTGCAAGCCTTTGCGTCTTCGTTTGAGATAATTGCAAGTATTAGTTTCATATCTCGGCCTCCTAAAATTATTTTATCATTTTTGTATTAGCATAAACAAATATAAAAAATTGACATTTCTATATATACTAAGGAAGACATAAACAATTATGCTATAATTTTAAGAGTATGATAGAAATAAAAAATGTTTCAAAAACATATAAAAATGGAACGCATGCACTTTATAACGTTAATCTTGAAATTGAAGATGGCGAATTCGCTTACATAATAGGTCCAACAGGCTCTGGCAAATCAACGTTGATTAAATTGTTAGATGGCCAAGAAATTCCTACGAGTGGAAAAGTAATTGTTTCTGGAATTGATGTTGGAAGATTGAGAAATTCCAAAGTATATCTTTACAGAAGAAAAATTGGAGTTGTTTTTCAAGACTATAAATTATTACCTGAAAAAACAGTTTTTGAAAATGTTGCTTATGCTTTAGAGATATTGGATTTATCTACAGAAGAAATAAATAAGCGTGTTAGAGAAGTGTTAAAATTGGTTGATTTGTCTGACAAATTTAATTCAAAGCCACGTGAATTATCTGGTGGTCAACAACAAAGAGTTGCAATTGCTAGAGCAATTTCAAAAAGACCAAGCATATTGATTGCTGATGAACCTACAGGAAATCTTGATCCAAAAATGACAGATGAAATTGTTAGAGTTCTTGAAAAAATAAATCGCGAAGAAAAGACAACAGTGCTTGTCGTTACACATGATAATGTTATGGTTGTTAAGCATCCAAAGAGAATTATTACTTTGGAATCAGGACACATTACGCATGATCATCCTTTAGAGATAGACAACAAAGAATTTATGGATACAATTGGCAATCTTCCTACGAGCGATGAAAAGGATGAAGAAAGTTGGGTTGATAAATATGATAGTCCGCAGATTTTTTAGACATATTAAAGAAGGCTTTGTAGGAGTAAGACGCCATTTTGGAATGGCTTTTTCTAGTTCGTCTGCCGTAACAATAACATTAATTATTCTTGGAGTGTTTGGAGTTCTTGCGGTTAATATGGCATATTTATCAAAAGAAATTGAACAATCTATTTCACTTGTTGCGATGATTGATTATAATGTCACTTCAAAAACTCAAATTGATGCTATGAAAGTTGAAATAGAAAAAATGGATAGTGTATATAAGGTCGAATACAAGACAAAAGATGAAGAATTTGATTTTTATAAAGAACAGTATCCAGATATGATAGAATTTTCAGAATTGTATAGAAATGACAATCCATTCCATGATACTTTTATTGTTTATGTTGAAGATGGAGCCAATATGGCAACTGTTAAGGAAAATATTAAAAAAATAAATGGAATATCTTCTATTGAAGATGGTGGATCAAATACATACACTTTAATTGATATTCTTCAAAAGACGAGATTAGTTGGTTTGATATTGGTTGGTTCGCTGGTAATATTAGCTATTTATTTAATATATAACACTATTAAAGTTACGATTGCGACAAGACAAGACGAAATAATTATTATGAGAAATGTTGGTGCAAAGAATGGTTATATTCGTGCTCCATTTTTGGTTGAAGGGATAATTATTGGAACAATGGGATCTATTCTTCCAATTGTATTAATAATATATGGATATATAAAACTATATGAAAAAACTGGTGGTGTATTAATAGGCGTTATGTCTCTTATGCCTATATATCCTTTTGTTTTATATGTTGGACTATTTTTATTAGGAATTGGAATCATTGTTGGTTTTATTGGTTCCTATATTTCTGTTTGCAAGTATTTGAGGATGACAAGATAATGTTAAAAAAATTTTTAAATATAATGTTGTGTTCGTTTCTTGTTTTGTCAATGTTTGGCAATACAAATTTCATTTGTGCTGAAGAAGACGAAGAAATAGAAAATGAAACTGAAGATGTGGAAGAAGAAACACAACCAGACAAATCAAATAGAGAAAAATGTTTAGAAGATAAGGATGAAGATGCATGTATTGCTGCAGCAAAAGACAATAATAACAAATTGAGTGATATAGAAAAAGAAATAAAGGAAAAGAGTAATAATGTTGAAGAATATCGTGCGTTAGTCGAACAATATGCACAAGAAGCAGATAGTTACCAAAAAGATATTGATACATTAAAAATGCAAATTGATGAATTAGAAGCTCGTATCGCTGTTCTTGTATTGCAAATAACTGAGAATGAAAATAAAGTTGATGAACTAAATACACGAGTAAAAAATCGTATGGTAGCATATCAAAAAAACATGCACTTTAATGGATATTTGGAATTTATCCTTGGTTCAAAATCGTTTACTGATATGTTGAGAAGAATATACGGTGTTAATGCTGTTACTCAAAAGGATAAAGCAGATAGAGAAGAATATGTTGAAGTTATTAGGCAATTAAATAGTGATAAAAAAGAATTAGATGAAAGCAAAAAAGTGCTTGATGAGAGTTATGATGATTTAGTTGAAAAACAAGCAGAATATATAAAAAAGAAGCAAGCATATGAGGAAGAAATGGAAAGAGTTGAAGAAGAACTTGCTGCTTTGACGGAACAAAAAGATGATATATATGAATCATTTGATGATTTACGTGACATTTTGAAAGACATGGGATACACGATTAATGATGGATTTGTTGCGGCAGTTCATAATTCAACAATTGTTGAAGGGGTGTGGCATTATTCAGATGATTTTTTAAGTGGAACATGGCATACCGGAATTGATTATGCATGTGGATATGGCACTGAAATACATGCTCCTGCAGGTGGCGTTATTATTAGAGCTGATGATAGTTGCGGATATGGATATCTTGGAAATAGTTGCGGAGAATGGATAGCCGGCGGAGGAAATCAAGTATATTTGATGTGTGAAGTTGATGGAATAGTATACGGCCTTATGTTTTTCCATTTAAGTAGAGTTGATGTAAGATATGGAGATTATGTATTCCAAGATGAAGTTATTGGAGCTGTTGGCTCATCAGGATCTTCGACAGGCCCACATTGTCATATTGAAATGTATAAATTAGGATATGGAACATTGTCTGAATTCTTATCAATGAACTGGAATTCAACATTTAGTTGTGGAAGGCATGAAACAGCCTACAATAATAGATGTTATGTTAAAGATGCTCCATGCATTGTTGACCCAAGAGATTATTTACCAGGATAAAATATGTCAGAAAAAGATGAAGACAAAGTAGTAGTAGGACTAAAAAAAGTTCCGCTATCTTCTGAAATAGAAGATAGAAAAAGAAAAGTAAAGAATACATTATTTGTTTTATTTATATGTATAGTTTTTTTGGTTATCGGAATTTTTATTGGATATTTTTATAATCGTGTATTGCATAATTCATATGATATTAATGCTAATCAAACACTTGGTGAAATTGAATCATTGCTAGATAATTATTGGATTTATTCAGATAATTATGAAGATTTACAAACTGATTTAGAGAATAAAGCATTTTATGGAATGACATATTTTGAAGAAGATCCATACACAACTTATATGTCTGCGAAAGAATTAGAAGAATTCGCTACTGAAATAAATATGGACTATGTCGGTATAGGTGTTATGTATAAAATGAATAATGACCACGCCATTATTCAAAGAGTTTTTGTGAATTCACCTGCAGAAAAAGCAGGATTAATGTCTGGCGACATTATCACAAAAATAGATAATAAAGATGTTAAAGGATTGACTTCTAGTGAAATAAAAGAATTAGTATTAGGTGAAGCTGGTACAGATGTAATTATTTCTGTTATTAGAGAAAATGTTCAAATGAATTTCGTTGTCACAAGGGACTATGTTGATAATTCGATATATTGTTATGCACAAGATGATTATGTTGTTATGGAACTTTCTAGTTTTGGAACTTCTACTGCAACTGAATGTATGAGTTATTTAGATGAATACTTAGATTATGACAAGATTATTATTGATGTTAGAAATAACACTGGTGGCTATCAAACATCAGTTAAAGAAATTGCTGGTTTGTTTATTGGCGATGGAAAAGTTTATTTAAGACAAAAAGATTCAAATGGAAATGAAGTTGCTGATTTAACTTCATGTAAAAAAACATATTCGAATTTCAAGAAAATTATCATTTTGGTAAATGGTGAAACCGCTTCAGCTGCTGAGGTATTTGCGATTTGTTTAAAAGAACAAATGAATAATGTAACACTCGTTGGAGATAATACATATGGAAAAGGTGTAATTCAATCAACTAGTTACTTATCGAATGGCGGAGTATTAAAATTCTCGTCATATTATTGGTACTCTCCTAATGGTGTATCAATTCATAAGACTGGTATAACACCAGATGTTCCAGTGAGACAAGATGATATCGCATATGAGTATTATGCCGAAATGAAAGATGATGAAAAATATGAATACGATAGTGTTAGCAATGTTACTAGATTATGCCAAATTGCCTTAAAATATTTAGATTATGAAGTTGTTAGAAATGATGGATATTTTGATGAGAATTTTGAAAATGTGTTAAGACAATATAAAAATAATAATAATTTAGGCGATGATTCAATTTTAGATAAAGTTACTTATGAATCAATAATAGCTGATGCTATATCAAATATGTCGAAACCTGAAAAAGATTATCAATTTCAAAAAGCAATAGAATTAATCAGAGAATGATAGTATTATAATTATTGATATTATATTTAGGGGGTAATTGTTATGAATAATATTAGCGATGTAGGTACTTATTTTACTTCTAAACAATTTTTGTCAAGCGTCGTCGTTGTGTGCATTACCTTAATTTTGCTTGTAATAATAAAAAAATATTTGATTAAAAAAGTTGCATATACCACAAAAGATGAACAACACAAAAATACATTCGTAGGAGTAATATTTAATGTTCTTCAATATGTTGTTGTATTGGGATGTGTAGTTATTGTTATGCAGTTGCACGGCGTAAATGTTACATCGATAATTGCTGGATTAGGAATTGTTGGTGCTTTAGTTGGTTTAGCATTGCAAGATACGATGAAGGACGTTATTTCTGGAATAAGTATTTATAACAACAATTTTTATAAAGTTGGTGATCTTGTGATGTATAACGGAGAAATGTGTGAAGTAAAATATTTCTCTGCAAGAGTAACAAAATTTGTATCTCTTCTTTCGAATAATACTTTTACTGTTTGTAACTCCACGATTACATCAGTAGAAAAGGTTAAAGATGGTTATCCTATAAGATTAACATTTGATTTTGATACTAATAGAGAAAAAATTGAAAAATGTTTTGCTAAGGCAGGTGAATCAATAAAAGATGAAACTTATTTAAAAGATATCGAATATTACGGGTTAATAGATATTACCGATAATGGTGTAGTTTACATGTCAAGAATAATTGCGCCTGGACATAAGGCATATGATATTAAACTAAAGTATCTTTCAACATTATATGATGAGCTTAGAAAAGCTAAACTATCTCCAAGCTTCTCAGATGAAGTTAAAGTTAAAAAACTAAACTAATAAAAGCTAATGAAAATTAGCTTTTTTTATGCCAATACATAGTCAAAATGTTTTATTATTATTAAAATTGCTATAATTAACATATATGGTTGTTTTAGGAGGGAAATATGGAAATAATAAAAAAAGTTGATGGAAACGTATGCAATATCGCTCTTGAAGGGAGATTAGATACTACCACAGCTCCTCAATTAGAAGCAGAATTAAAGAACTCTTTGAATGGTGTTACTGAATTATGTTTTGATTTTAGTAAACTTGAATATATTTCTTCTGCTGGTTTAAGAGTATTGTTGTCGGCGCAAAAAGTTATGAACAATCAAGGAACTATGAAAATAATTAATGTTATTCCAGAAATTATGGAAGTGTTTGAAATAACTGGTTTTACAGATATATTAACAATTGCATAGGTTTTGTATGGAAAAACAAGAATCGATTTTTAGAAAAAAGAGTCTAGATAGAGTATCATCTCCAGAACAGTTAGATAATTATTTGAAAGTAACCAAGCCAAGCGTTTGGCTTATTTTAGTTGGAATAATAATAATATTAGTTGGTGTAATTGTGTGGGGAGTTTTCAGCGAAATGAAAACTTATGTTGTTGTTGGATGTGTTGTAGATAATGGAACAGCATATTGTTATGCTAATGAAGAAAATCATTTAAAAATAAAAAAAGGAATGATTGTTGAAATACCAAGTGAAGATATTGAATTTGAAATTGAAAATGTTAATAATGCTGGTATGATTGCTCCAGATAATTATGAATATTTGAAACATTTAATAAATGTAAGTTCTGGAGATTACATCTTTGAATCAACTGGCAAATGTAATTTAAAAAACAATTTATATGAGGGAAAGGTTGTTGTTGAAGTTGTTTCGCCTCTAAGTTTTATTTTTAATTAATAATAATGGAAATAAAAAAACCTATCACAAAAGGTATAGCTAAAGTACCTGTTGTTATGCAATTAGAAGCGCTCGAATGTGGAGCTGCTTCTTTGACAATGATACTAGCTTATTACGATAAATGGATTCCGCTTGAGCAAGTAAGAAGTGATTGTGGTGTTTCTCGTGATGGATCAAATGCAATGAATTGTATTAAGGCTGCGAGAAACTATGGCCTAGATGCAAAAGGATATCGTTTTGAACCAGAAGCTTTAGTGAATGATGGGTCTTTTCCATGTATAATACATTGGAATTTTAATCATTTTGTTGTATTAAAAGGATTTAAAGGAAATTATGCTTATATCAACGATCCTGCAAGAGGTGAAATTAAAGTTTCTATGCAGGAATTTGATGAATCTTTTACTGGAATTTGTTTGTGTTTTGAACCAGGACCAAATTTTGTTCCTTCTGGAAAACCTAAGTCTATATGGGGTTTTGTAAAAGATAGATTGAATGGCGCAAAGGTTGCAATAGCATTTGTTGTTCTAACTAGTATAATTGCAAATTTAATGGGAATAATATCTCCTGGCTTCTCAAGAATTTTTATGGATAGGCTGTTAACGCATAAGAATCAAGAATGGCTAGTTCCTTTTATTTTAGCTTTTATTGGATTAAATATTTTGCAAGTAATAATTGCGTGGATGCAATTAATATATAGTAATCGTATAAATGGCAAATTGGCAGTTGTTGGTTCAACATCTTTTATGTGGAAAATATTGAGAATGCCAATGGAATTTTTCTCTCAACGTATGTCTGGTGATATATTATCTAGACAAGTATCCAATGAAACGATTGCTAATAATTTAGTAAATACTTTTGCCCCATTATTTTTAAATTCAATAATGATGATTTTTTATTTTATTGTTATGGTTAGATACAACATTGTGCTAACCGCAATAGGAATGTTGTCAGTTTTAGTAAATATAATTGTTTCACAAATTGTTACTAAAAAAAGAATAAATGCATCAAGAATAACTATGCGAGATTCTGGAAAATTGTCTGGTACAACTATATCTGGTATAGAAATGATAGAAACAATAAAAGCATCTGGAGCGGAAAATGGATTTTTCAATAGATGGTCTGGATACCAAGCAAGTGTAATTGATGCGGAATCAGAATACTCATCTTTTAATAATTATTTAAATATAATATCTACTTTTGTATCAAGTTTATCAACAATGACAATAACAGGTATCGGCATATATCTTACGATGAAGGGCGAATTTACTATTGGTATGATTTCGGCATTTGAAGGATATCTATCATCTTTTACTACCCCGTTTTCTTCACTAATTACTGCTAATGAAACAATTCAACAAATGCATACTGAAATGGAACGAATCGAAGATGTAATGAAATATCCAACTGACATTGTATATAACGATATGGAATTGGACAAAGATCAATCTTATGATAAATTGACTGGTAATATCGAACTTAAGAATGTGACATTTGGATATTCGAAATTAAGTGAACCATTGATTAAAGATTTTAACCTATCGATAAAGCCAGGCCAAAGAATTGCACTAGTAGGAGAATCTGGTTGTGGAAAATCCACGATATCAAAATTAATATCAGGGATTAATCAACCATGGTCTGGTGAAATAACATATGATGGAAAAAAGATAACCGAAATTGATAGATCAATATTTACTGGATCTTTGGCTGTAGTTGATCAAGACATCATTCTATTTGAAGATTCAATTAAAGAAAATATTAAAATGTGGGATAAATCAATAGAGGATTTTGAAGTTATTTTGGCAGCTAGAGATGCTCAAATACATGATGATATAGTCCAAAGAGAAAATGGATATGATTATATGTTGTCAGAGGGTGGAAAAGATTTTTCTGGTGGTCAAAGACAAAGAATGGAAATTGCAAGAGTATTAGCTCAAGATCCAACTATTTGTATTTTGGATGAAGCGACTAGTGCTTTAGATGCAAAAACAGAGTATGAAGTTGTTAAAGCAATAAAAGATAGAGGAATTACTTGTATAGTTGTTGCACACAGATTATCTACTATTAAAGATTGTGATGAAATAATAGTTTTAGATCATGGCGTTGTTGTAGAACGTGGTAAGCATGAAGATTTATATAAATTAAATGGATATTATACAAAGTTAATTACTAACGATTAGGTGATATATGGGATGGTTTGATGAACAAATAAAGCAACGAAAATTAAATGATAATCAAGCATTTGAAGAATCTTTTGCAAATATTGCTGATGCAGTTATGGGCAAGAGAATATTCAATACTTTTGATAATTCCATTTATACTCAAGATGCTATTAATCAGATATTAAAATACTATGGATTTGATAATGGAGAATTATCAAAAGATATTTCCGATTTCAATGAACAACTAGAGTACTTATGTAGACCACATGGTCTAATGAGAAGAGAAATAAAACTTAAAAGTGGTTTTTATAAAGATGCCATTGGACCAATTCTTGCAATTGATAAAGAGAGTAAAAGACCAATAGCATTATTACCAAGCTTTTCGTTTGGATATTATTTTATAAATAATGATGAAATTGTAAAAGTTAATAGCAAAAACGAAAAACAATTTGAAGAATATGCATTATGTTTTTATAAGCCTTTACCATTAAGAAAAATAAAAACTACTGATTTAATAAAATATTCATTTTCAACCATCAACATAAATGAAATGATATTAACGGTTGTATTAATGATTATTATTACATTGGCTGGATTATTAACTCCTAAAATTAATTTCTTTTTAACTAGTTATGTAATCGAAGAAAAATCAATTAGTTTATTATTTGGTACGTTATCATTTATGACATGTGTTAGTCTTGGAAATTTATTGTTTTTTACTGCAAGGACTATTTTGAATAATAGAATTAATACAAAAATGTCCATCAATGTTCAAGCAGCCACGATGATGAGAGTGTTGTCACTTCCTGCAAATTTCTTTAGACAATATTCTTCCGGAGAGTTAACATCAAGAGTTTCATATGTTTCAAATCTTGCTAATACAGTTATGTCTGCTATTTTATCTACAGGCTTAACTTCGTTATTCTCGCTCGCATACATCGGATCTATATTCGAATATGCTCCGTCTTTGGTTGTTCCATCATTGTTGACAACTTTAGCTACTATGATTGTTTCGCTTATAACTACTTTCACTTTATCTAGAATTAATTTAGAAAAAATGAAATTAAGTTCCAAAGAAAACGGTATGTCATATGCAATGATTTCTGGAATTCAAAAAATAAAATTAACTGGTTCTGAAAAAAGAGCGTTTGCTAGATGGGGCAATTTATACGCTAAACAGGCTGAATTAACATATAAGCCACAGTATATAACTTTATTAAGTACTATCATTTCGTATATTGGTACAATTGTTATTTATTATATTGCAATAAAAACTAATGTATCTGTTTCTGAATATTATGCATTTAATAGTGCTTATGGAATGGTTTCGAGTGCGTTGGCTTCTCTGACATCAATAGTTATTACAGTCGCAACAATTAAACCAACATTTGAAATGGCTAAGCCTATTTTAGATGCAGAACCCGAAATTGTTGAAGGCAAAGAAGTTGTTACGAGAATACAAGGCGGTCTTGAAATGTGCAATGTATCATTTAGATATGATGAGAATTCGCCTTTAGTAGTAGATAATATATCTTTGAAAATTAAACCTGGACAATATGTTGCAATTGTCGGAAAAACTGGTTGTGGTAAGTCAACTTTAATAAGATTGTTATTAGGTTTTGAAAAACCACAAAAAGGTGCAATTTATTATGATGGAAAAGATATTAATTCTGTTGATTTAAAATCTTTAAGAAGAAAAATTGGTGTTGTAATGCAAGATGGGAAATTATTTATGGGAGATATTTTTTCCAACATTACGATATCTGCTCCATGGTTAACTATGGATGAAGCATGGGAAGCAGCTGAAATGGCAGGAATAGCTGATGATATTAGAAGAATGCCAATGGGTATGAACACATTGATTTCTGAAGGTTCTGGCGGAATATCTGGTGGCCAAAGACAAAGAATGATGATTGCAAGAGCAATTGCTCCTAAACCAAGAATATTGATTTTTGACGAAGCAACTAGTGCTTTAGATAATATTACTCAAAAGAAGGTATCTGAATCGTTAGATTCACTAAAATGCACAAGAATTGTAATTGCACATAGGTTAAGCACAATTAAACATTGTGATAGAATTTTATTTTTAGATTCGGGTAAGATAGTAGAAGATGGAACATATGAAGAACTGATACAATTAAATGGTAAGTTTGCAGAATTAGTTGAGAGACAAAGGCTAGATAAATAGTATTATGAAGTATAATAATAGTGAGATTGAAAGGAGAAAACTATGGACAAAGTTAGTAAAGTATTTGATGCAAAAATAGATAATCTACATGATGTCCTTGGTTTTGTTGAGGAACAATTTGAATCTCATGGTGCAAGCATGAAGGTAATTAATATTATGAATATAAGTGTTGAAGAAATGTTTGCCAATGTTTGTATGTATGCATATGCACAAAAAAACAACGAAGGAAACTGCACAATAGAAATATGGTTTGAAGGCGAAGATGGCTATGTCAGTTTGACTGATTCCGGTATGTTTTTCAATCCATTAGCTAAAGACGATCCAAACATTCATGCTTCGGCTGAAGAAAGAGGAATTGGCGGACTTGGAATATATATGGTTAAAGAGTATATGGATGATTGTACATATGAAAGACATGATGATATGAACACATTCACTATGAAAAGGAAAATAAAATAATGATAGATAAAGCAATTGAGTTTGCTTCCAAAGCACATGAAGGAACATTTAGAAAAGGAACAAAACAACCATACATTTTTCATCCATTAGAGGTTCTTAGTTTAGTGTCTTTGATTACTGATGATGATGAAATATTATCTGCAGCAGTACTTCATGATACAGTTGAAGATACAGATGTGAGTATTGAAGATATTACAAAAGAGTTTGGTGATAGGGTTGCAAAATTGGTTAGTTATGAAACTGAAGATAAAAGAGGTCAAGTAAATAAATCCGCAACTTGGGTCGATAGAAAAAAAGAAGCAATAGAAGCATTAAAAAACAATGAAGATATAGGTTCAAAAATGATTTGCCTTGGTGATAAGGTATCGAATTTAAGAAGTTTTCATTTAATGTTAATGCAAGATGGTGATAAGATGTGGAACAATTTCAATATGAACGATCCCAAAATGCATTATTGGTATTATAACGAAATTGCTAAAGTGTTGAGTGAGTTAAAAGATACTGCCGTATATAAAGAATATATATTCTTGATAGATACAATCTTTACAAAATATTTAGGAGAAAATTATGAATAGTAAATTTGAAAATGACACACTAACAATTTATCTTGAAGGCAATGTTGATACAAGCAACGCCGAACAAGTTGGACAAGAAATTGATGAAATAAGAGTACATAATCCTAATGGCGCATTTGTATTAGATCTCGAAGGTTTGAAATATATTTCTAGTGCTGGACTAAGACAAATATTAAGATTAAAGAAAAAAGAAAAAGAATATAGAATTATTAATTGTTCTTCAGAAATATATGACATATTTGATATGACTGGTTTTGCGGAAATGATGGATATTGAAAAGGCATATCGTAAAATGACTGTTGATGGATGTGAAGTAATTGGTGAAGGGTCAAATGGCATCGTTTATCGTTTAAACCCAGACACAATCATAAAGGTTTATAAGAATTCCGATGCTTTGGATGACATTAAAAGAGAACGTGAACTTGCAAAGACTGCTTTGGTGTTAGGAATTAATACAGCAATTCCATTTGATGTAGTTAAAGTTGGTGATATGTATGGTTCTGTATTTGAATTGTTAAGTGCTAAATCACTTACAAAATTTATTGTTTCTGAACCAGAAAATAAAGACAAATATATTAAAATATTTGCTGATATGTTGTTAGAAATTCATAACACACCAGTTAAGCCTGGAACATTACCAGATATGAAAGAAAAAGCATTGTCGTGGGTTACTTGGTTAAAAGAACACATTCCATCTAATACTTATGAAAAGTTATATAAATTAGTTGATGAAGTTCCTCATGTTGACAATATGCTTCATGGTGACTATCACACAAATAATGTTCATTATGCGAATGGTGAATCAATATTGATTGATATGGATACATTATCTGTTGGGCATCCAATTTTTGAATTTGCTTCAATTTATTTAGCGTATAGAGGCTATGGAGAGGTTGATCATAGTAAAGTAACTGATTTTATAAAAATAGATTGGGAAACTGCTGGCTATGTTTGGGATAAACTAATAGATTTCTATTTTGAAGGAAAAGATGATGCATTTAAAGAATCCGTGAAAGATAAGGCTAAAGTAATTGGATATACAAGAATGTTAAGAAGAACTATAAAGCGTGAGCCAAATAATAAAGCCTTGATTGATCATTCTCTAAATAAATTAATTGAATATGTTGATAAAACAGATACTTTAATATATTAGTAATCTTAATCCACGGATAGAACGCAAGGGAGAGTTTTATGAATATAAAAGATGTTGCTGAAAAATTAGATAAAAATGCATTTGATGAACTACGTAAATGTAATGATATCGAAGATGCAAAAAGAATTCTTAATGAAAAAGGCATCAAAGAAAGTGAGTTATTATTTGATAGTAATAAAAGAGAATTAAGCGATGATGATTTGGCTGAAGTGAATGGTGGATTGGATATTGCGGCATTGATTCAAATGTTAATAAAATATGGTTTTGAAAAAATAAATAAATGATATTTGAAAAAAACGATATAAAATATTAAGATTATATAGTAATCATTAAGAGTAGTAGCTATGCATATTATATAGAGAGCTGATGCTTGGTGAAAATCAGTTAATAATAATAGCGAACTTACTTAATTAAAAGGTTAATCGTAAACTCGCGTTAAGAGTGTTGAGTTAGAAAATAAGGTGGTACCGCGGATTATTCGCCCTTGTGTGCTACCTTTTTTATTTTATAGGAGGACTGTATGAGCGTATTTGATTACAAAACTATTGAAAAGAAGTGGCAAGACTTTTGGGAAAAGAATGAGATTTTCAAAACAGATATAAAAGATTTTTCAAAGCCAAAATTTTATGCATTAGATATGTTTCCATACCCTTCGGGAGTCGGTCTTCATGCTGGGCATCCAGAGGGATATACTGCTACAGATGTTGTTTCACGATATAAAAGAATGCAAGGATTTAATGTGCTTCATCCAATGGGATTTGATTCTTTCGGTTTGCCAGCAGAGCAATATGCCATTCAAACCGGCAATCATCCAGCAGGTTTTACAAATAAGAATATAGATCATTTTATTGAGCAATTAAAAGGATTGGGTTTTTCCTATGATTGGTCAAAGGCAATATCAACTTCTGACCCTAGTTATTACAAATGGACACAATGGATATTTAAGAAACTATTTGAGGATGGTTTTGCAAAATGTGTTGATATGCCAGTAAATTGGTGTGAACAATTAGGCTGTGTTTTAGCAAATGATGAAGTAATAGATGGTAAATCAGAAAGAGGAGGATATCCAGTTGTTCGAAAAAATATGAAACAATGGATTATTGATATCCCTGCTTTTGCTGAAAAATTATTATCTGGTTTAGATACAATAGATTGGCCTGAATCAACAAAAGATATGCAAAGAAATTGGATAGGCAAATCTATTGGCGCAGAAATTATATTTAAAGTTGCAAATAGTGATAAACAGTTCACGGTATTTACAACAAGGTGTGATACTTTATTTGGCGCAACATATTGTGTTTTATCACCAGAGCATCCTCTTGTGGATGAAATAACAACTAAAGAACAATTTAAATTAGTTGAAGATTATAAAAAGGAATGTGCGAGCAAATCAGAAATGGAACGTACAGAACTAAATAAGGACAAAACTGGTGTTTGGACTGGTGCATATGCTATTAATCCAGTAAATAATAAAAAAATACCTATTTGGATCTCTGATTATGTTTTGATGACATATGGAACTGGCGCAATTATGGCTGTTCCTGCCCACGATGAAAGGGATTATGCGTTTGCTAAAAAATTTGGCATTGATATTATTCATGTTCTTGAAGGTGGAGATAACACAAATGATGTTTGGACACAAGATGGTCCTCATATCAATTCAGAATTTTTAAATGGTTTGAATAAAGAAGATGCAATCAATAAAATGATTGAATGGCTTGAAGAAAAAAAGATTGGAAAAAAGAAGGTCAATTATAAATTAAGAGAATGGATTTTTGCTAGACAACGTTATTGGGGAGAACCAATTCCCGTAATTCACTATGATGATGGAACAGTTGGTGTTCTCGATGATGAAGATTTGCCACTTATATTACCTGAGTTGGAAGATTATGGTCCATCAAAAACAGGAGCTCCACTAGATAAAGCTACAAGTTGGACAAATATTGAATATAAAGGAAAAAAAGGTAAAAGAGAAACATCTACAATGCCTGGGTCAGCTGGATCATCTTGGTATTTTTTAAGGTATATCGATTCTAATAATGATTCAGAATTTGCGAATTATGATTTATTAAAACATTGGATGCCAGTTGATTTATATATTGGAGGTCCAGAACACGCTGTTGGTCATTTATTGTATGCGCGTATGTGGAACAATTATTTATTTGATAAAGGTCTTGTGCCAGTAGCAGAACCATTTAAAAAATTAGTACATCAAGGATATATTCTTGGCGCAAATGGAATAAAAATGGGCAAAAGATATCCTGAATATGTTGTAAATCCTAGTGATATTGTTAGAGATTATGGTGCGGACACTTTAAGATTATACGAAATGTTTATGGGCCCACTTGAAGCAGACAAACCTTGGTCTACACAAGGAATTGAAGGAGCTCATAAATGGCTTGAAAGGGTGTGGAGACTGTTCATTGAGCAAAAGGATAAATTAAGCGATGACAATAATGGTAAACTTGATTTCTCATATAATTTAACTGTAAAAAAGATTACGGATGATATTGAAAACCTTAGATTGAATACAGCAATTTCTCAAATGATGATCTTTATAAATGATTGTTACAAAGAAGAAAAAATATATAAAGAATATGCGATTAATTTTATTCAAATGCTTTCCGTATTTTCACCACACATAGCTAACGAGATGTATGAAAGATTGACTGGTAAAAATGATTTGGCATATAAAAAATGGCCAACTGTAGATGAGACAAAATTACTTGTACAAGAAAAAGAAATAGCAGTTCAAGTAAATGGCAAACTCAGAGGAAAATTTACAACAAATGCTGATGCGAATGATGATGATATATATAAACAAGCTTTAGAATTAGATAATGTAAAAAAATATATAGATGGAAATGTAATTAAAAAACATTTTGTCATTAAAGGAAGAGTTGTTAATATCGTTATATAGAGAAACTACTTTGTAGTTTCTCTTTTATGATATGATGAATGTATGAATGTTTTATTGATGTTTCTTTGTTTGTTATTCGATGTTATTTACATAATATGTAAGGCAAAAGGGAAGAATTTTATAGGTGTTATTGCAAAAATAATTGCATCTGCTTGTTTTATAACAATTGGATATTTTGCCTACGAAAAAAATGACAGTATTTTTAATTATTACATTCTATTAGGATTATCTTTAGATGGTTTGGGAGATTTGTTTCTAGGCTTAAGAAATTTATTTGCCAAAAATACAAATTTCTTGTTGGGTACATTATGTTTTTTGGCTGGGCATATCGTATATATAAAAGCTTTGTTTCCATTAAGCAACGACTATTGTTTTTATTGTGTAATCTTAAGTATTTTTGTTGGAGCGATAATTTTTTCGCTATTACAAAGAAGATGCAAATTTTCCAAAGTATATTGGGTAGTAGGAATAGTATATTGCATCATTATTTCTATGATGACTTTGTTTAGCGTAGGAGTATATTGCACAAATATTAATTCAAGTAATTTAGTGTTTATGCTTGGATCCATCATGTTTCTATCAAGCGATATTATTCTTGTGTTATACAATCTATCAAAAAAAGAAAATTGGATGCATCCTGTATATTCACTCTTATACTATATAGCTCAAATTTTGATTAGTTTTTCATTGCATATATGATTGTAACAATAACATGTAATCCCGCTATAGATAAAATAGTTTATGATAATAAAACAGTTTTTGATATTGGTGGAAAGGGTATTAATGTGTCTAGAACATTAAAAGTACTAGGTTACAGTAGTATAACGACAGGTTTTATTGGAAGAAATAATAAAAATATCATTATAGATAAGTTAAACGAACTAAATATTGATAATCATTTTATTGAGGTTGATGGGAATATTAGAACTAATACTAAAATTATTACAAATGGTTTTTTAACTGAAGAAAATGAAAATGGGCCTATTATTAAAGTTAGTGATATCAATAGACTATTTGATTATTTAAACAACCATCATAATGAAATAGTAATTATATCTGGTAGTATTTCAAATAATGTTGATTCAAAAATATATGGTAAGCTAATAAAATTATTAAAGGAAAATAACAACTATGTTATTGTAGATTGTGCAGGTGATTTATTAAAATACGCAATTGAAGCTAAACCAAATATTATCAAGCCAAATAAAAAAGAAATATGTAATTATTTTAATATTGAATTTGATGAAAAAGTAATTATTGAAAAATGTAAAGATCTTGGAATTGATTTGATATGTGTTTCGTTAGATTCACAAGGCGCTTTATTTATTGGCGAGAATGTTTATAAAGCAGATGCAGTTGATATTGATTGTGTTAATAGTGTTGGTGCTGGCGATGCTATGGTTGCAGCCATGGCTTTCAGCATTGAAAATAATTATTCTATCGAAGATATGATTAAATTATCGGTTGCATGTTCAGCTGCAAACTGTACTACTATTAATAATAGTCCTGCTGATTATTCTAATATTAAGCAGTTGATAAATAAAGTTAAAATAGGAAAAATATAATACTTTTATTCAAGGTTTTACAATATATAATATAAATAGATGTTAGATACTTTTTCAAAAATTGTTAGTGATATCGATAGTGTGATGTGGGGACTACCAATGATAATCTTTTTATTGGGTTCTCATATCATTATTACTATTGTTACAAAATTTGTTCAGAAATATACGTTTAAGGGAATTAAATTATCATTACAAAAAGAAAATGGTGGTAGTGGAGACATGTCTGTTTTTGGCGCTTTAATGACAGCGCTTAGTTCAACTATCGGAACTGGAAATATTATCGGTGTTGGAACAGCGATTTATTTAGGTGGTCCTGGTGCAGTATTTTGGACTTGGATTGGTGGAATATTTGGAATAGCAACAAAATATGCGGAATCATACATTGCAGTAAAACATAGAGTTAAACATAGCAATGGTGAATATTCAGGTGGCGCTATGACAGTTTTTGAAGATTTAAATAAAAGAGGTCTAGCAAAACTATTCGCAATATGTGCAGCATTAGCTGCATTTGGAATTGGCTGTGCAACACAATCAAGTGCAATTGTAAGTTCTCTAAATAGTACATTTAGTATTCCAAATTGGATTTCTGGTTTGGTAATTTGTCTTATTACTGCTATAGTTATTTTTGGTGGAGTAAAATCTATTTCAAAAGTATGTGAAAGATTAGTACCAATCATGTCAATAATCTATGTTGTTGGTTGTATTACTATATTAATAATTAATTATAAATATCTTCCAAGTACAATATCATTAATACTATCAAGCGCATTTACTACTAAAGCTGCGGCAGGTGGATTTGTTGGTTCAACAATAATTGTTGCTGCAAGATATGGAATTGCTAGAGGATTATTCTCTAATGAAGCGGGAATGGGATCAGCTCCAATGGCTACAGCTGCTGGTAAAGCATCGAATGCAGTTAGACCCGCCATTGTTGGCGCTACGGGGGTTTTTTGGGACACGGTTGTAGTATGTCTTGCCACTGGATTAGTTGTTGTATCTAGTGTAATAAGCAATGATGCTATATCGTGTTTAAATTATGCAAATGGTAATGAACTTGTAACCGCATGCTTTGCACAAATACCTGTAATCGGAACACCATTATTTGTATTTGGAATTATTACTTTTGCATATTCAACAATACTTGGATGGAGTTATTATGGTGTTACATCAGTAAGATATTTATTTGGCCATAAGGCTATAAAAATATATCAAGCTATGTGGATTGTTGTTATATTCTTAGGGGCCACATTAAATTTGAACACAATCTGGAATATCTCAGATATATTAAATGGAGTAATGTGTATACCAAATATAATAGCAGTATTTATGTGTTCAAAAGAG
>JAZUIZ010000028.1:0-24197 GCA_045642525.1 Erysipelotrichaceae bacterium
CGGATACACTTACAACACTAAAGAAGAATTATTAACTGCTATGAAAGAATATATTACTTATTACAATAACGAAAGAATCAACATTAAAAGAAAAGGACTAAGTCCATTAGCTTATAGACTTGAGTCCTTAAATCAGCTATCGTTAGCTTAAATATTTGTGTCCAACTTTATGGGGACACTACATTGAACTGCCTTTTTATTTATACTAATAAAAATAATATAATTAAATATATGAAGAAAAAAGTTATTCTATTATTAGTTTTGTTTACATCAACATTATTGTTTGGATGCAATAAAACATCAAACCTTCCAAAACCAGAACTTAGCGAAGGGATACGAGGAGATTTAGGCATAGATAAAAACATCAACGAAGATAATATTGATGATTATTTGAATAGAGAAGATGCAGTATATCGTGATATGAGAATGCTTATTGATGATGCTGAATACGAAGCTATTGGTGGTGATTCATTTTTAAGTGGTTTTGTAAAAGGCTTTGAAGTTGTTCCATATCCTTACTTATGCGATGGTCTTAATCTTCCTAGTGAAGTAAAAAATGCTTATGATGGAGATACATTGTTTTCTATTTCTAATGGAGAATATTTGTCAAATTATAAAGAATCTATGACAATTTTGGAATCTTTGTTTCCTAAAGATAAATATATATTTTTAATGTGTGGCGGTGGAGGTTATGCCGGTATGACAAAAAATCTATTAGTAAATTTAGGATGGGATGAAGACAAAATATATAATGTTGGTGGATATTGGTACTACAATGGAAAAAATAAAGTTAATGTAAAATACGAAGAAGATGGTGAGACATTATATAATTTCGCATTAGTTAATTATCATCCAATTGTTTTTGATTCATTGACATATATTGGCGAAAAAAAGAAAAATAATAACATTGATGATGAAATAGGAAAAACTAATTTTATTAAACTTGAATCTCTATCCGACTTACAAGAGTTAGAGAACAATCATAAGACTTTTCCTTTATTTGTCTTCTTATCAGGATGTCCAACTTGTGCTGAATTTTTGCCTATTGTAAAAGAATTTTCTAAAATTAATGATATCGAAATGTACTCAATTGATTTAAATGATATTTGGGGCACAAACAATTCAATTACTGATCGTATTAAATATGCACCATCGTTATTTATATATAGAGATGGTGAAGTAATTGACTATTTAAATCCTTCTAGTGATGAAGATAAGGATTATTATAAAAATATTAATCAATTAACTTTATGGGTCAATTCAAAAATAGATATTTCTTTATTTGAAAAATGTTCTAAATGTACGGTTCAATAACATGAGAAAAATTTTATTTGTCTGCCACGGAAATATATGTCGAAGTGTTATGGCTGAATATATTCTTAAAAATAGAACATCAGACATATATTGTGAATCAAGAGCTACTTCAAATGAGGAAATAGGAAACGACATATATTCTCCCGCAAAGGAGTGTTTGGACAAACACAATATTAAGTATGATAGGCACCATGCAAAAAGAATAACACAAGACGATTATGATAATTTTGATGAAATATATGTAATGGATTCAAATAATATGCATAATATAAATAGAATTGTTGATGATGTGGATCGTAAAATAAAGAAACTATGCGTATATGATATAGAGGATCCTTGGTACACAGGAAATTATGAACTTGTATATCGCGAAATTAATGAAGGAATAGATAAACTATTGGTATGAACATCATAAAGCGCTTATTTAAGAAAAAAACATTTAATGGCGATGTTGTTTATTTAAAAGAAAAATATCGCGTTGATGAAGAAACAGCGTACGATGGAGTACCAGCTATTTATTATGATATTTATAGAAATGAAGATTCTGCTAGGGTAGGGTCTATAGATTTACGTTTAACTATCGAAGGCGATATGTATTATTATGGCCATGTTGGATATAACATAATAAAAAAATACCGTGGAAATAATTATGTATATTATGCATGCAAGATACTTTTTGAAATCGCAAAATATGAATTCGATATGGATGAATTGATAATAACATGTTCGCCAGATAATATTGCTTCATATAAAACATTAAAAAAATTGAATGGCGAGATTATTGATTTAGTACATATTCCAAAAAATCACACCCTATATTCTCTTGGTGAAACTAGTAAATATATTTTTAGGTTTAAGATAAATTTATAATCAAATTAATGTTAGGTTTGATTTTAAATGTTGTTTTAGTTAAAATTGTTGTTAATAGGGGAGTAGTTAACCCTTGTGGTTATTAAGTCAACATACTGGATTTGTTCCTGGCTTAGTATTAAACAATGAGACCTATATCTATTTTTTGGATATAGGTTTTTTTAAAGAATGGAGTTAAGAAATTGGAAAAACTATTTGAAGTAATTATATTGGGCATTGCTTTAGCGATGGATTCGCTTGCAGTATCGATTGCCAATGGAATGAAATACAAGAATTACACAAAGAAGGAGATGTTTATTGCTTCTTTGTCTTTTGGATTATTTCAAGGACTATTTCCTTTACTTGGTTATTTAGTATTTACTCCATTTATAAAATATGTTGAAAAATTTATTCACTGGATTGTTTTTGTGTTGCTTGGCTATATTGGTATCGACATGATTAAAGAGTCTTTTGAAAAAGAAGAAGAGATAAATGAAAAAAATGAGGATTTTACTTTAAAAGTATTAATTGTAGAATCTATTGCGACGGCTATTGATGCTTTAAGTGTTGGTGTTGCACTTCCAAGTTTTGGTATTAATCCTTATCTTTCGTGCTTAATAATATGCTTATGCACATTTATTGTGTGTGTAGTTGGTCATATGTTAGGAAAAAAGATTGCTTTATTGTTAAAGAATAAAGCTTTATTGTTAGGCGGAATAATATTAATTCTTTTAGGTTTAAAAGATGTACTTCAAGGATTAGGTATCTTATAATGCAAAAACTAAATGATGTTAAAGAAGTATTGTCATATTTAAATGAAGGTGATATTGTGACCTCCTCTGGAAAAGATCAATTTATTTTGAAAAATAAAATAATTTATCATTACGGTGAAGGTAGTCATTTTAAATTATCAATAAGTGATTTTGTTGATTTATATAAAAACACAACTTTTTATCTATATGAAGAACCATTTGAAGTAGATGAAAAGAAAGATGAAGAATATTATCGTTATTATAAAAAATAATTATAGTTTATCTTTGAACACTAAACCTAACAATGCTCCGGATAGGCCACCAATGATGTGAGTAATTTGAGATATATTATCTACTTGATTTATGCATGAATATATTTCTTGTCCTAACCATAACAACGCAACTAGAATTAGGGTAAGAGGAATTCCATCATCTTCTCCTGTAATAGATGCTAACAGAATGAATGAAAATACCACTCCACTAGATCCTAATAGTGCTGTATCGGGACTGATGATGTTGTGAAACAATCCTGTGACTATAGCTGTCACAACAATTACTATAAGAATTTTATTTCCATACTTTTCTTCTAATATTGGTCCTAGCAAAAGTAAATACAAAGAATTAGAAATTAGATGCCCTAGACTTGCATGTCCTAACACATGTGTGATTAATCTAACATATGTTAATGGGTTGAATAATGAAGAACCATATGTTGAAAACAATAGTTCTGTAGATTTACCATTTGTAATGCTTGATAGTATTATTGTCATAAAACATGTTATTACAAACATTAAAGTTATCGGTGCATTTATATATACCTTAACTTTTTTTAAACGTAATTTTTTCATATTAAGCTTTTTTACGTTTATTTTCTTCATGTCTATATTATTGCACAAAAAAATCATAAATAATAAAATTATACTATGGAAAAAGTAAAAACATCGCTAGTTCTTGAGGGCGGGGGTATGCGTGGAGCATATACCGCAGGGGCATTATCTTGGTTAATAGATAATAATGTTGAATTTGACAATGCATATGGGATATCTACTGGTGCTGTTCATTTATGCAATTTCTTATTAAAAGATAAAAAGAATTTATTTGATTTTGCGGTTGACTATATTGGTGATAAAAACGCAATCGGTGCTAAATCGTTTTTTAGATGTGGTCATATTGTTGATTACGATTATATTTTTGATACATTGTTAAAAGACAAAGTTGGTTTTGATGTTTTGAAATTGAATGATGTTAAGACAAAAGCAAAAATAGGAATATATGAATTAAATTCTGGAAAAACAGAATATCATCATGTTCAAGGATTGAAACTACAAGAATTAAAAGCTGCGTGCACATTACCTCTTTTAGGTAAGGTTACGAGAATTGATGATAGACAAATGTTAGATGGTGGTATCACAGATATGATTCCTATCGAAGAATCTATAAAAGATGAATGTGATAAACATTTGATAATTACTACAAAGCCAGGCAACTATATTAGAAAACCATCTAATAAATTTGTTGTTGATGTTATGAAGATTAGATATCATAAATTTCCAAGTGTTGGAAAAGATTATGAAATCAGAGATAAAAATTATTACAAACAAATATCTATGATTAATAAACTAGTTGAAGATAAAAAAGCTTTGTATATTTTTCCATCTAAAGATTCTAAAGTATCAAGACTTGGAGGAAAAAGGGAAGAATTAGTTGAATTATATGAATTAGGCTATTCTGATATGGAAGCTAGAAGAGAAGAAATATTTGCATTATTTAAATAAAATGTTAAAGAAGTTAATTATTTTATTATTTATTTTATTAGTATCTTGTGATTCAAAACAAGTAATAAATGAAGAAAAACAATATATTGATCCTATAAATGATTTATATATTTTTGATGAGCTAAATACGAATAATCAAGAACTCATTAATCTTGCAACTGGCAACAAGGAATATAGAAATGAACAGTTTAAGATGCTTTATAAAGATATTTATTGCAAAGATATTGTTGATATATTTGGCAATAAATATAATTTAAGTAAATATGACAATTTGGTTTTTGAAGTTGTATCTGTTGAGTGCGAACATTGTAAGAACTTTATAAAAGAACATTCTAATAACTTGTTATCACATGGTGTTCAAGTAGTACAATATTTTAATGTTGGAAATAAAGATGAAATAATTAATTTTTATAATGATATGGATATGGAGATACCTAATAATATAATTGTTGTAGAAAAAAATGATGATTTATATTCATATGTAAAAGATTACATAAGAATTGTTAAATATCCATCACTTATTAGTTATAAAAACGGTAAAGTATCATTTATGATTGATGGTGAAAAAAACGATAGCAACTTAAATGCTTTTTATAATATTTCGTTTATAAATCCTTTGACCATCGAGGATTTGTCTAATGAAGATGGTAATAGTTATATAGAAATATGTAGAAATGAAAATGATGTTTTAAATTCTTTAAGTGATGATAATTTAAGTAAGTTAAAATCATTAGATAATGATGACAACACTGTTTCATATACTAGCAAGTTGATTGGGTCTAAGGTTGATTATGATAATATGAGCGGTCACAAAGACTCCACATATGTAAGCGATATAGAAGACTATAGTTATTATAAAGATAAGAATGTAGTACTATTATTCACATATTTAAATGATGCTAGTGAAATTGAAAAAATTAATGAGATAAATAACATTATTGCGATGAATGATAGTTTAGAATATATTGTTGTGCTCGTTGAAGGAATGGAATCTTCAAGCAATATATATCGTTCAATGCCAATTAAATTTAATTGCAAAGTTGTGTCTGTTTTGGGGTACATTCCTAATGATTTCTTTAAATTAGGAATAAAAAACTATCCTACAGCTTTCTTTATAGAATCAGGAACTTATACAGGTGCTTATTCT
This sequence comes from Erysipelotrichaceae bacterium, assembly GCA_045642525.1. Classification (GTDB taxonomy): domain Bacteria; phylum Bacillota_I; class Bacilli_A; order Erysipelotrichales; family Erysipelotrichaceae; genus Colivicinus. Next base: position 5,838 of record JAZUIZ010000028.1, read on the forward strand.
AATATAGAAAAGGATAGATTTAATGAAGCAATTGATTTATTTATTGGTGATAATTCAATTGCTTTAGTTGGCAATAATTAATTATATAAAAGGGTTTCTATTTGGAACACTAGTGAAACTAATTAGTTCATTGCTGATTGGATGATTAAAACTAATTGAATATGAATGTAGGGCAATTTGTTCACCTACAATTGCACTAGGATTATATCTTTGATCACCCCATAAATAGTGTTTTCTACTTGCGAATTGAACTCTTATTTGGTGAGAACGTCCTGTTTTTAATTCAATTTTTACTAGAGCAAGATTATTGAATCTTTTCTGCACTTCATAATCTAATATAGCTAATTTTCCGTTTCTATCAATTTTGACCATATTAGTTTTTGTGTCTTTTAATAGATAATCTTCAAAATGTCCTTTATCAGCCAATCCGTTATCTTCTACTACGGCAAGATATTGTTTTTTAAAAGTGTGATTTTGTATTTGTTTAGACAATCTTGATGCTGCTTTAGATGTTTTCGCAAATACGCACACACCACTTACTGGTCTATCAAGTCTATGAACTAATCCTAGATACACGTTTCCGGGTTTGTTGTGTTTTTCTTTTAGATATTTTTTGCATAATGAAAGAAGATCTTCATCTTTTGATTCATCTTCTTGCATTGGAATATTGATTGGTTTTTCAACAACTAGTAAATGATTATCCTCAAATATTATTTTCATTAATAAACCTGCTTGTTTGTCCACATGGCAAAACATAATTTGAATCTTTAATATTTATTCCTATCTCATCAACTTCAATTTTTCCATATATACCTTTGTCATCTAAATGTTTTTTTAAAGTATTATACATTGTGATAGGTGAGTAGCCTGTTGTATATGTGTTAATAATAAAGAATAATGGTTTATCACTTAATAGATTTAGACAGTTATCAATTAGAGAATTAATCTTTTCTTCAAATTTGAATAATTCGTTATCTGGACCTCTACCATATGATGGTGGGTCCATAATAATGCCGTCATATTTTCTATTGCGACGTATTTCTCTAGAAGTAAATTTCAATGCATCATCTGCAATGAATCTAATAGTATTATTTGTAAGTTTTGATAGTTTCATATTTTCTTTTGCCCATTCGTTAATACCTTTAGATGCATCAACATGTACTACTTCTTGAGCTCCAGCATATGAGGCAACCATACTTGCAGCACCTGTATAACCAAAAAGATTTAATATTTTAATATCGTTTTTTCCTTTTATTAATTTATAGATTAAATCCCAATTACTTGCTTGTTCTGGGAACAGTCCTGTATGTTTAAAATTTGTTGGAGATACCTTAAAATTTAATTCCTTATAATTAACAATCCAAGATTCTGGTAATTTATGTTTAAATTCCCAAGATCCTCCACCTTTATTTGAACGATGATAAAATCCATCGTAGTTTTCCCATAATTCTGGTTTCGTTTTAGGCCATATAGCCATTGGATCAGGCCTTCTTAAAATAACGCCTTTCCAATTTTCTAGCTTTTCCTTATCTCCAGCATCCAATAATTCATAATCTTTAAATGTATTGCTTGTAATCATAACTAAATTTTATCATTTTGTATAGTAAAATAGTAACGTGAGTATTATAGAAGAAATTAAAGAATATATCCCTTATAACGAACTCGAAGAAAGGGATAAAGAGGTGATAATAAAATGTTTGGACACATATCCTGACATTTTTTATCGTAGCAATCCAGTAGCACATATGACTGCTAGTGCGTGGGTTATTAATCCTAGTCGCGACAAAATTTTAATGGCATATCACAACATCTATGGCTCATTTTCATGGCTTGGTGGTCATTGTGATGGTGAAACGGATTGTTTAAAAGTTGCTTTAAGAGAAGTACAAGAAGAATCAGGTATACAAAATGTTAGAGCATTAAGTGACAAAATATTATCACTAGAAGCTTTAACAGTTAATGGACATTATAAAAAAGGTAAATATGTTTCTTCACATCTACATCTAAATGTTACATATTTGATTGAAGCTGATGACAAAGAAGTTTTACATATTAAAGAAGATGAAAATAGCGCAGTTCAGTGGTTTGATATTGATAAAGTGGTTGAAGCATCAAATGAAAAATGGTTTAGAGACAATGTATATAGCAAGTTGAACGAGAAGATGAGGGAATTTATATGAAAACAATAAAAAGAATTGTGTTCACAGGTGGTCCTTGTTCTGGCAAAACCACATTTACTTCTAGGGCTGAAGAAATATTTGCGGAAAGGGGATATCGAGTAATAATTGATCATGAATCTGCAACTGATTTAATATCAGGTGGTATTTCTCCTGCGACTATGGGCATGTATGAATTTCAAAAGTATTGTGTTGCGCTTCAAATGAAGAAAGAAGAAATATGTCTTCGTGCAGCTGAAGAAATTCAAGGTGACAAAGTTATTATTTTTATTGATAGAGGTTTAGCTGATGATTTAGCATATGTTGGTGAGGATTCATTTAAAGAAATATTGAAAGAATTTGATTTAAAAATTGAAGATATCAATCCTCGCTATGATATGGTTGTTCACTTAGTTACAAGTGCTAAAGGAAAAGAAGAGGCTTATACATATTCCAACAATTCTGCAAGATATGAATCTATTGAAGATGCAAGAAAAATGGATGATTTGGCATTAGATGCATGGAAGGATCACCCAAATAGAGTAATTATTGGAAATGAAACTGATTTTGAAGTTAAAATGCGCAAAGCTATTCAAGCGGTGTTTGAATATCTAGGTGATGAGAAACCAGTTGAAAGATTTGTTAAGTATATGGTTGAAGTTAATGATTCAATGATTGAAAAAATCAAGAATGAACAAAACTATTCAAATGCACATATTGAACAATACTATTTAAAATCAACTACAGGAAATGAAAGACGTATTAGAAAAAGAACTAGAAATGGTAGTGAATTATATTCATATTCAGAAGCAAGATATTTATCAACTAATGAAAGAATAAAAGCAGACAAAGTGTTATCCTCTAGACAATATTACGATTATATTCAAGAAGTTGATAAGAATTTAAAACCAATTAATAAAGATAGATACTCTTTTATTTATGAAAACTTATTCTTTAAATTAGATGTATTTGATTTTGATAAAACAAGAGGTATTTTATCAATACAAGTAGCAGAGGGGCAAGAGATTGTAATGCCAGAATATATAAAAGTAATTCAAGATGTTACAAATGACATTAGATACAAAAATTATTATTTAGCACAATCTCAAAGGTATTAAAATTAGTTATTATTAATCTTTAAACTTAATATTTGATCTAGCTGTAAGAAAATTTTTAAAATCATCATATGTTGAATCAACAAATGAATTTTTGTCCATATATATAGGATCAAAACCTTTTATTTTAATTGTTATTAAGTTATCTTTAACTACAATTGACTTTATTTCTTTGTAATTATGAAGTTCTGATTTTTTTAAACTATTTTTAACATTCAAACTTTCATTTGAAAATTTTACTTCCACAATAAAATCATTATTATGTGTTAATTCCATAGTTTTTTTATATTTTTTACAATTTGTTCTATACGGAAGAATGAAACAAAATATGGGGGTAAGAACAAATGCAAAAATTAAACAAATATATCCAAGTATTTGTTTATAGCCAAGCATAAGATAATATATTCCTGTGTAACAATATAAGCACATTCCTATAATTCCCAAATAGAATACTGGATCTTTTACTAACTTCTGTTTAGCAATTTGTTTATAAAAATCTTGATTATAATTTGTTTTGTTTAACATCATTTCAACACTCCTAATATTTATATTCGTTGGTATTATGTTTATTCCAATCTCTTATAATTATAAAAAATATGTAGGAAATATTCTACATTGGTAGTAGGAGGAAAGTTTTTATGGATAGCAATTCAAATGAAATTATGTCTATGACAATAATTGCCAATTCGGGCGAGTGCCGATCTAGAGTGTTTGATGCTTTAAGACTAGTTAGGGATAACAAGGATTATGAAGGAGCTAGGAAATTGCTTGATGAGGCTGATAAATACTCTTTACAAGCCCATATTGTACAAACTGATTTGTTGGTTAAACAATCAAATGGTGAAGGAGTAGATATAGATGTTTTGTTAATTCACGCCCAAGATCATTTGATGACAACCATGGTTGCGCAAGAACTTGTTGCAGAAATAGTAGAATTTTTTAGACCAAACAACATGAATGAATAAGGTGTGATTTATAAAAAATTCGTTTTTGTTGTGGCGAACATTTCATCATATAAAATTGAGTTATTTCTAAATAAGAAAGGAGGACATAATAAGTGCGATTATTGCTAATTTGTGCCGGCGGGTACAGTACAAGTATGTTAGTAAAAAAACTTGAAAAATATGCATCCGAAAACAATGTTGAACCATTTGTGTGCGAAGCACATTCTTGTACTGAACTAGCAGAAATTAAGGACCAATTTGAAGTATGTTTGTATGGTCCTCAAGTAAGCAATCGTGTAGGATGGATTAAGGAAATACTTGGGCCAAATTATCCAGTGGCTAAAATAGAACCAGCTGATTATGCGATTGGCAATGCGCCAAAAATATTTGCATTAATTGATTCTATTACTAAAAATAAATAAGGGAGGGAATATGGACAAATTTTTCGAATCTAAGCCAATGAAAGCTCTTCAACATTTAGGAGATGTAATTGGCCAAAACAAAGCTATATCTGCAATCCAAGCTTCAGTGATGTCTCTAATGGGTGTTATTATGGCTGGTTCTATTTTTTCGATTATTGCTCAAGTACCATTAGCTTTTAATATATGGACGGCAGAAAGTCAAATTTACACCGCTTTATATGGTATATATAATTTAACTTTTAATTTATTATCATTATGGTTTGTTCTATTACTAGGATATAATTATTCTAAAACGTTAGGATTAAAACCATTGCCAGGTGCTATCAATGCAGCATTATCTTTCTTGCTAGTTGCATCTCGTGGATGGATGATTGGGTCTATGGAAGCTTTAACTACTTCAAATTTAGGTGGTACAGGCTTATTTGTAGCTATCTTAGTTGGACTTGTATCAACTTGGGTTTACAACTTATGTGTAAAGAAGAATATTGTTATCAAGATGCCGGATGTAGTTCCACCATTCTTGGCTGAAGGTTTTAGTTCTATTATTCCTTTAGCATTTTCGGTTATTGTTCAACTTGTTGTAAATATTGTTGTGTTAAAAATAACTAATGTTGATTTAGCTTCGTTATTAATAAACTTTTTTTCATCGCTAATAAATTTTGGAACAAGTTTTCCTGCAATGTTAATTATTGGATTAATTACTGGGCTTTTTTGGATTTTTGGAATTCATGGAACAATGATAGCTTACGTTGCGTTAATGGCTCCAATGATGGCTGTCATGGCCAAAAATGCAACTATATATGCAACAACTCAAGATATTACTAAAATTGTGTATTCGCCAGTTTTGCTATTTGGTTTTATGGCTTGTGCTGGTGGTACTGGTAACACTTTAGCTCTAGCTATTATGGGTCTAAAAGCTAAATCTGAACAATTAAGAGCTGTATCGAAAGCTGGCTTAATTCCTGGATTATGTAACATCAATGAACCTATAACTTTCGGTTTCCCAATTATGTATAATCCTTTGATGGCTATCCCTTACTTATTATCAATCGTAGTTGCGGTGTTATTAGGACATGTATTCTATAGTATTGGTATTTTATATCCATCAGTATTACCTGTAGCGGGAATACTTCCAATTGGTATTAACGAATTAATTGGTATTTTACCTTGCATTAATATTGCTTGGTTCAACATTTTATTTCCAATTATTATTGTAGCTATAACTTATGTTATCTACCTACCATTCTTTAAAGCATATGACAAACAATTATATGCTAAAGAACAAGCAGAAAAAGAAGTTGCATAATATATTTTATAGAGCAGGTGTGGGCACCTGCTCTATGTTCTTATTAAAAGATAAATATTATTTGTTTTTAATAAGAATATAAAAGGAGAAAAAATATGTTTAAAGAAAATTTTTACTGGGGTGGTGCTACTGCATCTAATCAATGTGAAGGCGCATGGAATGAAGATGGAAAAGGCGAGTCTTGTGCTGATCATTTTTCTGCTGGTAGTTTAACAAAGCCAAGAACTTTTGATGAGACATTCAAAGAAGGTGAAAGATATCCATCTCATGAAGGCATTGATCATTATCATAGATTTAAAGAAGATATAGATTTATTTGCGGAAATGGGATTTAAAATGTATCGTATGTCTATTAACTGGACAAGAATTTATCCTAATGGTGATGATGAAACGCCAAACCAAAAAGGCCTAGATCATTATCGTGAAGTATTTGAATATTTAAAACAAAAAGGTATTGAACCATTAGTAACTCTATCTCATTATGAATTCCCATATGCATTAACTAAAAAGTGGAATGGTTGGGCAGATAGAAGAACTATAGATTGTTTTGTTAAATATGCAACTACTGTAATGAATGAATATAAAGATTTAGTTAAATATTGGTTAACATTTAATGAAATCAATATTGCGATGATGGGCGCATTTGGAAATACTATGTCTTTAGGCATGATGCCAACTAATGGTGGTAAATTAGGCTTTGAAATTAGAGAAACTCCTGAACAAGCAACAACTAGATTTACTGCTTTACACCATCAATTTTTAGCAAGTGCTAAAACTGTTATTGAAGGAAGAAAAATTAATCCTAGTTTTAAATTTGGATGCATGATAGCTGGAAATGTTGCTTATCCTTATTCTAGTCATCCAAAAGATATTTTATTAGCTCAACAACAACAGCAAATAGCGAACTTCTATTGTGCTGATGTACAAGTAAGAGGTGAATATCATCCATTTACAAACAAATTGTTAAAGCAATTTTGTGCTCATATTAATATGCAAGATGGTGATAATGAAATCTTAAAACAAGGAATAGTAGATTTCTATTCATTCTCATATTATGCGTCTGAATGTGTATCTGCTAATCTGGATGTGGTTAAATCACAAGGAAATGTGATGTTTGGTGTCAAGAATCCACATTTACAATCAAGTGAATGGGGATGGCAAATTGATTCAGATGGATTAAGATATTACCTTAACGAAGTGTATAACAGATATAGAGTGCCAATCATTTGTGTAGAAAATGGTTTAGGAGCAAAAGATGTACTAACTGAAGATAAAAAAATACATGATGATTATCGTATTAATTATTTAAGAAGTCATATTATGGCAATGGAAAAAGCTATTGAAGATGGTGTTGATTTGTTTGGATATACTGTATGGGGATGCATTGACTTAGTATCTGCATCAACTGGTGAAATGGCTAAACGTTACGGTTTTATCTATGTTGATAAAAACGATGATGGAAGTGGTTCTTTGGAAAGATATAGAAAAGATTCGTTCTATTGGTATAAAAAAGTTATTGAGTCTAACGGATATGTTATATTTTAATAATTGATAAAAATAATTCGATAATTTGTGATAACATAAATTATGTAATTGTCGTATAATTTTCCTAATATGGTGGAAAAGTTTCTACCTAATCCCGTAAAGATTAGACTATGATAGAACCTGCCTTTTTGTGTTCTATCTTTGGCGATAGATTACAAGAAAGGGAGGAACATATAATAGATGTTCGAAAAATTTTTTAAGTTGTCTTCAAACAAGACAAGTTTTGCTCGTGAGGTTATTGCTGGACTTACGACATTTGCCGCAATGTCTTATATCATTGTAGTAAATCCAAGTTTATTATCACAATCTGGCATGGAATGGGGCGCTGTTTTCTTAGCAACAATTATTTCTTCCATTATAGGAACACTTGTAATGGGATTGGTTGCAAATGTGCCATATGCTCAAGCTCCAGGCATGGGTCTAAATGCATTTTTTGTTTATACTGTATGCTTTACTTTGGGTTTTACTTGGAAACAAGCATTATCAATGGTGTTTATTTGTGGTGTAATTAATATTTTTATTACAGTAACAAAAATAAGAAAGTATATCGTTAAATCAATACCAAAATCTTTACAAAATGCTATTGGTGCTGGTATTGGTGTATTTGTTGCTTATCTTGGTTTGCTAAATGTTGGCTTTATTAATTTTGATTCAGGAGTTCCTGCAATTGCCACTTTTAATCAACCAACACTATGGGTATTTTTAATTGGTTTCGCCATTACTATTACGTTGTATTTATTGAAAGTTAAAGGTGCTATTTTAATTGGCATTATTGCTGCTACAATTATTGGAATTCCTTTTGGTGTTACAACTCTTGGATCTTCAATTAGTTTTGTTGATGCTTGTAAGGCTCTTCCTACAACATTTGGTGTTATCTTTACTAGCGAGGGAATCCCATCTTTATTTAATGATTTAACTAAACTTCCACTTGTGTTAATTACAATTTTTTCATTCTCATTATCTGATACATTTGATACATTGGGAACTTTCATTGGTACAGGAAGAAGATCTGGAATATTTTCTAAAGAAGATGAAGAAGCTATGCAAAATTCATCTGGTTTTAAATCAAAAATGGATAAAGCATTGTTTGCTGATTCAATTGCAACTTCAGTTGGTGCAGTGTTAGGAACATCGAATACAACAACATTTGTTGAATCAGCTGCGGGCATAGAAGCTGGTGGTAGAACTGGTTTAACATCCGTTGTTGTTGCAATATGTTTTGGCTTAAGTACATTCTTTGCACCAATAATCTCTGCAATTCCAAATGCTGCAACTTCAGCTGCTTTGGTTATGGTTGGCATTTTGATGATAAATGCTTTAGATGATGTTGATTGGGATGATATTGAAGAAGCAGTTCCTGGTTTTGGTGCAGCTATCTTTATGGCATTATGTTATTCTATCTCTTATGGCATTGCTGCTGGCTTTATTCTTTACGTATTAGTCAAGATAGTAAAGGGCAAAACAAAAGAAATTAATCCAATTATTTTAGTTTCTAGTTTATTGTTTATATTAAATTTTGTTTTATTGGCTACAATCTAAAAACCATTATTGAATAATATGTCCAACACGAATGCTTTTAGCCAATTATCATATATTTTGTTATGATAATTGTGATGGAGGGCGGTTATGAAAAAGATAATAACTACAATATTGTTGTGTTTGTTTGTGTGTACTTTTGCGTTATCTAAGATAAATGCTGTAGGTGCTATAGATATCAGCATCAGTGGAAATGTATCTGGCTGCGTTGGAGAGACAATTACACCACAAGATGTTACTGTATCTTTATCTCCTGGAGCTCCTGACTATACTTTTGATACAGCTATTAGTGGTGACATTAGTGGTTGGTTCACAAATATTCCAACAGGATTATCCGCAACTGTTACAAGCGTAAGTGGAAGTAGTTTAACTGTGCAGTTTACTGGTACATTAGATTCTGGTTTATCTGTTGGTACCTCTTCTATTGCGATTATAATTCCAGCTGGAAGTATAATTGAAGGTTCATTTCCACATGGCTCAGATGAAAGTTATGTTGTGGCGGCTGGAGATTATGTGATAAGCAATTGTAGTGTTCCAACTCCTCCAACACCAACCCCAGAGCCATATGATATTCCTGTGACTGGAATTGAATAGATATACACTAACCATTAGTATATTTTTAAAATTGAAAGCGCTTGCAAATATATGCTTCTATGTATAAAATATAGTTGTAATGTGTTACTTTTGTACTTTAAAAGGCAAGAATTACAATTTTGATTCTTGCTTTTTGTTTTCTTGGACAAATAATAAGCGGAGTCTATAAAGAAAGGAGGCATTGGTTTACAAGACTATAGGGTTATGAGGATTTTTTCTCCATGTAAAGGTATAGTACAAGACTTGAAGTATGCGAATGACAAAGTATTCTCTCAGTACATGATGGGTGTAGGTTTTTTTGTTGAAACAGATGACAAAGATATAATGGCGCCCATAGATGGTGTTGTAGAATTTGTTGCTGATACACTTCATGCCATAGTAATTAAAAAAGATGATATTAGTGTTATGGTTCATGTTGGTCTTGATACTTGTTGCTTAAAAGGTTCACCTTTTAAGATTATGGTAAAAGAAGGTGACAATGTAAGTCTTAATCAAAAGATTATGGAGGTTGACCACGAAATGATTAAGCAAAACAACTTGAATGATGATGTCATTGTTGTTTTAGTCGAAAACAAGGATGAAACTTTATTGGAAAATATGCCAAATAAAGTTAATTCTGGTGATGTGGTTATTAACCAATAATATGCGATACGAAATCATTAAAGTATTAAACAACAATACAATTCTTATTAATGACAATGGAATTCAAAAGGTCGGTATGGGAAACGGAATTGGTTTTTCAAAGAAACCTGGAGATTGTATTGATTCAGCAAATATCGATAAAATATTTGAAAGTACTGATAATAAGTTTATACAAAAATTATCTGAATCAGTTAATAAAATTGATGAAAAGTATTTTTCTATTGTTGATATGATAATCGATTACGCAAATAAAACATTGAATCAAAAAATGCCAGATTCATTATATATAACATTGGCTGATCATTTGTTTTTTGCTAAAGAAAGATATGATAAGGGATTTTTGGTTCCTTGTCCAATGAAAACTGAGATAAAGATTTTGTATCAAAAAGAATTTGAAGTTGCTAGCAAAGCTGTTGAAATAGTTAACAAAGAACTAGGCACAAATTTTGATGATAATGAGTCTGGTTTGATTGCAATGCATTTTCTAAATGTTACTGCAAACTCATTAAATGAAAATCAAGCTTACTCCATAACTGTTGTATCAGAAATAGTAAGCATAATTGAGAAATACTTTAATGTAAAATTAGATGAAAATTCTTTGGCTTATGCTAGATTATTAACGCACTTACATTTTTTAAGTTTAAGAATGTTTAATGAAGATGATAGTCCTTTACATACGCCTTTGATATGTCTAGATAGTTCTTTAAATAAGGCTAGATGTTGTGCTGAAGAAATAGCTAGTTTTTTGTACGAAGATTACAAATATAAACTAAAAAACAACGAACTTATTTATTTAGCTGTCCATATTCAAAATTGTGTTACCAATGTCTAAAAAAGAAAGGGGAATAATGATATGAGTAATCGTGAAATCGCTGAGCAATTAGTTGAAAAGCTTGGTGGAAAAGAAAATTTAAGAGCAATTGAAAACTGTATGACACGTTTGAGAATCGTTATTAAGGACGCTTCTAAATGTGATCTTGATGCTCTTAAGAAAGTTGAAAGTGTTTTAGGTGTTACAGATGATGGTGATTCAGTACAAATCGTTGTAGGTCCAGGCAAATCAAAAAAATTATCTGATGAAATGTCTAGCTTAACTGGTGTTAAATCATTAGAAGTTGATGAAGCTACTATTAGAAAAGCAGAAGCTAATAAGAAAAATGCTACACCAGGTAAAGTATTCTTGAAGCATATTGCTAACGTATTTGTACCAATCATTCCTGCATTTATTGGCTGTGGTTTGATGTTAGCTATTTATGAATTCAGTCATATTTATGCATTAGATTTCTATAATTCAGCATTTGGTACAATTTTAGGTGTTGTTGCTGCATCTGTATTTAATGTATTACAAATTATTGCAGGTTATAATGCTGCTAGAGAATTCGGCGGTTCTGCAATCTTAGGTGCATGTTTAGCTGCTATTTTAGGTTCAGCTTCTTTAACTGGCTTACAAATGCTAGGTATTGAATTTGTTGCTGGACGTGGTGGTGTTATTTCTGTAATCGCTGCAGCTATCTTAGGTGCTTTATTAGAAAAGAAAATTAGAAGTTTTATGCCTGATGCAATCGATACTTTTGCAACACCACTATTAGTATTGTTCATCATGACATTTGCTAGTTTATTTATATTACAACCAATTTGTGGTTGGGTATCTGACATTGTTGGGCAAGCAGTTACATTTGTAATTACTAAGGCTCCAATTTTAGCTGGATTTGCATCATTTGTATATTTGCCATTAGTTATGACAGGTATGCATCATGGTTTAATCGCTGTTAACACTGCATTAATTGAAATGTATGGTGTAACTTACTTATTACCAGTAACAGTTATGGCTGGTGCTGCTCAAGTAGGTGCATGTTTATACGTATTCTTAAAGACAAAGAATAAGAAATTAAAGAAGACTGCAGCTAATGCTCTTCCAATTGGATTCTTAGGAATTGGCGAACCATTGATTTGGGGTGTTACAGTTCCACTTGGAAAACCAATGATTGCTACATGTGTGGGTGCATTCATTGGTGGTTCAGCTATGGCTCTTATGAAAGTTGCTGCACTAGTACCTGAACTATCTGGTATCCAAATGGCATTCATTTGTAATTCGCCAATTAAATATGTAATTGGTTATATAATTTCTGCATTGTCAGGATTTGTTCTTATGATGATAATTGGATTTGAAGATCCAGAAGAATAATTTAATTAATCAATTATAATTAAATAAATAATTAAAGATATGGTTTCTATTAGTTAATCACACACTAAAAAGAACCATATCTTTTTTATAAAACCATTTTGTAATTCAGTAAAATAATAAATAATGTGTACTATAATTATCTTGTATGAAAACAAAATTAGATAGTAAATTATTAAAAAGTATTGATAATTATTTACGAAAAAATTACAAGGGATATAAAACTGAAAAAGTTGAGATTTTTCGCGATGGCCCTATAAAGAAATGTGAGCGTTCACTAGATGATATAGAAAAGAAACCACAATTATTTGGTTCTTATAAGACCGCTATAGTACCAGAAGAATTAAACGATTATTTAAAAAACAAAGATGAATCTTTTTCGGAAATGTTGTTTCGTATAATTGATGACAAAGGATTAAAAGATTCAGAGTGTTATAAAAAAGCTAATATAGATAGAAAACTATTTTCTAAATTAAGAAACAATGAGTATAGGCCTTCTAAATCTACCGTTATTTTATTGGCTTTAGCATTAGAACTACCGTTAAGAGAAACAAAATCATTGTTAAAAAAGGCTGGGTTTGCTCTAAGTGATAGTAATATGTCTGATATGATAGTTAAGTATTATATATCTAAAAAGAATTATAATATTTCTTTAATAGATGAAACACTTCTTCAATATGATCAAAAAACTTTAGTGAATTATTAAATGTCGCTTTAAAAACGACCAATTAGTTTTTTCCAATTAATAGAATGTAATTGTAAGTTAGCTAACAATTACATTTTTATTTATAAAAGGAGAAAAAAGATGAAAGAAAAATTAGAAGAATTAGTATTTATTTTAGACAAATCAGGATCAATGTCAGGCAAAGAATTAGATACTATTGGTAGTTTTAATTCAACAATAAATGAACATAAAGATAAAGAATACGATGTTCTAGTAACAACAGTTTTATTTTCAGATAATCAAAGCATAATACACGATAGAATTGATATTAAGGAAGTTGAGCCTTTAAACACATCACAATATGTTGCTAATGGATGTACTGCTTTAATAGATGCTATGGGTGATGCTATATCTCACACTAAAGATATTCAAAAACATCAAAGAAGAAAAGAAGATATACCAGAGCACACCGTGTTTGTCATAGTTACTGATGGATTAGAAAATGCTTCGCATAAATATTCTAGTGATGATGTTAAGAAAATGGTTGAACAACAAAAGGAAAATGGTTGGGAATTTATATTTATGGGAGCAAATATTGATGCAGTAGAAACTGCAAAAAAGTTTTCTATCGATGAATCTAGAGCTGTTAATTTCATTAATGATTCTATTGGAATTAAAGCTGCGCATTCATTCGCAAAGAATGCAACAAAAGCTATGTTTGTTTTAGATAAAGATGAAGAAATTTGTGAAGATGATTTGTATGAATTACGTTTGGAAGTAGATGCAGATTATAAATCAAGAAAAAAATAAAATTATAATGTAATACAATTTATATTTAAAAAAATATGCATATAAGAATAATAATTATATGCATATTTTATGTTATATTTGGAAATCATAAGGTTTTAGTTAAAAACAACTATATAATAAATGTATGGCAAATAAATATTCATCTACAGTTAAATTGCGCAAAGCTAATAGGTATAATACTTATCAGTTATATGCAGAAATGGACAATAAAAATATTAGTCTTAATGATGGCTTGAAAATAGCTGCATTGACTTGTTTTTCTTGGCTTAGAAATAGGCTTGGAGAAAACAACATTTTTAAAGAATTATTGATGCCAAATGAAAAAGATTATAAGAAAGTAAGCAATGATAGTTTCAAATCTTTTATGATTAATGATTCCTATATCATTTCAGTTGAAGCTAATCTCAATGAAGGCATATGGGCATTAAGAATTATTGAAAATGATTCAGGAAATTTAGGAAATCAAGGCATCGTTCCTGGAAGGACTATTCAAACAGATATAGGTTTTAGAATTGTAGACAATGTATTGGAGTGTGGTTTTAAAACAATTGTAAGTGATATTAAAGAAGTTGAACTTGCGAATTGTGTTAGATTATCTTTAGTAAAAGAATTGACGCTTAATCCTGATTTTGGTCTTAGACAAATCAATAATTTATATAACCCAAACAATATGATTATTGATGATGAAAATAAATTAGAAGAAGTATTTAATATTTTGCATTCAAAAGATAACCAGCTTCCTTTGTTAGTCTACACATATGATGACCATTCAATGGCTGATGTTAAAGATATAAAGTTAGATGATTTTAAAATTAATCCTATACCTCTCAAAGGTACACAATCATTGTTGGATAAGGTTATTAGTAAAGATAAGGGGCCAAAAGAAGACATTACAAGCAAAGCAACTCCATATTCGCATAGATATTTAGGGTATGCTAGAACATATTTATTGTCAAAGAAAATGTTTGAACATTTTGGTAAGAAATTTAATATTAATAGTGTTAATTTAGACGAAGTGTATGTAATTGATCTTAATGATTATAAGATTAGTCGTTTTTCTTATAACATTAAAGAAAAATATAAAAAACTTGTTTGTAATTACACTAGGAATAAAGAACTTGATTTTAAAGATGTTTTATTTGTAGATGAAGCAAGAATATTATTACAAAGAAATAATGAATCAGCTAAGAAAGAAAAAGAAAAATTATTGGATGAGGCTATTGAGAAACTTGAACAATTAAAGTCTAAACAAGCAAGAGAAACAAGAAAATCAGAATATGTTCCTACTGATTCAAGTAAAAGTGAATTAATAGATGCATTGGAAAAATTAGAGAATAGTGAAAAAGAAAAAGTTGTTCTTAATAATGAAATTAATAGATTAAAGAAAGAACTTGATAATAAAAATGATTATATTGAATATATTCACAGAAAAGAAAATAGACCTAAATATCATAAAGATATAGTGGGATGGGCTAGTCAATTCAATAATATTATTTTGGATAAAAAAGCTATTGATTGTTTAGATAAAAATGATGCTGAAAATGTTGATGTTGATGTAATATGTGATGCTTTGGATTATCTTGATAAAGTATATTCTAAATATTTGTTTGAAAATTTATCAATAGATGAACTAAATGCTATATCAGCTAATATATATAATAGACCATATAATGTTACGCCATCAGGTATACCAAGTTCTGCAAAAGGTGATTGTAAAATAAAATATGCCTTTGTTGGAGAAAAAAGAGTTGAACACATTTTGGATCAACATTTAAAAATAGGAGCCCATGGGGAACTATTAAGAGTATATTTTATTGTAGACAAAGATAGAAAGAAGATTATAATTGGTTCTTTGCCTAATCATTTAGAGTATTGATAACAAGTTATAAAGACACCATAGTTATTCTGATATTAGTGGAAGGACTAGATTTTTAATATATTTAATTGTATCTTCTAAAGAAACATCAATTTCAGTTTTCTTTTTCTTAACAAATGAATTCCATCTAGTAATATGAACTGGGCTATTATAGAAGTCAGGAGTAAAAGCTTCAATATCTATTGATAGTTTGGTATTTCTATTTTTAAATGTTTCAATTATTGCATTATGTAATAAATTTGAATCAATTGAGTAATTATTGCCTAATATATAAATATCATAGAAATCTTTATACCTACTGTTATTGAAACCATTTGACACAATTGCTTCTAATTTTTCAGCAATTGCAGTTTCTACTGAATATGCTTGAATCTTAGGAACTTCATTATCAAGAATAGTAGGGAATTCAATTTCAATAGAATCAGGATATATTACATCATCATAACCAATATCAATGGAAATAGGTATTTGTGTTCTATCTAGATATGCAAAGATCTTAACATTTAATCCATGATATTCTTTAAATTCTGTAATGTTAGTAACTGACAAAGAGTCTAAATCAAATGTTAAACCATCATCTAAATCTTCTGAAAATATATCTTCAAATATTTTCTTCATTTCGATATCGCTATTTGATATTCTTCTAGCTAATAAATCAATATCAGTTGTAGCTCTTAGATAGTTTTTATCAAATAGGGCATAAAGGAATATTCCACCCTTTAAAACAAAATGATTAGCATATTTGGAAATTGAAATACGATAAATTGTTCTTTCAAGACCATAATATGTTTGCATTTGTTGAACTGTTTTGTTTGAAGCAATAGCTTCATTTCTTAATCTATCTTTAATGGATTGAACATTCATAGCAGCGCCTCTAGATAAGTTTTTAGAATCTTTTCACATCTAAGCTCTTTTGCATATCTATGTAGTTTATTAAGATCTCTATCTTTTCTATTTAGATAATTCTTAAGAACTTTTATAGTATCCTCAATAGATACTTTGTTTCTAAAAGATAGCATAT
Organism: Erysipelotrichaceae bacterium; assembly: GCA_045642525.1. Lineage (GTDB taxonomy): Bacteria > Bacillota_I > Bacilli_A > Erysipelotrichales > Erysipelotrichaceae > Colivicinus. Next base: position 22,650 of record JAZUIZ010000028.1, read on the forward strand.
CAATAACTGTTTTTTCTTTGTCGAAGATTCTATATGAATTACCATTCTCATTTACTTTAATTACACCTATGCTCATTCTTTTGTCACTGTAATAACGAAGCTCAATTGATGGATTCTTAGGAAGAGTAGAGACTTTCTTATCTCTATCAATCGCAACATTAATATATGGCGGTAGATAATTTGATAGGCCATAATGATATGCTGCAGAATATTCACATATTACGCCATTAGGTATATATGCGTTTGCAACACAAAAATCATTATAATCACCTTTATAATTTACATTTTCATATGTACTGCGATTAATCTTATTAAGTTTTCCTTCTTCTACTAGTTTATTTATTTTGTAGTAAGAAAGACCTTGTTCTTTAAGATTATCAAGTGTAATAAATTGTGCATTAAATACCATTTTTTCCATATATATGTATTATATTATCTTATTTCTAATATTTCAATGAAATACCGCAAAAAAAAGTAATGCGGAAAATAGATGAAATTTGTTACTATATAAGTAAGCAATGATAGTTTCAAATCTTTTATGATTAATGATTCCTATATCATTTCAGTTGTAGCTAATCTCAATGAAGGCATATGGGCATTAAGAATTATTGAAAATGATTCAGGAAATTTAGGAAATCAAGGCATCGTTCCTGGAAGGACTATATTAAGCATTCCCAGTTCTGCAAAAGGTGATTGTAAAATAAAATATGCCTTTGTTGGAGAAAAAAGAGTTGAACACATTTTGGATCAATATTTAAAAATAGGAGCCCATGGGGAACTATTAAGAGTATATTTTATTGTAGACAAAGATAGAAAGAAGATTATAATTGGTTCTTTGCCTAATCACTTAGAGTGTTGATAATGCAAAAAAAGTTATAGTTGCTTGTCTAAATGATTGTCTTTTACTTGCAATACGTGAATATCAATAAAAAAGTCTTATAAAGCAAATTTGAATAATTATTAATTAAAAAAGAAACAAAATATCATTTCAGAAATGTACTTTTGTAGTGTTTGAAACTATATAATTACTGTAGTACAATGCACTACATAGAGGAGGATTCTTTATGAGTTACTCAATTAGATTTTCTGATGAAGAAAGAAAATTGGCTGATAGCTTGCTAAAGTACATGGTATCACTTTAGGCGAAGCTTTAAAGAATGCATTATTTGAAAAGATAGAAGATGAATATGATATAGCTTTATATCAACAAGCAAAAAAAGAATTTGATAAGAATCCTAAAACATACACCCTTAAAGAAATTAAGAAGATGTATGATTTATAATGAAGTATCAAGTTAAATTCTCAGAAAGATTTAATAAAGAATTTTCTAAATTAGATTATTATACTCAAACAATGATTTATGTTTGGATTGATAAGCATATCGATGGAACAGATAATCCAAGAAATATTGGCAAAGCCTTAACTAATAATTTTAAAGGATTATGGAGATATAGAATTGGTGACTATAGATTAATATGTGAGATAAGAGATAAAGAACTAGTAATTCTTGCGTTAACTATAGGACACAGAAGAGAAATTATTGATAAA
>JAZUIZ010000029.1:0-5706 GCA_045642525.1 Erysipelotrichaceae bacterium
ATGGACAACAACACTCATATTATTGGTGGTACATCATCTAACGATGAAACAAAAGAAAACATTACTTCAACATCATTTAAAAACTTAAATGCATCAAATAACTCAACAGTTACATTCAAAGCTGTATGGAGTGCGAATACAAATACACCATATAAAGTTAATCATTACTTACAAGAATTAAATGGTACATATTCTAATACTCCAAGTGAAATCGAAAATTTAACTGGTACAACCGCAACCAATGTTTCTGCTACAACAAAAACATATACAGGATTTACATTCGATTCCACAAATATAAACAACAAAGTAAGTGCTGATGTATTGGCAGATGGAACATTAGTGCTTAAATTATACTATACAAGAAATACATACACTGTAACATTTGATTCTAATGATGGCACAGGAAGTATGACAAATTTAACCAAAAAATATGGAGAAATTATTTCTTTACCAAATAACGAGTATACAAAACAAAATAACACTTTTGCAGGATGGATGATTAGTGGTTCAGATGAAGTAAGATTTGTTGGAGAAAAAGTATCTATTGAAAACAATATAACAGTTTCGCCAAAATGGATTTCAGATCCAACTAGCACAACAACAGTTATTGATGATGTTAATCCTGGTGAAACATCAAATAAGACAGATCCAAGTAATAATGATTTGAATGGAAATATTATTAATGACAATCTTGAATCATTATTAGATCCAAGTGATATATCAGTTGGTGCAATGTTGTGGATGGAAACAAAGATTATTGCAAGTACAAGTTATTCATACAAGATGATTGAAAGATCTTTGTCCGCAAATAATTTAGGAACATTGATGCACTGTTTTGAACTTAATATCTTTAAGCAATTAAAATCAGGAACACCATCATATCTATCCCAAACAAATGCTAAGGTTAAGATTTCATTAAATTTAACAGGAAAAACAGATCTAATCAATAAAGCATTAACTGGTGAACTATATGTATGCAGTATTCATAATGGTGTTGTATCATCATTAGTTGGTGCAACATACAACACATCCGATTCAACATTTGTATTTGAAGCAGATAAATTCTCAACTTATGCTTTAGTATATAAGCCACATACACCAAATGGAAATAACCATCATTATTATGAATTGCCTGTAACTGGTGTTGAATAATTAATAACATTAAAGCTAATAATTAATGAACGATATATTTGAAATTTGAATATATCGTTTTTAATTTATAAACACATTTTTATGACGTTACTAATGATTAAATAAAATAATCAAGAAAGAGGTAAAAGAAAAATGAAAAAAGTTTTGATGTGCTTGTTTATGAGTTTGTCATTGATGCTTGTTGGATGTGATAAGAAAACATCTTTACAAAATAGTTTATCTATTCAAACTGATGTAAAAGAAGAAAAATATATTGAAGGAGAGATAAAAGATAATATTTATACAAACGAAAGTTTAAATATTAAATTTACACCATCAGTAGAATTAACTATTGTTGTCTCGGATGATAAAAAGAAAGAAATTTTGGAAAGTGGAATCGAAAAAGTGAATGAAAATTTAGATCAAGATCTTGATTTAAATAATTATGATACTTATACAGAATTAACGGCGATTAATATTTATAAAGGAGATAATGTTCTTATAAGTTCAGAAAAAGAAAGTTTATATAATGGTATGGATATTAACCAATATGTTTCTATATGCGCACAACAGCTGAAGACTACTAGTAATGAATATTTTAAATATGAGATGTATAACATATATAGTGACAAATTGTGTGAAAAAGAGTACTCGGTCATTGATGGAGCTATTGTAACAAATAATAAAAAAGCGCTTCAAAGATTATATATAAGTAAAATTGGAGATAGATTTGTTAGTATTTCATTTACATGTTCTTCTGAAGAAGGTTTAAATGAACTATTAAATTGTTTTGAACCTTTGCATTAATTATTAATGTTTTAATTATTTTGATATAAAAAAATGAATAAATAAAGTTTTTAATTACTAATTTAGTTCACACTAAATCTATAAACTTTAAAATCTAGATAATATTTATTATCATTATTCTTTTGATGTTATCAATACGTATTAGATTAATTATCGTTACTAATACGTTACTAATGAAAAAATATAATGAACCCACGCAATATTTGCGGGGGAGGTCTTTTATGAAAAAATTTTTATCGTTATTAGTGCTTGTGTTGTTAACATCAAGCATCTTATCAATCAATGTTAACGCAGATTCAACACCAACTGCTAAAGCCGTGTTAGATAGCAGTGGAAATAATCTAGTGTTTTATTATGATGATTTGAGTCATGAGGGAGAAGGGAATGTATATAATTTTGATGCTCTCACAAGTGATTTTAAACCTTTTGATGCAGCCAATATTTTGACAGCTACATTTGATGAATCATTTAAAGGTTTTAAACCGACCAGTTTAAGTTATTTATTTAGTCGCTGTGCTAGACTAAGATCAGTTAATAATCTTAACAATTTAGATACATCAAATGTTACAGATATGAGTTATATGTTTTATGGCTGTGAATCATTACAATCGTTAGATTTATCTAATTTTAATACATCAAATGTTATAAATATGGATAGTATGTTTCAATATTGTACGTCATTACAATCATTAGATTTATCTAATTTTAATACATCAAATGTTGAAAACATGCGTTATATGTTTATTGCTTGTACATCATTAGAATCATTGGATGTTTCTAAATTTGATACATCAAATGTTACAAATATGGACAGTATGTTTTATGATTGTAGATTATTACAATCATTAGATGTTTCTAGTTTTGATACATCGAATGTTACAAATATGAACTATATGTTTTATGATTGTAGATTATTACAATCATTAGATGTTTCTAATTTTAATACATCAAAGGTTGCAAGTATGGACAGTATGTTTTATTATTGTTCATCATTAGAATCATTAGATTTATTTAATTTTAATACATCAAATGTCACAAATATGAATTATATGTTTTCTGAATGTTTTTCATTAAAATCATTAGATTTATCTAATTTTGATACATCAAAGGTTGCCTATGTGGATGATATCTTTTATGAATGTTCAGCGTTAGAGGAACTTAAAGTGCCTAACGGCCTGAATGAAAGGATGAACAAAACATCTTTACCAATGCCTGCATCTACTTCTGAACACGATAACTGTTTCTTTATGTACGATAAACAAGATAATGTTGTAACTTATAAAGCCTGTTTTTCAAAAGATGAAATGGCACAAAACTCTAAATCAGGCACAGAAGATAAAGTCTTTACCTATAAAGTGTTACCAAAAGAAACTCTTATTAACGACGTAACATTTGTCACTAAGTATTTAGACAAGGTAACTTATGAATCAGCTACAAGCGATAAAGCTTTAAACGCTACACTCTATCCTGTATCAGGAACAGATGATCACAACATCACCTACAAGAATAAAAACTACCTAGTAGGTACTAACTTCGACATGTCAGACACTACAGTTTACACGTGTGATGATAACCATAACAAGAAACAATCATTTACTTACACTAAAGTAGATAACACTAACTGTGCTATATCTTTAAAAGATGATTACTCTAAAAACATTAACGGAACAGATTATAAATACGACATCTTCTTAGACGAAACAGCACTTGATCACTCTAAGTACTCTGTCTTAGAAGGTTCTGTTAAGTTTTTATTACCATCATCATCTTTAGACATAAAAACGTATTCAGGTAAGGTCTTAAGTAACGGTGGTTTATCAACATTTACACTAACTGTCTCAGAAGAAACAAAACCAACACCTAAACCAGAGTACAAGGTGCTTAACACTGGGGTTGAATAAAACAAAAAACTAATGAACGATATATATTTGAAATCTATAAACACGTTTGTATGTTGTTACTAATAAAAAAATAAAATAAAGAAAATAGAAACCCACGCAATGTTTGCGGGGGGGGTCATTTTATGAAAAAATTATTAACTTGTTTATTAACTGTGTTAATGATGATTACAACATCATTAATTAACACTGCATCTAATACCTTGGTATTAGCAGAAGATGATAAACGTCCTTTAATCGAATTCTACTGTGAAAGTGAAAGTAATTTTCATTCAGAAAGAGTTAATGTAGGCACAAAAATAACAATTGATCCAGATGGTGGAACATATCCTGGTAGCCCTTCGTTATCAGTAACTTTAGCTGAAAATCAAGCACTTGATTTAACTACTGTTGAATATGCGCCAACAAAAGAAGGTTATGAATTTATGGGTTATGATTATTCTTTTGATGATCAACATGCAGAATTTGGCGATGCTGATTCTTTGCATTTTAAGGCTACATATGAACCGATAATTAATGGAACAACAGTCAAATACTTCAATGAAAATGGAGTATTTACATCAAAAGATTTTGGCGTAATAAATACGCAAACACTTTTGTTTTTTTATGCTGATGTTTATGCTGATGAACGCGAAGTCAAGAGCGAAAATTATGGAAAATATCCTTTTCCTAATTATGAATTATATGAAAATTATCCTGAAAATACGGCAGATGTGAGCGAAAAAGTTGTTTCCTTTAATATTACGATGAAAGGTTATAATCAAGTGTGTGATACAACTAATGCTGGATTAATACCAACAAAAGAAGGTTATGAGTTTGTAGGCTATAAGTGTGAACGTTTTCAAAATAAAAAACGCCGCGATGGTTTTATTATATATGCTTTTTATCCTATATATAAACAAAAATCAACTCCGACATCAACTCCAACTCCAACACCTAAACCAGAGTACAATGTGCTTAATACTGGCATTGAATGATAATATTTATTAATTTAAATTACAGTAAAATTATAGATATATCTCCAAAGAAAGTGCATAATTCTTTGGAGTTTTTTGTTATGGAAATAGGACACACCAAATAGCGTTTGATTATGGTATGTTTAAATATTCAATAAAATGCACATTTTTTGTTATTTTTTAGTCAAAAAATGTTGAAATCATAAATAAAACTATACTATAATAATAAAGCACTCGCGGTGATATGGGAGATTGCTGGCACACTAAAACCTGTGTGATTGTGTGATAACCAGGGAACTCACAAGGAGTGGGTAATAGAGAAATCTATTGATAGAAAAAAGGAGGAAAATTCTATGGCAAAAAATAACGTAAGAATTAAATTAAAAGCTTACGAACACAGATCATTAGATGTGGCTACTGAAAAAATTGTTAGAGCTGCTGAAGATGGTGGTGTAAAAAAGGTCATTGGACCAATTCCGCTTCCAACAGAGAAGCAAATCGTAACTGTTACTAGATCTCCACACGTAAACAAAGATTCTAGAGAACAATTCGAAATTAGAACGCATAAGCGTTTGATCGAAATCATTGGACCTAGTTCTAAGACTATCGATGCCCTTAGTCGTTTAGAATTACCTAGTGGTGTAGATATTGAAATTAAATTATAAAGAAAGGTGACATCATGAAAGGAATACTTGGAAGAAAACTTGGTATGACTCAAGTCTTCACAGCTGAAGGTAACTTAATTCCTGTAACAGTAATTGAAGTTCAACCTAACGTTGTAATGCAAAAGAAAACTAAAGAAACTGATGGTTATGATGCTCTACAACTTGGTTACGAAGACAAAAAAGAAGCAAGAGCTACTAAGCCAGAAATTGGCCATGCTAAAAAAGCTGGCGTAGAACCAAAGAAATTCG
>JAZUIZ010000030.1:0-2088 GCA_045642525.1 Erysipelotrichaceae bacterium
CATACCTATTTCAAGAGGAAAACCATACTTTGGTTCAACATATTGAATCTTTGAATCAGTCCCCCATTTTATTCCCATTTGTTCAACTTTATTGACAAAATATACTTCACAATGAAATGGATTTTTGTCGCCAGTTAATCTTTTCAAAGCCTTACTAACAAGAGGAATGTTTTGCGTTTCAAGCGTATACCTTCCTGGACCAAATGAATCTAAGGCTTGTCCATTCATAAAGAAAACGGCTTCCTGATTTTCGTGGACTATCAATTGAGTTAAATAATTGAAATCTGTTTCTGGATATTTATATGCTAAAACGTGATTCTGATTATTGTTATCCCATTTAATTACACTACAAACTTTCATATTATATCCTCCTGTATCAAGCTCTTATATAAATTTTAGCGGATTTTACGCTAAATAGCAATAGTGTATATTCCACTAAATAAAATAATATTGAGGTATCATTGTGTACGAAAGATTAAGAATTTTAAGAAAGAATCATAACCTAACTCAATCAAAACTAGCAGATATATTATCTTGTAGCCAAAGAGTATACAGCAACTATGAACGAGGAGATCTCGATATCCCTACTGACATATTAATTAAATTAGCAAATTATTATAAAGTATCAATAGATTTCATATTAGATAGAACAAATAATTCAAAACTTAACAAATAGATGTTATAATTATCTTGGCTAGGTTAGCCAAGGAGTACAAAATGATCCAATATAACATGTTAGATGCTAAAAACAATCTATCTAAGATTTGTCAGATGTTAAAAAATGGCCAAGAAGACTATATTTTAATTGCGAGCAATGGAAAACCCATTGTAAAAATGACTTATTTTGAAAGTACAAGAAAAGAACCTGGGTACTATAAATACAAAGCAGCAAAAAATGTCGATTGGTTTAATGATGATATAACCAATTTATTCTACGGAGAAGAAAAATAATGGAATACCTTTTAGATACGCACATTCTTATTTGGTATATGTCAAATGATAAAAAACTCTCAAAAGAAGTTAGAGAAATAATAATGAATAAAGAAAATACTATTTACTATAGCACAATAAATCTATGGGAAATGGTATTGAAATCAGAAAAAGAAAAGGTAATAAACTATAAAACAATTAATGATTTCAACGTAAACATAATTGAGTCAGGCTTATTACCTCTTTCAATATATCCAAGACACATATACGCTTTAGAACAATTAACAATAATTAATAAAGATATAAAACATAAAGATCCATTTGATAGAATGCTAATTGCTCAAGCTAAAGAGAATAAAATGTTTTTATTGACACACGATGATTCCTTGAAGCAATATAAAGAAAAATGTGTAAAAATAATTTAATCATTAAAAAAGTTCTACTTGCGTAGAACTTTTTAACTGGCAGCGTGCTTGATTCTCCAACTATACAGTTAGATAGGCTCACCGATGAAGTGCTTAACTTCTGGGTTCGAGATGGGACCAGGTGTGACCACTTCTCTATAGCCACCAGATCTTGAGGTTTGTTCCCTCAAAACCAAATAACATATACCATTATAGATTAGAAACTAATTGTTTTCTTATTCTTATTTTTTATGATAAAATCCTCGACCTATTAGTATTAGTCAGCTTAATACATCACTGTACTTACACCTCTAACCTATCAACCTCATAGTCTATAAGGGGTCTTACTCATAAGATGGGAAATCTAATCTTGAGGTTAGTTTCACGCTTAGATGCCTTCAGCGTTTATCTAATCCGTACTTAGCTATCCAGCTATGCCCTTGGCAGAACATCTGGTGCACCATAGGTACGTCCATCCCGGTCCTCTCGTACTAGGGACAGATCCTCTCAAATTTCCGACGCCCACAACAGATAGGGACCGAACTGTCTCACGACGTTCTGAACCCAGCTCGCGTACCGCTTTAATGGGCGGACAGCCCAACCCTTGGAACCAAATTCAGCTCCAGGATGCGATGAGCCGACATCGAGGTGCCAAACCTCGCCGTCGATGTGAACTCTTGGGCGAGATCAGCCTGTTATCCCCAGGGTAGCTTTTATCCGTTAAGCCACGGCCATTCCATACTGAACCGCAGGA
>JAZUIZ010000031.1:0-19594 GCA_045642525.1 Erysipelotrichaceae bacterium
TAATTGATGATTTTAAAAAAATAACAGCCATACCTAAATAATAAGCTCTATAAATAACCATTAACATATAATACGAAGCATGTGATATAAGAATATCTTTTTTATATAATAAAATGTCGTCCACTACATATACATATAATATTGCTACAATTATTAAATATATTATAAGTGTGAACATTAATATTTTATTGCAAATAACAATCTCTTTTAGTTTATTCTTTGAATATTGTGATGATTCGCTATAATAAATTTCCTTTTTCTTATTAATTATATATTTGCCACAAGTCAACAAATCAATAGCTAGCAACAAAGTTATAATTACAGTAATTATTGTATTCTCGTTTACCTTAAATTCATCAGCAGCATATTTATCACACAAATAGCAAGTAATAACAACAAAATAATAACTGAAATTAGCTTATCAAATCTATTCCAACTATTTATTTTATATTTTTTATAATATTGTTTTGATAAGTGAATATTATTCATAAGTTACATTATCGTATGATAACTACATACCTCTTTGCTGTTTACTTGTATAGATAAAAATATATAATCATGCCGATGGCAAAAGTTATGCAAACAATCGCTAATATAAATAGTACATTATGCTTTTTACTGTCATCGCTATAAGTGATGTTTTTATATTTGATAATAAACATATTTACTACTGAAATAACTACTGTTATCGCACTAAAAAACATCGGATAAAAATCCCCTTTTTTGTAAAAAATGCAAAAATTTATTATAGAAATAATTATTGTAAGCAATAATGTAAATTTAATTATATTGTTATTCTTATTCATCATTTTTTCTTGTTTTTCCTTTCTTTTTTAGCAATAGAATAAAATAGATAGATGGCATAACTACCATCTATCTACTTTTACATCATCATCGGCATAATAAAGAGCCCACGTTGCATGCAGCACCAATCAATCCTAAAACAGGTGAAGCAGGTGGGAAAACAATTGCGCATATGGCCGCACCCAATTCAAACGTTGCTGATTCAATGGTTAATAAATCAGACAAATCACTACCACCATCAATCTTTTCCATTTCGCCTTGATTTAGAATTTGAAAATTGTTTAATTCCAATACATCTTGCATAATATTTTTTCTCCTTTCTTGCATTTAATTTTTATTTAGACATTAACTATACATTTTGATAAGTTAATGTGTAAATCATATTAATTAACACCTATAAACAAATAGCCTTTCACAAACGTACCATTAGGATTCATTGCTTCTCGATCTATCGTTATTACTGTATACAAAGGAGTATTAACTTTCACATTGTTATCTTTAATATGATTTATTAATCTTTGCATAGAAAACTGTAAATCACCTTGATTACCATAAAAACACAGTTTTATTGCGTTATTGATTACTAGCTCTGGCAAATACGAAAAACCTTCATAATTATTGAAGTTTGATATCTCTTTATTAACAGGGATTAACATTTCTATATCAATTAGCTGATCTCCATCTTGAAGTTCAACACTATATGTTGCTGTTATTGTTTCATTAGATGGTTTATCAATATTATTAAGTTTTAATATTTCTTGGATTTTTGTTTGTATATTTATATTTTCTTTTTGTGTCACTTTCCCTCTAAATCTCAACAAATTAGAGAAAGAAATATATTGATTTTCAAGTATTTGATTATTACTATTGTCTAACATGCTGTTACTCTTTCAAATGTATTGTGAATTAATTAACTTACATTATTATTGTATAGAACTATTAGTAACACAAAACCAACGAAATATGTCATAAATAATAAGTTAATACTTCCTCAAAATATTTTGTGTTTTATATAACACAAAATATTATTTACAAACAATTTATTAAATTAACTATGCATTTATTAATTAGTTCGATATTTATTTCATCAAATACTATATCTTTGTTTGTGTGTATTTTATTTAAATATAAAAGATTAAATCTTTTTGTTTTATTAAATGATCCTATGCCTATATGTATTGGAAATATTTTGTGATCTGATGGATAATAACATTTTTTGCTGTCTTCAATTATCATTTGTTTTTTACCATCAGTCACAAATGAGTTGTTGATTTCATTGCTATATTTTTCTTTTGCTTGTTTACTACAAATTACCAAAATATAATCGCCATCAGATATACAATCCATATTAATGATTAGTTGATTTTTTACTGTATCCATATATTTTCTTTTGAAAGCTCTTGAACCTAATAACCCATACTCCTCGTTATCAAATAATACAAAAGCTACTTTCTTGTCTATTAATTCAGGATAATCTTGTATAAGATTTATTACTGCAACAACGCCAGATGTGTTGTCATTATAATTATTCTCATTAGACCTTCCGAATATAGGCTTAATAAGAAATAAATACACAATAACAAATATGGTAATAATTAGTATTACATTATTACCAATTATGCCAATTACATGGCCTATTATTAATCCTAATATATATGAAAAAATCATCAGCAAAACAAATGGTAATCTATTTTTTGGAAAAGATACATTTCCATATATTGAATTTGCACATGTGTCATAATGTGCTGTAATAATTACTTCAGCATCTTCTACATTGCCGTATATTAAATTCTTATTATTGCATATATATTTGGCTTCATCTATTTTAAACCCTGGAATTTTCTTACACACGAAATCAATAAAGGCATCTTTTGTTTCGCCTCTACGTATTTGATAATTTGCCAACATTTCTTTTGTTACCATGTTCATAGCGTTTTAATTGTATTTAAACATTAGTAACACAATACAAATAAGCTTATATTTTTTTAAATAAAAAGCTCTCTATTTTTTTAGAGAGCTTAGATATTAAATGAATGAATTGTTTTTTTATATCTTTAATTCCATTCTTTCCATGATGTGGTCTTGATAAATTTTATCAAGCTCAACAAAATAACCACTCCAACCCCAAACACGTACTATTAAATTTTTATAATTTTCAGGATGCTTTTGTGCATCAACCAACACATCGCGGTTAACAGTATTAAGTTGAAGTTGGTGTCCACCCATATCCATAAAACTCTTAACGAATAAGGCAACTTTAGAAACAGCTTCATCATTGCGGAATACAGTGTCATGGAATTCAATTGTTAAAGGACCACCATTGATTGTACGAATAAGATTTGGTTTTGCGAATGATTGAATAATTGATGTTGGTCCGTTTGCTCTAATGAATAAACTTGGGGAATAATTGGCACCAAGGTTTTCGCCTTTTAATCTTCCATCAGGTGTAGCTGAAATATCATCTGAATGCCATACATAATACATAGCACTTCCAGTACCAGCTCTATATATTCCACCTCTTTCATTTTTTCTTCCCTCTAATAGATCAGCAAATGTATCTAATAACCAAACTGCACGTTTATCAACACAGTCTTCGTTATTACCCATTTTTGGTGTGTGAAAACGCAATTTTGTTAGTAAATCCTTATCGTTTTCAAAATTGTTTAAAATACATTCGATTAAATGTTCTTTTGTAATTGATTTATCACCAAATACATATCTATCTATTACTTCCAAAGAATCAGCACATGTTGCAACACCAGTGCCATGTAATCCATAGTTGTTGTATTTTGCACCAAACGAAACATCTTTAGCATTTTCAATTGCGCCTTCTGTCATCAAAGATACAAATGGAGCTGGGAAAACGAATATGTTTTTAAGATTTTCTTCAATCTTATCAATTTGATTTTTAATTCTTTCTTTCAAGCAGATTAAGAATTCATCATAATTGTTACATTTCAATAAATCATATTGAGTTGCCTCAGCAATTGCTTTTGCAAATGATACAGCTTCAATATTTGGAATATCAAGAGCCTTACCAGGAATAATAAATTCCCAACATGCAGCAACCACATAGTTATATGCATCTTTTGGTTCATATCCTAATTTAATCAAACCAGGAATGACTACATCATCATTTGAATATTGAGGGAAACCTAATCCTTGTTTTGTAAGATTGCTTCCAAGAATGTATGTAGATAATGGAGTATTTTTATTTACACGTAGATTAATTTTTGGATCAATTAGTTTTAATTCAAGGCTTGCCTTTAAACACATTTCAGACAATAAATTATATGAATCTGTACCATCTTCATTCAAACCGCCAAGAACCATACTTTGTCCATTGTCACCTTGTTGCATACCTGTATATAAATCACTGTCTCTATTAAATGTTAAGAAAAATTCCTCTAATAATTCAAAAATACTTTCTTCATCATAGATGCCAGCATCTAAATCTTTTTTAAAGTATGGATACATATATTGGTCAAATCTACCAATAGTGTTGTGATAATTGTGTCCAGCCCACATTGTAAAATGAATAATTCTAAACATTTGTAATGCTTCAAGGAAATTGGTAGGAGCTTTTGCAGGGACGCGTGATAAAGTGTCTGCAACAACAGTATTGCCAACCTTGATAGCTTCTTCACGATACTTATTAGCTAATTCTTGAACAGCAACTAATATAGAATCAACTGTATTTAAATATTCAACTTTATCATTTTCATTATTAGCACTAAATTTATTTATTAATTCTTTTATCTCTTCTCTTTTTGCATCAAATCCAGTATTAAGAAGCATAGTGTAATCAACATTGATATTGCACACTTCTCCTTGTTCATGCAGCCAATGAGTTTTCTTTAATTCTTGGATTTCATCAGTTGTATATAATTCTGGAAGTACAGGAATAGTTCTAGTAAAAGCAATTTTTTCATCTTTAAAAACAACAGGCTTTTCATTATTTAAAACAAACAATAGTCTTTCTTTAGCACGCATTAAAGAAGATGTATTATCTTTTTTAAATTTTTCAGCCAATACATAAGGATCTAATGGTTGTTGTCTAAATTTATGATGTCCCTTTTCTTCAATAAAAAACTTTTTAAATTCTGTTATTCTTTGATTCATAGTATCTTATACTCCAATCCATATTTTTTAAATATATCTTCATGAAAATTTACTTTTTGTTCAACATCGAATATTGGTTTATAATCCATTCCAACCATCTCATATTTAGCTCCAGCTGTTTTATGATATGGAAGTAATTCTATAAATGTTTTGTTGTTATTATCACTAATAAATTTTGCAAACTCATTTATGTTTTCCTCTGTATCATTGACACCTGGTATTAATGGGACACGAATTTTGAATTGTTTATTGGATTTCATTAACACTTTTGCGTTGTTAAGTATTTTTTTATTAGAAACTCCAGTATACTTTTTATGCAATTCATCGTTCATTTGTTTTATATCCATTATTATATAGTCGAAAAGAGAAATCATCTTCTCAAATGCTCTTTCATCTACATATGCTGAAGTTTCAATTGCTTTATGAACGCCATCAAGTTTTCCTACAACTTCAAATAGAAAATCACTTTGAAGCAATGGTTCTCCCCCAGAAAATGTTACGCCACCATCATATTTTTTATAATATTCAGCATCTTTCATTATTTTTGTTACCAGTTCGTCACTCGTCATTTTTGTTCCAGCGATTCTTCTAGCAGCAACGGGACAATGTTCAACGCACTTTCCACAAACTATGCATTTGTCTTTATGTTCACATATCTCAATACATTTCCCACACTTTATGCAAGCATTTGAACTAACCATTATTTGAGGAAGCACACTAAGACCTTCTGGATTGTGGCACCAATTACAACGTAATGGGCATCCCTTAAGAAAGACAGTTTGGCGAATGCCTGGTCCATCAAATATTGAAAATTCTTTAATGTCAAAAATGTATCCTGATAACATATTTCTTAAACTGTATGAGACAAAATGTTTTCTTGAGTAAACTCGTTTTTATCTTTCATTTCGCAAGATATAGTTCCTCTTCTCATAACATAAATACGATCACTCATACCAATAAGTTCTGGAAGTTCACTAGAAATCATTAAAATACCAACACCTTGTTTAGCCAAATTATCTATGATTTCATATATCTCTGCTTTTGCACCAACATCGACACCACGTGTTGGTTCATCTAGAATTAATAATTTTGCTCCAGCACTTAACCATTTTCCTAAAACAACTTTTTGTTGATTGCCACCACTTAATGTACCAGTTTTTTGTTTTGCATTCTGGCATACAATATTTAGTTTTTCAATCATTTCATTAGCTATTTTATTTTCCTTACTCTTATCAATATAAGTTGAGCGGAATAATCTAGATAATGATGGAAGTGTTATATTTTGAGAAATATCTTTAGGAAGTACTAGACCCTCTTGTTTTCTATCTTCTGTTAAATACATAAGACCATTATCTATTAAGTCTTTAGGGGCTGGTTTTTTTATTTCTTTTCCTTCATAAAATATCTTTCCACCAAAATAATGTCTTACTCCAAAAATACTCTTCGCTAATTCAGTTCTTCCAGAGCCAACAAGTCCACCTATACCTACAACTTCGCCCTTATTGACAGTTAAAGAAATTGGTTCAGTTCTTGGAGATATTTTTAAGTCCTCAACTCGCAATATTTCTTCACTTGTTGGAACATGAGTGCATGTATACATTTGTGTTAATTGGCGACCAACCATCATACTTATAGCTTTATCATATGTAAAGTCAGCCATATCCATTGTTCCAACATATTGTCCATCACGAAGAACAGTTAGACGGTCTCCAATTTCTTTTAACTCTTCAAAACGATGCGAAATGTAAATAATACTAACACCACGGTCTTTTAAATTTCTAATTATTTCAAATAAGTGATCTATTTCACTTTGAGTCAAAGATGCTGTAGGTTCGTCCATGATAATGATTTTTGAATCATAAGATACAGCTTTAACAATTTCTACAATTTGTTGTTGAGCAGTTGATAAATCACGAACAAGTGTATGAGGGTCTATATCAAAGCCAAGTTGAAGAAGCATTTCATGACTTTTCTCATACATTTCTTTCTTCTTTGATACTACATTTCCAAGTTCTCTACCTAAGAATAAGTTTTCAGCAACATCTAAGTTTGTACATAAATCTAATTCTTGATGTATAAAACCTATTCCCATTTCTTGTGATTGACGAGGATTTGTAAAATTAACTTTCTTGCCAAATAATTCAAACTCACCTTCATCGTGTGGAATAATTCCACCTACGATTTTCATAAGAGTAGATTTTCCTGCGCCATTTTCACCTATTAAAATATGGGCCTCTTTTTCACGTACATCAAAATTAACATTTTTTAATATTTTTACATCTGTTCCCTTTATTGGTTGTCCATAAGCATCAAATATATATTTGCTTATGTTAGTCATTTTTAAAATAGTATTATTCATATGACCTCCCTATAGTTTTCTATTCTTGATATTTTCAAGAATGATATCCAACAATATTACAACGCCTTGAATAGCACTTGTAAAATAATAAGGAACATTTACAAGGTTAATACAGTTGTTTATTACTTTTAGTGTAAGCATACCAAACATAACACCTGGAACTGATCCAACTCCACCAAACAAACTAACACCGCCAAGTACGCAACCTGTAATAACGGTGAATGTATAATCACCACCGCCCATTGTTGGTTGAGCACAGTTAACATCAATTGATAGTAGGATGCCGATAACACACGCTAAAACCGAACAAATAATATATGCAGAAATATTTAATTTAGATGTTTGAACTCCAGATAATCTACTTGTTGGTTCACTTAATCCAAAAGAACTAAGTTTTCTTCCATAAGTTGATAAATGAATTATGTAGAAAAATATTACACAGAATATTAATGATATTAAAACTGCTGTATTTAGTTTTCCTAAAAATGGAGTTTTGCCAATAGCAAGGAATGACTCTGGTAAACGATTTATTGAAGCACCATGAGATACGATTTGTGCAATACCATATACAATATATCCTGTACCAAGAGTTGTAATAAATGCTGGAACATGTATCTTTTGAATGCAAAAACCATTAATAGTACCAACTATAACTCCTATCAATAGAGTTATGATAATTGATGGAACAATGCCAACTTCATATGTTTTAATTAGAAGTCCAGCAGAAATAGATGACAATCCAACTACATAACCAAAAGATAAATCAATACCTCCTGTCATCAAAACTGTCATCATACCAAGACAGCCAATAATAGGAATAGCTGCTTGTTTAATAATGATAGAAAAGTTATTCAAAGAAGCAAAATTCGGAATAAATATACATGCAATAACAAATATTAATGCAAATATAACTACACTACCATTACTTTTAATAAATTCACGAATAGCATTTATTGTATTTTTTTTCTCAGTCATATTTGCCTCCTTAGAATCTCTTACTTGTTTCATTTTTCTTGCGACGTTGATACATTGAATAAGCAACGATAGCAATAATCAAAACACCAACAATTAAATTTTGGTAATAAGGATGTAAACCAATTAAATTAAGTGCATTTCTCAAGAATCCTATGATAAGTGCACCTATAACTGCGTTATAAACTTTTCCTTCACCACCAGCCATGTTTATTCCGCCAATAACACAAGCTGCAACAGCATCTAATTGATAGTTACCACCTTGTGTTGGGTGAACTGTATTTAATTGAGCACTAAGTAGAATTCCTGCAGCAGCTGCACAAATACCAGAAAAAGCAAATACAAAATAGTTAATCTTTGCAGTGCTGATACCTTGATTCTTTACAACTTGTTTGTTGCCACCTAGCGCATAAATGTGTGTGCCTAGTTTTGTTTTATTCATAATAAAATATGACAACAACAAGAAAAATATAGTAATAAATATTGAGATAGGTATATTTAATATTTTCCCGTTTCCTAAAAAATCATATGCTTTATTTGAAACTGCAAGAGAATTTCCCCCATTTAATACAAGTGCAAGTCCATTAGCTAATTGGCCAATAACAAGGGTTGTAATAAAAGCAGGTACTTCAAGTTTTTCAACCATTATGCCACTAAATAGTCCTAGTAAAGCACCAGTTACTAATCCAGCAAGAATAGCGAAAACCATTGGAACACCCGAACCCATTAAAAGTCCAGATACCATAGCACATACAGCAATTAATCCACCAACTGATAGATCAATACCCTTAATAATAATAACCATGGCCGAACCAAACGATACGATTGATACGATTGAACTTGTTCTCATTACTTTTAGAATGTTATTGATTGATAAAAAGTGAGGTATTGATAAACCAACAACAATAAATAATGCAATCGCAATAACGCCAATTATTATTTTTTTAGGAGTTAAATTTAATTTTTTTAACATATTTTATCCCCTTTTCATAAAATATAATTACAATCTATATTAATAATTATTCAAGAATAATTATTTGTATTCAAATTTAGTTAACAAAGGGGAAGCCAAAAATGAGACTTCCCCCTTATTTAAAATTAATAGTTTATACTACTTAGCAAAAAACACTATTAGTTAGGAAGATTGTCTGCTGTGTAGCAAGCTGTTCCTGAATTTGTGTATTTTTCGAAAGAGTCTGCTGTCTTTTCACCTTTTAGAATAGACATTAATGTTTCAACAGCTAATGAACCCATCTTGTTAGGGAATTGAGCCATTGTACCTAATACTTTACCTTCTTTAATTAATTCGATGCTATCGCCATCGAAACTCATAATCTTGATACCTTTATCAGCTAGACCAGCATCTTCAATAGCTTGAAGGATACCATCAACCATAACATCTGAACAGCTCATGATACCAGTTACATCTGGATTAGCTTGTAACATATTTTCTGTAACTTGTTTTGCAACGTCATTGCTCCAATCACCTGGTTCTTCACCAACTAGTTCAACACCAGCTCCAAGACCAGCTTTGAAACCATCAGCACGAGCATTACCAACTGAGTTTCCATTAGCACCACGAACTAATAATACTTTACCTGTTCCACCTAATGCTTCAGTTAATACTTCTGCACCTTGCTTTGCAGCAGCTGCATTATCAGTACCAATATAAGTTACATAAAGATCATCATTACCATCTGCAATAGTACTATCAACTAATACTACAGGGATGCCAGCTTCCTTTGCTTCTTTTAAAGCAGGAACAACAGCATTTGCATCCATTGGGTTAACAACTAAAGCATCAACACCAGCAGTAATCAAATCTTCGATTTGAGTAACTTGTTTTGCAACATCTGTTTCTGAATCAACTGTAACAAGTTGGAATTCACAACCAGCAGCTTTTGCAGCGTCTTCAACTGCAGTAGCAATAGCTTGTTGGAAAGCATCGTTTGTTACTGTCTTTAATGAAAAAGCAATTTTGAAAGTTTTTGTTTCGCCACCTGCAGTTTCATCAGTAGGAGTAGTTTCTTTTTCGCCACAAGCAACTAGGCCGAACGAAAGTAAAACTACTAGAAGTACCTTAAGAAATTTTTTCATTTATTTTATCCTCCGTATTTCTAGGTAAATATATTTTACAACAATTCCAATATATGTGTAAACCCTTACAAAATACTATAAAAATCTATATAATATGATTAATGATGCAAAAATAGGAGAAAAATATGGAAATATTTGATGTGACAAGTGAAGAATTCAAAGAATATGGAAAGGTTTTGGATGGCTATAATACGCAAGAACTACTTGATATCATGAAAAAGTATGACTTACCATCTAGCGGCACGATTTATCAAGCATCAATTCCAGAACTTGAATATTGTTCAATATTTGGCCAATTTCAAAATAATCAATATGGTGGAATGCCTATTCAAATTGGAATGTGCTGGGGAAAGAACACTAAATTAAACTGTCTTGAATATCATAGAGATAGTGAAATTAATTGTGGTACTCATGATTTTGTTCTATTATTAGCAAAACAAAGTGAAATCGAAAATGGTTCAATAGATTCTTCAAAGGTTAAAGCCTTTAAGGTTAAAGCTGGAACAGCAGTTGAAGTATATGCCACAACTTTGCACTATGCGCCATGCCACACAAACGAAAAAGATGGTTTTCATGTATTAGTTGTACTACCAAAAGGAACAAATACAGAGAAACCTGATATCAAAAATACAAATAAAGAAGATGAACTATTATTAGCACGAAATAAATGGTTAATCGCACACAAAGACAGTGATGAAGCAAAACAAGGTGCTTATGTTGGCATCACTGGAGAAAATATAGATTTAAATAATAATTAGGTTCTACAAATACAAATTATTCTCAACTAAACTTCCCTTATAGGAAGTTTTTTTGACTATTTGCCACAAATAGATGCTAATAAAGAATTGCCATATATATCATCAAAACGATATGTATATATATAATTATTGTCAAGATAAATGCTATTTAATTTCATATCTCCACTTACGATATATCTATCACCAAGTTGATATTCTTTATCTAATGTTCCATCATACTTGTAGTAGTTACAAATAAAATCTATTTCATCTCCATTTTTTATTTTAATCAAACCCTTTTGTTGAGTGTTGGTGTTATCATATATTTTTTTTGCGCCTTCAACTATTCCATATGGATTTTCTGGAGTAAAACTAATCATTATGTCTACCCTTTCGCCATTTAAATAAGCTGGCGTCTTACCAATTGTTTTATAATTATTTTCATCAATATATACATTAGAAACCATATAGTAAGAGATAAGATGATCATTAATCGCAAGCCACGATCCATCGTAATCAACTATCAAATCACCTTCATCATTCCAATTAAACACATTGTCTAAGCCCATGTCGATATAGCCACTTCCATCATCTACATAAACATTCAACAATATATCACTAATTAATTCCCATTGTGAATCACTTAAAGAAATAACTTTATTTCCATTTTTTTCTATTATTTTTAATTGACTAGCATCAATTATCTTATCTTTTCCAAGATACTCAGAAATTAAACTAATAATTGATGAATCAAACCATTCTTCATAACCTGATCCAAATATGCTTGTATAAGTACTGTCTCTACTTATTCCGTTATATGAATCATATAAATAATTGTATATATCTTCTTCCGAATAAGGATTAGCAGGATAATAATTGCCAGATAATATATCAGATATAGATGTACCAGATGTTTCGTAACCATCAGTAATTATTTGCCCACTTGATGCATAAGAAGCAAATGTTTTAATTACATTAGCATAATCTTTATCAATGTTTATATTGTCATATATCGATACTATATCATTCATCATCATTAATGATGAATAAGGAAAATATGCCGCAAGTCCATAAGAATCTGTAATATTTTCAGTCTTGTTATATTTTATTGATGCTTTAATTGCATCAGCTAATTCTTCACTACCATCAACATCAAGTTTTAACACCAAATCTATCAAATCAACTTGATCTATATATGATTCTTTTGAAAATTCCTTTGTGTTTTTTCTTGCATCAGCTATTTCTTGATAGCCATTGTTGGACATTTTTTCATTAACTGCTTTAGAAAACTTTTTGATTGGCCCAGAAATATTATTCGCAAGTTCACCTAAGTCTATTATTGACAATGTTATTTCAGATTCTTCATCTTCTTTAATTGAATATTCTCTATAATCATCTATTATTCGTTTAGCCAAATCTAAAGAACTTATTGATTTGTTTTCATCAAGTATTTTAATAAAATTAGAATAATACCATCCATCACATGGTTCGACCTCTTCACTTGCAACCATATAATCGGCATATGGTTCTAAAGCCAAAGCTGTTTCCAAATTTCCCATTAAACAAGCATCAAAACCGATAATATCAAATTTTACTCCACCATCTTTTAATGCTTTCGCAATCATATTAGGGGGCAATGAATTATCATCATAATGATTTTCATCATATCCATAGCCACTTACACTTCCACCTCCATGATCCCACAAAATTAAGAAATAACGGTTTGCTGGGAAATTTTCAGCAGCATATGAAATGAAGGATGAAAGCGTATCTGGATTAGTCATCGAATCATTTTCAATAACGTCTAAACGATGTAAACCATCAGATGTAATAGAATATCTTTCTAATCTATTATTTGAAATAAGTGGATTGTCCCATTGTTGACTGCCACCTGTTTCTACCACAATATTAATATTGTTTTGTATACCCGAATAAATCATCTCATTAAT
Source organism: Erysipelotrichaceae bacterium (assembly GCA_045642525.1). Lineage (GTDB taxonomy): Bacteria > Bacillota_I > Bacilli_A > Erysipelotrichales > Erysipelotrichaceae > Colivicinus. Next base: position 13,041 of record JAZUIZ010000031.1, read on the forward strand.
GTCATTAGTGGCTGCACCATATTCCGATTCAAGATCAGAACCAATCATATAAACCATTACAGTTACTTTATCGTTGTTGTTTCCTAGTATAGAAGTATATTTACTTCTTGTTGAATTATTAACTTTATAATCAACTTTTTTATTAGATGTATCAGTAACATAATTTATTGTTTGTTTTTGTAAATATGCATTATTAGATGAACCATTTTTTTCATTAGAAATAACATTGTTGTTCTTTTGAGAATTTATTATTAAAAATGAAACTAATAAAGTAATAACCAAAACAATAAATAAACCAATAATCTTTTTCGACACAAAAGGCATCGTTTTCTTATTAGTTATATGAGGTGAATCAAGACTAGATTCTTGTTCGTTGTTTGTATTCGCGTTTTGTTTATCCATACACAATTCCTCTTATCTATCTAATTATTCTATCTTGATAAAATGAACAATAGTATGGAATGTAAAAATGTTTGATACAAAAAGTTTTTATAATTTTATTACAAACGAAAATATTTTTTTAATCATGCTATAGATTATTTATATAAATGGCCTGCCTTGGTCCAGGATTATGTCCACACCTTAGCCAACAATAATTTAGTTGACAGATACAAATTTCCCAAAATTATTGTCATCATTTTATTGTCATATTTAATAAATAACAGCTTTTTTAAATCGAGGAAATCGGAATTAAAAATACATCTTCACTAATTGAACTCATTTTATCTAGTGTGCATACTATTACTTTATTACCTACTCCCCAATTAGTGTTGGATAATTGTTTAAAGGCAGATACATCACTTAAATTAAATTTAGTACCTGATTTTATTTCCACACAATTTAATTTACCTTCTTTAACAAAAACAAAATCAATTTCATTGCCATTAGAATCACGATAATAATATAACTGCTGGTCAATACCATTATTAATGAATGACTTCTTTATTTCATTCATTGCAGCATTCTCAAATAATCTACCTTTAAGAAATGAATTAACTAGTGTTTTTTCGCTATCAATTCCTAATAAATAACAAGCAAGCCCTGTATCAAAAAAATACATTTTTGGTCTTTTAATAATTCTTTTTTTAATAGACTTTTCATTATATGGTTGTACTAAATAAATAATCCCTGTTTTAACAAGAGCATTTACCCATGATTTGATTGTTTTTGAATCCACACCAATATCTCTACTATAATTATCATAAACTAACTCTTGTGAAACATTAGACGCTATTAATTTAAAAAAATTCATAAACTTTACTTCATCTTCAACATTTAAAACATCTTTAAGATCTTTTTCTAAATATGTATTTATATAAGAAGAATAGAACAAAGAAACATTAGCTTTAGCATCATCATAAAGGAATGGCAAAAAACCTCTATATATCAATCTATATATTTTATCTAATTTGCAATCAGTTTTATTGCTTCTTTTATTAATTTTTTCCAAATCATTCAGAAAAACTAAGTTATCATTTTTATATATCTCAGAAATACTGAGAGGAAACATAGAAATAACAGCACATCTTCCAGCCAATGACTCTTCAGCCTTTTCAAGCAATGTATGACGTGTACTCCCGGTCAATATATACATTCCTGCAGCTTCTTTATTTCCTTTTTTTAATCTTACTTCATTTACATTTTTTTCTATCTCGTCAAATAGTTCGGTTGCTTTTTGCGCTTCATCAATAATTAATGGACATTTATGATTATTTAAAAAAGTTTTCGGATTATTTCTTGCTAAGTTTCTTTCGGCTACATCATCTAAAGAAACATAATTATACCCATTATTTACATATTCGTTATATAACAATGTTGATTTTCCAACTTGACGTGGACCTGTCAATAATATCACTGGAAAATGTCTTAATGAATCATCGATAACAGTCTTTAAGTGTCTCTTAATCATATAGCCTCCATATTTATGCAGAAATGGAATCAAGTTCCATATTTACATTTTACGAAGGTCTATTAAAGAAGTCAACTACACAAGCTGCATAATACTATTCGCGCTCTATTGTTGAAACAATAGATATATAATAATATTGTAGAAATGAGGATTAATAATGGGATTAACAAAATTTAAAAATGGGCAAGAATTAACAGAAGAAGAAATTAGTAAAGTCTCTGGTGGATATAACATTGAAAGTTGCCCTTGGTGTACACGTGCAATTTATATAGGAGACTCTTCTTCTTTATTGAAGCACCAAATTAATTATTGTGTTTGCAGATTTAATAAGGGCGAAGAATGGGCTAATCTTTATAATTCATACCCAGAATTAGTTGGTCCCGATGCTTTCAAACCAAATTACTAAAATTCTATACTAACTTTAACAATCAACAACATAGATAACAAAGTAAAAAAATGTAAACCCGATATTATCATCGGGTTTTTGTGTGCAAACAAAAGAACACTTGTTTTTTATATTACTCAACAAACTCTAAAACTATTTACTTCCTCTTGCTGCTTTGTCTTCATATTTTGCCAACACAAAGACAAGTGCTATTACAAGTAACATAAAATCACTTAATGGACCTGAAATAGCTTGAAATTTTGTTGAAGCATTGATAATAGTATATATAAGATTAAATGAATGAATTGCTAAACATATAGAACATAGTAATATAGACAATTTACTACCTAAATCTTTAATAAATGTTAACGAAAGTGCTATCGCAACACAAATGCCACTAAGAACAGTAGTTATGAGTGCAGGTTCGCTTCTTGTTAATTTACCAACAAAACTTAATACTTCAGACACTGCTACAAAAAACATAAACACTTTATAATATTTTGCAGCATCTTTTTTATATCCACTAAATGCATATAGCAGCCCAGCGAAATAAGAAATAAAATGAACTAGAATAACTGCCTTTGCCATTAAAGAATGGCCAGTTGCTAATCTGATTGAATCGTAAACAAGTACAAATACAAGTAATGCTAAATTAAATATTCCAACTTTTTTAAAATTTTCTCTAATCATAAGACTCTTTTTTATCTCCTTATATTTTGATTATAGTATATCAATACGATTGAAAGTAAAAGTTATTTTACAATATTGTATGTATTATATATAGATTTACTAAACTTTTTTTCTTCATTTTTTACCAAATAACATATACTATTTATCTAGTAATCCAGCCTCTTTGTGTTCTTTAAAGCGTATCACATAAGCTGCCATCATATCGACCCATAGCACAAAAAAGGTGAAGCAAGAAAGGAATGAAAAAACCTCTGTGCAATTAAATGTATATACAAATGAAGATCCTAACATAAAAACACCTATTATTGACATTAAAACAATATTTTGTTTGTAATGGTCTAATCTTCCGGCAATATACGATGTCATAATGACTACAATACCACGAACAATGTTGTAAACTGTATCAATTACGTTATGTTCAGCTGCTTCTGTAACTATTCCGCTAAGACAGCAAATTGCAAACAATAATAACAAATACTTTAATAAATTACCATGAGGTTTTTTATATCCAAATATTACATAATACAACAAAAGAATACATGTAATACCATATGTTATTAAAAAGAAAGAACTTCCACTAGAAAAATCTTCTGTATAACGCATAAACGATAAGACTTCAATAACAAGTCCAAATATTGTGAAAGCTCCTAATACTAAAATTGATACAATTTTTTTATTATTCATAATCATTTTTCCTTTTTTCTCTAACGTATTATTTCTTATCTTCAAATCCAGCTTCTTTGTGAAGTTTGTATCTAGTAATATAGGCACCAGCTATTGCTAACCATACGGTTACGGATCCAAAACTTGCCATAACGTATTCAAATGATAACGATTCAGATAAACTGATAAAATAAAATGCATTAATAATGTTGCATATTAAAACAATAAAACATATTACTAAATTCTGTTTATAATGGCCTAATCTTCCTGCCATATAAGTAATCATAATGATACCAACAAGGTAACTAATAATCATATATGTAGGTTGCGTTTTTGCGCCAAGAGCTAAAAGGCATGCAACTATTACAGCATTAATAAGTAACAAATATCTCATGTGATTGCCATGGGCTTGTTTATATCCGTAACATGCATACATTGCTGCTGCCGCAAACAAGATAATAGATATCCAAGCATCAATAGGCAAATGTCCATCAAAAATAGTCACAACACAAACAAGTCGTATTACATTTAAAATAAATATTACAAACAATGCAATTGCATGACTTAGTTTTAAACCATATTTCTTTTCTGTATCAATCATAAAATCCCCTTTTCTACAAACATAATTATACACTTTGCATAACGAATATTATTTAATTTAGTTAGACAATTTTAAAAGCCCTTTTCAGGGCTCTTAATATGTTTGATTATACTAATTCAATTGTTGCCATTGGTGCAGCATCTCCACGTCTTATACCAGTTTTTGTAACTCTTGTATATCCGCCTTTTCTGTCTGCATATTTTGGAGCAACTTCATCAAATAATACTTGTACAGCAGTCTTGCCATCTTTAGTTTTTACATTTCTAAGTTTAGCAGCAGCTTGTCTTCTTGAAGCTAGTGTATTTTTCTTTGCGATAGTGATTAATTCATCAACTACACTTCTTAATTCTTTGGCTTTCATTTCTGTTGTTTCAATCTTGCCTTTTAGAATAAGATCTGTAGCCATAGTGTTAAGAAGAGCTTCTCTATGATCGGCTGTACGACCTAATCTACGATTCCACATTTTTTCTCTCCTCCTTAATCATTATTGTGAGCAAATGTTAAATTTAATTCAGCAAGTTTTTCTTTAACTTCTTTTAATGATTTCTTGCCTAAATTTCTAACTCTACTCATTTCATCTTCTGTTTTTTCAGTTAATTCTTGAACAGTTGAAATACCAGCTCTCTTTAAACAATTGTATGATCTAACTGTTAAGTCTAAATCTTCAATTGTCATATTAATCTTTCTAGCATTTCCATCATTAGAGAATTCTTTCATTAATGATTCCATACCATTAACTTCAGTATCTATCTCAGATAATAATTCTAAATGTGAAATTAAAATCTTTGAAGCTAATGCTAGAGATTCTTTTGGATTGATTGAGCCATCAGTCCATACTTCAAATGTTAAAGAGTCAAATTTTGCTGATTGACCAACACGAGTTGGTTCAACGATAAAGTTTGTCTTAACTACTGGAGTATAAATAGCATCAGTATAGATAGTGCCAATGCCTTGTGATGAGCCTTGATATAAAACCTTATTTTCATCAGCAGAAACATAGCCTCTACCGTTCTTTGCCATTAATTCCATTTCAAGTTCTCCACCTTTATCTAGGTGTGCAATTTCTAAATCAGGATTTAATACTTCAACACCAGCTGGAAGAACTATATCTTCTGCTTTGACAGTGCATGGTCCTTTTGCAGAAATTCTTAATGTATATGTATCGTCATCTGCAATATCAAGAATTAAATTCTTTATATTTAAGATAATCAATGTTACATCTTCCTTAACACCTTTGATAGATGAGAATTCATGGAAAACTCCATCAACTTTGATTGAGTATACTGCTCCACCAGGTAATGATGATAACATTGTTCTTCTCAATGCATTTCCTAATGTTGTACCAAAACCTCTTTCTAGAGGAGAGATGACAAATTTGCCATAGTTCTCTGATTCAACATAGTCACTTACTTTAAATTTTGGACGTTCAAATTTGTTCATATGTATTCTCCTTATTAACCTCTAGGTTTCTTTGGTGGACGACAACCGTTGTGTGGTACAGGTGTTACATCATTGATTGAAGTAATTTCTAATCCTGCTGTAGCTAGAGCTCTAATAGCTGCTTCTCTACCTGGACCTGGTCCTTTTACTTCTACTTCAACTTTTTTCATTCCATGATCCATAGCTGACTTGCCAGCTGCTTCTGCAACCAATTGTGCAGCGTATGGAGTTGATTTTCTTGAACCCTTATAACCAAGTACACCAGCTGATGACCAAGCTACAACATTTCCTGCTTCATCAGTTATTGTAACGATTGTGTTATTGAATGTTGAGTGGACATGTGCAACGCCACTTACAACATTTTTCTTAACACGTTTTTTACGTGTTGTTTTTGCATTTGCTTGTGCCATTACTTATCCCTCCTATTTCTTCTTATTAGCTACTGTACGACGTGGTCCTTTACGTGTACGTGCATTCGTTTTTGTTCTTTGACCTCTTACTGGTAATCCTTTTCTATGACGGATTCCTCTGTAACAGCCAATTTCCATTAAACGTTTAATGTTTAATTGGTTTTCTCTTCTTAAGTCACCCTCAAGCTTGTATACATCTAAAGATTTACGAATTGCATTTTCTTGTTCATCTGTTAAATCTTTTACACGAGTACCTTCGGGGATATTATTATCTGCTAATACTTTTTTGGCGATTGTTGGTCCAACGCCATAAACATAAGTTAATGCGACACCCACACATTTATTATTTGGGATGTCGACTCCTGCGAAACGAGCCATTATTTATTTTCCTCCCTTTTAACCTTGTCTTTGTTTGTGTTTAGGGTTTTCACAAATAACCATTACGCGACCTTTACG
>JAZUIZ010000032.1:0-12456 GCA_045642525.1 Erysipelotrichaceae bacterium
ATTTTTTAATATTATTTTTAAATATTCTTCATCAAATGAATATTTATATAATTTTTGAGAAAAAGATAAAGTTTTAAAATAATTATCAAAAATAAATTCGTCTTTAGAATATATATTGATATCTTTTATTTGTGCTATAAATACATCATTAATAAAATGATATTCATATGGTTTTGAATCGAGGCTTATTTTATTCAAATATAATAATAAAAGAATATCACTAAATAATAAAAACAAACATAAAAATAATAACTTTTTCATAAAAAAATGAGTAGTTCTTCCTACTCATTATTCGCTATTTTTATTGTTTTTCCTATTTAATGCTTATAATTTTAACATCATATGGTTTATCAACATTTACAGTTACGACATCATCAGCTCTTTTATCAAGAATGGCTTCGGCCAATGGTGTTACATTTGAAAGTAATCCATTTAGTGGATCAGCTTCTACTGAACCCACAATTTTATATGTAATTTTCTCTTTAGTATCCAACTCTTGGATCTCTACTGTTGAACCAATTCTAACTGTCTTGCCAGCTTTTTTATCTTTGATAATTTCAGCATTTTTAATTTGATATTCTAATTCTTTAATTTTAGCTTCGACTTGTGCTTGATGATCTCTAGCAGCATCATAATCTGCATTTTCAGATAAGTCGCCTTGAGCTCTAGCAGCTTTTAATTCTTCAATTACTTCATTTCTAGTAACATGTATTAATTCATCTAATTGCTTTTTAAGGTCATTTAAGCCTTCCTCAGTCACATAAAATTTATCTTCCATAGTGCCCTCCAACCTTTGAAATTATAGCATTTTTTCGCTTAAAAGGCTATTAATTTTAGTTCTAATCAAATCAATGCCAACAGCATTAGTTTTTCCCTCAGGTATAATAACATCAGCGTATTTTTTTGTAGGTTCAACGAATTGATCGTGCATAGGTTTAACAGTAGTCAAGTATTGAGAAATAACATTTTCCATCGTTCTATTTCTTTCCTGAATATCCCTTTTTAGTCTTCTTATGACCCTAGTATCAGCATCTGTATCAACATAGATTTTTATATCTTCGAGTTTTCTTATTTCAGGATGATATAAAGCAAATAATCCTTCTAAAATAATTACATCGCTCGGAGAAACGACCTCTGTTTTTTGAGATCTATTATGAACTGTGTAGTCATATGTTGGCTTTTCAATTGTTTTTCCATCTAATAAATTTTTTAGATCATTAAACATTAAATCAAAATCAAAAGCTAATGGATGATCATAATTTGTTTTAGTTCTCTCTTCCATACTCATATTGCTTTGATCTTTATAATAATCATCTTGTTTGATGATTCTAACTGAATTATCATATTTAAAATCTTGATACAATATTTCAGCAATTGAAGATTTTCCGCTAGCTGTTCCACCAGCTATTCCAATAAGTACAGGTTTTGAAAGTTTCATCTATTCTCCTTAATTTAAACAAGGTAATAAAAATCTATCTATATTGTATTCGTGTTCAGCTAAGGTTCTAGCAAAAGCCGTACCACCTTCACACATATTTGCGACAAAGAAATAATAGCCAGCTTCTTGATCAGGATTTAATGCTGCATATAAGGCTGCTTCATTTGGACAACACACTGGTCCAGGTGGGAATCCTTCAATAGTGTATGTATTATACGGATCATACTTATGTGTGTATTCTTCGACATCTCCGACTTGGTCACATTGTGTTTTGGTAAAATCAAAAGCATAGCAAGCTGTAACAGTTGATTCTAATTTTCCACCAGTGCCTTCAAATTCAGGATTATCAATTCTATTTAAAAATACACCAGCAACTTTTTTACTATCTTCGTGATTTCCAGTTTCCCACTGGCATATAGAAGCAAGAGTGAAAATTTGATGATAAGATAATTTTGATGAATTAAAATCGTTTATATATTTATTATAGATTTCTAAAGTTCTATCAAGTATTTTTCTAGTTAATTCATCACAATCTGTATACTCATAAAATTCATAAGTATCCGGAAATAAATACCCTTCTAATAGAATTTTGACATTTGAATTAAATATTTCTTCTGTTAAAAATGGATATTCATTCATATAAAATTTAACAGTATCATAATTGTTCCAATAATCAGTTATAATTTTTGTTTTGGTTTCAATATCGGCATTTGCATTTTCTTTTAAAGTGACATTTTCCGCTATTGTTTTAGCAAACGATCTAGCAAAATCTCCTTCATCAAGTTTTATTGTAACTGTTGATTGATGTGCGTTATTAGGATTAGATAACCATCCCAATAATTGTTCTAGAGAGATTTCTTCGCCATCAATTTTATGTGGTATTTCATAATAACCTGCATAAAATGAATAGCCACCAAATATTCTGTTCCAATAATATACCAAATCAGCATTTTTGATGATATTTTCAGTTTCAAGTTTTTTTATTGTAGTCATTCCATATGCACCTTCATCAACTACAAATGGTGTAACTTCGCAACCACTATGTCCGTCGTAACAAATATTTCCATTCAAAAAATCTTTTGTAGGTTTTAAACCATTTTTTATATAAAAAGTAATACCAATAACTAACACGAAAAGTATAGAAACAATTATTATTATGGCTGTTAATACTTTATTTTTCTTCTTCATATGCTTCAATAACCTCGTTAATCATTTGCATTTCTTCTTTTGATTCAACCTGATATAGATTTCCATTATCATCGTAAATAAAAGAAAACAATTCGTTTTCATTGTCATTAGTATACACAACAACATATTTTTTATAATTAGATTCAAAAGTTAAGTAGATTTTCATTTCTACTTCTTTACCATTTTCGTCAGTAATAAAAATTGAGTCTGAATTCATTGTTATTTACTTTCTAAATAAAATCTCACAAGTTCTTCAATTATTTCATATCTTTCAACTTGTTGAATATTATTTCTTGCACCATTGTGAGATGAGATATATGCTGGATCATTGCTAATTAAATAACCAGAAATTTGATTTACTGGATTATATCCTCTTTCCTCTAACGCAGAAGAAACTTCAATTAAAAGTTGTTTTAAATTTTCTCTTTTTATATCTTCTGATGTAAATAACATCGTTGTAGAGTTTTGTGAAGCCATATTCGCACCTCCTATATTATTAAAATTATACAATAATTCGATTATTTTAATAAACCTTCAACCATATTAATAATATCTGCAGGATTCGCATTAATGCCTCCACCTTGTGCTAAATCAGACTTGCCACCACCCTTTCCATTAGCCATTGAACAAGCAGCTGATATTATTTCGCCACATTTAATTGAGGAATTTAATGCTTTCTCACCAGCAGAAGCAACCATAGATAGTTTTTCATTATTTGAATTAACAATAAACACGAAACCACCATCAATTTTATTTCTTAAACTAGTTGCGTAATCTTTAAGATTTCCTTGATAATTACTAATATTTAAAAGTAAATATTTATACTTTCCATTATCTTTTGCATTTTTTACTAAAGAATTAGCCTGTTCATTTAATAATTTTTCATTGATTTTCTTTAATTCGTTATTCAAATTATTGTTTTCATTTTTTAACGCAATGATTCTATCATAAAGCATATCAATGTTTTTAAGTTTCAGTTCATCTTTAATTTTATTTAATAAGTTTTCATTGTATTTAAAACTTTCATATGATTTTATTTTTGTAACACATTCAATTCTTCTAATTCCAGATCCAATCGATTCTTCACTATTGATTTTGAAAGAGCCTAAATTAGAAGTATTGTCAGCATGTGTGCCGCCACAAAATTCTTTTGAAACATCACCCATTGAAACAACTCTAACTGTATCTCCATATTTTTCGTCAAACAAAGCAGTTGCACCTGTTTTTTTAGCATCTTCAATCGCAAGCACTTCAGTTGTAATTGGGTATTGCTTATTAATATATTCATTAACAAGTAACTCGATTTCATTTAATTGATCATCAGATACTTTTTCAAAATGCGAAAAATCAAATCTTGCATAATCTTTGCATACATATGATCCAGCTTGCGCAATATGATTGCCCAACACTTTTCTCAAAGCCGATTGAAGTAAATGCAATGATGAATGATTTGCTCTAATTTTCATTCTATCTTCAAAATTTACTTCTTGATTTAAAGTAATATCTTCTTTAATTGAACCTTTTTTTACTTTAACATGATGTAAAAATTGTCCATTAGGAGCTTTATTAACGTCAGTTACATCCGCACATACTTGTTCATTATATATTTTTCCTGTATCAGCACATTGTCCACCTGATGTAGCATAAAAACATGACTTTTCAAAAACTACATCACCTTCATCTATAATTTCATTTACTCTATTTCCGTTTTTAAATAGTGCAACAACCTTAGATTTATCATTTGTGGTATCGTAGCCAGTAAATGTAAAGTCATTTTGAAAATTTAATAAATCTTCAGATTGAGCATGCATTGATTCTTCAACATCTCTAGCATTTCTAGCCATTTGACGTTGTTTTTCCATACATTGTTCAAATCCTTCTATATCACATTTCAAACCTTTTTCTTCAGCTGATTCAATTGTCATTTCTTTTGGAAAACCATATGTATCATACAACTTGAAAATAATTTCACCATTCAATACACCATTTGAAGCTTTAGAGATTTCTTGTGACAATAGTTTTTCACCGTTAGCTAATGTTTGTATAAATGATTCTTCTTCTTTTAATATTAACTTTTTAACAAAATCTTTTCTTTCTAACAAATATGGATAAAAATCCTTCATATTATCGCAGACAACATCAACTAATTCATACAAAAATGGTTTTTCAATTCCAATATTCCTAGCATAACGCATTGCTCTTCTAATAACTCTTCTTAAAACATAGCCTCTTCCCTCATTAGAGAAAGTTGCACCATCAGCAAGCGCAAATGTACATGTACGAATGTGATCAGCAATTACTCTATATGCCATTTTATTATTGGCATATTTGATATTTGAATATTTTTCTATTTCATGAATAATAGGCAAAAATAAATCGGTATCAAAATTAGTTTCACCACCTTGTATGAAACAGACTAATCTTTCAAGTCCCATACCAGTATCTATATTCTTTTGAGGAAGTTCTTTAAAATCTTTTCTATCTACACCTTCTTTTGCATCGTATTGAGAGAAAACATTGTTCCAAAGTTCTACATAACGATCGTTTTCCATTTCTTTGAAAAACAAATCCTCTCCAATTCCATCAGGATCAAATTCAGGTCCTCTATCATAATATATTTCACTATCTGGTCCACATGGTCCTTCGCCGATTTGCCAATAGTTATCCATAGATTTTAATATATGCTTTGGGTTTAAACCTATTTCTTCAGTCCAAATCTTATATGTTTCTTCATCATCTGGATACATAGTTACATATATTCTGTCTGGATCAAAACCAATCCATTTAGGAGATGTTAAAAATTCCCAAGACATTTGTAATGATTCTTTTTTAAAATAATCGCCAATCGACCAATTGCCTAACATTTCAAAAAATGTATGGTGTCTAGCAGTCTTTCCAACATTTTCAATATCATTTGTACGTATACATTTTTGAGCATTAGCAATTCTATTGCATTTTGGTTTTTCTCTGCCATCTAAATATTTTTTTAATGCAGCAACTCCAGAATTAATCCACAATAAAGATGGATCATTAATAGGAACTAATGATGCTCCAGGTTCAATCATATGACCATGTTCGCTCATAAAATCTAAGAACATTTTTCTAACTTGATTTCCAGATAATTGTTTCATATTTTCCTCCCAAAAATAAAACGTCCTCATTCTAAGGACGTTAATTTACGCGGTACCACCTTAGTTCACATTATAAATGTGCACTCAAATCTTTAACGCAGATTGTACGTTAGGCATTACCCTAAACCTAAGAAGTAGCTTTCATTTATTACTTATGCAACATTTTCACCAACAACAGTAGCTCTCTAGAATAATATAATAAATTACTTTTCTTCTACTCAATAATAACACAATTATTACAATAAGGTCTTATTATATTAATAATTCCTAGGTTTTACCTCAAGTTCATATCCACAATAATGACATTTTTCTAGATAAATCTCTATATTATAGCCAACATCGCAATCAAATATATCTTTTTCGATGTCTAAATCAAAACTAGTATCAAAATCTAAATATTTATCAATTATAAAATTCCAAGGAAAATATATACCTTTATCTTCATTTTCTTCATTACAATTAGGATCAATCTCTCCATCTAAATACATAGTTAAAGTTTGGATATTGTCTTCCCAAATTCCTTGTCCTTTGCCATTTAATAAATAAGCAAATTTATAATCTTCATCAATTTTTACTGTTTTCTTATAAACTTTGCAATCAAATTCCCAATTATCTCCAGTATCATACAAAAATGTAAATTCATCGCCTAAATCTTTAAGTTGATATTTTTTCATTGGAACTTCATTGATGTAATAACTAAGAGGACTTTCTATAAAACAATCTGGAGTATAATATAAATCATTTCTTATAAATAAAAAATAATGTTCAAATTCAGCTCTCAAAGAAGTGCATATAACGCATCCTAGTTCAATCAAATTAATATCTTCTCTAACTAATATTGTTCTATTAAAACGATTATTGTAATTATGAAATCCAATTTTTATTTTTTTGTATACCATACATTTATCCTTCCAAATAACGATATCTACAATATGATTTTATAATTCGATAAATGTACAATGAAGAATAAATATTTTTGAATTATTAATTATATAAAGCAATTATAATTTACTATCTATGAAAAAATATCATTCATCAAACAAAACAGTACTAAAATATCTTTCACCAGTATCCGGCAATATGGTAACAACAGTTTTACCTTTTCCAAGCATCTTGCCTAAACGTATTGCACCAACAACATTTGTTCCAGAAGATATGCCACATATCAACCCTTCTTTACAAGCTAAATTTTTAGCCATTTCTAAAGCTTCATCATCACTAACTAGAGTTATAGAATCGTATATAGTTCTGTCTAATATTTTTGGAATAATACCATCGCCAATGCCCATTTGAATATGATTAGATACTTTACCATTTGTAATTAATGATGCATTTTCAGGTTCAATGGCCCAAATTTTTATATTTGGATTAGCTTTTTTTAATGTATGTCCGATGCCTGTCAATGTGCCACCTGTTCCAATGCCACTACAAAAGCCATCAATAATTTTATTTACATCTTTAAGTATTTCATATGCAGTAACATTTTCGTGAATCATATAATTAGCATCATTTTCAAATTGTTGAGGTACAAAAACATTTGGATTATTCTTTTTTAATTCCATTGCTTTATTTATACATTTATTTATACACTCGCCAATATTCCCTTCATCATGAATGAGTAAAAGTTCAGCTCCATAATGCTTTATTAACTTTCTTCTTTCTAACGAAACACTATCAGGCAAAACAATTTTAACTTTATAACCTTTGATAGCTCCAATCAATGCCAAACCAATGCCTTGATTACCACTAGTTGGTTCAACAATAATGGAATCCTTATTTAACAAACCTTTTCTTTCAGCATCTTCTATCATACTCAAAGCAGATCTCGTTTTTATTGAACCGCCAACATTTAAACCTTCATATTTTACAAAAATTTCAGCACATTCTTCTGGAACAACATGATTAAGTTTTATCATTGGTGTATTGCCGATACAATCTAATATAGAGTTATAAATCATAACAAAAACATTATAGAATTTATTTTATAAAACATTCAAGCAAATAACTATTGCATTATAAATTATTCATTTTAATCATTAAAGATTAATTTAAAGAGCAATATAATGATATAAAATTGGATCTATTAACTCTCGTTCTTTTTTCATAGGATCATAAACTGTGGTTGTTGATCCATCATTATTAAAAAACAGTGTTTCGCGATTTTCAGGAGTATATTCAAGCCAATTTATATCGCCATATTTTGGAATTCCATTTAATGCAAAACTTGTCCATAAACCACACATTTTGTCTGCAAGAGTTTGAATAACAAAACCAGAAAAATGTTCTTCATCAAGATTATGAAATACATACGATAATTCGCTTGCATGGCATGCTCCAATCCAATCAAAATTTGTATTATTTTTACAGAAGTAATACATATATGTTTTTCCTTTGCCTTTAGCAATAGCGTGATTATAAGCCACTTTAATTGCTGGAGAACGGAAACTATACTCATTTATTAGAGAAGTTTTTTGCCAAATTTCTTCATCATTTGCATATAAAGAAAGAAATTCATCTAAATTTTGTTTTTCCTGTTCAGAACATAACGAATAAGTTCTATTCACTCTTCCTTTTGCGAATAATTCTGCATATATAGATAATTTCTTTTCAGTTAAAAGCTGCAATTCTTTACCTTTTAAATTCATAAGAGATGGTTTACATACATCATCAATAAAATATCTGCATTCATCAGCTGTAGAACCAATAATTAGATCTACATCTTTACCAGCGCCATTTAAAATTTCTTGATAAGGATCTAGAGGAATAATACTATCATCTCCACGAAGTGGAAGCACACTCATTGCACCTATCGGCATTTCATCACTTTCATCAATATATATTTCATATAGTTTTTCTTCAGAAAGATTCATTAAATCATCCATACATGTAGCGCCTGCTTTTTTTAATAATTTTTCTGCGACACCTATTTCCGCAAACCTTTCATGTGTCATCGTGAAATTAACTGATCCACTTTCAGCAATTGCATGTTGAAATAATCCTTCAGTTCCTTTTGCTACTAGAAGTTCTGTTACAGAACCGCCACCTGCAGATTCACCAAAAATTGTTACATTTTGAGGATTTCCACCAAATGACTTAATGTTTTGCTGTACCCATTTAAGTGCTTCTATTTGATCTAATATTCCATTATAAGCAGATGTTTTAAAATTCTCACCACCAATAACCTGAGAAAAATCTATAAAGCCCATCGGACCAATTCGATAATTTATTGATACAACAATAACTTCTGGGTGTTCTTTTACAATGAATTGGCCATTGTAAAGTGGATCAGATGTGCCACCATAAGAATATGCACCACCATGAATCCAAACCATTACAGGTTTATTTTTTTCTTCAAGACTACTTGTCCATATATTTAATGTAAGACAATTTTCACTCATTCCTTCAGGATTATAGCTTGCTTGTTCAGAATCTGCTTGTATTTGTAATGCTGATTTTCCAAAATGTGTTGCATCATAAAACTCATTACTATAATCAGCACTTTGTGGTGCTTTCCATCTCAATTCTCCGATTGGAGCTTTAGCATAAGGTATTCCTTTAAAAGAAAAAATACCATTATCTTTGGAACCGATAAATATTCCGTTATAACACTTGACACTTGGTTCAACAATTTCCTTCATATCTTTCATAAACCTTTCGTTATTAGTGATTAAAGACATTTTATTCTGAATAAATGTTTAATTTTTTAGGATATCTATTCTTAAAATATTCTATACTACTATGTGTTTCTTTTGTAAATCCGCCAGTAAACCATTCATCACCATCACTAGTTAAAGTAACAACTCTAAAATAGCAACAATTACCATCAATTTTTCTAACATGAGCTATCATACCAAAACTACCTCTTGTATAAAAACAATTCTCTTCAATTACAGAATAATCCGAAAAAGTGATTCCACTATCAGGGATATGCCCATTTGCCCCACCAGTAACTTTTTCTAATTCTACTTCATCAATATTTCGCATAGTTCCTCCTAATGTGTAAATTAATCTCTTGTTTATAAAACGATTAATAGATATTACATTAATTATTATATCTTTGTATTTTTACTACACACTCGACATGTGTTGTTAGTTGCTGAAGGATAACCTTCTTCAGTCTTGTTTGCTGAAGAAGGATTACTCTTCTTTTTAGAAATTCTAGTAACGTATTCAATTTTCTTATTTGAATCATCACCATTTAAACTAGTTTTGAAAATGAAAGTGATTTTAAATGGATCAAATTCATTATCATTATTGTAACCACCAATAATAACATTATCAACAACTGCTTCAAAAACCGCTCTATCAAACTTATTGATTTTGCCCAAATCACTCAATTGATTTCTAAAACCAGAAATACGTTCATAGATTTGATCTTCATTATTTGCTAATTGTTGATATTCTGATTGTTCCACTTTTAACTCCTCCATTTTCTTTTTGTTTTCCTTATACTTTCTATCATAAGTTTCATCATCTATTTGACCATCTATTTTCATTTTTATTAATTTATCTTCATAGATAATCAAATTATTGATTTTAGTTTTGATAGATTTTAGTTTGTTTCCAAAGCCTTCATTCTTAGTAGCTGTAACAAAATCTTTTAAGAAAGTATCTAAAATTTGCCCTTTCTCGTTGTTCATAATTACAGCAACGAACGCTTCAATAAATGCACTTTCAATTAAGCCTTCTTCAATTGTCTTGCTTTCTTTGCAAAGCACTTTTCCTTGTTTGGCATAATTTCTACATTGCCATTTATCTCCATCTCTCCTAATATAACGACTGTTACAACATCCACATATCATCATGCTACTAAATGCATATTGTTTAGAATAAGGATATTTATAATCATATTTTCTTTCTTTCCTATTCTTAGCACGGAGTTTTCGAATCTCTTGAGCTTTGTTATAATCTTCCATTGAGATAATCGGTTCATGATGATTATTTAATGTATACGTATCACTTTCACCATGGTTTACACTTCTCAAATGATCAATCGTGCTAACAGTATAAGTTTTGCCTTGAACTAATGTTCCTGTATACACTTCGTTTTTAATGATGCTTCTAATTGTTGATTCACTCCATTTTGAATTACCCTTTAGTGTTTTAAAACCTTTATCAGTTAATTCGCGTGCTATAGTATGAGCTCCAGCCATCTCCAAGTATCTTCTAAATATATATTTTACGATTTTTGCTTCCTCAGAATTTATATATATTTGATTATCTTCTGGATTATAATCATAGCCTAAACAATCGTGTTGTCCAATCATCTTACCATTAGACATCTTGTGTTTTAGAGCAGCATTTACATTACTAGATATGTTTTCGACCTCTTGTTGTGCAACAGAAGATAGAATGCTTAATACAAATTCAGATTTAGTATCTAAAGTATTGATATTTTCGTTTTCAAAATATACAGCTATATTCAACTTTTTAAGTTCTCTAATATATTGCATTGTATCAGTAATATTTCTAGAAAATCTTGATATTGATTTAGTAATTATCAAATCAATCTTTCCTTTTTTACAATCGCGAATCATATTTAAGAACCCTTCTCTATATTTTGTTTGAGTTCCGGAAATTCCTTCATCAGAATATATACCAGCAAATACCCATTCATCATTTGAATCAATATATTGTCTATAATGCTCCTCCTGTGTCTTTAATGAGTTCTGCTGATCTTCTTTATCCGTTGAAACTCTACAATATGCACAAGCCCTTTTTCTTCCTTCTACCTCTAATGGAGATCCTTTATTTTTTAGTCTTTTATCTCCTTTCGTAATAACAACTTCATTTTTCATAATCTTAACCTCCTTATTTTAAATTGCATATTTTAGATTTAAGTTTCTTTTTAACATGTAATATTCTTCTTCAGAAATCAACTTTTTACCATAAAGTTCAGACAAATAAAGTAATGAGATTACATAGTTAATCATATTTTTGCTCATATCGTTGAGACCTCCTTTTGTGCGCAAGCATAAATATTTTGATGTAAATATACCTGTAAATATCTACGTTATAATTAGTATATACAAGTCCAAAGGTAATGTCAATATTTTTGTAAATTATTTTGTTATAAAAATATATGTAAATATTTCCGCAATAAACTTATAATTATAGTAATGAAACTATCTACCTATTTAAAAGATAAAAGGACAAAAACAGGTCTAAACCTTAGAGACTATGCTAAAACATTAAATGTTTCTCATACTCAAATAGCCAAATATGAAGATGGTAATTATTTAAATCACCCTTCTGAGTTAATAATGTCTAAAGTATGCCAAACATATGCAATTAGCCCTAATTCTATTAGGGATTTTGATTTTAGTCCAAAAATTAAGGATATTGATTCATACATACAAAAGGTAGATTCATATCTTGATACTGATGAATTAAAAGTCTATAAAACTTCAATTGACCAATTTAAAGAGTATTTACTAAATAACACTAAATATTCAAACATCATTGATGCAAAAGACTATTTTGTATATCAATATAGGAATATGAAAAAAAGTGTAACAAAAAATACCACTCCTCATATTACATGCAAAGATTCAAATGAAGTTGTAGCTGAAGTGTATTATTTACCTACAAGAAGAATAAATGTTAACACAATCGAAGAAGCAAACTATCCTGATTTTATACATTTATTATTTCATGTAGCATTCGTAAATACCAATTTAACATATTATTTTATTACAC
>JAZUIZ010000033.1:0-23741 GCA_045642525.1 Erysipelotrichaceae bacterium
CAACTGGATTTATATCTAATTGCAAATTTATTCCTTTTTTATTTAAGGCCACATATAATTCAACATTTTTTTTAAAATACAATTCTTCATTAACATCATTAATATATTGCTTAGCATTCCCTTCTTTAAACATAGTTGATATCATTAAACAATTAAAGTCTATTCCGAGATTTGCTATTTTATTTATATTAAATATATTCTTATTATCAATGACGCATGCTAGATTAATTTTTATATGAGATTTCAATTTATTGCACTCAGAAATGTTTGATAATATTTTTTCGAATACTCCATAACCTCTTATTTGATCATTGTCTTCTTTTGTGCCTCCATCAATACTAATTGTAACTTGGTCAATATTATTATATGAATCTAATTTTTTATATATTTCGCCATTTAAAAACATACCATTAGTATTTATGGAAACAACAACATTATTCTTTTTAGCAAAATCTAAAACATAAAATAAATTAGGAGAAAGTAAAGGCTCACCACCTAAAACATGTATTCTCGATAAATTAAATTTATTAATTTTTCTTAAAAATAATTCATAATTAAAAGTATCAACTTTATTATCAAAATAGCGAGAATTATAACAGTGTTTGCATCTTAAATTGCATTTATTTGTTATATCTAAATACAAAACTCTTTTATTCATAAAAATATTTCGATAGACGCATTTTGACATCAGCTATATCATTTAGAATTTCTTTTATATTTGATATTTCATATTTTTTATTTATTTCCATAACAATTTGCTCGTCATTTTTTTCAATATTTTTAAAAATTATCGACGCTTCTTCATTTAAAGAAATCATTTCATCATTTTCTATGTCGTATAAAATTACATTATTCTCGTTTTGACTATTAATAGCTACATTTTCTTTTAGTTTCATTCTATACCCTTTCTAGTAATTTTAATTAGGCCTTTATTTTCGAATAAAACGATTTTATTAATAAAGTGTCTAAAGTTATACTTGGAACAAACTCTGTCATATCCTTCCTCGACCGTGCATTCACTTTTTGAACTAAAAATTATATCTAATTCTTGATTACTAAATATTTTACTTAATTTCCATTTTTTAGATTCTTCTATTATTGAATTTAACGATGGGATAATATCAATACATTCTTCAAAAATTTCACCATTCTTATTTTGGTAAGAACAGGGCTCGCATTTACTTTTATGTATGCAACTTGAACATATATTATTATTTTGTTCATTTTTGTAAATATTATAATTATATATAAAATCTTTATATAATTTTGATGAATATATATCATTAATACATTTAATATTATTTATATTTGGCGCATCTAATTCGGAGTATTTTCCATTTCGCTGTTCATCAAATCCTGATTTAAACTCAACAAAACCACAAGGCAATATTGTTCCATCGGCTTTAATATAAATGTTATTATTTAGAACGCTACACTTCATATGTCTTTCAGGACATATTGATATATTTTTATATTTAATATTAAAATATTCAGCTACAATTGGTCTTTCTTCTATTGAGAATAGAACTTTTATTGAATTATCATCTGCGTATTTCATTAAATTGTCAATATATAAATGTGTTTTGCTATAAGTCCTTTGCAAAAACTTTTGATTTTTTAAAGCTGATCCTGACTCAACTATTGAGAAAAATGAAATAGAGTCTATATTATATCTGTTGCAAATGTCTATTATATTATGCGAGTTCAGATTGATTAAATTTTCTATCACACAGTGAGAAATACTAACAAAAATTTTCGAATTGTACTTTAAACGCAAATTCTTAACAATTTCAAGATTGTTCATCAACTTGTCAAATGTGCCAAGTCCTCTAATATAATCGTTTTGTTCTTTATTTTGTCCATCAAGACTAAATATTAGATTATCTATTAAATTCTCTTTAAAAATTTCTTCATATTTAGGTTCATTTATCAACAAACCGTTTGTAGTAACACTTACACGTATGTTTTTATTATGAGCAAGTTTTAATGCATCAATAATATTTGCTCTTAATAATGGCTCTCCACCTAAAATGTTTATCTCGTCACAATTTTGTTTAGACAAAAAAACTATTAAATCTAATATTTTTGTATCACTTAATTCATTTATATTATTTAAAAAATATTTATCGTTATTATAACAATGCTTACATCTTAAATTACATTTTGATGTTATATCAATTACTGCTTTCACTATTGTCCTTTTCTTTAAAATAAATTAGACTAGGGTTGGAGTTTAATCCAGCCCTATAATAACTACTCTTCAAAGAATGTTGTTTTACACATTCCCATTCCACTCTTGGCAACACATACCACGCTCCTAGTACTAATTACATTCAAAATTGCTTTTTTGTATTTCTTTTTATTCATTTATTTCACCTCCTTTCTTATTTTTTAAAAACTTAGATGATTTTGATTTTTTTGATTATATCTTTTCATTGGTAACACATTATCAACGCATCTTTATATTAATTGTAAATGACAAAATAATAATGTAGAAAATTGATTAAATAAAAATGTTGCAAAACCTACAAAATTATATTGACATTTACACACCGCCATTGAAAATCTGAGCCCTTAATAAAGAGCTTTTATTTTTGCTTGGTCACAACATTTGATTAATTAGGCAACTCTATATAGACTTGGAGAATAAGTAAAATAATTACGCAGTTCTCTTAAACATTGTAACTGCAATTGCAGGAGGTCTTACTGTTGCACCATCCTGATATATCGGATTTGCATCATGCATATTAAAATACATTTGATATACGTAACAATTACTGCCAAATGTCTTTTGGCTACTAGTTCCACTTGCATAAAATGGTCCTGACATAGTTTTATGAATTATAGCTGCTGCATTGCCACTAACATTTGGAAGTGTTGGTTCTAAATAATCTCCACCACCATCATCACTATTCCAAAGAACACGATTAGAATCTAATTTTGTCCATGTTCCATATTTAGGTAAAACACCATTCAAAGAAATATAAACGCTTCCCACAGGATATATCGCATCAAATAATTTCATTTCTTCTGTTTTTATTGTAGCAATAGAAGGATACTCTTCATCACTATACGATTCATCAACATCATTAACTTTATTAATCTTGTCTTCCTTCTTATCATTTAAATCATCTATTTTTTCTTTTAGATTATTTAATTTAATGTTTACACCATCCATATCTTCCTCAAATGAATAATCATTATTAATGTATGTTTCGTACAGCTTTTGTATTTTATGTGTTATATCGTTTATTGAATTCTTATTAACATAATCATTATTTATATAAGATACTTCATTTTGCAATTCTGCTACTTTGGTTTTTACTTTACTTGCTTCATTTATTATTTGAAAATTCAAAGAATCTATTTGACTATTTGTTTGACTTTCTATATTGGATACATAATTGCATAGTGATTCGTTGTCAATAATTAAAGAATCAATTCTATTTTTTAAATTCAATATTCTTAATAACAAAACAAAAATAATAATCATGAAAATAATTATTACGATTTCTTTCAATTTTTGTTTGTTATTAGCGAAATATTTGTTCATATTAACTTACTCTTTTGTACATTTTAACTTTAATTGATGGTGGACGAACCGTAGCACCATCTTTATAAATTGAATTTGCCCTTGCTAAACTAAAATATCTGTTTGTCCAAGTACCATTATTCTTTTTTCCTATATTTGTTGCAACGAATGACCTATTAAATAAACCACTTATATTAAAATCTCGTCCATATGCTCCTGCGTCACCTTTTACATTTGGCAAAGTAGCATCTAATAATGAGCCATCTCCATTTTCATTACTCCATAAAGTTCTATCTGTTGAAAGCTTTTGCCAAGTTCCATGCTTAGGCATTTCATTATTAACACTAATGTAAATACTTCCTATTGGATAAAATAAATCAAAAAATTCTATTAATTCATTTTCTAAACCAGCACAAGTAATATAATTGTTTTCATTTGTTGTTTCTAAAGATATTTCACTAGTTTTATTACTTTTATCTTCTTTATTAAGATATAGCGAATCAATATTGTTGTCATTAATATTAATTAAATTCTTTATTTTGTTCATTCTACTAATTATTTCAGAACTATCATACAAATTCATATGAGAATAATCGGTCAAAAGGTCTTTAATAGAAATAAAATCATTCCTTGATAAATGGTCATCTGAAATATAAGAAATAGCATTGCCCATTGTGTTGATGGAATAATAATCTTTTACTAGAGAAGTATTTGCAGCATCAACTTTATCTAATTGTTTAGCGATTTCATCTTGCTTTTCATTAATAATTGTAATAGTGTCAGATATACTATCATCATAATTGTCTAAAGTCTTCTTAAAATTAGTTAGAAAGTAAATACAAATAACTATTATTATAATTATCACGATTAAACAAATCAAAACAAAAATACGATATTTACTATCTTTATTTCTATTATTAATATCGTGACTGTTTTGACTTCTCGTCATATCACTTTATCCAGTCCTCTTATATATTTTTGTTTTAATGCATGGTGGTCTTACTGTTGCTCCATCTCGATAAATAGAATTTACTCTACTAAAATCCATAGTCATTTTATATAGATTAAATGATTTTCCATTACTAATTTGGCTTGCGCCACTTCCACTATAACTAAATGGTCCAGATGTTGAATACGCTCGAATATTTGAACCTGCATCGCCTTTAACATTTGGCAATGTTGGATCTAATAGATTGCCAGCGCCAACATCGTCAGACCATAAAACCCTATCATTTGGCAATAGAGTCCATTCTCCAAAAGCAGGTAAATCATTCCCTACTGTACAATATATGCTTCCAATTGGATACATTCTATCAAATAATTTTTTAATTTCGTCCACAAGACCAATTGTAGATAAATAATTATCATCAGGCGTATTTTCATCAATCAAATTAGTTTTGTTATCAAGATCTTCTTTTGTATCTTGCAAATCAATTATTGTATCAGTGTTATCTGAAATAGCTTTTTCAGTTTGACTAATTGTTTTATTCATTTGCACATTGTAATCTTGAACGTCTATCGAATTACATAAATCATTTAAATATGTATTTGTATCTTGAATCTCTTTCTTGGAAACATAGTCATTCTCAATGAATGATACTTCTTCACTAATCTTGTTTAGATCTTTTTGAAAAATAATAAATTTATTATTTTTTTCTACAGCGATTTCAATCTTACTTGATAATAAATCACTATTATTATTTAATTCATCAGCTATTTTTAATAATTCATTATTATTGTTTTCCAATTGTTGAACAACTCTGTTAAGACTAATAATATATAATTCCAATGAAATACAAATAACTACCAAAATTATAAATATTCCATTTATGATAATTGAGAATCCATTTTTTCGTTTTAAGTTTATTTTATACATAGATAATAAGGTTTATAAGATAATAAGCAAATCTTGAAATTCTTTTTCAGTTTTATCTGTTATATTTTTCAATCTATCTTTAATTGATGCTACATTCATTAAACCAGTACCTCCATATATGTCCTTAGTGTCTTTAGACAATTCAATTTTTTCGCATACATATATAGTTTGTTTATATCTCGATCTTTTCTACTTAGGTAATTTGTAAGTATTTCTTTTGTTTCTTCTATTCCAACTTGATTTCTAAAATAAACAATATCAACTACTGTCTTTTCGATATCATAAATTTTAAAAGTATTACCATTATCATTAACATTCATAATACCTAGTTCATATCTATCTTTACCAAAATGATAAATATTTATTGACTGATATTTTGGAAGAGTCGCAATCTTTTTATCTCTTTTTACAGCAACATCAATTTCATGAGACCAATTATTAGATAGACCATAATATACAGCTGCCGAAAGCATACACACAACACCCCCCGATATCAATGCAGGTATAAAGTAAAAATCTGATTCATAACCATCATAATAATGATTTTCAAAAACACTTCCAGTTACTTTATTAAGTATTCCTTTTTGAACCATTTGATCTATAGCATATCTTTCATACCCAAGTTCTTTTAGTTCAGTTCTTGTATACACTTTTTTGCTATTATCAAGTTTATATTCTAGTTTTTTTGGCATATCTCATCCTCGATAATAGTTTATATCTATTTCTTTTATTTTGCAATTTATACCATATATATAATTATCTATGGTATATTTTGAATATTAAATTTCATTAAGTGTTATATATTATTCTTTACGTTTTTTATTTAAAATAAATACATTAAATGTTCTACAACACAATAAGGATTTATTCGCGTTTAAATATGATAAATCATATTAGTAGCAACATTAAAACCCATGTTAGAGTTGTTAGAAAATACGGCATAGATACTACTAGCTTATTGGTGGTTCATAGAACTATTCTTCTATAATTAATGTTTTTAAATAATCTCTTAATTCCTTATCTTCACAATACACATATGTTCCTAACATTCCTCTTGTTAATAAAACATTATATGTATTCCTGATTAATCTCTTAGCCCTATCATCATCTAAATTTCTTATTCCGCTAGCAATGTCGGTAGTGGCATGTTCATTTTTGTCATACACAATCTTGCCATCGCGGTATTTTAATTCTTTACCAATTATTACTCCGCAATAATTAAGATCTAATCCTTGGCATGTGTAAATACATCCTATTTCTTCTGTAGAATCAGGATCATTAAGCCAAGAATATTCGTTTCCTAAACTATTACATCTTAAGTTCCATTTAGCTTTGAATTCGCCATTGTCTAATTTAATATCATAATAAGGACTAGTTCTATCTTCTCCTTTAGAACCGTTTTTATCCGAAGTAAACCAATTATAACAATAACCTGAAACAATTCTACACTTGCCACTTTTAGCATTGCCTGTAGTTAAGTCTACATTCAAAAAACATGCGTCCTTCTCAATGATCTTTTGCATCATATCATTTGCTTTATCAAACACTTCAAACTCATAATTTAAATTTTTCTTATATTTGGTTTTAGGAACATCATAACCCAAAAAATATTTAACAAATGATATATAATTATCGCCGCCTACTACTCTAAATTGAGTTGTCAAAGTTAAATCATCACCCTCAATAACACGAATGCCACAATCTTCAGCAACTTCTTTAATAATATCTATTGAAGCATAATCGTCTTTGGTTACTGCTTGATCTTCATCTATTAAGAAAACACTCACCCTAGAAGCATTAAGTAATTGTTTTAACATATGTGTGCCTTTTTTCAAGCCAACGCCCGTCTTATAATCGAATATTCTATGAGCCTCATCAACAATAATACAATCATAATCATTTTGAGCACAATTCTTAAAAGCTGTAGGATACTTGAACAAATTCTTTATAACAGTCTTCTTATAATCATTGTTTACTAATTCATTAGCATACAAAAATCTTGGCGCAGCATTAACCATTACATATGCTGCATTGCATTTCTTTTCTCCTTTTTTAGGGCTAATTAATTTTCCTAGAGCATTTATAGCCACTATAGATTTACCAGTACCAGCTCCGCCTCTAATGATTATTACTTTTTTCTCATTATAATGTAAGGCATCTTTAACAGTTTTTACTATTTCAGACACACTATTAGCTTGATAATCATCGTAAGAAAAAAATTCGTTGCCATGCAAAGCTTCTGACAACATATCAGAAAGATGCTTTGAAGGAACGATATGACTTTTTTCTATTTCGTATAAAATATTAGTGTTTTTGTGTTTGACATATTTACTTATAAATGAAGCAAGTTTTTGTTCATCATCTTTTAAAAACACTGGAGAATCATTTATAAGTGGATATAAATTAGTATCACGAATTATTACTTCATTTTCATTTTGCATATTGTGCAAATAGGCACAAGCAGATAATATAACATCATTATTTTGAATATATTCATTAAAATTAGATAATAAATTTTTGTAATTATATGCTTGATAGGAAGGATGCCAGTAATCGTCTTCTCCCCCGCCACCAAAAGCATGAATGTAATTCTCTTTTCTAGTAGAAGAACATTGTGACCATTGTTTAAGTTCAATTACAACAACATTGCTTTTATTATAGATATCGTTGCCATAAATCAAGACATCGATTCTATTTCTTGATTGATTAATTTTATATTCAATAGCAACATCCACATCATCATCTATATTGCTATTCTTAAAAACTTTAGCAACAGCAGGTAAAGAATTTTTCCAAGCATTTATTTGAGAATCGCTAAAACTAAAAATGCCATTATTTCTCATTTCATTTGAAATAATATTAGAAATAATCTCTCCATTATCTATGAAACATTCTTCAATAAATTCTTTAACAGACTTTCTATATATAATCATTCGATGTCCTAACTATAGAATAATTATATCAATAAACAGATATGATTCTACGTTTATCCATGCGCTCAGTTCAGATTATTCTTCTTGTTTATCTTTTTCACGTTTTAAAATGATAAGATTGTCTGATTTTTCGTAATCAATAGTATTATCAAGATCTAGTTTCACGCCAGTTCCATAATCTACTAATAATTTATTTTTGTCTTTTCCTGCTAATGATTTAAGATATTTTTCTAGATTGTTTCCACCCGAAACACCATTTAAATCTTTATTATTTAATTGTTTATTTTTTTTCATAAAAAATATCTCCTCATATACTATTTATCAAATAAGTTATTTCAATACTTATATCAATAAATAAGCATTTAAATTACAATAAGATATTATCATATATTTAAGTAAATTACATATGTCCTTTAATATTAGTAATTAGTAATACATAATCAAAATTTAGATATATACATATGTTACTTCGCCAATGAACATAAAATAGATATTCATTTGTTTTTCTTCTAAAAACATAGCAAGTAAAAAAACTTGCAAATAAATTGGGATCTATTAAAACTGGCTATGTCAATAATTATGATTCTAATATGAATTTAATAAAAAGAATCATTAATTTTTAGAAGATAAAACTGGATTAGCCATTCCTTTTTTCGTATAGTAGCTAGGAATACGCTTATTTAGATAATCGTTTTTAATAAAACCTTTCCCCTTATTATCATGAGCAATTTTCCCTTCAAATTCATATCTATCCTTATATTTATTTGATTGGGTCCATTCTTTAACTTCATATATCTCTCGAACAATACCATTAGATACTGAAAATACATAAGGGAATTCGTTTGTATTCATTCTATTTTTTGTAATTTTCCAACAACTTCTTGTTACTTCGTATCTAGGATCTTTAATAGATTGATTCTCTTTTTCCTTAACATAATCATCTCTAACTTTGATAATTAAATATTTAAAATTCTTTGGTTCTTTGTACTCTTTAGCACCATATTCCTTAACAATTTCAGATAATTCCTTATTAGTTATCTTAATAAACCAATGAAAAATATCATTTAAAGTATTGCTGAACTCTTCCTTACTAAGTGAATAAGAAAGTTTGTTATCCAATAATTCATTACTTTTAGCTATTTGATTCTTAGAATTAGCCATGCTTATTAAAGGCTCATTACTATCGGAATCAAAATACAAGTTATCATTAATATAATTCTTTAATACTATTTTTAATGAATGATTTAGTTCTTCTTCTGGTTTGTTCTTATTTCCTTTGTTAATCTTTCTTGTTGATATTTTTATATAGGCATTCTTTTCATCTTTACATCTCGTAACAACCTCTAATGATAATCTTGTGTGATTATCAAACATTTTTATTAAAGCCATAGATGGGTATATATTTCTCCATCCCCACATTACATATTCGATTTTATCTTTCCTATTCGTATTATTCTTTACAAACGTTTTATCTAAGTAAGTATAAAAATTATTGTAATTCCAATTTTCCATACTATCTTTTGAAATTTCCGTTAAATCCTTATGTAGTTTTCTTATATGTTTAACATAAAAATCTAACAATTCAGAATTAGTATTATCAAATTTTTCATCATTAAATACTTTAAATATTTCATCAATAAAGAAAGTATCCCATCCATTCTTTTTACACGCTGCAATATCGTTTTTATTTTCTAGTGCGGTTTTGTAAAATACTTTTTTTATTATCCAATGTTTATTCTTTTGCTCTTTTGATTTCTTATAGTATTTATCAATATCTTTCGAATAATCCTCTAATTGATCATGTTCGCTAGAATTTGTTTTATCTTCGATAGCTAAAACAATATTTTTACCATCTAATGTTTTTATCTCAGCTAAAACATCTATTCTCACCCATTGAGCCCATGTTTGTATGCTGATTATTTCATCATCTTCACACTTAATTCCAAATAAATCCAAAAGAGCATAACATGCTTCTCTTATTTTTTTGTTTTTGCAATTATAGTTTTCAAGTAGCCATCTCAAAAAAGCATCTTGTGATAATTCTTTTGTTGCATAATCAAATATATTTTTAATCTTTTCCATTGCTATTGCCTTTCTATTTTTTAATTAATCAGATTATTATAGTTTTTTTGGCTGTAATAATTTCACGTGTTCTCCATACTGCAACATCCAATATTTAGTTGGTGTTGGTAGTGCTTTAATTGTTACTTTGATCTTTCCTTTTTCTTCTTTGATATCTATATCTTTTCCAAACCAATCTATTACTTGATCTATTATTCCTTCATCTGCATAGAATGATATTTTAACTGGCTCTTCCGTTGAATTGAAATATGGCATTTGAGTTGATAGTTTCTTATAATCAATACCATTTTCGTATCCTTTAATTGTTCTTATATTTTTTAATGGCTCATCAATAATATCCATGTTTGTTATTCTATCTAATCTATGATAAACAATATGTTTCCAATAATCAGAATATCCCATTAAATAATACCTTTGGTTATGAAGTAATAATTGATATGGACTAATAACTTGTGTTGATGTTTTATGTAGCTTTTTATCTATTTTATACTTATTGTAATCATATTTTATTTGTTTATCTTTAGATATTGCTTCATCTATTATTTCAATATTTAAGAATAAATTACTGCTCTCAGTTTTATCTCTTTGTTCTAATGAATAAATATTCTTGATATGTTTTTTAAAATATTTATTTGATAATGAAGCAATTCTATTTATTAAACTCTTTGATTGAGCTTCTGATATATGTTTGCTTGCAAGTATAGAATCTATTACTAAATGTATTTCAGAATCATCTAATAGTTGTCCATCAAAATATGTGCCCTTTTTTGATGTTTCTATTTCATAACCAGCATCTATTAATAATTGAATATTTCTTCCTACAGCTTTTCTTTCCATAGAAACACCATATTCTCTATCTAAATAACTAATTATTTCATCTTGTTTCATAGGATGATTAAAATCACTATTCTTCTTTAAGATTTCTAATATTAATAAAGGGGCTAATTTCTTTGATTCTATATCATTCATATACTATAATCTCTTATTAAAATTATATATTATTTTGGTTTATTAATTATAGAAAGCTGGTTCATTCTTTTAAGAATATCAACAGAAGCTTGCTTTGCTTCTTTCTTTTTTGTATATCCTTCCTTTGAAAAAACACCATCAATTGAATATCTCCACTTATTATCCTTTGTTTGATATATAACCACTATATGTTCATCATATTTCATATAATCATTGCCTTTTATCGATTTTTTCCATTGCCTGTTATCTACAATATAATAATCATTCGATTTAAGCCGTCTTTCACGATATTTTGCAGCTTCAATATCACCTTCCATTTTCCCTGCACAAACACAGCCTACTTTTAATATATTTGGATAATCTTTATGTTCCATATAATGAACATATCTTATTATATTTTTTCCACACATCTCACATTTAATGCTTGGCATTCCTAAATCTTGTATATCAACACATACCCAACCACTATGAGGAACATCTTCTTTTCCCCATAAGTTAAAAAGCTTAGGTTTTTTTATTTCTTCAATTATGTTGTTATCATCATTCCTATTTAATGGCCCATAATCGTCATACGGTTCAAAATTTTCTAATTCTTTTTTGCGAATATAATGTGTGCTTAAATATAAACCATCTTCATCATATGTTTTTACTTCTATACAATCATTATCTTCATTGTTATTATCAATGTTCTCAATATTGTAATCATCGAAACTATCTTCATCAAAATCATCGATATGTTTTTCTTCTTGATTAGGTATTTCTATATCATCATCACAATTTTCAAAATAGTCGAATGAAATATTGCGGACTATATTATTATCACCAAATTGAATTAAATAACTCCTTTTTGAATAATCAACATCAATAATAGTTCCATCGCCAAATACATGATGATTAATTACTTTACCAGTTTCAAAACTACTACCATCTTTAATTTTGTCATCTAGTTTTCTTCGGTATAGAGATGCACCATCTTTTACATGTCTAGGTATATTTCCGTGTGTTATATAGTTATTACTACCAATTTCATTCAAAAACCTAGATGGAAATTTTTCTAAATTATTATTAGATACTCCCTCAGACTCCATTAAATATAGTTTCTTCATAGCCCTTGTTATAGCCACATAACAAAGTCTTCTTTCTTCTTCTAGACCAAGCTTCTTTCTTTCTTCAATCGTTCTAGAAGACGGGAATATACCTTCTGATAGTCCAACCAAGAATACTATAGGAAACTCTAATCCCTTAGCTGTATGAATTGTCATTAACTTAACTTTGTCTTTGCTTTGATTTTCATCTTCTGAAGTTTGTAAAGATATTTGTTGCAAAAATTCGTTTAATGTTAAATCTTCTCCAAAATTTCTTTCAAATTCATCAGCAATTCTTTTAAACTCCGCTAAATTTTCAAGTCTTTCATTGTCACCTAACGATCTAATATATTCTTCATATCCTGAATTATTACAAACCAACTCAACAATATCAGCTATTCTTGATGTGCTTAGTTGAGTTTTAACATTATCTATAAAACAAATAAAGTCTTTAGCACCGCTACCAGTAAATATCCTATTATCTATATTTTTCTTTAATGTTTCAAACAAAGTTTCATTAATACCTGAATTTTGACTATTTTCGTTTAGTTCCATTAAAGTATTTAATTTCGTTCTGCCAAATTTTCTTCTAGGTGTATTAATTATTCTTTTTAATGATTGATCATCATTATATGCAATAACTTTTAAATAAGCTAAAATATCTTGTATTTCCATTCTTTGATAAAACTTAACACCACCATAAATTTCATATGGTATATTTTCTTCAACAAGTTTCTTTTCTATAACACGTGATAAAAAATTTGTTCTATAGAGTATTGCAATATCATCATAACCATGATTATTTCTGATAGCGCATTTAATCTCTTCAACAATCTTACTAGTTTCATCATTATCACAAGACGAATGATAATAATCTACATTTAAACCTTCTCCATTTTTTGTGAACAAGTCTTTCTTTAGACGATATTCATTCTTTTCTATTAGATTATTTGCACAATTTAGTATTTTTGTTGTTGATCTATAATTTTGATTTAAAAATATCGTTTTTGTATTTTCATGAGTTTTATCATAATCAACAAGTAATGAAACATCTGAACCTCTCCACTCATATATATTTTGATCTGGATCGCCTACTATTAAAACATTCTTAAAATAGTTTGATAATAAATCTATTAGTTCTAGTTCTTTCTTAGATGAATCTTGAAACTCGTCAACTTGTATATAATTTAGTCGTTTTTGCCATTTATCGCGTATGTCGTTATCGTTTTTTAATAAATATATTGCGAAATTTATCAAGTCTTCAAAATCTAAAGAATATGTATTCTTTTGTTTCAATAAGTATTCTTCTATTATTCTTTCATCTAATGATTCAATATTATTATTAAAAGATTTACATTTAGGTTCAATAAAGTATGAAATATAATCGTTAGAATTTTTATATTCAACGATATTTTTAAGTGTTCTTTCAAAACTAGCATAATCTAGTTTTAATTCATATTTTTGATAAATTTCACTTAGTATTGTTTTTTGTTGATATGTATCTATTATTTGAAAAGTATTAGGAAGAAATAATTTTTCTGGATTTTCTTTGATAATCTTTACACATAAACCATGATAAGTACATATATAACTAGGATTACATGTTTCACCTATCATGTTTTTAATTCTTTTCTTCATTTCGTTAGCTGCTTTATTTGTAAAAGTAACGCAAAGAATATTAGAAGAATCTATGCCGAGTGCTTTGACTAGATATACATATCTACTCGTTAAAAGTCTTGTTTTGCCACTACCAGCACCAGCAATAACTCTTACATATCCTTCTGTTTGTTTTACAGCTTCTATTTGTGTTTCATTAAGACTATCCAATAATTTCATATATTCCTTCCTAACTGGTTATTTGATAAAAAGGCACTTTATAGTGCCTTGTGATTATCTCTTTTGTTCACGTGCAAGTTCGCGTTCATAATCTTTTTGATATTGATCTAAACGTTTTTTCTTGTCATCAATTTTCCTTTGATAATCACTTAATTTTCTTTGAGAATCATTCATTCTTTTTTGATAATCTTCAAAATTACGATATTCTCTATCATAATCTCTTTGAATAATTTGAATATCTCTATTGATACTGTCCATTTGACTCTTAATTGAACTACTACTCATGTTATTACCTCCTTTCGTCAATATTTTAATTAATCATAATATTGTTTATTTTCTTGTATTGTCTTTTAAACTTTATCAGCAATCATATCCAGACACATAATATCCATGATTAAAACCATAAGATAACTTGTGTTACATTGATTCAGAAACAAGTTTAATTGCTTTATCAATAATTATTCTTTTTTCATAACCTATAATGTTTTTAAATGTTGTCATATTTCTCCATCAATTAGATATTTATTATTTCTTCAAGTTTTATTACTAAATTGTCTTTAGTTTTACGTTCTAGCCATAAATCATCTATTTTATAATCTGATTCTTTATTTTCTCTTTCTAATATTCCTAATAAAGATTCAACTTCAATCTTGTCAAAAAACTTGCTTTTCTTACCTTCATCACTTAATGAAAGATATATTGGGAAATGATGTTTTCCATCCGATTCAATAGTTATTAAAAAATCCATTTTGTTTACATATACTTCGCTTTTCTTTAAAGTTCTAAGAATTAAATTATATTTATCTTCTAATTTGTCTTTTTGATATTCATGTAACAGTTTTAATAGAAATTCAGTGTTATCATTCATAGTATTTATCTGCCTTTCTTTATAAGTAAATACTAACAAATGTTATGTACCAAAAATGTCTTATAAAAGTTATAGCCAGTAAATAGCTGGCTATAACTTTTCAATTTGAAATTCTACATTAACTCTCTCAGATACAAGTATTCTTTTTGAGCTTAAATTAGCACTTAAGCTATCATCATCCAATAATACATCACCAACAAAACCACCAAATCCTAAAATATCAGCTCTTTCATCATCACGATCATGATATTTGTCGGAATAATTATCATCAGCTAATGTTTCTATGCCCACAACTTTCATTCCTTGAGATGAAGCAATTGCATCTGCTTTCATTTTGGCATTATTTGTTGCTTCACTTAACAATTCTTTAGCTATCTTTGAGTAGTTATACAATGAATAATCAACACTAATTCTTGCATCAAGACAATTATCCTTAATTAGTTTCAATATGTAGTTATTGATTCTAGCATCAAATGGCGTTGTTATAGTTAGAGTTCTAGTTGCTTGAATACCACTATCTTTGTTGGCCCAATCACTATTTGAAATACTATCTTTTGTTAAACTTATATCTTTTGGTTCAATTCCTATTTCCTTTAATTTGCTTAAGAACAGATCTACTTGTTTTGTCAGTATTTCTATTGCATCGTTTTGTTGTTTTCTTTTAATAACAAATTCAATCGTATAATCTACTTTATCTGCATCAACATATTTTAATGCAGTACCTTTAACTCTTAATTTACCCATAATTTTTTCCTTTCTTAATTTGTTATGTTTTCTTTGCATATTAGATTGATATAACCACATCGCTCACATTTACACTCGCCACCTTCTTTTGGAAAGTTTGTCTGATTATTCAAGTAAGAATCGCAATTGTCACATATCCAATCGAAGAAATCCATTTTATTTAGATTTGCAGCAACTCTAAATGCATCACCTCTCTTGTATGCTATAAATTCTTTAGCATCAATGTTTTCAAGTTCATACTCAACAACTTCTTCAGGTTCTTCAAGCTGTTCACAAATATCTTCAATACTTACAAGATTTTTTTCTTGTTGTAAACTCTCAATCAATTTAATATCATTCTTATTAAATTCGATTGAAGGTTGATCTATGCAAATACTTTCTAAACCTGTTTCGCTGTTTTTAGGGCATATATATTCCCTTACATACCCAGAATATTCATAACCTTCATTAGTGATGATTTTGACATATTTGTTTAAATACTCTTTTAATTTCATTTATTTTGTCTTCCTTTCAAACAAGCGCTTGTTTTTCACGCGAATAAAAAGAAGGCATTTAAAATGCCTCCTATCGATTTGCAGCTCTTATAATTTCATATAAATAGTTCCCTATTAAATTCACATTATGAGCTACGCTCTTTTTGTAGACCTTACAAAAAGACCTTATAAATAGAATAAAAACTGTAACTCCTAATATCATATGACACACCTCCATATTAGGAGATGTATCTCACGCGAAAAAAGAAAACCATAGTCTTATCAACTATGGTTAACTTAAGATTAATTATTTACCGTGTCTACTTGACAAGGTATATATCAAATAATCATTTAAATTTGATTACTTTAATTATTTAATAGTAATTCTTCCTTGAGGCTTACCGTATTGATCAGCAGTAATCTTGCCACCAAGTTTGTTAGTGATATAGTCAATAACTACTTCATCTAGAACCATACCTGTATCGAATCCTCTACCTGCATCATAAGCTTTCTTAAATGCATAGTAAGTATCACCACCAGCCGCACAGAAGTTGTTAGTTACAACTGCATATGTAGCATTTTCATCAAATTCTTTTCCATTAATAGATTGAATAGATACTCTCTTAATAGAATTTGGTTTGCAATAAGTTGAATCTGGATATTCTTCACCAGCATCATATGCAACTGATGTATCAACAGTAAATTCAATACCAGCAACTTGAGGGAATCCACCTAATGTTCCAGGAACTGCATATGTAGAAGCTTCTAGAGATTCTAATAATTCAGCGCCTGTGCAATAATCAACTGCAAGTGTGTTGCCAAATGGTAATACAGTGTTTATGTCTTTCATAGTTATACCAGCTTCTTTAATAGTAGCTCTAATACCACCACCATTTGTGATAGCAACTATGTTTTCATCTGGAACTTCAATAGAACCAGCTTTTAATGTTTCCCAAATCATTGCATCAGCAATTAAGTCGCCTAAGTTAGTTTCTTCAGCTCTAACGTATTGCTTTTCACCAACTAATTCAACCTCAGTGCTAGCAAATACTGCACCATATTTTTCATCGATGTCTTTCATATAAGCTTGAGCAGCATCTAATACAGCTACATCAGCATCAACATTGATTAAACCGTATAAGAAATTTCTTTCAATTTTCTTTGTAGCGTTGTCAATAACGATAACACCAACATATTGTCCCTTAGTACCTGTTGATTGAATAGGTTCACCCTTTTCACCAGCTTCCATCATCGTGTGTGAGTGACCATCAATAATGAAATCAATTCCAGTTGTATTAGCATATACATCTGTAGATCTTTGACCTGCAGATTCATCATCAACACCTAAGTGAGCTAAACATATTACTAAATCAGCTTCTGATTTTAATAAATCAGCTTCTTTTTGTGCTACATCGTATAAATCTTTACCTTCAGTAAATGTTAAACCTTGAACATAGTTAGGATTAACTTTTGTTTGTGTTTCAGGTGTTTCTAAACCAAAGAAACCAATCTTAAGGTTTCCAACTTTAACGATTTCTTCTGAATCAAATAAAGTCTTGTCACCATCAAATACATTTGAACATAATACTTTGAAATTCTTACCTTCAAAAATTGATTTTAATGATTCAACACCATAATCGAATTCGTGGTTGCCTAAACCAACGATATCGTAACCTGCTTTGTCCATTAAATCAGTAGCAGCAGCACCTTTGTTTAAAGATACATAAATACTACCTTGTGAATAGTCACCATCATCTACTAAGATGACAGTTGCGCCCCAATCTTCAAAATGCTTTTTAGCACCCGCAACAGCAGCATAGCCTTCTAGACCACCATCGTTGTCTGTAGCATCAAGGAAGCCACCATGCATATCATTTGTATGTAAAATGATTGTCTTGCCAGCATACTTACCAGCAGTCTTGTTTTCTTCTTTAGTAACTGTTGCCACTTTTCCAGTAGGTTCTGTTGAGCAACCAACCAAAGAGAAAACCATAAGCAGAGCTAATAATAAACTCAATAACTTTTTCATATTTTCTCCTTCTTGACGGTTATCTGTCACCTTTAGTTTATCATATTAGTAGACGCTTTTTTGTGCGAATAATACCATTAAAATACTATAAGATTTATAGTAGCCATATATAGAGTCGAAAAAAATAAAGAGACTTAATTATCGCCTCTTTAAACATCTAATCGTTTACTTCAAGATCAATTATGTCAGCATCATCAATATGAGCATCTGGATTGCTTAACATTGTATCATTAACTGTATTTTTGAAATTATCACAACATTTTTGGAATGAGAAGAATGTTACACCACCTGATAATACGCCACCAACAATCATAATACTTTTTGAAACTCCACCAGCTAATAAATCTTTTGTCATATGTCCACCCATAAAGTTCCAAACTTTTTTAATAATTGGATATATAGTGCCTTTTGTTAAAGCGGTTTTTAATAGAGTCTTCGAAACGCCATTAGCTAGTCCTTTTGCTAAGCCTTTGATAGCAGCAACAGCCTCTTTTATGCCATTCATCGCTCCTAGACAAAGCATTAATATATTCATCGTTCCATCATCTACTGGTTGATCGTCTTTTTGGAAATCAACTTGTGGGAATCCATATAAGTACATTAATTTTTGTGCAACTCTAATCATAAATCCATAGTATTGGGTAATATCTGCAACACTTGTTGTAATAGCAACACCAACTCCGCCAGGAATTGCACCTAATCCAGCCGAAGCTGCAGTTACACAATTTCTTTCATATTCAATTACTTCATCAGCAATTTTATTAACAGTATCAAGTTTAATTCCAGCTTTTGCTGGTGTACTGGCTATTGCGTTGTCAATTGTTTCTTGCTTACATACTTTTGCGAATGACTTTTGTAAAAAATCAGCTCTATCAATTTTAACACCTGGTATTTCTAAAGCCATATAAAGTACATCTTTGAAATCAAATGTGCCATCTCCATTCTTGTCAAATTGTTTTAGAGCTTTATCACCTACTACTGTAACTACTTCTGTGCCTTTTTCTTTTACTGTTGTAGCTGTTTTCTTGACCGTAGGCACAGCTTTATCAGCTACAAATGTTTTTGTTTCTGATGCCATTTCTTTTGCCTTAGGTATAGCTTTGTCCTTTGTAAATTCATATGCATCATTGGCTAAATCTTTTGCTTTTGGAACAGCATTATTTATTAAATCTGTTGCTTTATCTTCAACAAATTTAACAGCATCATTGGCTAATTTACTTGCCGTATCTTCAGCAAATTCCTTAACTTTTGGCTTAGCATCCTCATATGCTTTTTTAGCCGCATCCATAGCTATGTTTTTGCCTTCATTTAATAAATCTTTAAGTCCCATAATAATATCCTCCCTTAATATAGACAATGTTTTTAAAGCGAATATAGTATTAGCAAATTCAATGATGTTGCATTATATGCGTATATTGTTAATATTATACAACATCCCGTTTGAGACATGGTCTGGATTATTTTTTGTATCAATTTATTTAATTATAAGTTTTTATAAAGAAAGATAAATATTGTATTCTTCTTATTTTACAAATTATTGGGATTATAATTAGTGATTTCTTGCATATAATATTTAAATGTTTTTTATTGACTATATTTCTTCTATTCCTAAACTCTTTAAATATTCATAGGTTCCATCATAGTATTCAGGCAGACGTGTACTATCTTCCCAATATCCTGTTGATGTTTTGTTTGAATTTCCATATGGGACACATATAACCATGCCTATTCTTGCACGAGTCAATAAAACTCTATAAGCATTAAGCATGTATTTAATTGTGTCTTGTTTTGATTCTGTGTCTGGCTTTAATTCGTTCCATTTTGTTTGGCCATTAAATCTATAATAATGCCATTCGCCATTTTCATATCGCATATCTGCATCCCAAAGAACACAAGAATAATCTAATTCTAATCCTTGTACTTGTATTTCTGTTGCAGCATCTTCTAAATAATTTGATGATCTAGTATCTGTTTTATCTTCTAAGAACCAATGTACTGCATCTTCTGTACCCGAAGGAAGAACATGCATTGATAGAGGTTTAAATCTTGCTGATTCTTTTGTGATCAATACACCTGTTCTTTCCGATCCTCTTACTTTGCTATGTAG
The DNA here is from genome assembly GCA_045642525.1 of Erysipelotrichaceae bacterium. Classification (GTDB taxonomy): domain Bacteria; phylum Bacillota_I; class Bacilli_A; order Erysipelotrichales; family Erysipelotrichaceae; genus Colivicinus. The sequence goes on from JAZUIZ010000033.1 coordinate 20,535, forward strand.
CCAAGCTTTTGCTTTGTTTATATCTCTTGTTAAATATATTGGGTATTTATCTTTGATTTCTTTATATAAATCTTTTGCATTTTCATCAAACGACAATAAAGAATGAACAAATGATGATAATTTTTCAGCTCTAAATGATCTTAAAGAAACACTTAAGTGCAAATCATCAGAGTATATTACTTTGTTATTATTTTTTAATAATTCATTAACTTTTCCTTCAGCATATTCTTTATCGGTTAGTTTTGGAGAAATATATACTTTCCAATGTTTGAATTGTTCATTGATTGCTTTTATCCATTCAGATATACCAGCTTCTCCAGTATTTATTTCCTGTCCTCCACCTACTAAACAAACTATTGTCGCCCAGTCTTTTCTTTGATCAAGGGACCATATTAAGAAAGCAGCTTCTGACATTGGAAAATTTGGAACTTTTAATTTATTACCGTAAGTTCCGCCTCTTTTAAGATAGGCGGCTAATCTAGGATGTGTCCATGAACGTTGTGCTTCATCAAATATAGCTACATGTTCTACTTCGCCAAATCCTGATTCATCATTTTCTACTGCTTTAGTAGGATCAATTTCAAGAATTCCATTTTCAACTGGATTCTTTATTTTAGCTAACATGGTATCGCGATAATTATGAATCATTTGTATTGATTTCTTAACTTCACGCTGAGCGTCGGATAATTTCTTCTTCTCATTTCTCTCTTTTGCCTTTGCAACATTATCTCTAGTTAACGCTTCAGTTAATACAGCTACTAATGGTCCATTTCCTGAAAGATATACTGCTCCTTCATCTTTTACAGGCTCATTATTATCTTGATAAGTTTGCTTAATAGCAACATCTAAACCAACCAATGTCTTTCCTGCTCCTGGAACACCAGTAACAAAACAAATACTCTTTTCTTTATTTTGTTTACTATTTTTAATTACATCTAAAATATAATTGATTGTTCTATCAGTTGATACTTCATCAGCTTCATGCCTTGTAATATTATCTACAGAATGATGTTCATATAAAGACCTTGCAGCTTCTATTATTGTAGGAGTTGGAGCATATGGACTTATTACCCAATTTTCATTAATTGGTGATTCATTAGGATATTTATTTAATATTTGTTTAATTAAACTAGCAATACTATTTTCACCAGTTACTAATGGATTAATTATCTTATCGTCATATATAGACATTTGAATAGTTGATGAAGAGTTCTTATATTTTGTCGCAATCAATATTGGAACTATTATTCTATCCTCACTATATTTATGAAAATTTTTTAAATCAAGAGCATAATCTAATACTTGATCAATATCCATTTCCAATATTTGTGATTCACCAACTTTAAACTCTAAACAAAATACAATTCCCTCAAGCAATAAAACAACATCAATTCTTTTACCTAATCTAGGAATATCATATTCGAATATAATCTTTCCATTTTTATCTTCAAAAGAAGCAAGAACATTCTTTAATATGGAGATCTCTTCTTCCCAGGCTTCTCTAGAAGTGGTTAACAAAACACCATGTGCTTTTTTATTTAAGATGCCAAAAATATGATCATTTTCACAATGAATAAATTCTTTTATACTACCGTCATATAAACATCGAGGACTTTGGCTCATTCACTAATATTATAAACAATATAAAGGCCATCTAGAAATATGAGAAGTTATGCAGATATTTTATAGTAAATGCTACATAAAAAGCATAAGTGGAATTCTTTGTGCGTTAAAAAAAACTATAAGGATCTTATTTATGAGTTTCTTAATGTTCATGTCAACAAAATGCCGCTCAATTGGGATAGAATTAAAAAAATTAATAAATATATAAAAGTTGTATTATATTTTGCGACAAGTGACATTTGCAAAATATAAAACACTTATATCTCTTATATTGCTATTTGATTTTTGAATCTATCATTTTTGAAACGTCAGGCAAGCAATTGCTTTGCTTAAATAGTTCAACTATACTATTATCCCAAATTCTAATTACTTTGTTTTCAGTAATATATTGAAGTTTTTTCATTATTCGTGATTGGTTATAAATATACGTTCCTTCATCGTACGTAAAATCTTTTGCTTCAATATTGTTTTCATTAAATATTGTAGGAAGGGTTTTGTTGTTTTTAAGATAATCTTTATAATTTAGAAACATATTTGGCATGTTTTCTTTTAGCATAGTTGGAAGATCTTTATAGATGAATCTTTCAGAAGTTGTATAGGCATAATAACATGTCAACTTTCCATCATTTGGATTTACATATATATGATTGTACGAAACACCAAACATACCATTTGGTTCATCAACATCAATAATACATCCATGGATTTTTCCATATCCACCTATTGATCTAATGAAACTAGCAACTTGTTTTTGATATCCATCGTATTTCAAAGTAATCTTATTTATTGCATTAGTATATTCAAAAACATTATTCTTAATTTTCTCAATTGTCTCATCTTCATTTATTGCGATATTTTTCGTGCTTTTTAATTTACCGCCATCCAATAAATATAACTTTTCTTTTGAATTTTTATTAATGGGAGTTTTTACTAAGAAACAATAATAACCATTAGACTTAATCATAATGATTTTTTTACATTTTTTATTAAAACTAGTAGATATTCCTTGATATTGATTAAATCTAATATACTCATCTTTACTTATTTCATATAGTCCATCAACATAATCGTAAAAGATATCTACAGCAGGCATATCAAATGTAACGCTTTTTAAACCGATTTCATTATTAAAATAACCAATTTGATTATCAGCATATATTTGCATAGTATCGTTAACAATCACCATATTTCTATGAGTATGACCGGTAATATATATCCAGTTGCTGTTTACGTTTTGATTAATCCAGTCAGTAATTGGGGTATGTGACGCAACAATAACCTTCTTATCATCAAATAGTAGTTTTAAATTGTTATATGCATTATTTGCTTTAACGAATTCGTGCTTTTCTTCTTTAGCATTAATCCCCCATAAAGAATTCTTATAGTTGAATTCTTTATTTAGATATGAGAAACCACATGTGCCAAAAATTGCATATTCCATGTCATAAAATTGTTTTCTTATTTTCGATATTCGTTTTTGCGTCAATGATTCTAGTTTTGATAAATCAAATAAATCAAAACCATTATGTTTTCTAATTATTAATGCTTTATTTTGGAGCATATGAATGCCAAGTTTTTTACATA
>JAZUIZ010000034.1:0-31365 GCA_045642525.1 Erysipelotrichaceae bacterium
AATGATGTTTATACAATATTTGATGTTTTAATAGTATTGTTTGCATATATAACAAAAAATAATATTAACGAATTAACCACATTCATATTTCCAATATTGTTATTTATAATTGAAAAAAACACTCATTCAATTGGTAAGGGCGATATAGAATTAATATTTTGTTTGTGTTTTATATTTAATATATATGAAAATAGTTTAATCTTATTGTTGTCATCTATTGCGAATATTTTATTCTCAATATTTAAGAAGAAAAACAAATATCCATTTGTACCATTTATTAGTATGGGGACATTTATTATATATTATTTATATCACTAAAAGACTTAAATATATCATTTGGACCAACTAATAAAACAATATCATTATCCATAAATTTATCGTCTGGATTTATATTTACAATCAATTTATTATTTCTTTTTACACCAATAACATTTAAAGATAACTTATTTCTTAAATCTAATTCTTTTAAAGAATGGCCAATCCAATTACTTTGAATATTCATCTCAAACATTGTATGATCATTATCAATATCAAATAATTCTAAAATATCATTACTGATTAATTTTTTAGCGCAACGTATAGCCATATCACTTTCAGGAGTAATAGTATCATCAGCACCAACTTTTTTTAGTAAAGTAGCCATCTTTGAATCAGTAGCTTTACAAAGAACATACGGAACACCTAATTCTTTTAAGCTCAATAGCCCCTGAATTTCTTGATCTATCATAGAACCAGTTGTAACAACACCAACATCAGCATCTCCTACTCCAGCATCTTTCAAAGCATCAATATCTGTATAATCAAGGCATATTGAATTAGCAACAGTACTAGATAATCTTTCAACATTATGCATATCTTTATCAATCGCAATAACATCTTGATTAAAATTCGTTAATTGTTTTGCTAATGTCGAACCAAATCTGCCTAAACCTAAAATTACATATGTTTTTCTTTTTCCCATAAAATTACCCCACCATAATTTCTGTTTTTGGATATTTAATATTAGAATTATTATCCTTTTTATCTCTTATAGATAATAATAATGTTGTTGGACCAACCCTTCCAGCAAACATCAATATCATTATTAGTATTTTGCTCGCACTTGTCAAAAAAGGCGTTATTCCAACAGTTAAACCAACTGTACCAATTGCAGAACAAGTTTCAAATAGCAAATCTAGTGAATCAAATTTTTCAATATTAGTTAAAATAAGCATTGAAATAAATATAAAAGATATATATAGACTTGTAATCGTAGAGGCTTTAATAAAATTTCGTTTTGTAATATGTCTATTAAATAAATGCATATTTATCCTACCTTTTAATTCAGAATAAATTGCATATACTAATAAGAAAATTGTAGTAGTTTTCAGTCCTCCAGCTGTACCTCCTGGAGAACCGCCAATAAGCATAAATATTGACATAAATATTTTAGTAGAATCTTTCAAAATAGAATTATCAATTGTATAAAACCCAGCAGTACGTAATGTTACAGAATTGAATATAGATGACATTATTTTCGAAGAAAGATTCAAATTACATAAAGCACCATTATATTCGAAAACGAATGTTAAAAAAGCACCTATAAACAATAATGATGATGTCATAATTAATACAATTTTAGTATGAGGTTTTAATGTCTTAAAAAAATATGAAATTCTATATCTCATTCTAAAACATATTTTTAAATTTCTCGAAATATCAAACCAAACTGCAAATCCTAATCCGCCAAGAATGATTAAAATCATAACAGTAATATTTACAACAACATTACTTTGATATTGGATTAAAGAAGAATAAGATAAAATGTCCATTCCAGCATTGCAAAATGAAGAAATTGATAAAAATAATGATTGGAATAATGAATGGGCACTTCCATCATACAGTTGTGTAGCAAGAACAACAAAACCAACAAACTCAACAAGCAATGTATATTTAACAATGGAAATTATAAATGACGAAATATCTTCAAATGTATCCTTATTTAACATATCTTTTATTAAAGATTTATTTGAATAATCAAGTTTATTTTTAACCGCAAGCAATATAATTGAAACAAAACTCATCAACCCAAGTCCGCCAATTTGAATCATTAAAAGTACAATATTTTGCCCAAAAAATGTTAAATCAGCATAATTATTTATTGTCATCAATCCAGTAACGCATGTTGCAGAAACAGAAGTAAAAGCAGCATCAAGTATAGAAAAATGATTAACTTGAGAGATAGGCAAAGATAAAAGCAATGTCCCAATTATGATTACAATAGAAAAAGAAAACACTAGAATTAAACTAGCATTTATTTTGCCATTAATATAATTAGACAATTCCTTAATTTTTTGTTCTAACATACTTATTTTATTTTACCCTTAACAGCATTGATAATAGTATTTGCTCTAGTAATTTTTACAGTAGCCTTTTTTATTTCAATATCATCATTAGCATTTTCCAATTTATGTTTAGCTTCTTCTAGTTTTTTCTCATATATTTTTACATCAACACTTTTAATATCTTCAATTACATCACATATTATTTTAGCTTTATTGTCTTCGAAATACAGCATCCCATCAGAAATAGCATAATGACAAAGCTCACCATTTTCGTTAGTTTCTATTAAGCCGTCAATTAAAGGAATCATAATGGGCATATGATTTGACAATATCGTTCTACGACCATCACATGTTGGAATGTTTAATTTATCAGTCTTAATCGTTTTATAAATGCCACGATAGGTTAACAAATCAGCATCAAATAACATTATTTTATCCTTTCAGCTTTCTTTTTAACATCTTCAACAGTACCTACAAAAGTAAATGCTTGTTCAGGATAAGAATCATATTCACCATTTAAAATTGCTTTAAATGAATTAATTGTATCTTCGATTTTTACAAATTTTCCTTCAATACCAGAAAATTTTTCTGCAACGGCAAAAGGTTGTGATAAAAAATTCCTTATTCTTCTTGCTCTATTAACAATTATTTTATCTTCATCTGATAATTCATCAATTCCAAGTATTGCAATAATATCTTGTAAATCTTTATATTTTTGTAAAATTTTTAAAACATTTTGCGCAACATTATAATGTTCTTCTCCAACTATATTTGGATCTAGAGCTCGAGATGATGACTCAAGTGGATCAATTGCAGGATATAATCCTAAAGAAGCAATTTTTCTATCAAGAACAGTTTTAGCATCCAAGTGCGCAAAAGTTGTAGCAGGTGCTGGGTCTGTCAAATCATCTGCTGGGACATATATTGCCTGAATAGATGTAATTGAACCATCTTTTGTAGAAGTAATTCTTTCTTGTAATTCTCCCATTTCACTTGCAAGCGTTGGTTGATAACCAACAGCACTTGGCATTCTTCCCAAAAGTGCAGAAACTTCAGAACCAGCTTGTGAAAAACGATAAATATTATCAATGAATAATAGTATATCTTGTTTATCTTTGTCTCTAAAATGTTCAGCCATAGTAAGAGCACTTAGGGCAACTCTCATTCTTGCGCCAGGAGTTTCATTCATTTGTCCATACACAAGAACAGTTTTCTCTAGGACACCAGAATCTTTCATTTCATAATATAAATCATTGCCTTCCCTAGTTCTTTCTCCAACTCCAGCAACAACAGATAAGCCATTATGTTCGGTTGCGATTGAGTGAATCATTTCTTGCATCAAAACTGTTTTGCCAACACCAGCACCACCAAACAAGCCAATTTTGCCACCTTTAATATATGGGCATAATAAATCAATAACTTTAATACCTGTTTCCAAAATTGTGATATTTGTATCTAGTTTATCAAAACTAGGTGCTTTTTTATGAATTGTATCACGCATTACATTAGTAGGAATTTTTCCAAATCCATCAATTGGATTTCCTAATAAATTAAACATTCTGCCAAGTATTGGTTTGCCTACAGGCACTTTAATTCCATCTCCTGTATCAATTGCTTTCATACCACGAATCAAACCGTCAGTACTAGACAAAGCAATGCATCTTACTTTATCATCACCGATATGTTGTTCTACTTCAGCAAAAATAGAATCTGAATTTGTTTTAATTTCAATCATATTATAAATAGTAGGCAAAACATCAGAAAATCTAATATCGATAACTGGACCAATTATTTCAACTATTTCACCAATATTTTCATTTTTTATTTTAACCATAAATTAAACCTTCCTATAATAAACTGCCAGCAGAAATTTCATTCATTTCTTGTGTTATTGCGGATTGTCTTGCTTGATTATACCTAATATCTAATTCTGCAATAAGATTATCTGCATTTTGATTCGCTCCGTCCATTGCCATTCTTCTAGCAGCATTTTCACTTATTTTTGATTCTAAAAATTTCTCATATATTTGACTCGAAATATACATAGGTATTAATTTGTCTAATACTTCGTCTCTACTAGGCTCCAATAATAAATCTGTTTCATCGATTTCATTACGATCATAAATAATTGGAAGCAAAGGATATATTCTTGGTTCATATTTTAGAGTGTTAACATAATCTGTATAATAAATATCAATCGAACTAATTTCATCATTTGCATAAAGTTTCATAATGTTATCAATTAATCTGTTAATTGATGATGGATGGAAATCATTTAACTCTTCAATTTTTTTAACAACCATATAATCGTGATTCATAAGCCATCTTATTCCATAAGTACCTATGGCAAATATTGGCTCATCTTTTTTAATATTCTTTTCAACAAACTTTAATAGTTCTAAATTATACGAACCACACAAACCACTATTGGATGTGAAGACGATATGTAAAGGATTATTTATATTTGACTTAGTTAAATATTTATTAGTTTCATTACCATCAAACTTTGCGCATAAAGCTTTATAAAGTAATTCTTCATATGCGGATGCATAAGAATTGTTTGCGAAAAGTCTGCTTCGTTCTTTTTGAAGTTTTGCTGTAGCAACAAGAAGCATAGCATTTGTTAATTTTCTTGTTGACTTAACACTTTTTAGTTGTCTTTTAATCTTTGTAATATTTCCGGCCATATCTATTGATTTGTTTTATATATTTCATTAATATTTGATAACAAAGAATCTAGCTGTTCAGCTAATTTATCAGAAATATCTCTCTCTTCATTCAATCTTCTTATTATTTCTGGATGAGATGAATGAACTTCTAATAATATGTTATTTGCATATTCTTTAATTTCTTCTATCTTTATCGAATCAAAATATCCCTTTTTATTCGCATATAAAAGTAGTACTTGATCTTCACTAGAGATAGGAGAATATTGAGGTTGTTTTAATAGTTCAACTAGGTGCGAACCATGATTGATAGTTTTTCTTGTAGCAGCATCTAAATCACTTCCAAATTGAGAAAAAGCTAATACTTCTTGATATTGAGCTAAATCTAGCTTTAAGGAAGAGGATACTTTTTTCATAGATTTATATTGCGCAGTGCTACCAACTCTGGAAACAGATAAGCCACTATCTACGGCTGGTCTAACACCACTATTAAACAATTCTGTTTGAAGGAAAATTTGTCCATCAGTAATAGAAATAACATTAGTCGGAATATAAGCGCTTATATCGCCAGCAAGTGTTTCAACAATAGGTAAAGCCGTCATACTTCCTCCACCCTTTTCATCGCTTAATCTAGCGCTTCTTTCAAGCAATCTTGTATGTAAATAGAATACATCGCCTGGATACGCTTCTCTACCAGGAGGTCTTCTTAACAATAAAGATAATGTTCTATATGCAACTGCATGTTTACTTAAATCATCATATACAATTAAAACATCATCTCCTCTATTCATGAAATATTCGCCTATTGTTGCGCCAGAATAAGGAGCGATGTATTGTAGTGCAGGCAAATCTGATGCACCAGCTACAACAACTGTTGTATATGACATAGCACCTTCTTGTGATAATCTATTAACAATTTGCGCAACAGTAGAATTTTTTTGTCCAATAGCTACATAGATACATTTAACATTTTTACCTTGTTGATTTAATATTGCATCAATTGCAATTGAAGTTTTTCCAGTTTGTCTATCACCAATTATCAATTCTCTTTGACCTTTGCCGATAGGGATCATTGAATCAATAATCATTAAACCTGTTTCAAGAGGTTCATTTACTGATTGTCTATCTAAAACACCTGGTGCATTATTTTCAATTGGTAAATAAGAAACATTTTTTAAAGGTCCTTTATCATCCAAAGGATTACCTAATGCATTTATAACTCTTCCTAACAAAGCATCACCAACAGGTACTTCAACAACTTTGCCACTTGATTTAACAGCTGAACCTTCTGAAACTTCATCTTCACCATTTAATAAAACAGCACCAATGTTTTCTTCTTCAAGATTCATTACCATTGCATTTGCACTGCCAATTTTCAAAAGTTCGCTAGACATAGCGTTATATACACCAGATATATTTAGTATTCCATCTGCGACACTTGTTACATAGCCTATTGTTCCATTTGTTTCGACATTTACATTAGTTTTTTCAAATGTATCAATATGGGATTTTATTTGATTAGATAATTCTTTTGAATTGTTTTTTAATTCCTCATCATTGCTTAACAAATCACTTCTTAAATCATTTAATTTAGTTTTATAAGACCCATCCCAAACATTGTTATTAACAATAACTTTAACACCACCAATTAAACTATTATCTAATTTGTTCTCTAATTTAACATCTCTATCAAGTTGGCTCTTAATAGCTATTTCAATTTTTGAAATTGTTTTATCATCTAGTTTCCTAACAGAATATATGGTTCCAAACAACTTCTTTTCACGAGAATAATAGTATACTAAAAAATCATGAAGTAGTTGTAGTTCAATATGTGTTTTATTAATAGCATTAACCATAACAAAAAAACTAGAAATCACTTCATTATTGATTTTAAGTTCACTAAAAATCTTTTCTTTTTTATCACTGCTCGAATAATTTGTAGAATCAATAAAGTCTGCAAAATCTTGATCAAAATTAAGATGATTATTTAATTTTTCTAATTCTTTAATATAAAGATCAAGTTTTTTATCATGTTCGGCTAAATCATACAAATCTTGAGCATATCTTCTCGTGTCAATACTCATGAATTACTTATTTCCTTAACAAAATCATCTATACTTTCTTTATCGCTCTTCGAATCTAATTTAGATTGAAGTATTTTTTCAGCAGCTGACATAGCAACATCTACAATTTCGCCATGCATTTCATCAAGCATTTTATCTTTTTGAAGTGCAATGTTGTTTTGTGCTTCATCTATAATTTGTTGAGATTTAAGTTTTCCTTCATCAATTAAATTATTCTTCAAACGATTGCCTTCATCTTGAGCATCAGAAATAATTTTCTTAGCATTAATTTTGGCATCATTAATCTCATTTTCCGCTTTAGCACGTAAATCTTCATATTCTTTTTTAAGTTTATCCGCATCAGTTAAACGCGATTGTTCATATTCACTTCTCTTATCTAAAATATTTTTAATTGGTTTATATGCCAATTTATACATTAAAAATACTAGTACAAAAGTTGCACATAATTGAACAATCATTGTCAAAGGATTAGGAACAAGTTGTCCTAATATATCAGTTTCGATGTTCACAAAATTATGCTCCTAACACAAAGATTAACAAGAAAGCAATTAATAAACAGTATATTGAACAAGTTTCAGATATTGCAGCACCGATAATTGCCATTGATTGAATCTTGCTAGATGCGTCAGGATTCTTACCAATAGCATCAACAGCATGAATAGCAACCTTTCCTTCATAAATACCTGTTACACAGCCTGCCATACCACACAGTGCAGCAGCTAAAGCAATCAAACCTTTTTCCATAGTATTCCTCCTAAAAATTATTCTTCATTTGGTAGTTCATTACCAATAAAGTTTGCCGATAGATTTGTAAATAAATATGCTTGCATTACACCAGAAAACAAATCAAAATAAAAATGTAAAACTGGTGCAACAATAATAGCTACAAAATTAATATTTCCAATAACTGGAACAAGAGAAGAAATTCTCTCGAATAATTGATAAATAACAGACATCAAAATACTTCCTGCCAAAATATTTCCAAATAATCTTAATGAAAGTGATAACAGTGTTGATAATTTAGAAATAGTGTTCATTAATACAAAAGGAGCGAATGGTTCAAACCATCCCTTAAAATATTTTTTTGGACCTTTTACTTTACAAGAACAGACTTCAATTAAAATACAAGTTAATGCCGCCAAAGTAAGAGTGACAGAATAATTTGATGTTGGACATTCGATTGAAAAAAGTCCAGCTATATTACTTAAAAATATGTACAAGATAACTGCTAAAAAGTAAGGTATTAAAGTATCTGCAATTTTTTTATCCTTAATCGCTCCCTTTATGATTTTTGAAATAAATTCTACGGCCATAATCATTAATAATACAATTCCTGTAGGTTTTGATAATGGATCAAATTTAACCAATTTACGATTAATAAAAACTAGAAGAATTGACATGAAAATAGTAACAATAATAATTGAATAAACTGTTTTTTGAACACTCATTTCAATTCCCCTTTCTTTTTAATAAACATAATAATCATCACAATTCTAAATATCATAACACCGCCAAATGCTCCAAATATATTAATATATTGTGGAACAAGACAAGCTATTAAAAGTGGAAATGCAAGTATCATAATTCGAATAATGAAAAATATGAAACTTCCCTTTTTTATAGAGCCATTTTCATCAAAAGTTAAATTCTTATTTAATAAAATAAAATATAAAAACGATGATATTAAACCAAGAATTATGCCAGTCGATATTTTCCAATTAAAAAATAGACATATAATACTAATGAAAATAGAAACAGCAGCACTTACAACATATACATTTTTATTCATAAAACTATCAATGACAAAATAATCATTTTGTCACACTTAAATTATATACTTTTTATGTGCAAAATTAATATATTCATTAACGAAGTAGCTACATTTATAAATTGAGTATTTGTTGCAAGATGACACGATATATATTATTTTATATCCTTAATTATGATAAAATATAATACGTCGAAAATGACTAAAAAGGAGAAAAAAATGAGCAAGAAATACGTGTATATGTTTGCTGAAGGAAATGCAAACATGCGTGAACTCCTTGGTGGTAAAGGTGCAAACCTAGCTGAAATGGCTAGTTTAGGTTTACCTGTACCTTTTGGTTTCACTATCACAACAGAAGCATGTAATGCTTACTATGATGATGGCAAAAAAATCAACAAGGATATTATGTCGCAAGTAAAAGTAGCTTTAACCAAACTTGAAAAACAAGCTGGCAAGAAATTAGGAGATGCAAAAAACCCTCTACTTGTTTCGGTTAGATCAGGTGCTAGAGCTAGTATGCCAGGTATGATGGATACAATTCTTAACCTAGGTATCAATGATGCAGTTGCAGAAACTATTGCAAAGAAAACAAATAATGAAAGATTTGCATACGATTCATATCGTAGATTCATTCAAATGTTCTCTGATGTTGTAATGGAATTATCAAAAAAGAGATTTGAAGAAATCATTGATGAATTAAAAGAAAAGAAAGGCGTTAAGTTGGATACTGAACTTGATGCTGATGATATGAAGGAATTAGTTAAGAGATTCAAAGCTTTCTATAAGAAAGAATTGAAAGAAGACTTCCCTCAAAATACCAACGTTCAATTAGAAAGAGCAATTGAAGCTGTATTTAGATCTTGGAACAATCCTAGAGCTATCTTCTATCGCAAAGAAAACGATATCCCTTCTTCTTGGGGAACAGCTGTTAACGTACAAATGATGGTATTCGGTAACATGGGCGATGATTGTGGCACTGGTGTTGCGTTCACACGTAATCCAGCAACTGGTGAAAAGAAAATCTTCGGTGAATTCTTGATGAATGCACAAGGCGAAGATGTTGTTGCAGGTGTAAGAACTCCTCAAACAATTGATCAATTAAAGAAAGTTATGCCTGGTGCATATGCTCAATTTGAAAAAATCTGTAAGATTCTTGAAAAGCATTACCATGATATGCAAGATATGGAATTCACTATTCAAGAAAAAAAATTATTTATGTTACAAACACGTAATGGTAAGAGAACAGCTAATGCTGCTTTAAAAGTTGCGTGTGATATGGTTGATGAAAAACTAGTTACAATCGATCAAGCATTGATGATGGTAGAACCAAAGCAATTAGATGCTTTACTACATCCACAATTTGATCCAGCTGCTTTAAAGAAAGCAAAACCAATTGCTTCAGCTTTGCCAGCTTCTCCAGGTGCTGCTTGTGGCCAAATTGTTTTCTCAGCTGAAGATGCTACTAAAGAACACAAAAATGGTAAGAAAGTTGTTCTAGTAAGACTAGAAACATCTCCAGAAGATATCGAAGGTATGGCTGTTGCTGAAGGTGTATTAACAGTTCGTGGTGGTATGACTTCTCACGCTGCTGTTGTTGCTAGAGGCATGGGAGAATGCTGTGTATCTGGCTGTGGCGATATCAAGATTGATTATGCTAAGCAACAATTCACAGTTGGTGGAAAAACATATAAGAAATTTGATTGGATCTCATTAGATGGCACAACTGGTAAAATCTATGGCGAAGCAATCAAAACAGTCCCTGCTTCAATTTCAGGTAACTTCAAGAGATTTATGAAGTGGGCAGATGATAGAAGAAGATTGCAAATTAGAACAAATGCTGATACTCCAAAAGATGCTGCACAAGCATTGTCATTTGGTGCTGAAGGTATCGGACTAGTTAGAACAGAACATATGTTCTTCCAAGAAGATAAGATTAAAGCTATTAGAGAAATGATTGTATCTACTACTCCTGAACAAAGAAAGAAAGCATTAGAAAAAGTATTACCATTACAACAAAAAGACTTCGAAGGAATTTATGAAGCAATGCAAGGCAATCCAGTAACAGTACGTTACTTAGATCCACCTCTTCATGAATTTGTTCCTACAGGAGAAAAAGAAATCAAAGCACTTGCTGCAGAGATGAATATGAAAGTTTCAGACTTAAAAGCAGTATGTGATGGTTTACATGAGGCTAACCCTATGATGGGCCATAGAGGATGTAGATTAGCAGTTACATATCCTGAAATTGCAGAAATGCAAACTAAGGCAGTAATTAGAGCTGCAATCGCTGTTAATAAAAAGCATCCAAAATGGCATATTGTTCCTGAGATTATGATTCCATTAGTTGGCGATGTAAAGGAACTTAAGTACGTTAAAGATATTGTAGTTAAGACTGCTGATGCTGAAATTAAGGCTAAGAAAGTTAAACTTGAATATCATGTAGGTACAATGATTGAAATTCCAAGAGCTGCTCTATTAGCTGATGAAATTGCAACTGAAGCTGAATTCTTCTCATTTGGTACAAACGATTTAACTCAAATGACATTCGGTTTCTCTAGAGATGATGCAGGCAAGTTCTTAGGTTCGTACTATGATGCTAAAATCTATGAACAAGATCCATTCCAAAGATTAGATCAACATGGAGTTGGCAAATTAGTTCAAAACGCTGTAACACTTGGTAGACAAACTCGTCCAAATATCAAACTAGGTATCTGTGGCGAGCATGGTGGCGATCCTGCTTCCATTGAATTCTGCGATAAGGTTGGCTTAACATATGTTTCTTGCTCACCATATAGAGTCCCTATCGCTAGATTAGCTGCTGCACAAGCTGCAATCAAAAACAATTCAAACAAAGTTAACAAAAAATCAAAAAAGAAAACTACTAAAAAATAGTTTGCATTAAAGCCTCTTCGGAGGCTTTTTTTAATGCTATAATTTGATATGTATGAAAAAGACAACTGTAATCAATATCGTTGGAGGACCAGGTGCAGGAAAATCTACAATTGCATCAGGAGTTTTTAATTTATTAAAAATGTCGCAAAGAAATGCTGAACTAGTTAATGAATATCCTAAAACTTTAGTGTGGGAAGAAAGAAAAAAGACATTCGATGATTCTCTATATTTATTTGCAAAACAATCGCATATACAATATTCGATTAATGGCAAAGTAGATTATATGGTTACAGATAGACCCTTAATCATGTCTAATATGTATCACAATTTCTGGATGGATAAAAATTGGCCTGATGAATGGAATAAAGCATTCTATGATTTAGTTAAAAAAACATGGGATTTATATGATAATCGAGTTTATTTAATTGAAAGAGGTTTCAAATATCAAGCAAATGGTAGAAACGAAAATGAAGAAGAAGCATTAAAACAAGATAAACTAACTAAAAAATGGTTAGATGATTATAACATCGATTACATAGTTGTTTATGGCGATGAAAAAGCACATTTTACGATTTTTGAAGATATTGTAAAAAAAGAAAAAGGGACAAACATCCCTATTATCTAAAACATTTTTAAATAGTTACAATCTTTACTTATTATTATTGATAATCTTTTCAATTCTATCTGCTTTATCTAATGAATCATCAACTAAGAATTCCAAATCAGGAATTTTTCTCATCTTTACTCTTTTTGCAAGTATGGATTTAATATGACCTTTGGCTCTTCTTAAAGCTTCTAAACCATCTCTTTTTTTATAATTTTTGCCTAAAAAAGAAACATATACTTTAGCAACACTATAATCGGGAGCAACGTCAACTTCAGTAACTGTTGGGAAACCTAAAAGTGGATCATTTATTTCTTGAGTAATTATCATTGATAATTCTCTCATAAGAATCGAATCAATTTTTTCAATTCTTGACATTATTCAGACTTAACCTCCTGGTCAACATAGCCTTCAACAATATCCATTTCTTTTATATCGTTAAAGTTTTCAATTGTTAAACCACATTCATATCCTTCTTGGACTTCTTTCGCATCATTTTCAAATCTCTTTAATGAACCAAGTTTACCGGTGTAAATTACAATACCATCTCTAATTAAACGACATTTGCAATCTTTTACAATCTTTCCTTCAGTAATCATGCAGCCAGCAATTGTACCAACTTTAGATACTTTATATGTTTTTCGAACTTCAGCTTGTCCTATGACAACTTCTTCAAATACAGGAGCAAGCATACCCTTCATTGCGGCTTCCATTTCTTCTACAGCTTTGTATATGATATTATGCAATCTAATTTCTACTTTCTCTTCAGCAGCTTTCTTTTTGACATTAGCATCAGGTCTCACATTAAAACCATAAATAACAGCATTTGAAACAGAAGCAAGAATAACATCAGATTCGTTTATTGTTCCAGCGGCATGCCTTATAACATTAACCTTAACGCCATCAACATTGATTTTACTTAAAGAACTTGCTACTGCTTCAGCAGTACCTGTAACATCAGATTTAACAATAACAGGAATTTCTTTAATGTCACCAGCATCAATTTGAGCTTTAAGATCATCCAAACTCATCGCTGCAGATGAGTTTCTTTCTTTTTCAATTTTTTGTCTATTTCTAGCTTGAGCTACAGCTCTAGCATCTTTATCATCAGCAAAAACTTTAAAATTATCACCAGCAACAGGGATATCATCTAAACCAATAATTTCGACAGGTGTCCCAGGTAATGCTTCTTTTATTTCTTGTCCTAAATCATTAGTCATCTTACGTACTTTTCCATAACAAGCACCAACAACGATAGAATCAGATTGCCTTAGAGTACCATTTTGAACAAGCAAAGTGGTAACAGGGCCTCTACCTTTATCTAATTTTGCTTCGACAACAGTACCTGTTGCTAATTTATTAGGATTGGCTTTTAAATCTCTAACTTCAGAAACTACTAAAATTGTTTCAAGAATATCTTGAACACCTTGGCCACTTTTAGCAGAACATTCAACAAAAATTGTATCTCCGCCCCATTCTTCTGGCATCAAATCATGTTCTGCCATAGCATTTTTAACTTTATCTGGATTGGCACCTGGTTTATCCATTTTATTAATTGCAACAATTATTGGGACACCTGCAGCTTTAGCATGATCAATAGCTTCTATAGTTTGTGGCATAACACCATCATCAGCTGCAACAACAATAATAGCGATATCAGTAACACTAGCACCTCTAGCTCTCATTGCTGTGAAAGCTTCATGTCCTGGAGTATCTAAAAAAGTAACATACTGATTTTTAACTTTTACTTGATAAGCTCCAATATGTTGTGTGATACCTCCAAATTCTCCCTCGGTTACCCTAGATTTTCTGATGTAATCTAATAAAGTAGTTTTTCCATGATCAACATGGCCCATAATAGTAACAATTGGGGCTCTATTTTTTAAATCTTTTGGATCATCTGCTTCAACATCTAATAATGTTTCATCTTCTTGATGTTCTACTTTAGTAGCAGTAACATCGTAATTCATACAAATCAATTCAACATTTTCATCATCTAAAGAAGAATTGATTGTTACCATCTTTCCAAGCATAAACAAAATCTTAATAATTTCGCCTGAATTTTTATTAAGTTTAAGAGCTAAATCGGCAACGGTAATTCCTTCTTCATAAGTGATAGCCTCAATTTTAACATTTTCATTTTTCTCAAAACTTTGTTCTTTATTAGACTTCTTATTCAGATGTTTTTTATATGTTTGTTTAGCCATGGAAATCCTCCTTTATTATCACAAAATAGTTTTTACAAAACCCTCATCAATTAGCCCAACAATTTTAATGTTGCACTTACCTAACGATTTTGAAATGTCAGCAGAATTATAATCATCAATATAATTCACATTATAATAATGACATTTTTTTAAATAACGTTCTTTACTTTTTTCTGAAATATCAGAAGCAATAATTAATAATTTAATTTCTTCAAATCTATCTAGAACTTCTTCACCAAGAATAATCTTTCTAGCTTTGTATGCTAATCCGATATTTTGAAGAACTTTATCCATTAATAATCCTTTCAATTTCATCATATGTTGAATCAGGAATATCAATATCTAATGCTTTACATAAAACTTTGTTATGTTTGGCAATATTTAAAGCATCAATATTTTTACTTATGTATGCACCTTTACCATTTAATTTTCCAGATAAATCAACTTTGATTTCACCTTCAGGTGTTTTTACAATTCTTAACAAATCTTTTTTAGGAAATGATTGATTGGTAGCAAGGCATCTACGCATTGGGATTTTTTTCATATCTATTTCTCTTCGTAGTAATCCTCGTATTCGTCAAAATCAATATCGTCGTCATTAATCCAAGAATTTTCTTCTTCTTCTTGTTCTTGAGCTTCGATTTCCTTTAATTCTTCATCTGAATATACAGGTTTGAAATCATCAGAATATTCCTTCTTTTCCAAATCTTCAGCTCTAACTCTTCTATCTTCATCATCTTTCTTCTTACGTTTTTTGTTGACAACTTGTTCTTCTTTTTTGCCACCATCAGCAAGATTCTCGAATTTAGATTTATATTCTGGTTTAGGAGCTAATGGCTTACGTGGTTCTTTTTTAATTGGTTCTTCGCTAACCTCGCTTGTTTCGTTAATTGTCTCTTCAACAATTTCAGGTTTTTGATTACTTACAGCATCGATTTCCTCAACCTTTGCCTCATCCATTTCTTCAATTGTTGTTTCATCAAAGCCAGTGTCTTCTTCTTTTAATTGAGCATCAAATTCAGCTTTACGCTTAACGGCTTCTTCTTGCAATTCTAAGAATTTCTTTCTTTCTTTCTCTTTAGCAATTCTTAATTGGTCAGCTTTAAATTCAAGTACTAATTGATCAACATCAATACCTAATTCATCAATTTCAGATTGTGTTTTTATATCAATTTTTCTATTTGTAAGTTTGACAGCTAATTTTGCATTTTTGCCACGTTTTCCTATAGCTACAGATAATTTATCATCATCAACAATAACAACTAATGGTCTACTATTATACTTCTCATATTTTTCAATATCTTCATCAGTCAAGGTTGAATCTGTATCTTTATTGGCATAAAAACAAGCTTTAACTTCAGCAGGAGCTAAAGCATTTTTAACTAATTCACCAATATCATCATTCCATTCAAAAACATCAATCTTTTCACCTTTGACTTCAGTAATAACTGCTTGAACTCTAGAACCTCTTGGGCCAATACACGATCCAATAGCATCAACATCTTCATTACGAGAATATACAGCCATTTTAGTTCTTTCGCCAGCTTCTCTAGCGATTGCTTTAATTTCAACTAAACCTTGAGCAATTTCAGGAACTTCTTTTTCAAATAATCTTCTAACAAAAGAAGCATCGCCTCTAGAAAGCACAACTTGAGATCCTTTGGAATTTTTCGAAACCTCTTTAATAACACATTTGATTGTTTGGCCTTCTCTATAAACTTCACCTGGAATTTGTTCAGATTTCAATAATATACCAATTGTATTTTTAATATCTACAAGCACAAATTTATCTTCAACTGTTTTAATGATACCTGAAATTAAATCAAATTCTTTATCCTTATATTCATCGTATACTCTTTGCTTTTCATATTCTTTTATCTTTTGTTTAAGCATTTGTTTTGCAACATTGATTGAAGTTCTACCAATTTCATTAAAATCTACTTCTTCTTCAATAATGTCACCAATTTTTGCTTCAGGATTAAGATTTTTAGCTTCAGATAATAAAATATCTAATGTCTCATCAAAAGTATCCGAATCATCATCAACAACCTCTAACTGATGATAAACATGTAATTCATTTTTAAGAATATCAACTCTGACTTTAGCTTCAGGAGCATCAATATGCTTTTGATAAGTCTTAGCGATAGCTTCTTTTAAAACTTCTAGTACAAACTCTGGTTCAACTTTTCTATCTTCTTCGAAAAGTCTCATTCCATCAATAAAGTTTTTGTTTTTTAAACTAATGCCACTCATAATTTATTCTCCTTTTAAAATTTAACGGCATAACGCACTTTTTTACATTTTTTATAATCAATTGATACATTTTTTTTAATATTTTTATCCATTACTTCTAAATGAATAATGCCATCTGTATATTCAAGTAATGTTCCAACAAATTCAGTATCTTTCGTTTGGACATAAATATAACAATTTAATGCTTTCTTTAATTCATCTTCGTTTCTAATTGGTCTTTCAACGCCTACAGTAGATACATCAAGAATATATTTATCATCAAACTCAGATTCATATTTATCTAAATATTCAGATATTTTGTTAGAAACATCTTCAATTTGATTAATATCTAATTTTTCATCTAATAAGATTGATAATATTTGATCAGATTTGTGATAATCAATTTCAAATATTCTCAAATGTTCTTCGGTTAAAAACTCTTCTAGTTTTTTCTTAATACTATTGAAATCCATAATCCTCCAAGCCATAAATATAGGAGCGATTTCTCGCTCCTTATCTATTTCCTATATTATTATAAAATTTGCTTATTTTCAAGATAATTCTAAAATTTTCAATATTAAATCAACGGCTTGTTGGCCATCTTCATAACACCAATATTCATGAATACCATGAAAATTACCTCCGCCAGTGCCTAAATTAGGGCATAATATTCCTTCCCAAGTTAATCTAGCCCCATCTGTTCCACCTCTAATCGGAATTGAAGTAAATTCCATGCCTAATTGTTCCATAGCATTTTTTGCCAAATCTATCGGATACATATTACCCTCGAATTTTTCTTTCATATTACGATATGAATCCTCGATTTTTAATTCAACGCATTTATAACCATATTTTTCATTCATCATATCAGCAATTTCTACAAATGAATTCTTTTGCTGATTTAATTTAGAATAATCATGATTTCTAATAATATAAGAAGATTTGGCTTTAAAAACTTCTCCACTTATTCCTACGAAATGATTAAATCCTTCATATCCATCAGTATGCTCTGGAACCATATTAGGATCTAAATGGGAATTAAATTCATATGCCAACTTAATTGCATTAATCATTTTATCTTTAGCACTTCCTGGATGAACAGAAATTCCATTAAAAACAATTTCAGCATGTGCACCATTAAAATTCTCATACTCAATATTATTTGGCTTATCGCCATCTACGGTATATGCGAAATCTACTTTAAAAGAATCAAAATCAAAATAATCCGTTCCTTTTCCAATTTCTTCATCAGGAGTAAAAGCAATTCTAATTGGGCCATGTTTTATGCTTGGGTTTTTAATAAGTGTTTCTAATACTTCCATTATTATTGCAATACCGGCTTTATCATCTGCGCCCAATAAAGTATTACCATCTGTAACTACAAGTGTTTTGCCAATATATTCCTTTAAAAAAGGAAATCTACTAACTTCTGTAATTATAGAATCATTTAAAACAATATCTTCCCCATCATAATTATTTATTATTTTAGGCTTTACATCTTTACCACTTGCAGCATCTGAAGTATCCATATGTGCAAGTAACCCAATTGTAGGTTTAGATTTATCCCCTTCTAAAAAACCATAAACATAACCGTGTTCATCCATTTTAGTATCAGATAAACCTAATTCATTTATTTGATTAAGTAAATGTTTAGCTAAAATTTTTTGTTTATCTGTCGAAGGACAAGTATTGCTATCTTCAACTGATTGTGTATCAAATGAAACATAATCTAAGAACTTATCAATAAGCATATAATATACCTTCTTTCTTTAAAATAATGACATTTGATTTGACTCATCAAGACCATCCAAAACATTTAACTCTTCTAATTTCTTACATAATGTTTTAGATAATAATGTTCTACTCATTAAATCTTCTTTAGAAATAAATTTGCCATTTTCTCTAGCATCAACAATTGATTGGGCAACGTTGTCACCTAAGCCATCTAATACTTTAAATGGTGGAATAATTTCATGATTGTTATTTGGATTTACTCTAAATTCAGTTGCAAGTGATTCATATAAATTAACATTCGTCATTTTATATCCTCTTGAAACCATTTCATAACATATTTCAAGACAATCAAAGACGTCTTTTTCTTTTTTAGAAGCTGGATTTAATCTATCATTGATTCTTGTTAGCAGTTCTTGCATTCTTGCATAAATTCCATCGGCATCTTTTATCATAGTAGTCAATTCGTATGCATCACATCTCAAAGAAAAATATGAAACATAATAATATTCAGGATAATAAACTTTAAACCAAGCAATTCTGACAGCCATAATTACATATGCAACAGCATGTGCTTTAGGGAACATATATTTAATCTTTTTGCATGATTCAATATACCACTTAGGAACATCATGAGATAATAACAACTTTTCTTCTTCGGGAGTTAAACCTTTTCCTTTACGAACATGTTCCATAATGGAAAAAGCATCTTTTGATTCAAGCTCATATTCCATTAACCTAGACATAATATCATCACGACATCCGATAACTTCAGCTAGAGGCACACCTTGTTTAATCAATTCTTCAGCATTGCCAGCCCATACATCAGTTCCATGAGATAAACCAGAAAGTTGTACCAATTCAGAAAATACATGTGGCTTTGTTTCATCCAATGTTCTTCTAGAATTTCTAGTACCAAATTCAGGTAAACCAGCAGCACCGGTAGTTTCAGAATAACTAGGATTAGTAATATTTAATTCTTTACAACTATTGAACAAAGATAAGACTTTTGGATCATTCATCGGTATAGTTTTAATATCAATTCCAGAGATTGTTTCCAAAAGTTTCATAGCTGTTGGATCAACATGACCTAAAATATCAAATTTTAATAAATTATCATTATAGTCGTGATATTCAAAATGTGTTGAACGCCATGTAGCATTTATATCATTCGCAGGATATTGTATAGGTGTAATATCTTCTATTTCCATATCGCTCGGTAAAACAACAATTCCACCAGCATGTTGCCCTGTAGTACGTTTAACATCTGTGCATCCTGTAGCAAGTCTTTCAAGTTGTGCACGTGATATATTACTTACGCCTTTTCTTTCGAAATATCCTTTTACATAGCCATACGCAGTTTTATCAGCAACCGTAGATATTGTTCCAGCCCTAAATACATTATCAGCTCCAAAAATTTCACGAGTAAATAAATGAGCTTTTGGTTGATATTCACCTGAAAAATTTAAATCAATATCTGGCGTTTTATCACCTTTAAACCCCAAGAATGTTTCAAAAGGAATATTTTGACCTTCAACCAGCATTTTTTCACCACAATCAGGACAATTTTTATCAACAAGATCATATCCAGATCTAGTTCCATCTTTAACCCACTCTAAATGATGACACTTAGGACAAATATAATGCGGAGGAAGTGGATTTACCTCTGTAATACCAGATAAAGTCGCAACTAAAGATGAGCCAACAGATCCTCTTGAGCCAACAACATATCCATCATCATTAGAACGTTTTACCATTAAATGGCACACAAAATAGATAACACCATAACCATTACCAATAATTGCATTTAATTCTTTATTAATTCTGTCAGTAATATATTCATCTAAATTGTCACCATATATTTTATGCGCAGTATGCCATACTAATCTAGTTAAATAATCATCAGCACTAATTACCTCATTTAAACCAATAAATGGTTCTTCATCAATATGACATCTTCTTGCAACTGAAATTGCATCTGGAAGTGAAGGTTTATGAAGTATATCATCAAATGGTTCTATTATTTCACATAAATCAGCAATTTTATTTGTATTATTAATTACAATATCTTTTACAAATTTATCATCATCAAGCCATGCAAATGCATCAAGCATTTCTTTTGTATTAAAGAAATGTTGATCTGGTGTAATTTGTTTTTCACGTTTTTCTTTGTCATGCAAATACAATGGATGAAAAACACCGCCAATTCCTTGTGCATAAATATAAACATCTCTCAAGATTTTTTCATCATTACTTACATAATGAACATCACCAGTAGCTACAATAATTTTATTTTGTTTTTTAGCTTCAGAAATAATATCTAATTGATATTGTTTTAAGTCATCAAAACTAAAACTTTCTCTATCATTTACTAGATAACTATAATTTCCTAAAGGTTGCAATTCGATATAATCATAAAATGAAATAACTTTTGCAAGATCTTCTTTACTTTTTGTTTGTGCTGTTTCAAATACTTCACCATTGAAACATGCCGAACCAATTAAAAGATTATCACGATATTTTTCTAAAGTATCTTTTAATACTCTAGGCTCAGCTGTAGATGCTTCGCCACTTGCCTTTGAAGATACTGCTAAAGTGTCAGTGTGTGATATAGAAATAATTTTATATAAATCCTTTAATCCTTTTTTGTTTTTGCACAATACAGTAGTGTGAAAAGGATGTTTTTTTGCAAATGCATCATCAGGCTGATGATTTGCTAATTCATTTAAAGTTTTAATATTATCTTTAAATAAATCCTTCAGCATCAAATTAAATGTTTGAGCAAGAACATCAGCATCATAATCAGCTCTATGTGCCACTTCTTCGTTATATTCAACGCCATATTGTTTACAAATATGTCCTAAAGAATAAGAACGTCTTTTGAACATTGAACGCGCAAGATCTAATGTATCAATAACTGGATTTGTTAAAGTTGGCTCACCTATTCTTTTCAATTCTTCATTCAATAATCCATAGTCAAAAGAAGCATTATGTGCAACTAAAACTTTATCTTTTATAAAATCTAATATTTCGTCCTTACATTCAGCAAATGTTCTAGCAGTAGAAATCTGATCATCATTTATATTTGTGAGCTTTTTAATCTTCTCACTTACTTTCGTTTGAGGATTGATAAAAAAATCTTTTTTTTCAACAACGCTACCACCATGCATTAATACAGCACCAAATTCAATAATACGATTATGTCTTATGCTAAGACCTGTTGACTCAAGGTCAAATACCACATAATCCTTTTCGGACAATAATTCATTTGTTGGATTATATACAATATCAAGCTTAGGATAAACCATGTTTAACTCAGAACCATATAAAATTTTAAAATCAAAATTATCAGGATTTTTAGATTTTAGATTTTTATATTCTAGAAACGCTTCGTGATAGCCTTGTATGCACATATGATCAGTAATAGCAAAAGCTTTGTGTCCCATTTTATATGCAGCATCAACCATTTCAGTTGGCGAACAAACACCATCCATTTCTGATAATTTTGTATGTGCATGTAATTCGACACGTTTATTTGTTTCGTTGTCTTCGACCTTTAAAGGAGTATCAATAAATTCAATTTGATCAGGCTCAACGATGTAATCATTTGCATAAGTATCAAAACGGAAATTGCCATAAAAAATAGCAGTTTTACCAACGACATTTAGTTTTAATATCTCTTTTGTCCATTTTTTATTTTCAACAACCTTGACAATACAAGCATTGTCTTGATCTTTAACATATAAATTTTGTATTATAATTCCTGTTTTTGTTACTCTTTCATCAACCTTAAAAATTTCAGCAACAAATTTTATGCCATATAATGTATCAACCAAATCATCAATTTTAACATCAGTATATGTTTTCTTTTGGCGATAATATTTTCCATTCGAAGAATTGTATGAAGCATTTTGCTTATTAGATGAAATAATCTGCTTACTAGTTTGAGGAAGTGGATCAAGTTCATCATCAACATTATCTTTAACAATTTTCATTTTCAATATAATGTCTTTTCGATAGCCTAAATCATAAAAATATAATTTTAGATCTTCCAAATATTCTTCATCGTTCTTATAATCTTCTTCATTTGCGTAAGATAATACAAAACCATTATCACAAATCATAGGAACACAACTTAAAAATGCATTATTTTGTTTACGATAATCATCTAAATATAAATTAATTTCACAAATAGGTAAAGATTGATTTATTGCTTTTATATATAATTTAAAATTGTTAATTCCTAATTTTTTAAAGTATTCTTTTAAGTCACAATATAGGCTGAAAGGTAAAACACAATCATTTTCAGCTTTAATAATACTAAAATCTTTTGGTTTATTATATGTAACTTCTTTTATAGAAAAATTTCTAAAAAATGAAGATTTATCTTCGCTATATTTTTTAATTCTAACTAAATCATTAATATCAAATTTCATTATTTAACCATTTTTTCTAATGCATTTTTTGCAGCATTTTTTTGAGCTTCTTTCTTGCTACCGCCTTTGCCTTTGCCGTATATTAAACCATCAATCATTACTTCAACAACAAACTCAGGATTATTACTTGGACCAGTTGTTGAAACAGTATTGTACTCTATTTCTCTTCTCGAATCTGCTTGAACGTATTCTTGTAATTTGGTTTTATAATCATATGTCGATTCATCTATTGTATCAACATGAATTTTCATTAAACAATCAAGAAGTTTAAAAGCGCTATCAAAACCACTATCTAAATATACAGCCCCAATAAAAGCTTCAAACATATCGGAAATAATAGAATCCCTATCTCTTCCACCGCTTTTCTCTTCACCGACTCCAAGCAATAAAAATTGATTAAGTTTATTTTCTCTAACAATCTCGGCCAAAGCTTTTTCTGATACAAGATTAGATCTTCTAGTAGACATAAGCCCTTCAGGAAGAGGAGGATTAATTTGATATAGCCTATGGGCACTATATATTTGTAAAACAGCATCGCCCATAAACTCAAGCCTTTCATTATCACCCATGGATGATTTATGTTCATTTACATAAGAAGAATGAACAAAAGCCTGAGAAATTAAATCATGATTATAATATGGAATATTTTTCTCATCTAAAAAATCAAAGATATTCATGAATACATTATACAATACTAATCAATATAATTTTTAGAAGCAATTGAGCTTATTTTATCGTAATATTTTTTATATGATTCATTATTCAAATTGTCGCATATTTTTTTAGCATCATTTTTTGCAGCATCAATAAATTTAGTATCTTCAATAAGATTGCCAAGAATGAAGGCAGGCAAACCACTTTGTCTAGTCCCTAATATGTCTCCAGGTCCTCTTAATTTTAAATCTTGATAAGATATTTCAAAACCATCATTAGTTGAAACAAGAATATTCAATCTACTAATGACGTTTGGATCTTTGCTATCAGTTAAAAGATAACACGTTCCCTCAAAAGCTCCCCTTTGAATTCTACCTCTTAGTTGATGTAGTTGTGACAAGCCAAACTTATCAGCATCATATATAACCATCATCGTTGCATTTTTAACATTAATACCAACTTCAATAACTGTAGTGGAAATTAAAACTTGAATTTCATTTTTATTAAATTTCATCATGATATCATCTTTTTCTTCATTGCTTAATTTGCCATGCAGTAAAGAAGAATTATATGGTTTTAATTCGTTTTTCAAAGAATTATATAAACCATTAACATCTTTTGCCGAATAATTAATAGATTTATCAATCGCTGCAGCAATTATATATACTTGTCTGCCTTGATTTAATTCACTTTTTATATCATTTAAAATATCAACCACACTATTCTTTTTGATTAAATAAGTCTTACAACCTTTCCTATTATTTGGCATTGTTGAAATTGTTGAAATGTCCATATCTCCATATATCGAAGAAGCTAAAGTTCTAGGAATTGGTGTTGCAGACATAAGCATAAAATCGCAGTTTTCTCCTTTTTCAATTAAAGCTTTTCTCTGTTTAACACCAAAACGATGCTGTTCATCAGCAATAACCAAACCAAGTTTTTTATATTTAACATCATCAGAAAACAAAGCATGAGTTCCAATCACAACATCATATTCCCCATTTTCAATTTTTTTCTTTACTATGTTTTCATCTTTCATTGAACTATATAAAACACCTACTCTAACACCAAAAGGAATTAAAACATCAGATAAAGATTGATAGTGTTGTTTAGCTAATATTTCAGTTGGAACCATTAACACTCCTTGAAAACCTGACAAAAAATTTGCATATAAAGCTATTGTTGCTACAACTGTTTTACCAGAGCCAACTTCGCCTTGAACTAATCTATACATTATTTTAGAAGATGACAAATCATTCAATATATCATTTTTAGTTTGTATTTGGTCTAAAGTTAAATCATAATCCAAATAACCTATAAATTTGTCAATCATTTTTTGATCAAATTTTTTAATGTTTTTAGTATTGTGTTTGTTATTTCCTTTTATATAATCTAAAGCAACATAAAATCTTAAAAATTCTTCATATTTTAATCTCGCCATAGCCTTAGAAAGCATTATTTTAGAAACAGGAAAATGGATATTTGAGATAGCATCTTTATAAGATATAAGTTTATGTGCATCTATAAATTCTAATGGTAAATCTTCAACTAATTCATTTTGACATTTATCAAAAGTATATTTTATTAAATTATGAATTTCATTTTGAGAAATACCTTCTTTTGTAGAATAAGTCGGAACAATGCCGAGAACATCATTTATATCTTTTGTATAATAATTCAGTGCAGTAACTTTATTTGCACCATCATATTTACCAATGATTGTTAAATGATCATTAATTTTTATATTCCTAATCCAAGGTCTATTAAATATCGTAATTATTAATTCATTATCTTCATATAAACACTTAAATTTTGAAATTGTAAGTTTTCCTTTTCTAAAAGAACTAGGAAAAGAAATTACTTCGCAATTAAAAACAACTTGATTTCCTTCTATAAAATCATCGTAATGCGTTATTGTATACTCTTCGTATTTAAATGGATAAAAACACAAAATATCATCGCTAGTTTTAAAATCAAATCTTTCACAAATAATATTTCTTTTATCAGTTAATTTTAATTGTTTAATATCCATACATAAACTATTTTACCAAACGAATATATATGATAGAATATTTACAGCCCTGAATGGCGGAATTGGCAGACGCGCACGACTCAAAATCGTGAGGAGAAATCCGTGTCGGTTCGACCCCGACTTCGGGGACCATTGAAAATTAAAAAGACACTTATGTGTCTTTTATTATATTTTTCCAATAATAGATTCAAAATCAGGCATCATACCAACTTGTTTATTATTTGCGAAACAGTTTTGTGGCATATCGTATCCAGGCAATTGATTACCTTCAACAAGTACAGGGCCATTAGGTGTAATAGCTACATCCCAACCAATATATTTCATATGAGGTTCAACATGAGCAGCCTCTTTGCACATATCAACAGCTTCTTTAAACATTGGAACTTCAAATCCTAAAAGCTGAAAATTATTTGTCGGATGTTTTTCATATGTTTTAAGAGTTTTATCTGACCAAAATGGATTTACTACTTTTCCATCGTTACTTAAAACGGTATATATACCACCAGATGCAACATTATCTACATGCATTCCAGTTAAGCCACATCTTAATAAAGCATACATAAAATGTGATTCACCATTCCACAAAACCGTAGTAATTCTAACAGTATTTATTGAAGTTGGATTCAGCTTTGACATATGTTCGTGTTGAACAATAGTATCTTCGCAAAACAAATCATTTTCAATCATAAAATTATGAAGTGCTTTAATATCAGTGTTTTCATCAATATCAATATTTTTATATATTCCCTTACCAGAACAAGAATCTTTTGGTTTGCAATATATTCTATTTTTGCCTTTTAAATAATCTTTGAATTCATCATATGTGCAATGTGCAGCATCTATAAATTCTCTTCCTAAATATTTTTTAAAATGTTCGTTAAAAATTAATTTATTATCAAACACATCAAAATAATCACGATTGTTTAATAATTTAAATATTTTTTGTGAATCGTTAAAACAAACATAAGTTTTTCTTTGTTCAGGCGTTTTATCTACAAAATGAAAAAAATTATATTCCATATATCCGACATTATCAAATAAAATACATTTTGACATATCAGTTAGAACATACAATAAAGATTTACCTGAATATTTTGAAACCATCTTAGCATTATTAAACATACGTTTAATTGCAGATGGTTCAAATCTATTTAATATAGCTCCTATACCCATGATTTAATTATACAAAAACATTTCTTAATACTATAATAATTTTAATGAAAACAAAAAGAATCACAATCTGCGCAATGCTGATTGCACTTAATATAGTCCTATGTTTATTAGCACCTATAGAAGTTTTAAATTTTAAATTAACGTTTGAAGCATTCCCAATTTTAATTGCTGGAATAATGTTAGGACCAATTGATGGAATGATTGTGGGAACTATGGGGTCCTTAATATACCAAATATATAAATATGGAATTATGGTTACTACTCCATTATGGGTTTTTCCTCATTTGATAAGTGGGTTTATAGTTGGTTTATATTCTGAAAGACATAATTATAAATTGACTACAAAACAAACTATTTTTATTACAATATCAAGTTCAATGATTGTTACAATTTTAAATACATTGGCAATTTATGTAGATTCAAAAGTGAATGGATACTACACATTTATTTATGTATTTGGGTCTATTTTAATAAAAATCATAACAAATATAGTATTATCAGCCTTTTATTCATTGATTATTCCTAAATTAATAAATAATATTAAAAAAATAAGTTAAATTACTTTTAAATATAAAATAATTACTAACTAAAAACTCGCTTTAGACCTTATAATAGATATAGATTATTTGTGGGAGGATTTTTATTGTGCAAACAGATATTGAGATAGCTCAAGCTTATAAGAAAGAAAAAATAACAGATATAGCAGCTAAAATAGATATTCCAAATGAATATCTTGAATTATATGGAAATTATAAAGCAAAAGTTGATTATAAATTATTAAAAGATTTAAAAGATTCAAAAGATGGAAAACTAATTTTAGTTACAGCTATTAATCCAACTCCTGCTGGAGAAGGAAAAACAACAACAACTGTTGGTTTAGCAGATGGATTAAGAAAAATTGGCAAAAAAACAGTTGTTGCATTAAGAGAACCATCTTTAGGTCCAGTATTTGGAGTTAAGGGTGGAGCAGCTGGTGGAGGATATGCTCAAGTTGTTCCAATGGAAGATATCAATCTACACTTCACAGGTGATTTTCACGCAATTGGTGCAGCAAACAATTTACTAGCTGCAATGTTAGATAATCACATCCAACAAGGCAATGCTTTAAATATTGATCCAAAACGTATCACATGGCACAGAGCTGTTGATATGAATGATAGACAGTTAAGGAACATTGTTGATGGATTGGGTACAAGAATTGACGGAACTCCAAGACAAGATAGTTTTGATATAACTGTTGCATCTGAAGTTATGGCAGTACTATGCCTATCAAACGACATCCCTGATTTAAAGAAAAGATGCGCAAATATTGTGGTCGCATATACATACGACAATAAACCAGTTACCGCTGGAGATTTAAAAGCACAAGGTGCAATGGCTGCACTATTAAAAGATGCACTAAAACCAAATTTAGTCCAAACTCTTGAAGGAACACCAGCATTTGTTCACGGTGGACCATTTGCTAATATTGCGCATGGATGTAACTCCGTTACAGCAACAAGAATGGCAATGAAACTTGGTGATTATTGTGTTACAGAAGCAGGATTCGGTGCTGACTTAGGTGCAGAGAAATTTTTGGATATTAAGTGTCGTATGGCTAATTTAAAACCAAATGCAGTTGTTTTAGTTGCAACAGTAAGAGCACTAAAAAATCATGGTGGTATTAAAAAAGAAGACTTAAATATAGAAAATTTGGATGCTTTAGAAAAAGGTTTACCAAATTTATTGCAACATGTTGAAAATATTAAAAATGTTTATAAATTACCATGCATTGTTGCAATCAATGCTTTCCCAACTGACACTAAAGCAGAATTAGATTTAATAGAAAAGAAGTGCAAAGAATTAGGAGTAAATGTAGCATTATCTGAAGTATGGGCTAAAGGTGGAAACGGTGGAATAAAACTCGCAGAAGAAGTTGTTAAACTTTGTGAACAACCAAATGATTTTACTTTTTCATACACAGACGAACAATCAATCAAAGAAAAAATTGAAGCAATAGCAACAAAAATATATCATGCTGATGGTGTAGATTTTATAGGATCGTCAATGAAGCAAATTCAACAATTAGAAGAATTAGGTTTTTCAAAAATGCCTATTTGTATCGCAAAAACTCAATACTCATTTTCAGATAATCCAAAATTGTTAGGTGCTCCAAAAGGATTTAGATTACAAGTCAGAAATGTTAAAGTATCAGCTGGTGCAGGTTTTATAGTTGCATTAACTGGTGAAATTTCAACAATGCCTGGACTTCCAAAAGTACCAGCTGCTGAAAAAATTGATGTAGACGAAAATGGAGTGATATCAGGATTATTCTAATATGCATAAAAAATCTCTAGATGAATTTACATTATTAACTGCTAGTAAAGAACCAGTACCTGGAGGTGGTGGAGTTTGTGCATATGTTGGAGCATTGGCATCAGCTTTAGGCAAAATGGTTACAAATCTTACTATTGGAAAACAAAAATACATTCAATACACAAACGAATTAAATGATATTAAGAAAGAACTCGAAATACTTAGAACCAATCTTTTAGATTGCATCAATAAAGATGCAGAAGCATTCAAACCATTATCAATTGTTTACAAAATGGATAAAAATGATCCAACATATCAAAATAAAATGGAAGAATGTTTAAAAAATGCCGCTAATTCTCCAATGTTAATATTAAAATATTGTACAAGAATTATAGATTTAGATGAAAAATTAGCAAAAATAGGATCTAAAATTTCAGTTTCTGATGCAGCAACAAGCGTAATGTTGGCTCATGGAACACTTTATGGCGCGTATGTTAATGTATTAGTTAATACTCGTTTAATGAATGATAAAACATATGCGAGCAATTTCGAAAATGAAGCAGTAAAGCTTCTAGATGAATATTCAGTTAAAGCATTAAATATATATGATGATATCTGTAAGAGGTTAACAAATGGCTAATCTATTGAAAGGAAAAGATGTATCAACATTCATAAATGAAAAAACAATAAAAGATGTTGAGATTCTTAAACAAAAAAACATTACCCCTACTCTAGCTATTGTTAGAGTTGGTTTCAAGGAATCGGATATCTCCTATGAAAAAGGCGCAATAAAAAGAGCTAATGAAGTTGGTGTTTCTGTAAAATCGATTGTATTGGATGAAAATGTTGACTACAATTTTTTTTATGCAAAATTAGATGAATTAAATAATGATAGTTCAATACATGGCATATTGTTATTAAGACCACTGCCTAAATCATTAGATAACGAAAAAGCAAGATTATATATTAAACCAGAAAAAGATGTTGATGGATGTGGAAATGGTTCTTTATCTGGAGTTTTCACGAATACAGAATACGGATTTGCGCCATGTACAGCACAAGCAGCAATTGAAATATTGGATTATTATAAGATAGATATTACAGGCAAAAATATAACTGTTATTGGTAGATCTTTAGTTGTTGGAAAACCATTATCAATGCTTTTGTTAAATAAAAACGCAACAGTTACAATTTGTCATACAAAAACAAAGGATTTACCTAAAATTAGTAAAAATGCAGATATTGTTATATGTGCGGTTGGAAAAGCTGAAATGTTGAATGCAGATTATTTTTCTAACAATCAAATTGTAATTGATGTAGGAATCAATTGGTCAAACGAGAAACAAAAACTTTGTGGCGATGTGAAATTTGATGAAGTTGAACCGATTGTAAATTCAATTACTCCAGTGCCAGGCGGTGTTGGGTCTGTTACAACATCAGTATTAATAAACCATGTAGTGGAGGCATGCAAGCGTGAAAATATTTAAAACTTTTATTAAATCTATTGTTGCAGGAATGTTTATTGGCATTGGCGGAACTGCTTTTTTAATGATTGAAAATAAAGTGGTAGGTTCAATTGCATTTGCAATAGGACTATTTGCGATATGTACTATGAACTTTAACTTATTTACTGGAAAAGTATGCTATTTATTCGAAAATAAAATTACATATATATTTGATTTATTAGTTATATGGATTGGAAATTTATTCGGTACATTAACAATAGCTTTTCTAGAAAGTATGACAAGGATATATCCAAATTTGCAAGAAAAAGCATCAATTATGTGTAATAGTAAATTTACCGATGAACCTATTTCATTATTTGTGCTTGCTATATTATGCAATATTTTAATATATCTGGCTGTCGATGGATATAAAAACAACCCACACGAATTAGGAAAATATTTATCAATTATATTTGGCGTAAGTATATTTATAATATGCAGTTTCGAGCACTGTGTAGCAGATATGTACTATATTTCTATTGCTAATGAATGGACATATGCTAACGCAATACAAACAATTATAATAATCACCATTGGAAATTGTATTGGTGGCTTATTTATACCCGTAATCAAAAAAATTACAAAATAATTACAGTTTTTTGATACTATAAACAGTTGTTAGATTAAACATCAAACTAAATACCATTACTATTATTTCGCTAAGAGTGTTAACCATTCCGCAATAAAAATAAATAACAACACTTAACATAATCAATAATAAATATATTTCTTTTGTATTTTTATTTGTTAAATTTATAAATG
>JAZUIZ010000035.1:0-11886 GCA_045642525.1 Erysipelotrichaceae bacterium
ATTGGCAAAGCCTTAACTAATAATTTTAAAGGATTATGGAGATATAGAATTGGTGACTATAGATTAATATGTGAGATAAGAGATAAAGAACTAGTAATTCTTGCGTTAACTATAGGACACAGAAGAGAAATTATTGATAAAGATTAGAATTTGTTAAACCGTTTAAGGAAATAATATGAAATCAATTACAAAATTACTATTTGAATTAAGAGATGAAGAATATGCAAAATTTCAGGCGAAATTGACCCCATCGGTAAATCCAAAACTATTTATAGGGGTACGTGTTCCTGAAGTTAGGAAATTGGCCAAATTATTAAAAGATGATGTAAGTGCTAAAAAATTCTTAAAAGAACTTCCGCATAAATATTATGATGAGAATATGTTACATGGTCTACTTATATCAGAGATTAAAGATTATGATACAGCAATTTATGAAACTAATCGCTTCTTACCATATGTTGACAATTGGGCTGTATGTGACATTATGTCACCTAAAGTATTTAAGAAACACAAAATAGAATTGATTAACATCATTAAGAAATGGATTAAGTCAAAGGAAACATATACTATAAGATTTGGAATCGAAATGTTGATGAGCCACTATCTTGATGAAGATTTTAAAATAGAATATTTAGATATAGTTTCTAAGATCAGAAGTAAAGAATATTATGTAAATATGATGATTGCGTGGTTCTTTGCTACGGCGCTTGCAAAGCAATGGGAAAGTGCTATCTCATACATAGAAAACGATTCTCTTGATAAATGGGTACATAATAAGACTATTCAAAAAGCCATTGAAAGTTATAGGATAACAGATAAACAAAAAGAATATTTAAAAACTTTAAAGATTAAATAAAAGTAATAATATAAAATATAGATGCAAGAGAGGGTGATTTAATATGACGGTTGTTAATGAATTAAGAGATGAAGAATTAGAAAAAGTTACTAGTGAGTAGTCTAGGAACAATTCCTCAATGAGTTTGTATAAATATAAGTTAAATATATAATAGCACGAATTAAAGTAGTAACTGATAATTATAAAACTAAAGAAGAACTTAATAATCTAAAGCAAAGCATAAAGTCATAAAAGCAATACTTATTAGAGAAAAGGAGAGAAATGTTATATGTCTAAAACTCAAGAAGAATTAATTCAATTAAAAATTGAATATGAATCATTAAATAATAAACTTAAAGAATTAACTGAAGATGAATTAAAAGAAGTAACTGGTGGCGGACCTTGCCCAAGTCCAACTCCTTCGCCAAGTGAACTTAGTGCAAATGGTTCAGGAATTTTTGAACGCGCTATATCTTGTATAGGTAAACCTTATGCATGGGGAGCAGTTGGGCCAGAAGAATATGATGATTCTGGTCTTGTAAGTTATTGCGTATCTGGAACTCACTCAAGAATAGGAACTTGTTATACCTTTATGAATTGGCCAAGAGTATCTGACCCAATGCCAGGAGATATATGTGTTAATGCAAACCATTGTGGCATATTTGCAGGAGATGGGCAAATGATCCATGTACCTACATTTGGCCAAAGCGTATGTTATGGTGCTATTCAACCAGGAATGATAATTGTAAGGCCATAGAAACTGTGTTGTTAAATTTTCTTCTTTGGTGCATAAATAATTAAAGAACCCAGAAAATCATACAAATTACACTAACATACATATTGTAATCAGGTTGATTTAAAGACCTGGGCCTAAACGAACTAGCGAAGAATACTCTTCGCTTTTATTTATTCAAAACTTGTATGCTCTTTTAATGGCTTATACGCATATATAATCATAGTATTATAGAATATATTCAAAGAAAGAGATGGTCTATTTATGGCAGAAAAAAACAAACCAGTTGAATTAAAGAGTGAAGAATTAAAACATGTCAGTGGTGGATTCGGAAAAGAAGAAGAAATCATCGTTTACAAGGTAATTTCGGATGGTGATTGTTTCCAATGTGGAAGTAACAAAATAAAAGCAATAGGCGATTATCGAATTCGCACTGATAAGCCTAAAATTGTTGATGTTTATCGTTATTTAT
This sequence comes from Erysipelotrichaceae bacterium, assembly GCA_045642525.1. Classification (GTDB taxonomy): domain Bacteria; phylum Bacillota_I; class Bacilli_A; order Erysipelotrichales; family Erysipelotrichaceae; genus Colivicinus. The sequence continues at coordinate 2,041 of JAZUIZ010000035.1, forward strand.
ATGAATATGATCCTCATGATGATAAAAGTAATCGTATTAGAGACAAAATCATTTCAAGTAATGAAATATTTAGTGAAGAATATTTTGTAGGCAAGAACATTTGGTAATTTGTTCATTGTAGTAGATCAGGTCTTAGTGCGATTATTTGTCTAAATGATAAAACTACTTCCACCCATTTACTTCAGCTTGAGTATATTTTTTGTTGCCAACGTAATATATAGGTTCAAGAGTATTTATATTAATTTCACATCTTGTAATATTGGAATGTTTATTAAGACTATTTTTGATATCATTACAAACACCAATTGCACTCTCTCCTCCAATAGAACTTACTATGTTCGAATATTGATCATACAAATCATTTATGGTAGCTTCACCTTTTGCCATATCAACTATTATTGTTCCAGTAGATAAATTTAAATCGACTTTAGCGCCACCCGAAACTTTATTAAGATCTTCATCTTTTAATTCAATTTTTTCTGTCATATATTAAATTCCCTTTAATTTTTATGTAATTTATTATAACTTTATTTAATTGAATTCACTAATGCTATTATTCTTAGCAATTACCACATACTGTAGGAATAATGGAGAAAAATAATAATATTTTTTTATTTTAAACACAAATTCTTATAGAATTATAGCAAGGAGGATAAACTATTTATGGCTAAAACTCAAGAAGAATTAAATCAATTAAAACAAGAATATGAAAAATTAAATAATAGACTTAAAGAACTAACGAAAGATGAACTTAAGCAAGTAATAGGTGGAACACATTGTTCCATTTATGAAGGATCTGGGTCAATGATTCATGCTCCAACTTTTGGTGAAACAACTAATGAAGGAGAAGTTAAACCAGCTTCTACTAAATCGTGGTTTGGAACATCTAATTAAAACAATTTATATAAAAATCAAAAAATAATTTTCTCCTTAATGAATGTATTATATCTTATATCAATAATATTATTTTATTTTTATAATTCATTTATTTTGTATACAATAGTATCAATAGGAGTGTTGTTTTATGACTAAAATTAAAGAAGAATTAATTCAATCAAAAACTGAATACAATAAATCAAATGTCAAGTTAAAAGAACTATCTGATGATGAAATGGAAAATGTTTCGGCCGGTACTGATACTGATTCTTTAAAGAAAACTGGAAAAACAGTTCCACTACCTGAGGCAAGATATAAAAAGGAGAGTGATGGGGGATATGCTGGAAAAACTATTCCTGAGTCTAATGAACCTAACGTTTATTAACTGTCATTGTAATAATAATTGGATAATTACGGAATAGGATGTTTAATGTAATTGATTGTATACAAGAATGAAAAATAATTCACAATATAAATGAGTTTTTGAGAAATATCATTAATTCTTTTTAGACTGAATAGTTATACTTTTATGTAATTATTCGTTTTATTAAGAAAAATATATTAGGTGTATAATTTAGTCTAAGGGAAAAGAGGATTTAGCGATGGAAAATAAAAAAATGCCATTTAAGATTGTTCATTTAGGTTTTATGATTGCAGGTTTGTGTTTTTATGTATATTCGATTACACAACTGAATGTTGTTTATGATAATAAAACCAATATTACTATTTCGTTATTTCAAGCTGTTTCTGCTATATTAGCTTTAGTTTCTGGTTTTCTTTATTTAGTTAATGGTTATAAAAAGAATGCTGCAGCATATTATAAAGGTTATGTTTGGATTGTTTTAATAGCAGATATGTTTGCTACAGTAGCAGGAATAACTGAAGCATCGTCTTATTTGTTAAAGTCTATATGGGCTGTTTCATTGATATTGCTTGCAATTCTTGCGACAGGTAAAGATTTAGGGAGCACAAAAAGCTATACTATAGCTATTTGTATTCTTTTATGCAAAGTCGTACTTTTGGTTGCATCTTTTTCATATAGACAAGTTTTAGGATCTGCATTTATACCAGTTATATTGGATTTGATTGCTCAAATAGTTTTAACTGTTTCTACAACTTTAATGGTTTGCGGAAAATATATTGATAAAGAATCAAGAGGAGCTAAATAAAAGTTCCTTTTCTTTTGTTCGTTTAATTCAACTAAAAAATAAAATAAATTTGTCTTTAAAAGTTGATTGTTTTGTATTAATTTATAATAAATAAGAAGTTTTATATTATATAGTCATAGTTGTCCTTGGAGGGGTTAAAATGAAAAGAAAAAATAGTTACTATTTAGTGTCAGCATTAATTTTTATAGCTCTTGTTTTGCAAGTAATTCAATTATTAAACTCTAATAATATCATTACAGACAAAATAGTTAATCTAGCATTAATTATAGGTTTGATATTTGGTTTTGTTTATGCTTTGGAAAACTTTAAGAAGGGTGTTGCAAAATATTCTAAAGCTTATATGTTGATTTATGCGATTACTTCTACATATAACGTTATAGCAAGCATCATAAGTTGTATCTACGATACAACTGCAGTTATGAGCAGTGTTGATATTGTTATTACTTTTGTAATGGTAATTCCTGCTTTTTGTGAAGCTTCATTAGCGCTTCGCAAAGATTTAGGAGAGAAAAAATCATTTAATCTTGTCTTAATAAATATGATTGTGATTTTAGCAGTTGCGGTATTTGATATTATTTATTATAAGGATTTTGCACAATATTATGCTATGTATATTGGATCAGTTCTTCTTGCGTTAATTACTGTTATATTTGTCAAAGAAAAATATATTGACAAAACTATGCGTGGTACAAAATAAGAAAGGGAGGTTTCTTTATGGAAACAAAGAAAAAACTTAGTAATGGATTAATTATTGGAATATCGCTGTTAGCATTACTATCTGTAGCGGAATTAATTATCAATATTTTTTTCTGCATAAAGTATTATCCTTTTTCTGCAATGTTATTTGAGCTTGTTCCTTATATATTTCTTTTTATTTCTATCGCTTATTATGCACTCGTTGGTTACAAAAAACCACACGGTGATTTATTACGCTTAGTGTTTTTAATATTTAGCATTTCTTGTTTATCTACTCTTATTTCGCAGGTGATTGATGCAGGGACACAAGGCGATGTTGTTTTTACAATACTAATAAGCATTGCGGCTTTTTTAACTTCGTACATGGCCGGTAGACTTGATAAGATTCAAAAAAATTATGTAATGCTAGTTGTTGTTGGCCTTGTTTTATTAGCAAAAGCAATTCTCAATTATATTGCTTATAGTGGTGCTGATTTATTACTTTTGGCTTGGGGATTGAGCACCTTCGTCCTTTGGCTAGATATCGCTGTTGCTTATATTCTTCGCTATCGTGAACACAAAGAAGCGGGTCTTATGGATAAAGAATAATAAAAAAACTTTTTATAGAATAAAGAAAAAGGGGAAATTGTTATGGAGAAAAGTAATAGACTTAGCAATAATAAACTAATTGTATTAATTCTGCTAGGATTATTGACAAGTTTTGGATTGTTTGTGGAGTTATTCAGTTTCATTAATTATAGTTCGTATTTTTCAAGTGGTGAGTATTTAAATTTAGTTACTTATTCAATTACTAGTTTGTTATTACTGTATTATGTTGTTAAAGGATATAAAATACCACATGGTAATTTATTAAAGTATTTATTCATATTATTTGCAGTTTCTTGTTTAGGGGGAATTTTATCAACTGCATCTAATCGTACTACACTTGATATTGCCTATAATTATATGCGCGGCATTGTAGTTCTTATGACAACATATATCGCTGGTAGACTTGATCGTTTTAAGCAAAACAAATTAATGATGTCAATAGTTGGATTAATAATGTTTTCATCATCATTAATTGAATCAATACCTAATTTTGAAACAGATATAATCGGTGTTTCTATTTGTTATACATTTTTTATATTATGGATTGATTTAATGATTGCTTATATATTTAGATATAACGAACATAAAGAAGCTGGATTACTAGATAAATAGTTTAATAAGTAAACATATTAGCATATCGAATTGTATTTGCTCATTTTAAAACACAGCTACAAGCTTTTGATAGATATTTATATCATTAGCTTTAGCTGCTTTTATTATGGATAAACCATCTAAATAATATGTAAGATTGTTATCATTTCTAAATGTTTAGTTTTTATATTCTTCAATTAATTAATCAGTTAATTATTACTGTTCACACCATCTAAAGTAGTAAAATGACAAAGAATCTTATTTTTAAAGAATATGTGTTAGTCCATTAGCTATTAATATAATATTTATATTTCAAATCAAGTATAATAAGTTATATATGATTGAATAAAAACATTAGATAAATAACCTTCGTGACACATAAAAGTGGAATAAATTAATCATAAAGATTAGGAGGAAGAATATGGGGTCAATAGACTATGAATTTGAATATGGGGAACCAACATACTATATTGAAGAAGAAGACAAGTATCCTTGTCGCACTTTGGATGAGTATAACTTTTATTTGGGATACATCGATATTTCAGAAATGAAATCTAAAGTACGGGAATGTGAATTGAAACACAAAGCTAGTTACCATATTGAATGTAGCGATGATTGCCCATTTTGGAAATATTGGCATAAGTAATATTTAAACAAAATGTCTTCTAATAATTTTAAGCGCTATATGTACATGAAACATTTACTTTAAATAGATGATTATTATTGTTCACACAACTAATAAGGTAAATCTCTCATAGAATTAATTTTTTAGAAAATATATGTAAATCTTTTCAACTGCAAATTGTTATATTTTAATCATAGAATGTCGTATAAAATTGTAGTAATAGGAGAATAACGAATATGTCAAAAACACAAGAAGAATTAAATACATTAAAACAAGAATATGAATCCTTAACAAAAAAATTAAAAGAACTTAATGAAGACGAATTAAAACAAGTTACTGGTGGCGAGGATATTATAGGACTTGAGGCTATTGGATCTGCTCCGTTTTTCTCAAGTGCAAGTGGAAACATAGAAAATGATAGAATAATGCGTGATGCTAAAATAACAGAGATTTGTGACTAAATGAATTACTTCTATGACAAAAACTAAAGAAGAATTAAAACAATAAAAAAACGAATATAAAGCATTAAGTAGTAAACTTAAAGAATTAACCGAGGATGAATTAAAAGAAGTAATTGGAGGGACTCATTTTGGCTCTCCTGTTGGTTGTGATACGCCAGTATTGTCAGATGATTCTTGTCCAGAATGTGAAAGATGTGGAGATTACAAATGAGTGCGAAAAGGCAAAATAAATTTATTCTGCACACGTCCAAATAAAGGATAATTAAATGTAAATTCAGAATACTTCTAGGCAACAAAACTGCATCAGTTAGTAACTGCACAAAAGTTAACAAGCCAACTTGAGCGTAAGAACAGTAAAAGTAGGCTATAATTAGATATAACTCTTGACAAATCTTAGCATGATTTTAGTATATCTATTACATTTTTGAAGAATATCTGAATCTTTTGTTCAGTGATTGATAATAGCTCATTTTAAAAAAATGAGTTTTTGTTTGTTGTTACAGTTTATGCTTTATAAAGAAAAAAGACTAATGAATTCTATTTATAATAAAAAATTAATTAAGTTTTATTAAACACCATATTACCTTATAATGGTTGTAATAGATTTGGACTATTCTTGTATTATGAGGAGATATTAGATTATGAAAAAGTATATTGAACAGCTACAAGAAAATTGTAAGAACCACGGTGAGTATATAGCCATTAAATCATCTGCTAGAACAAGAGGAATAACATATGCTCAATTATGGGAATTCTCTGGTAAATTATATTCTTACTTAAAAACTAATAACATTGGCAAAGAAGATATGATTTTAATATGTCTACCAAGAGGAATTCGTTCTATGGTAGCTACTATTGGTGTAGTTAAAGCTGGTGCAGCATTCACAATAGTTGAATCAACTTATGGAAAAGATAGAATAGAATACATAAAAAATGATTGCAATTGTAAGCTTGTGATTGATGATGAAGTATATGCTGAAGCTATGAATTGTCCTTTTATGGAAGGATATGTAGAAACTGATCCACATGACGCTTGTTTTGCAGTGTATACATCAGGATCAACTGGCAATCCAAAAGGTGTTTTACATGAATATGGCAAAATTGAAAAATGTATATTAAGTCAAAAAACAAACTATGAAGGCATGCCAGAAAATGGAACTGGTGGTGACCCTGCACCATTAAACTTTGTAGCATCGCTTATGATTTTATTTGGTGGTACATATTATGCAGATTGTATCTATGTTATGCCATATGATGTGGTAAAAGATATTGAAAAACTATCTAAGTTCATTGAAGATAATAATGTCTATTGCACCTTCATGACTTATTCTTTATTTAAAGCTTTTAAAAAATTACCGTCTTGCTTAAAGAGAATATATTTAGGATCAGAGCCGTGCAATGGTGCTTATATGGATAATATTATGTTAACTAATTCATATGCAGCAAGTGAAACAGCTTTTACGATTGCTTTATTTGAAATAGATAAACCATATGAAGTAACTCCTGTAGGTAAAAATTTAGCTGATATTAAAATACAAATTGTTGATGAAAATGGTAATGAATTACCTCGAGGTGAAGTTGGCGAAATTTATGTTGAAGATGAATATACTAGAGGTTATATTAACTTGCCTGAAAAAACTAAAGAAGCTTTTGTTAATGGAATATATCATACGGGTGATTTAGGACTAATAGATGAAAACGGCAATTTAGTAATTAAGGGAAGAAAAGACGATATGATTAAAATTAACGGTAATCGTATCGAGCCAGCAGAAATTGAGAATTCAGTAAAGAAAGTGTTGGGAGTAAAAAATGTTGTTGCTAAAGGATTTACTTCTGACAAAAGATCATATATATGCGCTTATTTAATAAAAAATGAATCAGAATCTTTATCATTGTTAAATGACAAAGGAAACTTAAATATCTCAGCAGAAGAAGTAGGTAAGAAGTTATCTACTATGATACCTTACTATATGATTCCAACATACTATATGGTTTTAGATTCATATCCTTTAAATCTAAATGGAAAGATTGCAAGAATCAAACTGCAAGCTCCAAAGATTGATTTATATAGAGAAGAGTATGTTGCCCCTAGTACTCAAACAGAAAAGTATTTATGTGGCTTGTTCTCTAAAGTTCTTAAAGTTGATAATGTATCAATCAATGATGATTTTTATTCTTTGGGTGGTGATTCGCTTGCTTCTGTCTATTTTGTCAGTGAATGTGAACTAAAAGGTCTTACAACAACAGATATTTATAGATATCGTACTGTAAAGAAAATTGCTGACTATTATGACGAGTTTATTGCAAACAACAATATGGATATAAATCAAAAGAACATAAAAGCGTTAGAACATGAACAATTATTGCTACCTGAAATGCAAACAGTAATTGATTGCCAAGATTTGGCTCCTGAATCAATTATGTGGAATCTTCCTTTCTTGTTTAAACTAAAGGAAGATATCGATTTAAATAGATTAGCAAACGCAATTGATAAGGTATTAATGCATCATCCGATATATAGTACAGAAATTGAATATGATGGTTATTTAGTGCCATTGCAAAAATATAATCCTAATATTTATGAAAAGACAAAGATTGTCAAGATAAGTGACAAAGAATTTGAAAGTTTAAAAGATAATCTAGTTAAACCATTCTTCGCATATAAGCAACCATATTTAAGAAAAACAATCTATAAGACAGAAACAAATTCTTATCTATTTATTGATCATTATCACATTATTACAGACGGCACATCATTAGATATTGTTTTTAAACAAATTACCAATTGTTATAACAATCAAGATTACAATTTGCCTACTGACTATTATTATTTAATGTTAAGAGAAGAGGAAAAGAAGAAGGCAAGAGGAGAGTTTGACGAAATAACTGACTATTACAAAGCGTTTGCTAAAAAGTATTTTATTGACCATAACACCGATTATTGCATAACTCCTGATAGCATGCCTGGAAGCACAAGCTTATCTAAATCAGAAATGTATGAAGCTGATTTATTAGCGAAACCTGAAATCGTTAACGCTAATAGAGGAACTTTATCTGAAAATGAATTTTTTATAATTTCAGTTTTATTAGCCATGGCAAAATACAACAACAAAGATTCATCTTACTTACAATGGGTATTTAATGGAAGAGATTCTAAAGAAAAGATGGATATGGCTGGACTATTATATAGGTCTTTACCTGTTGCAGGCATATGTGATGCCAACAAAACTTTAAAAGAATACTATGATGAAATTACTGAACAAGTTAGATTTACGAGTACGCATAACTCAATTAAGATAAGCACTATTAATTATGAATTTGATTATAGTTTATTCTTCTTGTTTCAAAAGAATATTATTAATTCAAAAGATTTCCCTTTAGCAAAAGAAAGAATTGAATTGAAAGAAGATAGCACTGCAGATTCTTTAATTGAAATGATGTTATTTGCAGATAGAGATGATAAGTATTACTGCACAATTGAATACGATAGCAGTATTTATAATCATGAATCAATTGTAAAATTCTTCAATTACTTTAATGAGATTTCTAATAGATTATCTAAAATTAGCAATACTAATGATATAATATTGTTATCGATTATTGATTAAAAATAAATATATTAGATAAATTGTAATTTATTGCTGCTTAATATTTGTTTGAATCAATCATCATTTCAAGATATGGCGCAAGATTATATGTAGATTATTTATACCATTGTTATAAAATCATGCGAATATGCAATGGCGAATATATAGATGATGTACTAGAAAATCATTTAGCATCTGAGCCTCATACATTTGGCACAGTCTACTAATAAATACGCGAGGAGGTATTAAATTATGACAGAGAATAAAGAAAAAAATTGAACTAAATGATGAACAATTAAAGAGTGTTTCCGGTGGTAATGGTGATGATTTACACTATTTAGATATAGGCCTATGTTATAAAAAAGAGACTGAATATTATGACGCTACAATAGTTCATTACTACAAAATCATAGAACTAATGCCTAGCAAAGAAACATATAAGTGTCTACATTGGGACTTTTTGAAAAAATCATCTTGTTCGGGAGCACCAGTAGGATATGAAATATTTACTTTAGATGAGATAAAACAGATGATAAGCTTAGGTCGTAATTTACCAGCTAGATGTGAAGGATGATAAATAGGATTTAAATAAATCGTTAAATTTAACGATTAATTCTAGTTTTATTGACACTAAGACATATTGAAGGATATCTAATTGTTTATTAACCATTCTTAAACACAGCAATAAGCTTTTGATAGATATTTATATCATTAGCTTGACAAGTGTTCGTATTTTGGTACACATGTATTAATATGATTATATACGAAAGGATGGTTTTTATTATGAATATAGAAGAGGGTTTTGTTGTAATTAATAATAAAAACAACAAATTTGCAATAGTTGAAGATATACGTGATAAAAAAGCTGATATTCATTATATAAGAAAGGATGGAACATATGACATATATGAAAATGTTCCTTTAAAGCATTTAACAGTTGTAGAACCATATGTTTTAGATGCTGAAACTGTAAAGAAAATAATTAGACTAGAAATAAAGCCATCTGAATATACGCCAAAGAATAATGTTTCAATTAACTTTGTTGTTGAAGAGAATATTGATGATTGTTTAAGGGATTTTTATTATATTTTAAGGAAATTTAAAAAAGATGGTATAAATTATGGAAATTATAATAAATGGTATAGAACAATATTAAAATTATCTGATTTCATTGAGAAAGACAAAAGAGGATTAGAAAAATGGATGTTATCATATATTTTTTATGTTTTATATGATATTGATGATAGTTATGA
>JAZUIZ010000036.1:0-6226 GCA_045642525.1 Erysipelotrichaceae bacterium
CTTTTGTGTTTTGCCCCTGGCGGATCTTCAATATAATCTCCATTCTTATACCTTTGAACACATTCTAGTTTAAATTCTTTTGAATACTTCATATAAAAAGTGACCTCCTAAAGTTGGTCTAACTTTTGGGGGTCACTACAATGAACTGCCTTTGATTAATGATATTTTGTATAATTTATTGCAAAGTTTGCATAAATAATTCATATATATGTTGATAAATTTCTGGTTTTTCTTCAAAAATTTGTGCAATGTTTTCTGCTAAACCACCTGAATATTTTGATTCTAAGCAATCTAAAATATTTAATACGACATCAACTCTTTCTTTTTCTGGGTTTTCTACAACTTCGAAAGAGTCTAAACCAATAATCATCTTGTTTCTCTTTTCCGTGTCGTATTCTGGCCACTCATTACCTTCAATCGAAGGATTACCAGTCTTACAGAAGTTTGCTATCATTTTTTGAAATTTAATTGATGCATCAACTTCCTCTTTTGTTCCTTTACTTGCATGTCCATCAAAATTTCCAAATAGATAATAACAATCAACGGCATGGGCTGCGCCTAATTCAAAATCATCATATTTTTTATCATAAGGAATATTAAATGTATATGTGAATCCCTTACCACCATTTTTTGCATGTTGAAGTGCTTGGTAGGTGTTAGAAATAGCTAGACACATATCATCTGCGAAGCACATTTCAACTTCTTCCTCTGGAAAGCCTAAATCCATTACAGCTTTTTTGTATTGTTCATACAATTCATCAAACTTTGTTTTGTCTTTTGCGTTGTTTCTATATTGTTCAACCTTTTTCTTACAAACTTCTACATACATATCTTTATAGCAATAGAATACTTCATAATAATATCTAAACTCAGTAGATGTATGACCTTGTAAAATTGTTAGATCTTTGGTATCTCCATTTTCCCAACACGAGAACAAATCACTATAAAGTGCTTTGCCATCCATTACAGGATAGTTGTATATAGTAGACATATTTGCTGTCCACCACTCTTGTAAAGTGTCAAATGGAATAGCTTGTAAGTCTGCTACTGAATTAGCATTAAAATCGCGTTTCAATGCTGCTGGTAACGCTACTCCTTTTTCTGGTTTAACGCACAGATTAACAGCACCAGACATAGGAATTGCTTTGTTAAAATATTGTCTTGCTTCAGACATCAAACACAAGATTGAAACTGAACAACCACCAGCTGATTCTCCACAAACTGTAACATTGTCTTTATCTCCACCAAAGCTTTCAATATTTTGATTGATCCATCTTAATGCTTCGATTTGATCATATGAAGCATTGTTAGCTGATTGTTTATAATCTTCTCCGCCCACAAAACTTGATAAGTCAACATATCCTAATGCACCAATACGATAAGTAATAGTTACTACAATAACATCTGGATTGTAATATGCAAAATTCCATCCATTATATAAAGGGTCAGATGTGCCACCACTTACAAACCCACCACCATGAATGTATACAAGTACTGGTTTCTTTTCTAAACTACTATTTTTATTTGTCCAAATATTTAATTTTAAACTATCTTCATTAATTTCATATTGTGAAGCTAGTTCATTAGCATCTCCTGGTGTTTGCATGGAACTTGCACCAAAATATGAAGCATCATAAATGTCGTTCGATGCTAATACTGGCTGAGCTTTTTGAAATCTTAATTCTCCAACAGGAGCTTGAGCAAACGGAATTCCCTTATAAACATCAATACCATCAATAGTATTTCCAACAAAAGTTCCGTTATAGCACTTAGCGCTTGGTCTTCCTTCTGGAACAGAATCTAATTTCTCATTCTCGTGATATTCTTCAAGTTTAAACCTTTCTTTCCACTCCTGTTCTGTACGATAAATTGGTTCAATTTCGTTACTTGTAACCACATTATCTTCTGATTCTTTTTGTGGATTGTTATCTTGCTTAGTACATCCTGTTAATATAAAGCAAGTTACAAATATTATAATTAATAATCTTTTCATATATTAATCCCCTTTTGTTTAATATTATTTTATGTTAATAAATGTTATTAAACAATAAATAATAAAATAAGAGGCTTTATTGATGATGTACAGTTAAGTGGTTTTTTTGCTTTTTTTAAAATCAAGCATTTATTTAATTGGAACCTCTATTTCTGTTAAGTAATCTTTTTGTTTTTCTTTATTCCAAGGTCCATCAATATATACTTCTCTAAAATAATCTACCACTTCTAATTTGTTGTCTTCAATATATTTTGTTAAGAAAGCATAAGCATCACCTATATTTTCATAACTTCCTTTATAAAGAATGCATATTGCTCTTGTTTCGTTTAGCCTTCTGAATTTGATTGTTTCGTTTTCTATTCCCTTTTCAAAAACCGCTTGGGAATACCTTACGTGTATATTTTCTTCTTTATATTCGTTATCTAGGTATTCCATAAAACAATAATCCGGTTCAATACACTTGATGTTTGGATTATCTTTTAAGCATTCGTCAGCACTACCTAAAATAAAATCTGTGCTGTCGCTATATTTTTTTAAATATCCTTCTTTGTAATAAACTATACACTCAGGCAACGTTTTGATACTTACTTCGTAATTCATTTTGTTCTCCTTCAACAAATAATTTATTTTGGAGATTTGTTCATGTATGTTAGATGATATGTTTTCTAATTCATTTTTCTTTTGAGTCAATAATTCTTGTAAATCTTTGCCTTCTAAGATTTTCTTAATTTCTTCAATAGAAAAATTCATTTGTCTTAAAGATACAATTCTATTTAAGACTATTAAATCTTTTCCCTCGTAATATCTATATCCATTTTTATCAATAAAACTTGGGTTTAATAATCCAACTTGTTCATAGTATCTTAAGGTTTTAATAGTTGTTCTAGCTAATTTTGAAAACTCACCAATTTTATACATTTCTATCTCCTAAACAAAGATTAAGATATTACCTTAGGGGAGAGTCAATAGTTTTTTACAATTACTTGAAAGATACTTATTATTACCAATTATCAACCAAAGAATTCAAATATGTATTTTTGTATATTTTATTCTTGCCAACTTTTTCTTCAATAAGTATTCCATCACTACATAACAATTTTAAATATTTGCTGGCCGTTAAACAATAACTAAAGGTCAACGATTATAAAATAGAAACATAATTTGTATGCGATATAGATAAAGAACATGAAAAAAATAATTATGATACACACAGTAGATTCAATTATCCATTAATCAACATTTACCGTTATAATATATATAAAAGCAAAGGAGACTTAAAATGGCTGAAAAGAGAGTAATAGAAGATGAAGAATTAGATAAAGTTACTGGCGGATCTTGGAATATAAATGGTATATTATGTGATAAGTACTTTGTAAAAGATAAACAAGGAGAAGATTTAATTAGTATTGCTCATAAACTTAATTGTAGTTCAACTGATTTAGTTAATTTGAATAATATTAAAAATGGCCTTATACCATTTGGAACTGAATTATTCTATCCTGCTAAATGATAAATTAATCAAAACCTTAAGTTATTAATAACTTAAGGTTTTTATTATGCATAATTTTTATTCTTTATTTAATTAATAAATTCTAATGAAGGTGAATCTCGTTTAGTTCGTTGTATGAAAAAGTCTTTTGTTAAATATAAGTCTATTCCCACTCGATTGAAGAGACTTAATTCAATTATTTATCCTTTACTTCATATCGTTTATTCCAAGAACCAATCTCAATCAAATTATCTTCTAGATTAGAAATATAACATATTCTTTGCCCTCTCATTGTTCTAGTTCTGGTTCTAATACTGGGCGTGCTCCATTTTCTATGGATTTTGTATACATCATATCAATTTCATCAAAGCTATCAACATAAAAAGCGATTTAAAAACGGCCATTCAAACTTTAATATATTCATATCTTCTATTTGTCATTTTCTCAAATTCTTTTTCTTCCATACATCAAAATAATGTGCTTTTTTACAAGACAAACATTAGATGTGTCTTCTATTTCTTTTATTTCAACGCCTAAAACATCCCTATAAAATCTAGTCGTTTTTGGAATATTTGCTACAGATATTTCAAATCCCTCTAGTTTCATTTTTGGCTTTTGTATATATGGATTTTTTATACCTCAAGCTCATCATTACCAGTTATCTACTAAAGTATACAAATATGCGTTTTTATATATTTTGTTTTTTCCAACTTTTTCTTCAATAAAAATTCCTTCATTACATAACAATTTTAAATACTTGCTAGCGGTATTTCTAGTGATATGTAAATGATTACATAGATATTCATTTCGTGTATAGAAATCATAGAATATATATTCCACTAACTCTTTAGAATATATTTGTGGTAATTTATCTTTTATTAACTCTGTTGCTTTTTCTATACTATTATTAAATTTATTGATAAAGTTTATTGTAAAGCCACAAGTCCATTCAACACCTTTAATCATATACATAAGATAGTCATTAAAAAACTCATCACTAGTTCTTATGTCGTGAAGCAACTTATAATAATCGTTTTTGTTTGCGTTTATATATTTACTTAAATAAAGAATAGGCAAATCTAATTTGTTTTCTAAAACCAAATATAAAATATTTAATATTCTTCCGGTTCTACCATTTCCGTCGTGAAACGGATGTATAGATTCAAATTGATAATGAATTAAACTCATTTTTACAATTGGATCATAATCTTCAATTTCTGGATAATTTATATATTGTTCTAAGTTTGATAAATAATCTCTAATCTCTACTTCGTTTTGTGGAGGAGTATGTAATACTTCTCCTGTTGAAGTATTCATTATTACTGTTCCTGGTATTTTTCTAATGTCACCAACTTCTGGCTCAATAATATGATGAATATCCACAAGCATATTTACACTAATAAAGCCGTTCTTTTTAACTAGTTCACATCCTTTTAACATCGCTTGTCTATAATTAACAACTTCTTTTGAAGCGAGATTATTCTCTTTTAAAACAATTTCTCTATATATTTCGTCAAAAGTAGTAACAATGTTTTCTATTTCACTAGATTCTTTAGCTTCGCCTAGAGTTATAGCATTTAAAATTACATTAGGATTTGGTAATGTTTTTACTATTCCGTTTAATTCACCTAATTTGTTATTTGCTTTGTTTAAAGCTTTCAATATTTCTTTGTTTTCTAAATCTAAATTATATGGGAGTTTGTGCATGTTGTTACCTCATGCACAAATATTATCATTTTTTGTGCATATTGTAAATATATTCACAAACCCTCCGAATTCAATATAATCGAAGATTATCCTTATTCCCATTCAGTTATCCCTTTTTTATCGATTACGCCTATTTTAAAGGGTTTTTGCGTGGTCAATATGTTTTTACCGGCAGTAATTTACCGTCATTAAACACTTTCTTGATAGAATGGGCATTTGTTCTTTAAGCATTGTTTGTTAAAACTTGAAAACTCACATTTGATATCATTTAATTCCATTTCAACATCATATTTTTCTTTAACAAACTCTACAGCAGTTGAAATAGAAAGAAAAGCATTTCTTTTACAACATCTAGGGCCACCAATTTTAGCCATCTTTTGAATGACTAATGATGTATATTCCATATCATCTGAATAGTATTGTGTATCTGAGAGAGGACCCACTTCATGAATTATTGATAACACTGCGCCAAGTGATGCGGTTGATCCGCACATTCCCCATTGGCCACACATTGCACCAGGCATTTTGATAGTTCTTTCTTTTAATGTTTCAAGTCCTTTTTCTATATCAATATTGGCACCAGCATTTTTATAAGCAATCATAAATGATGCTCCATCTAAAAAATGATGTTCAGGACCATGAATGTTGACATATTCTTTATGCATGATGCTTTTAACTATCTCTATAGGATTCTTGCTTGTTTGTTTTAATATTTCTTCTTTAATTAGTTTATATTTTTCTTCTAATGTGTATTCCATATTATTTCTTCTTTGTGCATTTACAAGGCATAGATATAAAAGACATTAGTTCATTCAATAATTTTTTATTTATTGTGTAATGCATCCATTTACCATCTTTTGTAGAATTAACTAATCCAGAATCAGTTAACACTTTCATATGATGAGATAATGTTGCTTGCTTACAATCAACCATTTCTAGTAAATTACAAGCACATAAAGAATCATTATGATATAACATCTTACATATCTTTACTCTTGATTCATCTGATAATGCTTTAAATAGTGCTGCAGCTTCGT
>JAZUIZ010000037.1:0-65814 GCA_045642525.1 Erysipelotrichaceae bacterium
TTTTTTAAAATCATCAATTATAACTGGTGTGTATGAAATAGAATATAAAGAAATATCAAAAATAGAAATCGTTAAAATAATATCTGTTTCCTTTTACAATATTAATGTAGTTAAAATTTATGACAATAATAATAAATATATTGGTTATGACAAGTTTATTGATGAAGATTTAATCTTATTGAATAAAATCATACGTCATAATTGATAAAAATAGTTTTACTAATGTTTTAACCCCATACTATTATTATGAGAATTACATTTTTTACAAAGCCTATTATATTAGATTGTACTTTTTTGGTTTGTTTAGCAGTTTAATTAATAGTTTGAATTTAAAAAATGACCGTTTAATATCACTCCTAAGTCGCTGTGCTTGGATGTGATTAATATTATTGGAGAATATGAAATACAAATGTATCAAACAACACGATATTACAGATTGTGGAGCAGCTTGTTTAGCTACTATATCTAAACAATATGGTCTTAATCTTTCAATATCTAAAATAAGAGAAGCTGCTAGTACTGATAAAAGAGGTACTAATGTTTATGGTATGGTTGAAGCTGCTAAATCATTGGGTTTTAGTGCCCAAGCGGTAAAAGGAGATAAGAAAGCTTTTTATAGTGAGTTTCCATTACCTTGTATTGCGCATGTGGTAGTAGATGGCGGGCTTCTTCATTATGTAGTAATACACAAAATAACTAAAAACAAGATAATAGTCGCAGATCCTGCCAAGGGAATTGTTAATTATAAACCTGATGATTTCTTTAAGATTTGGACTGGTGTATTAATAATTCTTGTACCAAGTGTTCATTTTGAAAAAGGAAATAAGAACAAAGGTTCTTTATCAAGATTCTTTTCTTTGCTTAAACCTCAGAAAAAACTCTTGATAAACATCTTTTTATCTTCATTGTTAATTACAATATTTGGTATTGGCACTTCATTCTATTTTAGATATATTATGGATGAAGTAGTAACATATAATCTGAATCAATCATTAACAATTATATCTATTGGTGTGATAGTGCTTTATTTGTTTAAAGCAATTCTTGAATTTTTTAGAAATCACCTAATGAGCTATTTATCTCAAAAATTAGATATCCCATTAATTTTAGGTTATTACGAACACACTTTGGCTTTGCCAATGAATTTCTTTGGTACGAGAAGAATAGGCGAAATAGTGTCTAGATTTATGGATGCATCAAAGATAAGAGACGCAATATCTGATGCCGCTTTAACTGTAATGATGGATTCTTTAATGGCTATAGTAGGCGGAATAATTCTTTATAAACAAAACTCAAAATTATTCTTCATAGCTATCATCTTGTTAATCTTGTATGGAATAGTTGTTTTCTTCTATAATAAGCCAATTAAAAACATTAATGAAAAGATAATGGAAGAAAACGCTCAAGTAAATTCTTACTTAGTTGAGTCATTAAATGGCATTGAAACAATCAAGTCTTTTAATATTGAAGGCAAAGCTCAAACACAAACTGAAATTAAGTTTGTAAAGTTGCTTAAGAGCGCTTTTAAAGGGAACCTAATAGTTAATAGTGAATCAACTATTATTACGACTATTTCGACAATAGGTAATGTAATAATACTTTGGGTAGGCACAACTTTTGTTTTAAAAGGAGAAATAAGTGTTGGCCAATTGATCACTTTTAACGCTTTACTTGCTTATTTTTTAACACCTGTTCAAAATCTTATTAATCTTCAGCCTAAGATGCAAACAGCAATCGTTGCTGCTGATAGAATTTGTGAAATACTAGATTTAGATTTAGAAAAAATAGATAGTGAAAAATCAAAACTTAAGGATATTTCTTTAAAACAAGATATTAACATTTCTAATCTTGATTTTAGGTATGGCAAAAGAGAAATAATACTTAAAAATATAAATATGAGTATAAAAGCAGGAGAAAAAATAGCGTTAGTAGGAGAGTCTGGTTCTGGCAAAACAACATTAGCAAAATTATTGCTTAGATTCTACAATTATGAAAAAGGTGACATCTATTTTGGTAACTATAACATTAAAGACATTAATCTTGATACTTTAAGAAATAAAATTGCTTATATATCTCAAGATATATTCTTATTTTCAGCTCCCATTAGAGATAATTTAATGTTAGGCAATGACGATGCAAGTTTTGAAGATGTAATAAATGCTTGTACATTATCGCACGCAGATGAGTTTATAAATAAACTTCCATTGAGATATGAAACAATTTTAGAAGAAAATGGAGCCAACTTATCAGGTGGTCAAAAACAAAGACTCGCAATATCTAGAGCCTTATTAAAACACCCAGATGTTTTGATAATGGATGAAGCCACTAGCAACTTAGATTCTATAACTGAAAAAGCTATCGAGAAAACAATAGATGAATTATCAAATAATATAACAACAATCATCATAGCTCATAGATTATCCACTATCATGAGATGTGACAAAATTTTTGTTCTAGAACATGGTGAAGTTATAGAAGTTGGAAATCATCATGAATTAATGGACAAAAAAGGAAGGTATTACAATTTGTGGAAAGAACAAATTCCAGAATAACAGGTGATTATATGAATGGTTTAGATGTATTGATAATAGTAGATGAGTTGTGTTTGTTGTTATATGGAGTTGTGGAACTATGAAAAACGATTACATAGATATAAATGAATTATCTGATTCTAGAGAAGTATTAGAATCTAAGTCTCCTAAGGCTATTACGATATTTATTGTTATAGTTTTTTCTGTATTAATTATAGGATTTATATGGTGTTATTTTGGTAAAATCAATACTTATATAAAGGCAAATGGCGAAATAAGAAGTGAAGAAGTTTCTTCCACGATATCTTCGTTAACTAGTGGAAAGATTAACAGTATAAAAGTTATTGATGGTGAGAGTGTTAAAAAAGATGATGTAATAATGACTATTGATTCCGATTATTATGAGAGCCAGAAAACAATAATAAATACTCAAATTGATGAAAGAAAAGTCAAATTAGATGAATACAATTCGTTATTATATTCAATTAAAAACGATAATAATTATTTAAGTAAAAATAGTAGTTTATATTATGAATATGAAAACTATGTATTAGAACTTAAAGAAACTTTGGATAACATAGATAATGCAAATGAACAAATATCAAATTCTATTGATGAATATGATTTTGCTATATCGCAAAACAATAAACTTAAAAATGAAACAAATAATCAAATAAATGAGTATAGAATACTTATTGATTGTATAAATAATGATGTTGTTTATAATGGCCTAGATCAATCGGTGTTGAATGTATACAATGAGTATTCTTTGTTATATATGCCACTTAAAACAGTTTGCAATGATTTAGAAACACTTGTGTCTACAGGCGTGGCTACGCAAGAGCAAATAAATGAATATAATGAAACTTTAGAAAAAATAACAACATTAAATAACTCAACTATCAATAATATAAATAATGCCATTATTGAATTAAATTCCAAAGTTGTAACATATGATTCAAATATTGAATCATACAAATTAAAAAAAGAAGCATTGTCATATAAGGGCAATAAAGAGGATAGTAAACAAAAAATAAAGAATTCTTATTATATAAATATTGATAACACTATAGAATCGATAAAAAAAGAAATAATAAATCTAGAGAGTGAATTATCGAAAATTAACGAAGCATTGGATGCTTTAACTATTAAAGCTACAGGCGACGGAGTTATTGTCTACGGAAAAGATTATGCAATAGGCGATGCTATATCAACTAATGAAGCAATAGCTTCAATTATTCCAAAAACAGATTCTTATAAAGTTATGTTGTTTGTGCCAGAATCTAAAATAACCGAAATAAATGTAGGTCAAGATATAGAATATGTAATTAATTCTATATCTATGAGTGATTATGGAAAACCTACAGGAAAGATTGAATCTATATCAGCAGATTCTTTTAGTGATCAAACATCTGGCTCAAAATATTACAAAGTTATAGCATCTATTAATAACACAGTCTTAATTAATAAAAAAGATAAGCAAACTAGAACATTGAAAGTTGGCATGATTGTAGAAGGACATATCATTACAGGAAATCAAACAATAATGTCTTATTTGTTGGATAAATTAAATTTTAAGTGAGTCAAAATAGCATAATAATAAATTTTACTGATTAAAAGATCTATTTGTTAGAAAAATCATTCTTTTGCTATTAAGACATTTGGACAAGTTGATGTTTTTTACAATTTAAACAAATACTTTTAAAAGTGTAGGTTTTTGGTAATCATAGGATTAAGTTACGAATTATAAATTAAAACTAGAAGAATGATGTCTTAACTAATCTTTTCTTGAAACTTTTTTATGAAAGAACGTGTCAGTTGGTTTTGTGTTACTGATAATTCCATACAATAAAAACATAGATAAATTAATACATTTAAAGTAGGCGGAATGATGAGCGATAGCAGTTATTAAATAATGGTTTGTGCATTAACTGGATCCCAAAATATATTAGTTAATGTCTAAATAAAAATTGAATACGAAAGGAGAAAGGTATTATGAAAGATGTATTAGAATTAAAGAATTTTGAAGTTATGAGCCTGAACGAAATGGAATCATTAGATGGTGGAGATTATGATGCTGGCCAAAATCTAAAAGTAATAGCTACAGGATGTTATGTAGGTGCAGCAGTTACTTATTCACAAACTCATGATGTATTTAAAGCTATAGTAGCAGGCATGGTATCTGGTGTAACGGCAGGTGTATCATACATATTGAACAATTGGTAATATGATGAAAACGGATTGGGCGATTCTAATTTATGTAGTTATATTTACGATATGTCATTTTGCATATGAAAAATTGATTAGCAAAAACGAATCAATACCAAAATGGACGATATATGTTGTTCCGTATGCTGTCGGAGCGATAATTATTAGATTATTAGAAAAAATATTTAGTTAATAGTAATAAATATAAAAAAGTATAAATATAAAAAATAACTGATTAATATCGCTCCTAAGTTACTATGCTTAGGAGCGATTAATATTAAAAAATATGAAATAAAAATGTATCAAACAATATGATATTACAAATTGTGGAACAACTTGTTTAGTTGGTATAGAAAAAAATGATAGAAAATATTTCTGGTTGTCTATCAAAATTATGAAAAGGATTAGTATGAAAAAAATCAAAATTGAATGCTTAATATATTCTTTTGTAAATCTTATATTTTCAATTATATTTATGCTCCCTAGTCAAGGAAAATACATTTTTGTTATAATCTATTTTATTTTTGTAATATATTGGCTTATATTTTTTTTAAAAGAAAAAAACAAATAATTGATATTATTGTACTTTTTGGAAGGGAGAAATATATTTCGATATGTTAGATGATACTTTATCAATAATAATATGTCTTGTTGTATTCGTAACAGTACACAAATCTTTTCGTGCTTTGACAAAACGAACTGAAATAATTCCAGAATGGCTCAAAGACATTTTGCCACCAGTGATTAGTGTTTTGATAATGAGAGTGTTGGAGAAATTGTTTAAGTTTTAGTTTTTATTATCGAACAATTGGCAAGAAGGATAAGAAAATAGAATATATTTTTTTAATTAAAAGGGGTAAACATATGAGGATAAGATTTTTTATACATTAATTGCGATAGAACTTCTACTTTTAGTATTAGCTAATTTTACAAGAATTAGTTTTGAATATTGTAAGCAAAATATTAACTATTATTTGTTTGATATTGTCTGTATTTATTGTTGTAATTACATTCATAAATAGAAAATAACTAACATTGCTTTCTAGATTTGATTTATTAAATCATATTTGGAAAGCATTTATTATATGTTAAATACTTAATAAATTACTTTAAATGTCTTACAAAACCTAAAATAAAAGAGGATGCTAGTGTTGATTTAAAAGATATTTTTTATAAAAATATTGTTTCAAAGTATAATATAAGCATATAAAAACAAATAATAGACGGGGATTGATGAATGACGAAGAAAAGGATTAGATTAGATTTTTTAGATATTGCCAAAGCAATTACAATTTTTTTAGTGATTATTGGTCATGCTGCAGGTAATTACGATAAACCATATTATCGTTTAGTATTATATACATTTCATATGCCATTATTTTTTCTTGTATCTGGTGTTGTTGTTAGGAAGCATCAGACAAGTGGTTATGGATTAGATCATTGGAAAGAATTTTTATTAAAAAATATATTGGGAATAATTGTTCCATATTTTATTTGGGCATTAATATACAGCGAATTTAGTTACAACAACATACTTTATATTTTGTATGGTTCACAACAATCTTTAGCTTTGGCTAATTCATTAACCTCCCTTTGGTTTTTAACAAGTTTATTTTTGGCACGAGTTGAAATGGAACTCGTGTTAATGTCATCAAATTTATTTAAGAAAATAAATAGACATCTTTATGCATTTATTTTTTCAATAATAGCGTTTGTTATTGCGTTTATGTTACCAAGTTTAGAGAATGGATATCCGTGGGGTTTTGATGCTTCTGTTTTAGCTCTTGGATTTATGCTACTTGGTTATTCATTTAAAGAATTGTTATCTAAATTACAAGATTACAAATATATTTATCATATTGTTTGGTTGATAGTGTATTGTGTGATTTTTGTAACATCATTAATAATACAAGGTGATAATTTATATTATGTTGCGATGTTTAAAAATGATGTTGGAAATCCATTGTATTTCTTTGCGAATGCATTATCCGGAATAGGAATTATTTTAACTATTTCTATTATTCTTGCGAAATATTGGGAAACAAGAGATACAAAAATCGAAAGTGCTATTTTATGGATTGGAAAGAATACAATGGGTATTTTCTTGCTTCATAAACCAATGCTTCAACAAGTATTTATTGCTTTGTTTGAAAAAATTGGTTTTTCTAGCATGAATTGTTTGGTTGCAATAGCTGGATCCTTATTTACACTTCCGATTTGTTGTGGATTAATAATAATTATTGATAAATATATTCCTCAATTGTTTGGCAAATTTCCAAAGGAGCAAATTCAATGAAAATGAAAAATAATAGTAAAATTTTTAATGTTTTGCAAAAACTAGGCAAGAGTTTTATGTTACCAATTGCGGTACTTCCAATTGCTGGGTTGTTATTGGGAATTGGTTCTTCTTTTTCTAATGTTGGCAATCTTGAAAGTCTTGGATTAATAAATGTAATTGGACCAGGAACAATAGGTCACGACATCTTTTCGATTATGAGTGGTGTTGGAAGTGCGATTTTTGATAATTTGCCACTTATTTTTGCGATAGGTGTTGCAATTGGTATGGCAAATAAAGAAAAGGAAACAGCAGCACTATCAGCGGCTTTGTCATATCTTGTAATGAATATCACAATTAATAGAATATTAATAATTAGAGGAATGATTGATTCTAGTGGAAACATTATTGGCGATGTTTCTAGTGGAATGATTACAAATTGTTTGGGTATCACAACTCTTCAAATAGGAGTATTTGGAGGAATTATCGTGGGTATTGGTGTGTCAATCTTGCATAATAAATATTGTGATATTAAATTACCTGATTTTTTAGCATTCTTTGGCGGGAATAGATTTGTACCTATTATTTCGGTGTTTACATATATCGCTGTTGGTTTTACTTTTAGTTTAATATGGCCAACTATACAAGATGGAATTGTATTTTTAGGAGAATTGGTTGCAAAGGGTGGTGTTTTTGGTGCCTTCTTATATGATTTTATTAAAAGATTATTACTACCATTTGGCTTACATCATATTTTCTATATGCCATTTTGGCAAACAGCACTTGGTGGAACAATGGAAGTTGCTGGAATAAATTATGTTGGCGCACAAAATATTCTTTTTGCTCAATTAGCTGATCCAAATACTGCGCATCTATCAAGAAATTTTTCAATGTATTTCTCTGGCGCTTATCCAATAATGATTTTTGGATTGCCTGCTGCTTGTTTAGCTATATATAAAAATGCAAAACCAGAAAATAAAAAAGCTACTAAGTCACTAATGTTATCAGCTGGTATTACATCAATATTAACAGGTATCACTGAACCGATTGAATTTCCTATAATGTTTGCTTCACCAACTTTGTTTGTAATAAACAGTATTTGTTATGGATTAAGTAATGTTTTAATGTATGTGTTTGATGTTACTATTGGCACAACATTTTCGTGTGGAGTAATCGATTTATTGTTATTAGGCGTATTACCTGGAAATTCAAAAACTAGTTGGTTATTATTGATACCTATAGGTATTTGTTTCTTCTTTATATATTATTTTGTATTTAATTTTGCAATTAAAAAGTTTGATTTAAAGACTCCTGGTAGAGAAGATTATGCAGTAGAAGTTAAAGTCGATGCTCTAAAACAGGATGCTAGTGATTTAATAATAAGCGCTTTAGGTGGATTTGATAATATTACAAATTATGATTGTTGTGCAACTAGATTAAGAGTAGATATAGTTGATAGTAAAATAGTCAGCGAAAGTGAATTAAGAAATACTGGTGCACTTGGTATCATGCTTAAAGATACTGCAGTTCAAGTAATATATGGCCCAGGAGTATATGTTGTTAAGGAAAAACTAGATGAATATATTAAAGCTGGTGGTGATGGAGCTCTATTGATTAGAAGCCCACTTGTTGGAAAATATGTTCCACTTGAAGAAGTTCCTGATGAAGCATTTGCATCTAAAACTTTAGGAGAAGGCATTGCAGTTGAGCCAGATAATCCATTTGTATATGCACCATCTGATGGAAAGGTAATATTTATATATCCTACAAAACACGCAATTGGTTTCTTGTGTGATAACGGCATTTCATTATTAATTCATTTGGGAATGGATACAGCTGAATTAAAAGGAAAAGGATTTACAGCTTTAGTAAACCAAGGTGATGAAGTTAAACTAGGAACAAAGTTGATTAAATTAGATTTGGACTTTTTAAGAACAAATGCTAAGTCCATTATTTCTCCAATAATTATTAGTGATTTAGATTCAAATAAAGAAGTTAAAATTCTTGCGGATAAGCATATTGAATATAACGAATCAGTAATGAAAATAGTCAATAAATAGCACCTCATCTGATAAAACATTGCTAAGTTTATTGATATTAAATAATAAAAAACAGATTTCAAGTATAATAATTATTATATGAGAAATATATTAAACAAAATTAGAAATGCCATATATAAATTTATGTATGGAAGAAATGGTGTAGATGAACTTGGTCAATTTTTATTGTTTTTTTCATCAGCATTAATTATTGTTAGTCTTTTTGTTAAAGGCAATGCCAGATATATTTTTTTAATATTATTTTGGATAATTGCTATATATTCATACTTTAGAGTTTTTTCTAGAAACATTTATAAAAGACAAGCAGAAAATAACTGGTTTAAATCAAAAACAAATTATTTAAAGACGAGGTTTACACAAAGAAAGACATATAAGTTTTATGATTGTCCAAAATGCAAAACACATTTAAGAGTTCCAAAAGGAGTAGGCGAGATAACGATTACTTGTAAAAAGTGTGGTTATCAATTTGATAAGAAAGCATGAATAAAGATCCATATGTTGTATTAGGTGTTGATAGAAACGCAAGCGAAGACGAAATAAAGGATGCATATAGAAAATTAGCAAAGAAATATCATCCTGATGCTAATCCCAATGATCCAACAGCAGCCGAGAAGATGAAAGAAGTAAATGCTGCTTATGATCAAATAAAGAATCCTAGCGCATATCAACAACAAACATCAAATACATATAGTAATTACGGCAGTGCCTATGGGCAACAGTTTTATGATTTTTCGAATTTCGAAGATTTATTTAGAAGAGCTCAACAACAAAACAATACACATTTTTACTATAGAGAATATAGGCCTAGAGGTTTTAGTTTCTTTAGAATCATTATTATATTTATTTTATTAAGTTTCATAATTAATAGTTGTTCAATGTTTAATCCTTGGTATTATAACGACAATTATTATAATAATTATGACAATTACTATTATCGCGAACAAGATAAAAGACCTTCGTAGATAAAGTTTTATAAAAACTTTGGAGAACTAAATGCCAACTTATGTAGCGATAGATTTAAAATCATTTTATGCTTCAGTAGAATGTGTTGAGCGCGGTTTTGATCCACTTAAAACAAATTTGGTTGTTGCTGATAAGTCTAGAACAGATAAAACAATTTGTCTTGCCGTATCACCATCATTAAAAGCATATGGTCTTAGTGGTAGATCAAGACTTTATGAAGTTGTATCGAAAGTCAAAGAAGTAAATAAAAAAAGATTAATAGATGCACCAAATCATAAATTTACTGGTGAATCTATTTATGATGACGAGGTTAAAAACAATCCGAGTTTGGCATTAAATTATTTTGTTGCCACACCTCGTATGGCTTATTACATGAGTTATAGTTCTAAGATATATGAAATATATTTAAAATATGTTTCAGATGAAGATATCCATGTTTATTCAATCGATGAAGTATTTATTGATGTAAGCAATTATTTAAAAACATATAAATTATCTGCGCATGAATTAGCTATGAAAATGATTAAGGATATATTAGATACTACAGGCATTACTGCAACTTGTGGAATAGGAACAAATATGTATCTTGCAAAAATCGCAATGGATATCGTAGCAAAACATATGCCAGCAGACGAGGATGGAGTTAGAATTGCTGAACTTGATGAGTTGAAATATCGCCAATTATTGTGGGACCATAGGCCATTAACTGATTTTTGGCGCATTGGTAAGGGTATATCAAAACGATTAGAAAGAAATGGGATTTTTACTCAAGGCGATATAGCAAGGATGTCTTTAACAGATGAAGACAAATTATATAAGATGTTTGGTATAAATGCTGAATTAATAATAGATCATGCATGGGGATATGAGCCAACAAGAATAAAGGATATTAAATCCTATAAACCAAGAGGAAAATCAATTAGTAGTGGGCAGGTTTTAAAGGAACCATATCCATTTAATTTGGCTCGTTTAATTATTAAAGAAATGGTTGATGCTTTATCTTTAGATTTAGTTGATAAAAAAGTTGTAACTGATCAAATAGTGTTAACTGTTGGGTATGATAATTCTTGTGTTAAAAACTATATTGGCGAAATAGCATATGATCCATATGGTAGACCAATGCCTAAAATGGCACATGGTTCTATCAATATTGGAGAATATACAAATGCAACATTTTTAATGTTGGAAAAAACATTACAATTGTTTGATAAGATTGTTGATAAAAATCTTACTGTTAGAAGAATGTATGTAGTAGCAAATCATGTGTTACGAGAATCTAATGTAAAGAAGGAATTAAATGATGAACAATTAGATTTGTTTACAGATTATAAACAAATTGATTTGAAAAGAGAAAAGAAAAAGAAAGCTTTACAAAAGGAAAGAAAAGCTCAAGAAGCAATTTTAAAAATTCACAAGAAATATGGTAAGAATTCTTTACTTAAAGCAAATAGTCTTCAAAAAGGTGCCACAGCAATTGAGAGGAATCAAAGTATAGGAGGACATAAAGCATGAAAAATTATGATGACATAATAAATCTTCCTAGACCTATTTCTAAAAAACACAAGCCAATGTCTCTATATAGTCGTGCTGCTCAATTTGCACCATTTGCAGCTCTTACAGGATATGACGATGTAATTGATGAAACTGGTAGAAGGGTAGATCAAAGGATATTGTTAGATGAATATCAAGTTAGTGACATTAATGGCCAATTATTATATTTAATTGAAAACAAAGATGTATCAGCTATTTACACATATTTTGTAAAAGATAAGAGAAAAAATGGTGGTTCATATTTAACGGCATCTGGAACAATAAAAAAGGCTGATTTAGATAATCATAGGATTATCTTAGACGATAAGACAATAATAATGATTAATGATCTTGTATCTATCACAATATAACAATTCTAGATTTTAGAGAGTTTTTAGCTCGTTTTGGTGTCTGTTTAATAGAAAAACTATTGTTTAATTGAAATTATTTTTGACCACCTATTAGGCTTATTATTGCCTTATACAAGGTTTGAAATATGCCTTATTTAATAGCCTTTTATGCTTTTCATTTCCTGGAAATATAAAAAATATAAATTTATACAAAAATTTTGAGCATTTTAGTTGAAGTTTCAACTTTTTATCATATAATGATTCTTACAGGTACATTATGAGTGAAAAAAACTATCTAAGTTTGGACTCTTCTATACTGTATCGCTGCAATCAAAAATACTTTGATAAGCTATTATCTAACTATGATTTAGGGTATACACATATGTTGTTGTTAACCGAAATCTACGAAAATGAAGGCATATCAATGAATGAGTTGGCAATTAGAGGAGTGTTTGATAAGGGTACCATAACCAAATCAATCCAAAGGCTAGAACAACTTGGATATGTAGCTATTGAGAATAGTGAGACCGATAAAAGATCAAAACTATTGTTTACAACTGAAAAGACACAAGAAATTATGCCTCAGTTATATCAGTTTAGATCAGAATGGAACACATATTTAAGTACCGAATTAAGTGGCGATGAACTTGATGCATATACAAAAGCACAAGCTAAACTAATTGAAAAAGCTAGAGAATATTCAAAAGTTGAAATTGAAACTAATGAAATAAAATTCTATGGCTTACAAAAATTGACCTTGTTAGATTTTCCTGGTCAAACTGCAGCAACTGTTTTTACCGGTGGTTGCAACTTTAGGTGCCCATTTTGCCACAATAGAAGTTTAGTATTTCTAAACGAAAATGAAACAGAAATTTCTATTGATGACATTATGGATTATTTAAAAATGAGAAGTAAAGTTTTGGATGGCATATGTATAACTGGAGGAGAGCCACTTCTTCATCCAGGTGCAGAAAACTTTATTAGAAAAGTAAGAAATATTGGACTTAAAGTTAAACTTGATTCCAATGGATCAAACTTTGAAGTATTAAAACACTTGATTGATGAAAAACTTGTGGATTATGTTGCAATGGATATTAAGAATAGTCCAAAAAAGTATTCAGAAACAATTGGTTTACAAAATTTTGATTTAACTGATGTTGAAAAAAGTAAAAACTATTTGCTTGAAAACCATGTTGATTATGAATTTAGAACAACAGTAGTTAAAGAATTTCATTCAGTTAAAAATATTCAAGAAATTGGCGAATGGATAAAAGGTGCAAAACGATATTACATTCAAAATTTCGAAGATCACGGTTCATGCATTCAAGAAGGATTGAATGCAGTGAGCGAAGAAGATTTAAAAAAGATGAAACAAGTAGTAGAACAATACGTTGAGTATGTAGAAATTAGAGGAGTGGAGGGATAAAGATGTATCGCGTAGTTAAGAGAGATGGAAAAGAAGTAGATTTTGATTTAAGCAAGATTTCTGATGCTATCACAAAAGCATTTGATGCTTGTAAGAAAGAATATCATCCAGATGTAATTAATTTGTTATCTTTAAGAGTTACTTCTGACTTTGCAAGTAAGGTTAAAGATGAAAAGATTTCCGTTGAAGAAATTCAAGATTCAGTTGAAAAAACATTATCTGAAGTTGGATATCCAGATGTTGCGAAAGCATATATCTTATATAGAAAACAAAGAGAAAAAGCTAGAAACATCTCTGCCACTATGCTTGACTATAAAGCTTTAGTTGATTCATATGTAAATGCCATTGACTGGAGAGTAAAAGAAAACTCTACAGTTACATATTCTGTTGGTGGTTTGATTTTATCTAATTCTGGTGCTGTTACTGCCAACTATTGGTTATCAGAAGTTTATGATCAAGAAATTGGTGATGCTCATAGAAATGGTGATATGCACATTCATGATTTATCAATGCTTACAGGATATTGCGCAGGATGGTCTTTGAAACAATTGATTCAAGAAGGATTAGGTGGTGTTAATGGAAAAATTACTTCTACTCCTGCAAACCATTTATCAACTTTATGTAATCAAATGGTAAACTTCTTAGGTATTATGCAAAATGAATGGGCTGGTGCTCAAGCATTCTCTTCATTTGATACATATTTAGCTCCATTTGTTAAAGTTGATAATTTAACTTATAAAGAAGTTAAACAAAATATTCAATCATTTATATATGGTGTAAATACTCCATCGCGTTGGGGAACACAAGCTCCATTCACAAACGTTACATTAGACTGGACTGTTCCTGAAGATTTAGCTGAACAAAATTGTTTGGTTGGTGGAAAAGAATTGGATTTCAAATATAAAGATTGTAAGAAAGAAATGGATATGATAAACAAAGCATTCATCGAAGTTATGATTGAAGGTGATGCTAATGGAAGAGGATTCCAATATCCAATTCCAACATATTCAATTACTAAAGAATTTGATTGGTCAGAAACTGAAAATAATAAATTATTGTTTGAAATGACTGCGAAATATGGAACTCCATATTTCTCAAACTATGTCAATTCAGATATGAAACCATCTGATATTAGATCAATGTGTTGTAGATTGAGACTTGATTTAAGAGAATTAAGAAAGAAATCTGGAGGCTTCTTTGGTTCTGGTGAATCTACTGGTTCAGTAGGTGTTGTAACACTTAATCTTCCAAGACTCGCATATTTAGCTAGTGATAAAGAAGATTTCTATAAGAGATTAGATAAATTGATGGACATTGCCGCAAGATCTTTGCATGTTAAAAGAGAAGTAATAACTAAATTATTAGATAATGGATTATATCCATATACAAAGAGATATTTAGGAACATTCAATAATCACTTTTCAACAATTGGACTAGTTGGCATGAATGAGACATGTTTAAATGCTAATTGGTTAAGAAAAGATTTAACTAGTAAAGAAGGTCAAGAATTTGCGGTTGAGTGCTTGAATTATATGAGAAATAGATTGGTTAAATATCAAGAACAATATCATGATTTATACAATCTAGAAGCAACTCCAGCTGAATCAACTTCATACAGACTAGCTAAACATGATAAGAAGACATATCCAGATATTATTACTGCTGGTAAGGAGGGTGAAACTCCATATTATACAAACTCTTCACATTTGCCAGTAGGATATACAGAAGATATTTTCTCAGCACTAGATGTTCAAGACCAATTACAAACTTTATATACATCAGGAACAGTATTCCATGCATTCTTAGGTGAAAAACTTCCTGATTGGAAGGCAGCTGCAAATTTAGTAAAGAAGATTTCTGATAATTATAAACTTCCTTACTATACAATGTCTCCAACATATTCAATTTGTCCTGAACACGGATACATAACTGGCGAAGCATATACTTGCCCAAGATGTGGCAAAAAGACAGAAGTATGGTCAAGAATCACTGGATATTATAGACCAGTTCAAAATTGGAACGATGGTAAAGTTCAAGAATTCAAACATCGTAAGGAATATAATGTTGCTTCTTCAGTATTAAAAGCTAAAGAAGTAATGAAAGAAGTTGCTGAAGCAAAACAAGAGGAAGAACAAAAAGCGAATATTCCTTCAGGCAATGATGTATTAACGATTTATGTTCAAGATCATTGTCCAAAATGTAAAGGTGCTGAACAAAGATTACAAGTAAGTGGAATAAATCATAAGGTTGTTAATTGTACCGAAAACATGGACGAAGCAGCAAGATTAAATCTTACTGAAACTCCAACAATCATTGATCCAGATGGAACAAGATTTGTAGGAGCGAACGCTGCAGCTGATTGGATGAAGTACAACCAATCTAAGAATTAATTGATGGCCCGTAATAAAACGGGCTTTTGAAAATAAGGAATATCAATATGAGTAAACTTTATGACATTGTTGTAGTAGGTGGTGGTCCAGCAGGTTTGACCGCATCTTTGTATGGACAACGAAATGGTAAATCGACATTAGTGATTGAAAAATCAGTTTTTGGTGGTCAAATAGTAAATTCGCCAAAAGTTGAAAACATTCCAGGTTTTAATTCAATTTCTGGTGATGAATTTGGCGATTTGTTATTGAATCAGGTTACTGCTCAAGGTGGAGAAGTAATGTTTGATAATGTAACAAAATTAGAAATCAACAATGATGAAGTAATTACATATACAGAAATGTCAGAACCAGTTCATTCTAAAACAGTGATAATTGCAACTGGTACAAAACATAGAACTTTAGGTTTAAACAATGAAGAAAATTTAATTGGAAAACAAATTCATTTTTGTGCAGTATGTGATGGAAATTTTTATAAAGATAAAAAAGTTGTAATGGTTGGTGGAGGAAATTCTGCATTTGTTGAAGCTAATCTTCTTGCTGATATTGTTAGCGAACTTGTTGTGTTGCAAGATCTTCCAATGTTTACAGCTGAGGCAAAACTTCAAGAACAACTTTTATCTAAGGCAAATGTTGAAACTCATGTAAACACAAAAGTGTTAGAGTATATAGTTGAAAATGGAAAACTAAGTGGTGTTAAATATTTAGAAAATGGGCAAGAGAAGATAGTAAATTGTGATGGAGTATTTTTAGCTGTTGGTCTTGTTCCTGATAATAAAGCATTCACAAATGTTGCAGATATTGATGATAGGGGATATTTTGTATCTGATGAGTTAGCTACAACAAAAACACCAAACATTTTTGTGGCAGGTGATTGTAGAAGCAAATCATTAAGACAAGTTGCAACAGCGTGTTCTGATGGCGCTAATGCGGCAATCCAAGCATGTAATTATTTAAGAAAGTAATCTTTATTTGATTATTACACATCATAAAAAAGAACCCCCATTGTTGGTTTAGTCTAACTTTGGGGGTTTAGTTTTATCTAGGATCAATGATAATCACAATATTAATGTTTTAAAAATAGTTCATCAGGATAAGTGCCATTATCCTTTAATGTTTGAATTTTTGCCACTACTGTTGGTTTATCATCTTTGTATGTTACACCAAACCATGAATCATTTGATGTTAATACTCTAACTTTTGCATTATTGTTATTTACTAATACACCAACATGATTTGGTAATAGAGCTTCATATTTTAATGGATTATTTTTAATTCCATTTTCAATTTCATTTGTGAAAACTTCATTCAGTTTATTAATAATTGAAGGTTTAAATCCCCAGAAATTCATTGAAACTGGAGAGCCCATTTCCATAGTTTTATATTGCCCATCTTCTTCCATTTCAACACCATCGTGTTTTTGATTCCATTTAATATTCATAACTTCTTTTATTGAAGATAAATATCCATTAGAATCTTTTTGACAAACTCCTCTTGTTACTGTTCCATTATCAGATAAAGTATTTTCAACTTTATATCCAACCATGCAGTATTCGTTATCATCGTTTGATTCGTGAAAGAATTTCATTACTTGTTCAAAAGCATTTCTTCCATAGAAATCATCAGCGTTGCACACTACAAATGGATCTTCTTTTAGAATGTTACGACAAGCTAATAGGGCATGTGTTGTTCCCCATGGTTTTGTTCTATCTGAGGGTATTTCAATTCCATTTGGAATATCGTGAAGATCTTGATATGCATATTCCACTTCAACAAATGGTCTTATTTTAGAAACCAATGAGTCCTCAAATGCTTGTTCATGTTCTTTTCTAATAATTAAAACTACTTTTTTAAATCCAGTTTTTATTGCATCAAAAATAGTAAATTCAATAATTGGCTCGTTGTGGTTTCCTACACCATCAATTTGTTTTAAACCACCATATCTTGAACCCATTCCTGCTGCTAAAATTACTAATGTTTCTTTCATATAATAATCTCCTAACACATCTATTATATAATCATATCGAGGTATAGTTATGGCAAAATATATACTTACAATTGATCAAGGCACTAGTTCTTCAAGATGTATTCTTTTTGATGATAAACAAAAACCTATAAAGGTTGCACAAAAAGAAATTGAAAATTTTTTTCCAAAACCTGGCTGGGTTGAACAGGATGCAAATGAAATATGGTTATCTGTAGTGTCGTGTATGTCTCAAATATTTATGGATGGAACAATTAAGCCAAGCGAAATTGTTTCCATTGGTATTACAAATCAAAGAGAAACGACTGTGGTTTGGGACAAGAACACGGGACTTCCAGTGTACCACGCAATTGTTTGGCAATCTAGACAAACATCAGATATCGTAAAAAAATTAAAAGATGATGGACTAGAGCCTTTAATAAAAAATAAAACTGGTTTGATTTTGGATCCATATTTTAGTGCTTCTAAAATAAAGTGGATAATAGACAATGTTCCTAATGTAAAAAATAATCCTAATTTGATTTTTGGAACAATTGATACATGGCTACTTTGGAAAATGACTAATGGAAAAGTGCACGCAACAGATGTTACAAATGCATCTAGAACTATGTTGTTTAATATACATACACTTAATTGGGATGATGATTTATTAAAGACATTTAATATACCAAAGAATATGCTTCCAGAAATAAAAGACACATCTGGAATATTTGGATATATTGATCCACAACATTTTTTTAATGAAACTTGCCCAATCACATGTTTAGTTGGTGATCAACAAAGTGCTTTATTTGGTGAATCGTGTTTTAAAAAAGGTGACATTAAAAATACATATGGTACTGGTGGATTTATGTTGTTAAATACCGGTGATAAAGAAATTGTCTCATCACATGGATTGTTGACAACAGTTGCATGGAAAATAAAAGGTGAGACTAAATACGCTTTGGAGGGCTCTATATTTGTTTCTGGATCACTTATTCAATGGATGAGAGATGGACTTCAATTCTTTAACAGTGCAAGTCAAACACAAGAAATTGCTGAATCAGTCAATGACTCAAATGGGGTAATTATTGTTCCTGCATTTACAGGACTTGGAGCTCCATATTGGTGCGACACATGTAAGGGCGCAATCTTTGGACTAACAAGAGGTACTGATAAAAGACATATTGTTAGAGCTGGAATTGAAGCTCAAGCATACCAATCTAAGGATTTATTACAAGTTATGCAAGAAGATATTGGCGAAGAGATTAAAGAGTTAAAAGTTGATGGCGGAGCAACTGCAAATAAGTATTTATTACAATTTCAGTCTGATATATTGGGTATTCCTGTAATTAAACAAACCAATCCTGAATCTACAGCGTTAGGTGCTGCAAGACTTTCGGGACTCGCAATCAATTATTACTCAATGAATGATTTTGAAAATAGTGAATGTGAAATATATAGGCCTAATATGGATCAAGAAACAATAGATAAATTGTATAGTCGTTGGAAAGATGCTGTTGAGGCTACTTTGAAATTTTAATATAATTTGAAATATGAGAAAAAATTTTGATGAACTTGGATTATTGATTGTTGCGATTTTATTTGGCTTATCATATTCTTTTCAAAATATGGCTGCACAATATGTTAAACCATTTAGTTTTTCATTGTTTAAATATTTTGTTGGCTTTATGGCTTTATTACCATTTCGTTTTAAAAAAACAAACACCGATTCAAAAGCCGAATTAAAATATGGAATTATTATTTCTGTAATACTTACTATTTTTTCTTATCTTCAACAAGTTGTTGCTGTTGATACTGCTCCTGGGAAAATTGGGTTTATCACATCAATGTATATTGTTGAAGTGCCATTGTTAAAATTGATATTTTTTAAAAACAAAATTAA
The DNA here is from genome assembly GCA_045642525.1 of Erysipelotrichaceae bacterium. Lineage (GTDB taxonomy): Bacteria > Bacillota_I > Bacilli_A > Erysipelotrichales > Erysipelotrichaceae > Colivicinus. The sequence goes on from JAZUIZ010000037.1 coordinate 19,600, forward strand.
TCTTCAAACAATATTGAGTATTATTTTAGCAGTTGGTGGATTGGTTTTACTTTGTGACATTACTGAATTGAGTTTTAACTTTTCTGACCTATTGATAATTGCATGTTCGTTGTTATTAGCTATGCAAATAATAACAATAGAAAGATGTTGTTCAAATTGTAATCCTTTTAAATTAAATTTTAATGTCTTTTTATTTAATACTATATTTTCACTTATTGGTGTACTAGTTAGTCACGAACATCCTTCTATAGAAAGTTACAAGATGGCGCTTTTACCAATGTTATATTCTGGTATTGGATGTGCTGCAATTGGTGTTACTCTTCAAACCTATTGCCAACAAACTGTTAATGCAACAACAAGTGCTTTAATTATGTCACTTGAATCTGTATTTTCAGTAATATTTGGATATTTATTATTAGATGAAGCACTTGGGAAAATAGAAATAATTGGCTGCATATTGATGTTTATGGGCGCTGTTTTATCAATTACAGCACAAAACACAAAAAAAGAATAATTCTTTATATTTTCAATTGATTGAAAGTATTTATTAAATCATCGTGTATTACGATATCACAGTTTTTGTCGTATGGAGTTTCATCTCTATTTACAATAGCTAAATATTTTCCTTTGAAGTATCGAATAAAACCAGCTGCTGGATATACATTTAAAGATGTACCGCACACAATTAATAAATCAGCTTCACATATTGAATTGACTGCATTAACAACAACATCATCGTCTAATGATTCTTCATATAAAACAACATCTGGTTTTATTATTTCGTGACATTCATCGCAAATAGGAATGCCTTGATGTTTGATAATATAATCTAAATCAAAAAACTTATGACATTTTTGACAATAATTCCTTAGCACTGAGCCATGAAGCTCATAAACAATTTTTGATCCTGCGAGTTGATGTAGTCCATCAATATTTTGTGTTACTACTTTAACATCTTTTGTTTCTTGAAGTTTTGAAATAAACAAATGTGCATCGTTTGGCTTTGCGTTTGGATAAAGCATCTTTTCTTTATAAAAATCATAAAACTCTTTAGGATTGTTTACAAAAAAATGATGAGATAGCATTTCTTCGGCACGATAAACATTTTTGTATAATCCTGTTGAAGATCTAAAATCTGGTATTCCAGATGCAGTAGACATTCCTGCACCAGAAAAGAAAACAATTTTTTTGCTTTCATTGATAGCTTGTTGCAGTTTATTTATCATGATTTCATTTTACGATATAATGGACTAGTGAAAAAATATTTTTCCGTAAAAAATATAACTAGAATGGCGATTCTATCATCGCTTGGTGCTGTGCTGATGCTTTTGGATTTTCCCATTTTTATCGCGCCAAGTTTTTATAAATTAGATTTAAGTGATTTACCTTGTCTTATTGGTTCGTTTGCCATGGGACCAATTCCAGCGATTATTATCCAAATATTGAAAATTATAATTAAATTGATATTTAAACCAACAAGTACAGCGTTTGTTGGAGAACTAGCTTCATTTGTCATTTCTTGTGCGTACTGTGCTGTGTCTTCATTGATATATCAACATAATAAGACAAAAAAAGGGGCAATAAAAGCTATTTTAATTGGCTCAATCATTATGGTTATTGTTTCAGCAATAGCGAATTATGCGTTCATTTTGCCGTTTTATTGCAAGTTATATGGTATGTCTATTGATACGATAATAGGCCTAGGAAAGGCTATTTTTCCTATAATTGACAGTAAAATGAGCTTTGTTTTATGTTGTGTAGTGCCGTTTAATGCTATAAAGGCTTTATTTGTGGACTTTTTAACTATTATTTTATACAAACGCACATCCCCATTACTTAAAGATTAATATAGACTAGTATTTATATAAAAACACCATATATGGTATAATTGATGAGTAAAAATCGGAGGTTTTAATATGCCTAGACTAACAAGAACGCAAAAGTTCGCAGAATACCGCGAGCAACTTGCGAACGATAAAGAGCAGAGTATTAATACTCATGATTTATCTAGTTATCAAGACAGACTGAATAACGTTCAAAAAACATTATCACCCGAGATGAATAGTATCCCTGACAATAGCCAGGTTGTTAATAGTGGTTCGTGGTCTCCTTTTGGTAGTGAGATTGTTGCTAATGAAACAAGTCAAGAGAAGCCAAGAGAAGAAGTAAATAACGTTAGTTTTGATGAGTTTTCAGGTTTTGTTGATCCTACATTAGCAAAAAAACAAAATAGCAATATTGAAGAATCAGTGTTTGTTATACCTTCAAGCAATGATGCTAACGAATCTATTGCCAATGATAATAAATCGAGCGAGGAACATAGTAGTTCTTCTTACTTCGATTCATTTATGGACACTAAACCTATTGCTGAATCGTTAAATGATTTTGATTCATATTTTGAACCAATCGGAAATGAACCATCAGTAGAAGAAGTAATGTCTAATGTTTTTGATGATGTTAAGGATAATACTGATAAAATAGTATCGCAAAATGAAAGAGATACTTATTTAGATAGAACATTATCAGATGTACATCAACATAATGTTGATAGTGGATTACAAACAATTGATAGTATAATCAATAGTTCTGTTGATGAGATAAGACATCCAGAAAACAATGTTGAAAATAATGTCGAACAAAAAGAAATAGCTGAATTTAAAGAAGAAGTAATTCAACCAGAGACTATTAAAGAAGAGCCTATTGTTGAACAAATGGAAGAGCCTGAAGATGTTCTTCCTGAATTTGTTGAAGAAGATAATATACCTGATACTTCATTTGATATTGATGATAATTCTTCAAAAGCTATATTAGAAAAAATTGAATCAATTTATGAGGAATTAAATCCTAATAAGACATCGTCAGAAGACGCAATCAGTGAAAATGTTCCTAATAGTGAAGAAAATTTAAATGAACAATCAGTTGAAGAAACTGCAATTGAAGAGCCTATCTCAATTGAACTTGTTCAAGAAGAAGTATCTGAAAATAATGATGTTCAACAAAGTGAAAATGTTGAAAAAACAGAGATAATTGAAGAAGTTCCAGTTGTTGAAGGACCTGAGGCTGTAGTTGAAGAAGTTGCTGAACCTGTTTCTAGTGAACAATCAGTTGAAGAATCTATCTTGAATGAACTTATTCAAGACGCACCAGTTGTTGAAGGGCCTGAGGCTGTAGTTGAAGAGGTTGCTGAACCTGTTTCTAATGAGCAAATTCAAGAAGAAGTGGTTTCTGAACCTATAGTTGAAGAAGCAAATAATAATGATGATAGTGAAAATGATATTGAAGAAGATTTCGATAATTTGTTTGCTGAAGCTAGTTCTGAAATAAATGGCATTGAAATAAATGAACCTGCTACGAAGGATGAGAATGAACAAGAAAAAGTTGAAGAAAAAACAGTTGTTTTAGATAACACTTATTCAATTCCAGCAGTTGAAGAAACTAATGAAGAAAAATATGATGATATAGAAATTCCTGAATTTTCAAATGATAATGATTTCTCTAGTACAGTTACACTAGAAATCACGAAGATTATGGATGAAATATCTAATATTCCAGCAGTTGAAGAACAAATTGAAGAACCTGTTAATGTTACTACTGAGACAGTAAAATTCGAAGAAAATGATAACGAAGAAGAAGTTGTTGAGATAAAGAATATTAGTGAAATCGATTTGTCTGAAACAACAAAGGATACATTATCAAGTACTATTCCTTTTGTGGTAGCTGCTGAAGATGAAGAAATATTAGAATATGATGAAGATGAAGAATCAGGAGATTCAAATAATACTGTTTTAAATGTAATTTTGATTGTTTTGATTATTGTGTTATTCGCAGTACTTGGTTTAATAATATTCTATATTTTAAAAACTAAGGGAATTATCTAATGATTAACATAGCTATAGATGGGCCAAGTGCAGCTGGCAAATCAACCATTGCTGACATCTTAGCTGAAAAATTAGGTTATACACATTTAGATACAGGCGCAATGTATCGTGCTGTGGCATATAAAGCACTTAAGAATAATATTAAGATTGATGATGAAGAAAATATTGTTAAGATGATTTCCAATACATCTTTACAAATGAAATCAAACGGAAATGTAATTCTTGATGGTGAAGATATTACAAATAAAATAAGAACAAACGAAATATCAATGGGTGCTTCTAATGTTTCAAAGTTGTTAGGTGTTAGAAAAGCACTTGTATCAATGCAACAAAAAATATGTGCTTCAGGTGGATATATATTAGATGGAAGAGATATTGGCACTGTTGTGTTAAAAGATGCTCCTGTAAAACTATTTATGACTGCTTCTGCTGAAGCTCGAGCAAAGCGTCGTGTTGAACAAAACAAAGAAAAAGGAATTGAAGGGGATGACTACGAAACAATCCTTCAAGAAATACAAAAAAGAGATTATCAAGATTCACATCGTCAAAATTCACCACTAATGAAAGCTGACGATGCAATCTTAGTAGATACATCTGATCTTACTATTGAACAAACTGTAGATGAAGTTATGTCTATAGTAAAGAAAGAATTAGGAGAATAAAATGATAGATGGAACTGTCGCAATCGTTGGTAGACCCAATGTCGGTAAGTCGACAGTTTTTAATAGGATGTTAGAAAAACGTCTATCAATTGTTGAAGATAGTCCTGGTGTAACACGAGATAGAATTTATGGTGATTGCGAATGGCTATCAAAAACATATCGTTTGATTGATACTGGTGGAATTCAAATCGAAAATGTACCATTTCAAAAAGAAATAAATGCCCAAGTTGAAATTGCCATAGATGAGGCTGGTGTGATTATTTTTATTGTCGATGGAAAAACAGGCTTAACTAGTGATGATGAATATATTGCGCGATTATTACACAAATCAAAAAAACCTATTATTTTAGCTGTTAATAAAATAGATGATATTTCAAAAATAGATAATATATATGAATATTATAAGTTGGGTGTAGGTGAACCAATTGCTATATCCGGAGTCCATGGCATTGGTATTGGCGATCTATTAGATAAAGTTGTAAATTTAATGCCTAAAAAACAAATTGAAAATTATGAAGGAATGATTAAATTTTCAATTATAGGTAGACCAAATGTTGGAAAATCTTCTCTAACAAATGCTTTCTTAAAACAAGATCGCGTAATAGTATCTAATATTGAAGGAACCACGAGAGATAGTATTGATACAATGTTTAGTTCGAATGGAATTAATTATGTTGCCATAGATACTGCAGGAATTAGAAAAAGAGGCAAGGTATACGAGAATGTTGAAAAGTATTCTGTATTACGTGCAAAAGGTGCAATTGAAAGAAGCGATATTTCACTTGTTGTATTAGATGGATCAACCGGAATAATTGAACAAGATAAACACGTTGCAGGTTTAGCACACGATGCAAAGAAGGGTGTAATTATTGTTTATAACAAATGGGATTTAGTTGATAAAGATGATAAGACTATGTCTAATATTACTAAAGAAATAAGAAAACAATTTGTTTATTTAGATTACGCACCTATTGCCTTTGTTTCCGCAAAAGATGCAAAAAGAATAGACACAATACTACCATTGATTAATATGGTATATGAAAATTTAAATAAAAGAATTAAAACAAATGTTTTAAACGAAGTTGTACTAGATGCTCAGTTAAGTAATCCAGCCAAGCCACATAATGGCAAGAGATTAAAAATTTATTATGCCTCACAGGTTTCGAATGCTCCTTGTACAATCGTTCTTTTTGTGAACGACCCAGAGTTAATGCATTTTTCATATGAAAGATATATTGAAAATAAATTGAGGGAAGCATTTGGCTTTGAAGGTGTTCCAATAAATATAATTTGTAGAAAAAAATCAGAGGTATAAAAAAAGAAACATTGTTTCTTTTTTTATTCGGTTGCTACTGTGAATGTTTTACAAACTTCACCGCCATCAGCAGGCCATACACACGCTTCACATCTCGTTCCTGGTGCAGGTGCACTAAATTCAAGCGCATCTGTTGTTCCTTCGGCGGTAACTGCTCCATCAACAGTTACTCTATATGTATACGGTGGATTTGCGACACCTGTATAAATTGTTACCCAGTGAGGGAACCAAATTCTTCCTGCGGCATGTGTTGTTTCACCATATGCATTTGTTGTTGATAAATCAACACTATCTCCTGATATTAGACCTCCTTCACCAGATCCAACAGTGAAGCTAACTGTTACTGTATTCCCATCATAATATCCATTTAAATTAGAAACGCCAGCATCAACATATTTTTTAAATTTACTTGAATATTCAATTGCTTCTGAATATGATGCAAGTGGTTGTTTTTCTAATGCAGCTTTAGATGTATAACCTGTAACTAATGAACCACCACTTTCAGCATATGGATATGATCCTCTAACATGAGTAATTTCTACTATGCCACTAGGCTTTTCCATTTCTTGATATGGATCGTATTTTTCATACGAAGCATGTTCTTCTAATTGATCTAAAACTGCTGAAACAATTTTAGATTTTGTATTTTCATTATATTCACGACTTGAGAAATATGCCCCCTCAGCAAGTTCGTCATATCCTGTCCAACAAGAAATAGTGTATCTATTTGTTTGCATAACTAACCATGAATCTTTAGTTGCACCTACAGGTATTCCATAACTTACTCCGGCATTGCCCCAGTCAGTTGTTCCAGTTTTCCCATAAAGCGGATAGTCTCTCTTGCAGTACCACATCAAACTTGAGTAATAGCCATCCATATTGTATTTTTCAAGATATGCTGTCATCCAAGCAGTTTCTGGAGACAAAACACTTGTTCCAACAGTATCCGCAACATAATCTTCTCTTCCATCAACATATTCAATGTGGTTGATTGTATGTGGTTTAACATACATTCCTTTATTCATAAAAATGGCATGTGCACCAGCTAATTGTTCTGGTGTTACAAGACATCTGTTTCCACCGATTGCAAATTGTAAATCAAAGTCTTCGTATTCAAAATTAAATCCAATTGAGTTTAAATAATCAACCACAGCTTCTTCGCCGATTTCTTCTACGACAGCGACTAATGTTTGAACGGCTGGTGTATTTTGGGATCTGCCAAGAGCTTCAGTCATCATCATATCTCCATAATATGTATGATCAAAATTAGAAATAAGTACATTTCCATTGTATAGGTAATATGGCTGGTCAGTAAGTGTATGTGATGTTGCCCAACCTAATTTTTCAATTGCTAGGGAATAATCAACGACAGGTTTAAAAGAAGAACCAGGGTTTAAGTATGCACTAGTAGCTCTATTAAATTTTCTTGCGGAATCACTTTCTCCTCTACCACCACCAAGTGCTTCAACAGCACCAGTTTGATTATCAAGTAATACAACTGCTGATTGACATAATTCGTTAGGGAAGACAATTTCTGTATATTCAGCCTCGTTTTGAATATCATATAAATATTCTTGCATATATGGATTCATATTTGTATAAATATTCATTCCGACATTATATGGACTCTCACCCGTAACTTCTTCAACTTCATCGATAACAGCATCAATATACCATTGATATTTTTCGTTAGTATTTCCAAAATCATCAGCAGGGCCAACTAATAAATCTTCAAGTTTTATTGATTTTGCAAGTTTGCATTCTTCTGCAGTGATATATCCGTGTTGTTCCATTAAATTAAGAACTTCATTTCTTCTTTGTGTTCCATTTTTAACATAATCAGTGTTTTCATCGTAATAAATCGAAGTTTTCTTATAAATATTTCCGTAAGGATTATATGAGGCAGGCGAATTTACTATTCCAGCTAAGAAAGCTGATTCACTAAGTGTTAATTCTTTTGCGGATTTGCCAAAATAGTATTCTGCAGCTTTTTCAACACCTCTAATGTTATCGCCGTAATTAACTTTATTTATGTACATTTTTATGATGTCTTTTTTTGAAACACCTTTAAATAATTCGAGTTGTAAAGATAATACAATTTCTTGCATTTTTCTTTTAATTCCAGCCATTCCTTCTCTTGATGCGATGGTGGAATCATCACCGGCATCTTTTGTGTAATATGTGTTTTTAATTAGTTGCATTGTAATTGTTGAACCACCTTGGGCATATTCGCTTCCTGTAGTTACATAAGATATTAATGATTTTGTAAAACGTGGAATATCAACGCCGAAGTGTTCAAAAAATCTTGAATCTTCTGTTGCCAAGAAGGCATCAATTAAACAGTTTGGCATTTCATTGTATTCAATATTTTCTCTTAAGTACATGCCAATTTGCATTATTTTATTGTTTTGATTATCGTAAATTGTTGAAGAATCTGGTGCGATTAAATCAGAAACGTTCAATTCTGGTTTATTATCACATAGTTTCCTTGCGAATAATATAGCCCCAAAACCTCCAAGGAAACATAAAATAACAAGAACAGAAACAATAACCGCAAGAACACGAGTGCTCTTTTTTCCTATAGGTCTATCAGCTTTTGTGTGCTTCTTTTTTGTTGTTTTGTCTTTTGAAGGTGTTTTTACACCAATATCTTCGCCACTCACTTCATCAAACATGTAATCTGATTTAGCACTTGATGAATCTTTTTTTAATGAATCATTTTCTTTGTCCTCGTGAAGATCATTTAAATGAATATCAACACCAGTTTCATCATCATGTATTACTAATTGTTCGACTTTTTCAGATTTATTATCTATTTCTTTTTCCTGATTTTCATTATTTATAGATAATTCTTCGTTCTCTATTTTTGTGTCTTCAATTTTGTTTTCTTCTTCTGTTTTTTTCTTATTTTTTGAAAATAAGCCACTACAAAAACTAAGCCCTTTTTTAGTAGGGGTTTCTTCTTGTATTTCATCTATTTCTGATGTAGATGCTCTTTTTTCTTGATGTTTTTGAGCTGTTATTAATTTACGATTTATATGTCTTTGCTCAGACTTATTAAGTTCTTTGTCTTCTTTCATACTAGTTAAATTATACAATATAAGGAAGAGAAATGATAAGATAAGGGTATGACAAATCACAAAATAAAAGCTTTACAGACAAAAATGATAAATCAAGGAATAGATTTATACTATTTAAATACTTCTGATTATCATATGTCGGAATATGTTCCTGAATATTTTAAGACAATTGCATATTTTACGGGTTTTAGTGGTTCATTGGCAAGTTTGATAATTAGCCAAACTGAAGCATTTATTTTTGTTGATGGCAGATATCATACACAAGCTGATAGACAATGTTTAAAAAATGATGTTAAAGTTGTTAAACTTGGTACAAAAGGAGCTCTTGAGCCAGCAGATTTTATAATCAAAAATTATGATAATCCTGTTGTCGGTTTGGATGGAAAAAGAACTTCAATCAGTTTTGCGAAAAAATTGAGAAGACATAACATAAAAATTAGAAGTATTGATATTTATTCTCAATTGATTGAAGATAGACAACCTTTAAAAAAAGAAAAAATATATGAATTGAACTTGAGATATACAGGCTTAACAAGAGCAAAAAAGATCGAATTAGTTCAACATTGTTTAAATGGAAAATGTCATATTGTAAATAATTTAGAATCAATTGCCTATATACTTAATTTAAGAAGTAATGATATTTTGTATACGCCAGTATTTATGTCATATCTAATATTCTTTAGAAATAGAATATATTTATTTTGTGATATAAATAGGTTTTCTAAAAAAACTGTAGATGCTCTATATACAGATAAGATAATTGTTAGACCATACGATACATACTATAAATTTTTAACAAGTATTTCACATGAAACGGTTTTTTTAGATGAGAATAAAGTAAATTACGAAACATATTTAAGAATTAGTTCAAACGGCAATACGATTTATAACAAGCGTAGTGTAATTGAGGATATGAAGTCAATTAAGAATGCTGTTGAACAGGAGAATATTAGGCTTGCGCATATTAGTGATGGAATTGCAATGCTTCGTTTCTTGATGTGGATTGATAATCAAGATAAATCTACATTAACAGAATATGATGTTGTAGAAAAAATTAATAGTTTTAGGTTTGAAAATGGTGCAGTTGATTTAAGTTTTAATTCTATTGTTGCTTATAACGAAAATTCTGCAGTTATTCATTATTCTCCATCAAAAAATAACTCCGCAAGATTAAACAACAGTGGTGTTTTACTGTTGGACACTGGTGGCCAATATTATGAAGGCACTACCGATATAACAAGAACAATTGCTTTAGGACCAGTTGATGATGAGGTTAAGAAATATTTTTCAATAGTACTTAAATCAATGTTTAATTTAAGTGAATTTAAATTTGTTGAAGGATTAAATGGTTCACAAGTTGATGTAATTGCTAGAAAAGAATTGTGGTCCCAAGGTCTTGATTACAGACACGGAACAGGACATGGCGTTGGGAATATGTTATCAGTTCATGAAGGACCACCAAATATTAGATATATGCACACAAGCCAAGAAAATGAACTTGTTACATTATGTCCTGGAATGGTTTTTTCGGATGAACCAGGGATATATTTTGAAGGAAAATTTGGCATTAGGTGTGAAAATTTATTGTTGTGTCAAAATGACTATGAAAATGAATATGGGAAATTTTTGAAGTTCGAAACATTAACACTTGTTCCGTTTGATTTAAATTTAATTGATATTGATTATTTAGATGAAGAAACAATTATTGCGTTAAACAATTATCACAAGAATGTTTATGATACTTTATCACCATATTTATCTGATGAAGAAAATGATTATTTGAGAAAATTGACAAGAGAGATATGAAAATAATTGGTTGGAATGTAAATGGATTGAGAGCTGTTATGTCAAAGGGAAATTTGATTCCTTTTATGAACAAAGAAAAGCCAGATATTATGGCATTTCAAGAAACAAAGATGCAAGAAAATCAACTTGAATACAATTTTGATGGTTATCTTCGTTATATGAATTCAGCTGAAAAAAAAGGCTATTCAGGAACCATGGTATTAACTAAAACCAAGCCCATAAATGTTATTTATGACATAAAAGGAAAAGATCATCCAAAAGAAGGAAGAGTTATTACATTGGAATTTAATGATTTTTATTTTGTCTGTGCATATGTTCCGAATTCAAAAGACGGTCTTGCGCGAATCGATTATCGTATGCATTGGGAAGATGATTTGCGAAAACATTTAATGAAGTTAGATAAAGAAAAACCCGTCATATATACTGGAGATTTAAATGTAGCTCACAACGAAATCGATTTAAAAAATCCTGATGAAAATCATATGTCGGCTGGTTTTTCGGATCAAGAAAGAGAAAAGTTTCAAAAACTTTTGGATTCAGGATTTAAAGATACATTTAGAGAATTGTATCCGAAAAAAATAAAATATTCTTGGTGGTCATATCGTACCAAAGCAAGAGAGAGAAATGCTGGCTGGCGTATAGATTATTTTGTCGTCTCAGATCGTTTGATGAAAAAAGTAAAAGATAGTTTAATTTATAATGATATAGAGGGTAGCGATCATTGCCCTGTTGGACTTATATTGTAGGAGAAAAATAATATGGATGTAAAAGAGTTTATAGAAAAAAATATTGAAAATATGAAAGCTGATTTAAAAGAACTTGTAAGTTATAAATCAGTTTTTAGTGAAGATGCTGAACCTTTTGGTCAAGAAAATAGAGGAGTTTTAGATGCAGCTTTAAGGCAGATGAAAGATAAGGGCCTAGATACAACTAATCTTGATTATTATTGTGGCTATGGTCAAACTGGTGAAGGAAAAAAGTTGATTGGGATAATTGCTCATTTGGACGTTGTTCCAACTGGAGAAGGCTGGAATAGTAATCCATATGACATGATTGAAAAAGATGGATATTTATATGGCAGAGGCGTTTCAGATGATAAGGGTGCAGCTGTTGCTAGTATGTATGCTTTGAAATATTTGATAGATGAAAAATATCAATTCAATAAAAGGGTTAGATTAATTCTTGGATGTAATGAAGAAACTGGATCGTTATGCTTAAGTCATTATGTTAAAAATGATGAGGCCATTGATTATGGTTTTACACCTGATGGCAATTTTCCTGGTATATATGCAGAAAAGGGTATGATTGGTGGCAAGATAATTGGCCATAATAGCAAAATTATTGATATTGAAGGTGGCGAGGCAAGTAATGTAGTTTGTAAAAAATGTCGTATTAAACTTCCTTTAAATAGTATCAATGAAAATAAATTTAAAGATTTCTTAGATAAAAATAGTATTCCATTTGAAATAGAGAAGAGTGATGTAATAACTATTACAACTCATGGCATTGCTGCACATGCAAGCACACCAGACGAAGGTGTTAATGCTATTTCATATTTATTTGAAGCATTATTTGTCGCAGACTTTAATGATTCTTTTATTAATTTTTTCCATAATAATTTCGGACTTACAACTCATGGAGAAATACTAGGCTATGGAGCAGTTATGGACAATATATCAGACACTACTATCAATTTTGGTGTTGCTAAAAAAAGAGGTGACGATATTATTGTTTCTTTAGATATGCGTTTTCCTGTAATGAGTAATTCGGAAACATGCTATGCACTTTTGGAAAAGTGTGAGGATAAAGACAATGAATTTGCTTTAGGAAGTAAAGTTGAACCATTATTTTTTGATATTAATTCACCTATGATTAAATCATTAAAGAAAGCATATGTTGATGTTACCAATGATAACAAATCAGAAATGGAAGCAATTGGTGGTGGCACGTATGCGAAAAAAATTAAAAATTGTATTGCTTTCGGATGTGAATTTCCTGGTGAAACAAATCATATTCACGATGCTGATGAAAGACTATCTGTTGAATCATTGAAAAAACAAGTTGAAATCTATATAGAAGCAATTAAAAATCTTAATGAAATAGAAGAATAATCTAAAAGGCGCTTGGTGTTAATACTAAGCGCTTTTTTGTATAATATATGGAGATAGAGGAGCAGTATGAAAAAAACAAAATTAGCACTAATTTATGACTTTGATAAAACATTATCTCCAAGAGATATGCAAGAATTTCATTATATAAAAAAGCTCGGATATGATAATCCAGCAGATTTTTGGAATGAATGCGATTCATTCGCTAAAAAACACAATTGCGATTCTATTTTGGCATATATGTATTTAATGGCTAAAAAAGATGACAATCTTACAAAATTACAACTTCAAAATGAAGGAAAATTCATTAAACTATACAAAGGTGTTGATACATGGTTTAAACGTATCAATGAGTATGGAAAAAAGCATAATGTTGATGTTGAGCATTATGTTATTTCTTCTGGACTAACTGATATTATTATGGGAACATCAATTGCCAAAGAATTCAAAAAGATATACGCATGTACTTATGCATATGATTCAAAAGGAAAAGTATTATGGCCTGCAAGAGTTGTTAATTACACTATGAAGACACAATATTTATTTAGAATTAATAAAGGTGTTTTATTGGAAACAAATGATGAAGATTTAAATAGTTCAACACCAGATTCAGAGAAATATATAAAACTTGAAAATATGATTTATTTTGGAGATGGTAGTACAGATGTCCCAAGTATGAAGGTTGTCCAACAAAATGGTGGAACAACAATTGCGGTATTTGGTGATAACTCAAAGAGAAACAAAGCTGAGAAACTATTTGAAGATAAACGAGCTAGTTTTGCAGTAAAGGCCGATTATTCAAAAGGTTCAAAAATTGAAAAAATTGTCGAAGGTATTATTGACACTATTGAAGCTAAAGATAAATTAAAAAATTATAAATAATGATTAATTATACAAGTGCTGATTTTGACATAAAAAAAATAGGATCGTTTTATTCTAAAAATAAAACGATTTTTAGAGTTTTTGCACCAGAATCACTTAGCATGAATTTGATAATTAATAATAATAAATATGAAATGCACAAAAATAATTATTATTTTGAAATTGCTTTAAGTGGAGATTTAGAGGGTGTTAAATACTGTTACGAAAACGACAAAAAAATCGTGTTCAAAGATCCATTTGCCTATTATTCCGATTCAAATTATTCATATGTTTTAGATGAATCAAAATTTGATAATAGAAGTGTAATGCCAAAGAAAATAAAAGATGTTGTGTTATATGAAGTTAGTGTAAGAGATTTTTCTTGTGATGACTCATATTGTGGAAAGTATAAGAGAAAGTTACTCGCTTTTACTGAAAAGGGTCTAAAACTAAATGACTATTACATGATTGGTCTTGATTATTTAAAAAATATTGGCATTAGTCATATACAACTTATGCCTATATTATCTTTTGATAAAGATAAAACTGAATATAATTGGGGTTATAATCCTTTAGCTTATAATTATATTAATTCTGATTATATTTTAGATAATACAAATCCATATGCATTTATCAACGAATTAAGAAACGTTGTTAATGTTTTACATAAGAATAATATACGTATAACTTTAGATGTTGTTTTCAATCATGTTTATGATGCTTCTAAATATGATTTGGACAAAATGATTCCTGGCCATGTGTTTAGGATGAAGATTGACGGAACTTATGCACAAGGTTCGTATTGTGGAAATGAAATAAAATCTGAAGATCCATTTGTGAGAGCTTATCTAGTGGAAATGTGTGAGCGCTATATTAGACTATTTGATATAGATGGAATAAGAATGGATTTGATGGGCTTGTTAGATTATGAAACTGTCAATTTAATTGAAGAAAAATGTAAAAAGATTAAAAGTGATTTTATTGTTTATGGTGAAGGTTGGAATATGGGAGACATTCTTGAAGAAAATAAACGTGCTTCAAGTTTAAATGCAAACAAAATGCCGGCTATAGGTTTTTTTAATGATAGATATAGAGACACAATAATTCAATATGTTTTTGGCAATGATTCTATTAGGGAAGATGTTAAGAAGGCGCTAAGTGGAGTGATTTTAAATACTGGTTATTCGCAATCCATTAATTATATTGAATGTCATGATAATTACACCTTTTTTGATCGCATTCTTAAATATTGTCAAAACGATGAATATTCTTTAAATGTAAAAAAATGCAAATTGGCTCTTGGGCTTGTTATGATTTCAAGAGGAATTCCATTTATTCATGCAGGACAAGAATTTTTACGAACGAAAAAATTTGTGGAAAATTCATATAATTCTGATGAAGATATTAATAAGATTGATTGGAATAGAAGAGTTGAAAATAACGATATTTGCGATTATTTAAAAGCGTTAATAGAAATTAGAAAAGAAAATGCTGTCTTCTTAAAAGAAGATATTGAGACCAATTTTGAAGATTATTATGAATGTCTTGTGTATAAAGTAGGAAACTTAAAAATAATAATAAATCCTAGTATATGGGATCATGTGTATCAAGATGGAAACAAATATTCCGTTATATTTGACGTGAATGGAAAAGCTTCATATACAAGCGATATATTATCAATCCCATCGTATTCTATGCTTATTTGTAAGTTATAAGATGTATAATATAAGTAGTAGCAAAGGGGAAATTTCATGAAAAAGAATAATATGGTGGCAATGATACTTGCTGGCGGAAGAGGTTCTAGGCTTTTCGACTTAACAAAAAAAATTGCAAAACCTGCAGTACACTTTGGCGGTAAATACCGTATCATTGATTTCGCACTTTCAAATTGTGCAAACTCGCATATTTCAACAGTTGGTATTCTGGTTCAGTATGAGTCTATATTATTAAGTTCATATAGTTCGAGAAGTTCGACATGGGGACTTGATTCAAAAGGTGGAGGAGTATATGTTTTAGCACCTAGAGAAAAAGATGAAACTGGTCTAGGTTTATATAGAGGAACTGCTGATGCTATTTATCAAAATAGAGATTTTTTAGATCAAGAAGACGCAGAATATGTTTTAATTTTGTCTGGTGACCATGTTTATAAAATGGATTATGAAAGTATGCTTCAAAAGCATATTGATTCAAAAGCTGAAGCTACTATTGCAGTTATTGAAGTTCCAAAAAAAGAAGCAAGTCGTTTTGGAATAATGAATTGCGATAAGAGTGATCGTGTTATAGAATTCGATGAAAAACCAAAAGAGCCAAAATCAAATTTGGCTTCAATGGGTGTCTATATTTTTAATTACAAAACATTACGTAAATATTTAAACGAAGATGCAAAGAATGAGGAATCAGCACATGATTTTGGAAAGTCTATTATTCCAGCATATTTAAGAGACCATTTGAAGTTACAAGCATATCGTTTCAAAGGATATTGGAAAGATGTTGGAACAATCGATTCCTTATGGGAAACAAATATGGATTTGTTAGATGACGATAATCAGTTGGATTTGTTTGATCCAAGTTGGAAAATTTATACTGATGATGCAAGTGCTGTTCCACAAATTATTGGTGAAAAAGCAAAGTTAAAAAATGCTTTTATTACACAAGGAGCTATTGTGAATGGTGATGTTGAACATTCTGTAATCTTTTCTGGCGCAAGAATTGACGAGGGCTCATGCGTTGTAGATAGTGTAATTATGAATGGTGCCATCGTTGGTAAGGGCGCAAAATTAAATAGATGTTTAGTTGCGGATGATGTGAAAATACCTGAGAAGATGGTGTTAGGCAATAAGAATTCAAAGGATATCTTATTAGTATCAAAAGCATTAATTGCAAAGGCAGGTGAAAACCATGAGTAAAATACTTGGCTTATTAAACTTTGAACCATCATATGTTTCTGTTAGTGGATTGGAAGATTTTAGACCTATATCTGCAACATCAATTTTAGGAAGATATCGTGTTTCTGATTTTATGTTATCTAACTTTACAAACTCAGGCATTGATTCAATTAAAGTGTTCATTAAGAAACAACCACGTTCAATTGTTGAACATATTCAAAAGACAAATTACAATATCAACTCAAAAAGTGGTTCCATTCATTTGTTATTAGGAGAAAACAATTTCTCTAATAATGATTTTTATAATGTTGATATTCAAGCATTTAAAACATATATGGAATTTATTGATAATGAGGAACCTTCATATGTGGTGATTGCTCCAAATCATTTTGTATATAAACAGGATTTTTCTGAAATGATTAATTATCACATAAAAAATAAAAACGATATTACAATTCTGTATCAACACATGTCTGATGTAAACAATGATTGTTTGATGTGTGACGTGTTGAATATTGATAAACATAAACGTGTTACTGATTTCCATAAAAATCGTGGTAAATATAAAAATGGCAATATTTCTTTGGAAGCATATGTAATGGATTTTGTGACTTTTAAACAATTGGTTGAAGAAGCTAGTTTAACATCAAGTTTATATTCTTTATCTGATATTATCGCTGATTGTACAAGGGCAATGAAGATTGGCGCTTATCAACATCATGGATACTGTTCATGTTTATCAACTTTGAAAGCTTATTATAATTGCAATATGCAATTACGTAACGAGAAAGAATTGTCTAGATTAATGGATGAAAATTGGCCAATTTATACAATGACAAATGATTCTTGTCCTACACTATATAAGAAGAATGCGAATGTTTCTGGTTCTTTGATAGCTAACGGATGTGTAATTGAAGGAACAGTAATTAATTCGGTAATAGGAAGAAATGTAATTATTAAAGAAGGTGTTGTTATTAAAGATTCTGTTATTCTTCCTGATTCTTTTATTGATAAGAATGTTAAATTAAATTATGCAGTTGTTGATAGAAAAGCAATTGTAACACATATAAAAGATTTAAAAGGAACCCCAGAAAATCCAATATATGTAAAACGAGGCGATAGAATTTAATGAATAAAGTATTATTTGTTTCTTTTGAATCATTACCATTTGTAAAAACTGGCGGACTCGCAGATGTTGTTTATGCTTTGCCAAAGGCATTAGACAAGAGCCAATTTGAAGTTCGAGTTGTTATGCCAATGTTTAAAGTTGTCAAAGAAAAATACTATCAAGGTATGAAGTATTTGGATCATATTTATATACATAGTGGTTATATTAACGAAGAAGCAAATGTATATTCATATTCAAATGAAGGAATCGAATATTTATTTATAGAAAATGATACTTTTTTCTATAGAGATGGTGTTTATGGATATAAAGATGACGCTGTTAGATTTTCTTTCTTTAATGTCGCAGTATTAGAGATGATGATAAAGTTGGATTATTATCCTGATATTTGTCATGAACACGATTATCACACTGCAGTTTTACCTGCGTTATGTAAAATTAGATATTATGCAATAGAGTCTATTAGAAACATCAAACATGTTTTTACAATTCACAATCTTGCATATCAAGGCGAATATGATAAACAAGTGTTGTTTGATTATCTAGCTTTTGATTATAAAAACTACGCAAATGGTGATTTGAGATTTAATGATTATTGTAATTTTATGAAGATAGGTATTCATTTTGCCGACATTATTACAACAGTTTCAAAATCATATGCTCAAGAAATACAAACACCAGAATATGGGTGTAATTTAGATACTATTTTGAAATACCGTAGTCAAGATTTGTATGGCATTGTTAATGGAATTGATATAGAATCATTTAATCCAAAAACTGACCCATCAATTTTTCACAATTACAATACAAAGAATTATATTGCAGGAAAAAGAGATAATAAAAAATCATTACAATATCAACTTGGATTGAAAGAAGAAGAGGACACTTTGCTTGTCGGCATGGTTTCTAGATTAACATTCCAGAAAGGTGCTGATATTGTGTTAGAAGCTCTTCCAGAAATGTTAAAAGGTAAAGTTCAGGTTGCTATCCTTGGAACAGGTGAATCAAAATATGAATATGCGTTTAAAACATTAGAAAACAATAATAAGGGTAGATGCGTATATTATTGTGGTTATAACGAAAATATGGCACATGCTATGTATGCTGGATTGGATATGCTTTTGATGCCTTCTTTATTTGAACCATGTGGCATTTCGCAATTAATCTCTATGCGTTATGGAACTTTACCATTTGTTAGAGAGACTGGTGGATTAAAAGATACCGTTCAACCGCTAAATGAATATACAATGGCAGGAACTGGATTCTCTTTTGGTCCTTATTCAGTTCATGATTTCAATAATGTATTTAATTATGCATATACTCAATATTATGATTATCCTGAAAGATGGAAAATGCTAATTAAAAACGCGATGAAACAAGATGTTTCTTTTGATAAGTCTGCTAGAGAATACGAAGACATATATAGAAAGGTTTTAGGTAGATGAATCTAGACTATTTCTTTTCTGGTTTAGATACACAAAGTTATAAGTATATGGGTTGTCATAAAATCGACGATGGTGTCGAGTTTTATTTGTGGGCCCCACATGCTGATGCAGTTGAAGTCTTTATGTCTAAAGATGATTTTAATAAATATTATCCTATGTCAAAAGAAGATAATAGGGGAATATGGCATTTAGTTATTCAAAATTGTGATTGCATTTATTCTTATAGATTTCGTATTCATTGCAATGGTAAAGTAATTGAAAAATCAGATCCATATGCGTTCTACTCAGAAAGAAGACCTGCAAATGCATCTGTAATGTATGATATAAAACAATATAAATTTAGTGATGATGATTATATGAATAAGAGAAACTTCTCTTATCAAAATCCACTTAATATTTATGAATTACATGTAAATGGTTTTAAACACGATGGCGAACTAACAACATACAGACAGTTAAAAGAAGAACTAATTCCATATGTTAAGAGTATGGGCTATACACATATCGAATTAATGCCAATTGTTGAATATCCATTTGATGGCTCTTGGGGTTATCAAGCAACAGGATTTTTTAGCGCCACAAGTCGTTACGGCACTCCTTGGGATTTGATGGATTTTGTGAACGAATGTCACTTAAATAATATTGGTGTTATTTTAGATGTTGCTTATGTTCACTTTGCAACAGATGGTTTTGGACTTTGCCAATTTGATGGTCAACCATGTTATGAGTATAAAGATATAAAACTTGCCAAATCTCAATGGGGATCATATATGTTTGATTTAGGAAGTGGTCCCGTAATTTCATTTATCATGTCGAGCGCAAACTTTTTCTTAAATGAGTATCATTTTGATGGATTAAGATTAGATGCAATTTCAAATGTTATTTTCCATGAAGGTAATAAGAATATTGGAATTAATGAATCGGGTTTGTCTTTTATTAAGAGATTTAATTATTCAATTAAAAAAGAACATCCTGATTGTTTATTAATCGCTGAAGATTCAACTGACTATCCAAAAGTTACCACACCAACCGAATATGATGGATTAGGATTTGATTATAAATGGGATTTAGGTTGGATGAACGATACATTGGATTACTATTCGATGGATCCAGAATATAGACAATACCATCACAATCAATTAACTTTTTCAATGGCTTATTTTTACTCAGAAAAGTTTTTGCTTCCTTTATCACACGATGAAGTAGTTCATTCAAAGAAAACAATTGTTGATAAGATGTGGGGCAAATATGAAGATAAATTTTCACAATGTCGTAACTTATTTTTGTATATGTTTACACATCCAGGTAAGAAACTAAATTTTTTAGGTAACGATATAGCTATGTATCGCGAATTTGATGAAAGAAGAGAATTGGATTGGGATTTATTAAAATACCCAATGCACGATTCATTTAATAGATACTTTAGAGATTTATGTCAAATATATAAAACATATAAAGCTTTTTATTCTTATGATTACGATTCACTTTCTTTTAAATGGATTGATGCTAATAACCATTCACAATCAATATATGTTTACACAAGATATGATGAAGATTTTTGCTTTATCATTATTTTAAATATGAAACCTATTTCTTATAGTGATTTCAGAATTGGTGTTCCATTTGCTGGAACATATACTGAATTAATTAATTCGGAAAAAGATATATATAGTGGTTGTAATATGTGTAATTTCAAACCAATAAAATCTAGAAAAATAAAAGCACATGGGCTTCCTAATTCAATATCAATTGAATTAGCTCCATATGCAGGAATTGTTTTTTCTATCCCAATTAAGAAAAAAGCTCCTACAATTAAAGAGCCAAAAACAAAAAGATCTATAAAATCTGCATAGTATGTTCTTAAATTTGGTATATTAAAGAATCCTAAAAAATGGATTCTTTTTTGTTTTATTGAAAAGACATGTGTTTCTTATATCGTGGTAAAATGAATAAGTGAGAGAATTAGCTTTTAGACTTAAAAAAGGTGATGATTTAAAGCAGAGCGTTGAAAAGGCATGTGAAAACATTAATACAGCCATTGTTTTATGTGGTGTTGGTAGTTTGTATTATGCACACTTTAGATTAGCAAAGGCCAAGTCTTTTTTTGATAAACAAGAAGACTATGAGATTGTGTCTTTAAATGGCACCATTTCTCACGGCAAAGCTCATCTTCATATTGCCATATCTAATGAAGATGGTGATGTATTTGGTGGACATCTAGAATATGGATGCTTAGTAAATACAACATGTGAAGTGGTAATTGGTATATTGGAAGAATATGAATCAGTAAGAAATTATGACAAAAATACTGATTTTGGTGAGATAGAATTTTCGAAAAAGGAGATTGATAAATGATTAACGTTTATATCGTATCTGGTTTCTTAGGATCTGGAAAGACAACTTTTATTCAGAAGTTATTAGCTGAAAAGAAATTTGAAAAAGTAATGTTATTGGAGAATGAATTTGGTGAAGTTGGAGTTGATGGTTCATTTTTTGATAATTCATTAAAAGTTAAAGAAATCAATAATGGTTGCATTTGTTGTTCGTTACAAGGAGATTTTGAATCTGCTCTTGAAGAAATCGAAGATATGGGAGTAAGCGATTTAATAATTGAACCTAGTGGTGTTGGAAAATTATCAGATATTATTAATGTTGTAAAAGCTGATTCCGATTTTAGAATCGTTTCTCACATTTGTATAGTTGATGTTAAAACTTGTAGAAAATATCATATTAATTTTAAAGAATATTTTAATGATCAAGTCAAATCCGCTAATGCTATTATTCTTTCTCATGTTGATGTAGCTGATGAAGATACAATTAATGGGGCAATTAATATTGTTAGAGAGTTAAATGAACATGCTGAAATTGTATCTAAACCTATTAATGATTTAACCATTGAAAGTTTGTTAAATATTATTGTTTCTGGAGGCGATATTCTTCCAGAAGTTGACGATGAAGAGTGTTGTTGTCACCACCATGATCACGAACACGAATGTTGCCATCACGAGCATCATCATCACGACGATGAACATGAATGTTGTCATCATAATCATGAGCATCATCATGATGACGAAACATTTAAAAATCTTATTTTGCGTCCAAAACATATCTTTTCGAAAGCAGAACTTGAAGCAAAATTTAATGATATTCCAGAAGATATTATTCGTATAAAAGGCTATGTTTTAGGTGAAAAAGGTACTTTATATTTTAATTATGTGTTGAATGAATATTCTATATTCGAAGGTGCAAATAGAGATGAGGCCATTGTTTCTATTATTGGAACCGAAATAGACGAGAAGTATTTCAGGGAATTATTTAATGAATAAACCAGTATATGTATTTTCTGGCTTTTTAGATTCTGGAAAAACAAAAGCCATAAAGGAAACATTATATAATCCTAATTTTAATGAAGGCGAGCCCTCGTTAATCATTTGTTTTGAACAAGGTGACATCACATACGATGAAAAATTTTTAAAGATTACTAATTCTCAAGTATTATATTTAGATTCAATCAAAGATTTAACAATAAAGAAACAGAAAGAAATAGATAAAGCATATAAGGTTGATAGAATTTTTCTTGAATTAAATGGTATGGAAGACGATAATATTTTATACGATACAGGTTTTATAAGTAATTGGGAATTAGCACAAACTCTAACAACAATTGATGCTTCGTCATTCAATATGTATCTTCAAAATATGCGTCAATTTTTATATAATCATGTGGTTAATGCTGAGTGTATTATTTTAAATAGATCTGATAATGTTGATAAAAGGTACTTGAGAAATAATTTAAAATCTATTAATCAATATTCAGAGATAATCTATGAAGATATTAATGGTAATGTAACCAATAAAATTAATGATGAGTTGTTTGATGTTTCAAAGGATTTGTTTATAGAAGATGTTGATTATGGATTGTGGTATATGGATGCATTAGACAATCCTGAAAAATATGATAAAAAAGTTATTACCTTAAAAATGAAATATTTAGCTGATATCAAAGAGTATTCAAATGCTTTGATTATGGGTAGACGTGCGATGGTATGTTGTGCAAACGATATTACTGATATTGCGATTCCTTGTGTTGGTTTGGATAAGAATATAATTGATGAAGACAAATATTATTTTTTAACTGGTAGATTGCATGTTGTAGAATCAAAAGATGGTAGTAAAAACTGTGTTTTATATGTTACTGAAACTAAGGAAGCTGATGCTCCGAAAGATGAATTGGTAACATTCAATTAGGAGGTAACATATGAATATATTAAAATCTATTTGGCTTGGTATTGTTGAAGGCATAACTGAATGGCTTCCAATATCTTCAACAGCTCACATTAAAATATTTAACAAATTATTTCCACTAGATGTTTCTCCTGAATTTTTTAATGTTTTTGATGTTGTAATTCAATTAGGCGCAATTGCTGCCTTATTGATAGTGTTTTGGAATAAAATATGGCCGTTTGGAAAAAGTAATAAACCTTTAGGAAATGGAATTCTTAGTTATGTAAAAAAAGATAAATTTGTCTTATGGCTAAAGATTGCGCTCGCATGTGTTCCAGTTATTATATATGAATTATTATTAGATGATGTAGTAAATTTTATAACTGAAGCAAATGAAATGACTTTTATTTCAATCGCCCTTATTGCTGTTGGAATTATATTTATCGTTGTAGAAATCAAAATCAAAGATGATGAGCCTACAATAACTACAACAAAAGAAATTACCTTTTTAAATGCTTTGATTATAGGCTTAACTCAGTTGATTGCTGCTATTTTCCCAGGTGTTTCTAGATCTGGAGCAACAATTATTGCTTCTTTATTGATGGGCATTTCTAGAACTACAGCTACTGAATTTACTTTCGAATTAACTATTCCTGTAATGTTAGGCGCGAGATTTATGAAAATACTTAAATATGGTTTTGTCTTTTCTTTTTCAGAAATATTAATGATGTTATTTGGAATTGTTAGTGCATTCTTCATTTCTTTATTTGTGATTAATTTTATGATGAGTTATATCAAAAAGAATAATTATGTATTATTTGGTCTATATAGGATAATACTTGGTATAATTTTGTTGATTTATTTGAGATAGTATGAATTTATCTTTGATTGGTATATTTTTAGAAGGCTTGTTGTCTTTTTTATCTCCATGTGTATTGCCACTGCTTCCTTTATATATGTCTTATTTGGCTGGAGAGGACAATGAAATTGATGGTGATGGAAATGTTAAATATAAAACGAGTAGGGTGTTTATATCAACATTGTTCTTTGTGTTGGGCATTTGTTTAACATTAGCTTTATTCGCAATCTCGGTAAATGTTGTAAAACAATTTCTAGATAAATATACTAATGTTATTTCTATAGTGTTTGGCACCATTTTAATTATTTTTGGCTTGCATGAATGCGGCTTAATTCACATTGATGTACTTGATTTTGATTCAAGATATAAACTAAATATTAAATCTAAGAAAATGAATATATTTAAAGCTTTTTTGTTGGGCTTTTTCTTTTCTTTGGGATGGTCACCATGTATAGGACCAATGCTTGCCAACGCTTTAATGCTAGCAACTACTGAGGTATCTGGATATTTATACATTGTTTTTTATGGTCTTGGTTTAACGATGCCTTTTTTAATTACCGGTTTATTGACTTCAACTGTACTTAATTTTATTAATTCAAAAAAGAACATAATGAAGTGGGTATTAAAAGTTGCAGGTATCATAATGATTTGTTTTGGAATATATATGATTTGTTCTTCTGCAAGAAAGATTAATTATACTTCTAACAATACTATAAATAATACTTCTGAGTCTTTTTATCTTGATTATGAATTTAGCAATCAAAAGGGGAAAAAGATTAAGTTATCTGATTATAAAGGAAAGTATGTATTTTTAAATTTCACTACAACTTGGTGCACATATTGCAATAGTGAAATTCCTGAATATCTTGAATTCTCAAAGTCCGAAAAAGATGTTGTATGCTTGTATGTTATGTCACCTTCATCTAGTGGAGTTAATAAGGATGAATTAATAAAATATATTGATAAAAATATTGAACTTCAAGTAATCGTCGATGAGGATGATGTACTTATGAATTATTTTGGAATCCAAAGTTTTCCTACAAAAATCTTTATATCAAAGCAAGGGGAGATAATGTGGTATTATCCTGGAGCTTTAACAAAAGATGGATTTGTTGAGATATTAAAAAGCGCAAAAGAGTCTAATTAATATTAAAGACAAAATAAAAACTCTTCAAATTTAATTTTGAAGAGTTTTTTATTTAATCAACAATTAATCAGTTATTATTTTAAAATCTTTGTTACAGATCCAGAACCAACTGTTCTACCACCTTCACGGATAGAGAATTTAGTTCCTTCTTCGATAGCAATAGGAGCAATCAATTCAACATTCATTTCAACGTGGTCACCAGGCATAACCATTTCAGCACCCTTAAGTTCTTTAACGATACCAGTTACATCTGTTGTACGGAAATAGAATTGTGGACGATAGTTAGCAACGAATGGTGTATGTCTTCCGCCTTCGTCTTTAGTTAATACGTATACTTGAGCTTCGAACTCAGTATGAGGAGTAACTGAACCAGGTTTTGCTAATACTTGTCCCCTTTCCATTTCATCACGGTTAACACCACGTAGTAATGCACCGATATTAGCACCAGCTTCAGCTTGTTCTAGTTGTTTATGGAACATTTCTAGACCAGTGATAACTGTTTTCTTAGTTTCTTTGATACCAATGATTTCAACTTCATCATTCAAATGAGCAACACCACGTTCAACTCTACCAGTAGCAACTGTACCACGACCAGAAATTGTGAATACATCTTCTACTGACATTAAGAATGGTTTGTCCATTTCTCTAGTTGGAGAAGGAATATATGTGTCACATGCATCCATTAATTCATCAATTTTTGCACCGAAATCAGCATCACCTTCAAGAGCCTTTAATGCAGAACCACGGATGATTGGAGTGTTGTCACCATCAAATCCATATTCGCTTAATAATTCTCTAACTTCCATTTCAACTAGGTCAACTAATTCAGGATCGTCAACCATGTCGCATTTGTTTAAGAATACTACGATGTAAGGAACACCAACTTGTCTTGCAAGTAAGATGTGTTCACGTGTTTGTGGCATTGGTCCATCAGTAGCAGCAACTACTAGGATAGCGCCATCCATTTGAGCTGCACCAGTAATCATGTTCTTTACATAGTCAGCGTGTCCTGGACAGTCAACGTGAGCATAGTGTCTCTTTGCTGTCTTATATTCAACGTGTGCAGTATTAATCGTAATACCACGAGCCTTTTCTTCAGGAGCTCCATCGATTTGATCGTAAGCTTTGAATTCAGCATTTCCTTTTTCTGACAATCTCTTAGTGATTGCAGCTGTTAATGTTGTTTTACCATGGTCAACGTGACCGATAGTACCAATATTGACATGTTCTAATGAACGGTCAAACTTTTCTTTTGCCATATTTTTTCCTCCTAATTTAACAATATAATTTTAAGATAAAACGCTATTTTTAGCAATTATTTTGCGTTTTTCTCGGCAATTTCTTTTGCGATGCTTGCTGGAACTTCAGAATAGTGATCCATTTGCATCATATAGTTTCCACGACCTTGAGTATTAGATCTTAGGTCTGTAGCGTATCCGAACATTTGAGATAGAGGCACGTGAGCTCTAATAACTACAGCATTTCCTCTTTCTTCTTGATCGTTTATGTGACCTCTACGTTTTGTAATATCACCCATAACATTACCTAAGTATTCACTTGGTGCTGTTACTTCAACATCCATTATAGGTTCAAGAATGACAGGATCACACTTTTTAGCTGCTTCTTTAAGAGCTAAACTAGCAGCAGTTTTGAAAGCCATTTCTGAAGAATCGACTTCATGATATGAACCATCAAATAATGTTGCTTTGATATCAACTACTGGATAACCAGCGACTAAACCGTTTTCCATAGCTGCTTTAAGTCCTTCTTGAGTTGGTTTGATGTATTCTTTTGGAACAACACCTCCAACGATTTCATCAATGAATTCAAATCCCTTGCCTGTTTCATTTGGTTCGAATCTAATCCATACATGACCATATTGACCATGACCACCAGATTGTCTAACAAATTTGCCTTCGCATTCGCCAGAGCGACGAATTGTTTCACGGTAAGCAACTTGTGGTTTACCAACGTTACATTCAACTTTGAATTCGCGTTTTAATCTATCGACAATAATGTCTAGATGTAATTCACCCATACCAGCGATAATTGTTTGACCAGTTTCTTCATCAGTATAAGTTCTGAATGTTGGATCTTCTTCTGCAAGTTTTTGTAGAGCTGTATCCATTTTATCTGAATCGCCTTTAGTCTTTGGTTCAACAGACATTTGAATAACTGGTTCAGGGAATACCATGTTTTCAAGAATAACTGGATTCTTTTCATCACATAGAGTATCACCAGTTGTAGTGTTTTTTAATCCTACTGCTGCAGCAATATCGCCAGCCTCAACTTCTTCAATATCTTCACGATGATTTGCGTGCATTTGTACTAATCTACCAAATCTTTCTTTAGAATCCTTTGTAGCATTTAGAACATAACTTCCTGCGGCTGCAACACCAGAATAAACTCTGAAGTATGTTAATTTTCCTACAAATGGATCTGTCATAACCTTGAAGGCTAGGGCAGCAAATGGTTCTTTATCGTCAGCTTTTCTTTCAACTTCTCCAGCATCAGTTGTTCCTTTAATAGCTGGAACATCTAATGGAGAAGGTAAATATTCAACAACTGCATCTAACAATAATTGAATACCTTTGTTTTTGTAAGCTGATCCGCATAGAACAGGGAAGAATTCAGAAGTTAATACCGCTTTTCTAATTGCCTTTTTGATTAATTTGATTTCTGGTTCTTTTCCATCAAGGAATAATTCCATTAGTTCATCATCAAAATCACAAAGTTTTTCAATTAGAACATTTCTTAAATTTTCAGCTTCTTCTTTGTATTGATCTTCAATTTCTGATTCTTTAATATCAGTACCTTGATCATTTGGATACATATATTGTTTTCTTTCAACAAGATCAATAATTCCGCGGAAAGTATTTTCAGCTCCAATTGGCATTTGGATTGCAGCGGCATTTGCAGCTAATTTTTCACCAATTGAATTTACAGACATCATGAAGTCTGCACCAGTGGCATCCATCTTATTTGAGAAGACAATTCTTGGTACCTTGTAATTAGAAGCTTGTCTCCATACTGTTTCAGTTTGAGGTTCAACACCTGCTTTGGAATCTAGAACTGTAACAGCACCATCTAGAACTCTTAGAGATCTTTCAACTTCAACAGTGAAGTCAACGTGTCCCGGAGTATCTATAATGTTAATTCTATTTTTTGGAAATTGGGTTTTAGAACCTGCCCAGAAAGTTGTTGTGGCAGCAGAGGTAATTGTGATACCTCTTTCTTGTTCTTGCGCCATCCAGTCCATCTGGCTGGCACCATCATGTGTTTCACCAATCTTATGTGTTTTACCAGTAAAGAATAGGATTCTCTCGGTACAAGTGGTTTTGCCTGCATCGATGTGGGCCATGATGCCAATATTTCTTGTATTTTCTAAAGCATATTGACGTGCCATAATATATCCTTTCTATTACCAGCGATAATGAGCAAACGCTTTGTTTGCTTCCGCCATCTTTAATGTATCTTCTTTCTTCTTTACAGAAGCGCCTGTTCCATTAGAGGCGTCAATTATTTCGGCTGCTAATCTTTCTTCCATTGTTTTTTCGCCTCTTAATCTAGCGTAATTAACAATCCATCTAAGTCCTAGAGTAAGTTTTCTTTCATTAGAAACTTCAACTGGAACTTGGTAGTTAGCACCACCGACTCTTCTTAACTTTAATTCAAGTTCAGGCATAACATTGTCAAGTGCTTTTTCAAACACTTCCATTGGTTGAGAACCTGTTTTCTTTTCAACGATTTCGAATGCATTATATAGAATGTTTTGTGCAACACCTTTTTTACCATCCAACATGATTTTGTTGATTAAACGTGTCACAAGTTTTGAATTATAAATTGGATCTACTAATACATCTCTTTTAGCAATATAACCTTTTCTTGGCATATTAATTTAATCTCCTTTCATGTTTTACTTCTTTGGTTTTTTAGCACCGTATAATGAACGGCCTTGCATTCTTCCTTCAACACCAGCACAGTCAAGTGTGCCTCTGATAATGTGGTAACGAACACCTGGTAAATCTTTAACACGTCCACCACGAATCATGACAACTGAGTGCTCTTGAAGGTTGTGTCCAATACCTGGAATGTAAGCTGTAACTTCCATACCATTTGATAAACGAACACGGGCGTACTTTCTCAAAGCTGAGTTTGGCTTCTTTGGGGTCATTGTTCCTACACGAGTACAAACACCTCTTTTTTGTGGAGAAGCTAAATCAATAGGGCGGTTCTTAATTGAGTTGAAACCTTTGTTAAGAGCTGGAGCTTTTGATTTAAAAGTTTTCGCCTGTCTACCTTTTCTAATTAACTGATTAATTGTTGGCATTTATTTCTCCTTTCTTACAAATTAGCACACTTTTTCAGGTGTGCCTAATATCACACATATATATAGATCCTTTCGGATCTACGTGCTTTTTAATAATACCAAAAGGAATAATACAAATCAAGCAAAAACTACTATTTTTAGCATTTTTTTGTATTAATTGTTACAGGTGTGCCAAATATGCCTAAAAATTGAACCAAATAGTATGATTATGGCCTAATTTAAGGGGGTTATTTCATAAACATAATGAAAAAATAATTAGATAATGTGCATTTCTTAATCTAGTTTGATAAATGATAAAATTGCATTAAGAAGCTATTAAACTATTGTGATGTCATACGATGGTATATATATGGAAGAAAAAATATTTAAGTTGAAATCAGAATACAAACCAACTGGAGATCAGCCTACTGCTATTGATGCTTTGGTTAAAGGATTAAAAGAGGGAAAACACGAACAAGTTCTTTTGGGTGCAACTGGTACAGGAAAGACTTTTACTATTGCGAATGTCATTCAAAATGTTAATAAACCCACGCTTGTTTTTGCGCACAACAAAACATTAGCAGCACAACTGTATTCAGAATTTAAAGCCTTGTTTCCTGAAAATGCAGTTGAATATTTTGTTTCTAATTTTGACTTTTATCAACCTGAAGCATATATGCCAAAGACGGATACATATATTGAAAAGAACGCTGTCACAAATGATGAAATAGATATGCTTAGAATGTCGGCATATAATTCTCTTCTTGAAAGAAGAGATGTAATTGTTGTGGCATCAGTTGCATGCATTTATGCTAGTAGTAATCCAAAAGATTATAAAGATATGTTCTTTTCATTGAAAGTAGATGACACTATTGATAGGCAACATCTCATTAGAAAATTATTAACAATGCAATATCAAAGAAATGATATTGATGAAATAAGAGGCACATTTTCTGTTAAGGGTGACGTTATAGAAGTAAGGCCTGGTCATACGGATAAATTTGTAATTCGTATTGAAATGTTTGATGACGAAATTGAAAGAATAACAGAAATAGATCCTGTAAGCAAAAATGTTTTAAATGGATATACCGTTTATTCTTTTTTTCCAGCGACAGGATATGCAAGAGATATGAAAGATATCAATATTGCATGTGATGGGATAGAAAAAGAACTTGAAGAAAGACTAAAGTATTTTAAAGATAACAACAAGCCTCTTGAATATGAACGTCTTGAACAAAGATGTCGTTATGATATAGAAGCATTAAGGGAAATGGGAATGTGTTCAGGAATAGAAAATTATTCAATGCATATTGATCATAGAGTTCCTGGAGAAAGACCATATAATTTATTTGACTATTTTGGTGATGACTTTTTGATTGTTGTTGATGAATCGCACGTTTCGCTTCCACAAATAAGAGGTATGTATAATGGCGACCACGCTAGAAAAACTACGCTTGTTGATTATGGTTTCAGACTTCCTAGTGCATTAGAAAATAGGCCGATGATGTTTGATGAATGGGAAGCTTTAAATGCTCAAAGAATATACATGTCTGCAACACCAGGGGATTATGAGCTTGAAAGATGTGACAAACCAATTGAACAATTAATTCGTCCGACAGGGCTTGTTGATCCTGTTGTAGAAGTAAGAAAAACAATGGGACAAATTGACGATTTAATTGGTGAAATAGAAAAAACAATTGCTAAAAAAGAACGCACATTAGTTACAACTTTAACAGTTAAGATGGCGGAAGATTTAACTGATTATTTAAAAAAATTAAATTATAAAGTTGCATATTTACATCATGAAACAAAAACTTTAGAAAGAAGTGAAATAATACATGATTTAAGAAGTGGAGAATATGATATTTTAGTTGGCATAAATTTGTTAAGAGAAGGTTTGGACATTCCTGAGGTTTCTTTGATTGCTATTTTGGATGCAGATAAAGAAGGCTTCCTTAGAAGTTCACGTTCATTAATTCAAACTATTGGTAGAGCTGCAAGAAATGTTAATGGAAGGGTAATAATGTATGCTGACACCATTACTGATTCTATGAAAAAAGCAATTGATGAAACAAATAGAAGAAGAACAATTCAATTAAAATATAACGAAGATAATAATATAGTTCCTAAATCGATAAAGAAAGAATTGAATGAAATAATTCATTCTAAAGAAACAAAAGAAATGTCAAAGAAATTTATGATGAAGAACAAGTACACGAAAGCAGAAAAACAAAAATTGATGTCACAAATCGAAAATGAAATGAGACAAGCTGCAAAACAATTAAATTTTGAAAGAGCTGCTGAGCTGAGAGATATTTTATATGAAATTAGGGATGAAAATTAAACAATTATTAATTGCTTTATTAGGAAACTGTATATTGGGTTTTGGCGTAGGAATGATAGGAAGTGCGTGTTTAGGTGCCGATCCAAGTATCAGTTTTTCTCAAGCTGCGAGTATTAAACTTGGAATAACGCTTGGCCAAATGATTACTATTACAAATTGTGCATTATTGTTAATAGTGTTGATTGTAAAAAGAAAAAATATTGGCATTGCAACATTGATTGTTGTTTTGTTGAATCAGTATCCTGTAGATTTTATTTCTTCTATTATTCCTCAAACGGATTCAATAATAATAAAAATTCTTTGGATTTTACTAGGAATATTATGTGTTAGCGTTGGATGTAATGTTGTTGCAGCATCAAATCTTGGTATGGGTATATATGATGCATTTACATTTGGCATTGCTGATAGATTTAACATTAAATATTTAATTGTTAGATATGTTTCGGATACTATATTTTTAATCTTAACTATATTGTTAGATGGCTATGTTGGAATAGGAACGATTTTATCTTATTTGTTATTAGGTATTTTAATTAGAAAAATAAGACCATATATTTTTAAAGCATTTCACTTTGAATAACATATATAACAATATATTTGTTCTAAGTATATAAATGCTTTTGGAAACACCATAAAAAGTGGTTTATAATAATAGTATGAAAGAATTGATACTAATAAGTGGAATTTCTGGTGCTGGTAAGACAACTGCTTCTAATGCATTAGAAGATATGGGCTATACATGTATAGACCAATATCCTGTTGAACTTCTTCCTAGTTTAATTGATTTAATAAAGAATGATAATTCAATTAAATACAATAAAGTTGCTTTAACAATCAGTTTAATTGATTTAGAGTATTTTTCTAGTTTATTAGATAATAGTGATCTTTGTGTAAAACTAATTTTATTGGATGCTAATAAAGATACAATAATTAATCGTTATAAATTTACACGTAGAGTACATCCTTTAGTTATTTCAAATGCTGCTTCAACTGTTGAAGAAGCTGTAGAAATAGAAAAGAGTATTATTTCGAAATTTAAAAAGAAAAATGTTCATATAATTGATTCAACAAATTTATCTCCAAAGCAACACCGTGAAAAACTATTTAATGTATTAGAGAAAACAGATTTTGAAAATCTTGCGATTACTTTTGAATCATTTGGATATAAGAATGGTGTTCCTGATGATGCTGATATGATTATCGATGTTAGAATGTTGGATAATCCGTTTTATGTTGAAAAATTAAAGAAGAAAAATGGTAATGATAAAGAAGTAAAGAATTATGTGCTTAAATCAAAGGTGACACAAAGATATTTAAAGAAATTATTGCCACTATTAGATTTTAATTTTAAAGCATATGACAAAGAAGAAAAACGTCACTTAACAATATGTGTTGGATGTACGGGAGGGCAACATAGAAGTGTTACAATCGCAAACTATCTATATGCATATTACAAAGACAAATACATGTGTTATATAAGACATAGGGATATTTAAAATGAAAAATGTAGTAGTAATAGGTGGTGGACATGGGCTGTCTACCATTTTAAAGGGTATTAAAGAAATAAAAGATATCAATATTTCCGCTATTGTTACAGTTGCGGATGATGGTGGTTCTACTGGAAGAATAAGACAACGCTATGCAATTCCAGCAATGGGCGATATCAGAACTGTTATGCTTGCACTATCCGAATCAGATCCTTTGATGCACGATTTGATGAATTATCGTTTTGCTGGCGTTGATGATACAGACATTTCTGGACATTCTTTAGGTAATTTAATTTTAACTGCTCTTACAAATATGTCTGGTTCTTTTGCAGACGCTATTGAAACTGCTTCTAAGTTTTTAAATGTTAAAGGAAAAATAATTCCTTCAACCCTCCAATCTGTAACGCTATTTGCACGTATGGAAGATGGAACTATTGTGAAGGGTGAAACAAATATACCATCTTATAAACAATATATTGATTCTGTTTTTTATGAGAAAGAAGTTAAGGCAAACAAAGATGCGATTAAGGCTATTGCTGAAGCTGATATTATTATTTATGGAATAGGTTCTTTATACACTTCGATTTTGCCGAATACAATCATAGGTGAAATAAGCGAAGCGTTGAATGTATCAAAAGCAAAGAAAATATATTTCGCTAATTGCATGACACAATATAGTGAAACATATAATTTTGATTTAAAAGATCATATTGATGCTTTAATAAAACATAACACACCTGTTGATATTGTGATTGCTCACAACAACAAAATACCACCAGAGATAGTTGATAGATATTTGAAACGTGATTGCATAGAAGTTGTGAATAACAATGATTGTGATGTTGAAGTTAAAACATGTGATTTACTAAAGTTTGATAATGGTTTAGTAAGGCATGATCCTAAAAAGATAAAGAATGTAATTGAGGATTTATTATAATGTCATTTACTACAGATATAAAACAAGAAATCGCCAATAATGAATTATTAGATCATTGTTGCAAAGCTGAACTTAGCTCCTTAATCCAACTAACTAGTTCTTTAACTATTTCAAAAGGGCAAATAGGCCTTTTGGTTAGAAGCGAAAGTCCCACAACTTCAAAAAGAATAATCTATTTATTAAAAAATTTATATAAAGTTAATACGGAACTTCAGATTGCTAAAAAAACAAATCTTAAAAAGAATAATGTTTATACAATCAGTATTGAACAAAATGCAAAAGAAATTTTAGAAGATTTAGGATTATATTCATCAAGAGGATTATTATCACATCCTAGTAGAGATTTAGTCAGCAAAGATTGTTGTGCTGCATCATATTTGGCTGGTGCTTTTTTAGCATATGGAAATTGTAATGATCCAGCAAAAACAAACTATCATTTAGAAATTTCTTTAGCAGAAAGAAGCAATGCTGATTTTATTGTTAAGTTGTTATCTCGTTTTTCAATTAATGCAAAGATTGTAGCTAGAAGAAATAAATATGTTGTTTATATGAAGAAGGCTGATTATGTGTCGGATTTCTTGGCTCTAATTGGGGCATCTAATTGTCGATTAGTTTTTGAAAATGAGAGAATAAGTAGAGACATGAAAAATTCTATCAGTAGAATTAATAATTGTGAGATTGCTAATGAAGTTAAAACATTTAATGCAGCAAAAAAACAAATAGAATCTATTGAAAAGATAAAGACATCTAATATATATGGTTCTTTAGATGAAAAAATTAAGAATGTAATGGAATTGAGAATGAAATATCAAGATTATTCTTTATTAGAATTGTGTGAAGCATACCAAAAAAACTATGGTGATGTTGTATCTAAATCTGGTATGAAACATCGTATGAATAAAATTGAACAAATCGCAAAGGAATTAGAGGATTAGAATGAAAACAGTATTAATTACAGGTGCATCTAGTGGAATAGGAAAAGAATTAGCCATTAAATTCGCAAAACATGGCTATTCATTAATATTAGTAGCGCGCAGAAAAAAGTTATTACAAGATTTAAAGAAAGAACTAATTAATGAATATGATATAAAGGTTGAATATTTTGCTTGTGATATTTCAAAAGATCCAAAAGCAGTATATGATTATTGCAAGAAAAAGAAATTGAGTGTTGATGTATTAATTAATAATGCTGGTTATGGAGATTATGGAAAGTTTATTGATTCTGATTTGGATAAAGCAATCGGAATGATTTCATTAAACATATCTGCTCTTGTATCATTAACTCATTATTTCATTCAAGATATGAAAGAAAATGGTGAGGGCCACATTATTAATGTTGGGTCTGTTGCTTCATTTGTTCCAGGCCCATATATGGCAGTATACTATGCGACTAAGGCATTTGTATTCTCATTTTCTATGGCCTTAAGAGAAGAGCTAAGAAAAGATAACATTGTTGTTTCTGTATTGTGTCCAGCTCCAACAAAATCTGATTTTTGGAAGGTTGCAAATGGTGAAACGACAAATGTATACAATGACATTTTATCTAGAACTCCTGAAGAAGCTGCAGAAAC
Organism: Erysipelotrichaceae bacterium; assembly: GCA_045642525.1. Lineage (GTDB taxonomy): Bacteria > Bacillota_I > Bacilli_A > Erysipelotrichales > Erysipelotrichaceae > Colivicinus. The sequence goes on from JAZUIZ010000037.1 coordinate 55,644, forward strand.
TGGATATAAATTGTTTGAAAAGAATAAAGCTTATTCGGTTGATGGCCTAACATATAAAATACTAATTGCAATTGCTAGACACTTGCCAATAGAATTAACTACGAAGTTGATTGCTTATATTCAATCAAAGACAAAAAATCAATCTTAAAATCCAATAGTTTAAAAATAATTAGTATAATTATTATATAAGCACGGAGGTATCTTTTATGTTGTATATTATTATTGCTGTAGTGGTTGTTCTTGTATTATTGTTTATTACTACTTATAACAGTTTAGTTAAATCAAATAATACTGTCAAAGAAGCTTTTTCAACTATTGATGTATATTTAAAAAAGAGATGGGATTTAATTCCGAATTTAGTTGAAACAACAAAAGGCTATGCAAAACACGAATCTGAAACACTAAAAGAAATCGTTGAATTAAGAAATAGTTCTTATGACAATATGAATGTAAGTGATAAGGTTGATGTTAATAATAAATTATCTCAAGGCATCACTAAATTGATGGCGGTTGCTGAAGCTTATCCTGAATTAAAAGCAAATGAAAATTTTAAAGAGTTAAGTAAACAATTAGCTGATATTGAAGATGATATTGCTAACTCAAGAAAGTATTATAACGGTGCTGTTAAACAATTTAACAATAGTGTTATGACTTTTCCTAGCAATATTGTTGCAGGTATTTTGGGATATAAAGAACAAGCTATGTTTGAAGCTAGTTCTAATGAAAGAGAAAACGTTAAAGTTCAATTTTAATTTTTATAAATGAAAAAAATTAAGCTTAATTTAATACTAGTATTATCTATTTTGATAATCTTTGTTTGTTCAACAAACACATTTGCTGATACAACAAGTGGATATGAAATAGATAGTTACGATGTAAATATTGTTGTAGATGAGAATAATGAATTAGATATTGTAGAAAATATTAATGTTTTTTTTAATGAATATAAGCATGGAATTATTAGAAAAATACCATATAAAAATACTGTAATAAGATTAGATGGTTCAAAAACAAAGAATAATGTTGTTATCTCATCTTTAACAGTAAATGAAACATATTCAATATCTAATGAAAACGGATATTGTGAAATTAGAATTGGCGAAGAGAATAACCTAATAATTGGCCAAAAAGATTATCGTATTTCTTATTCATATGATTTAAGAAATGATCCAAACCCTGATTATGATGAACTATATTTTAATATCATTGGTTCTGAATGGGATACAACAATAGATAATGTAACATTTTCTATCACAATGCCTAAGGATTTTGATGAATCTAAGATAGGTTTTTCTCGTGGAACATATGGCACTTTAGATTCTTCTGATATTTCTTTTTCAGTTGATGGAAGAACAATAACAGGAAAATGTAATACTAAACTTAATCCTCACGAAGGATTAACAATTAGGATTCAATTACCTAATGATTATTTTGTTACTAAAAAAGTAAAGATTGATTTTATTACAATTTTGTCTATGGTTGCACCTATTACATTTGTAATTATTACTTTTATTATGTGGCTTAAATATGGTAAAGATGATAAGGCAGTAGATGTTGTGGAATTTTATCCTCCAAACGGTCTTAATAGTTTGGAAACAGCGTTTATGTATAAGGGAAAAGTAAATACAAACGATGTTGTTTCTTTGCTTATATATTTAGCAAATAAAGGTTATATAAAAATAATTGAAAATAAGAAAAATAAATTCATCATTCAAAAGATAAAAGAATACGATGGTGATAATATGGCTGAAAGAATGTTTTTAAATGGTATGTTTAAACAAAATAAAACACAAGTTGATAAGGATGATTTATATGATTCTTTCTATGTGACAATTAATAAGATTATTATGGCTACAAACACAAGAAAAAATAGAGAAAAAATTTATTACACCAATTCTTTACGAAAAGGCAATTTATCGGTGTTATTGTTTATTCTTATAACTTATTTATTAATAATTATTAAACCTGCATCATTATATAGTGTTAATTTTTCGTTCTTTAGTGTTTTATTTCCATATAGAGCATTATCTTTAGAACCATTCTATTTAGTAATATTTGTTTATGGAATAATATGTATTATTTTGATGATTATTTTGAAAGCATTGATGCCAAAACGTAATCAATTTGGAAATGAAATGTTAGGAAGAATAAGGGGCTTTAAGCAATTCTTAAATTTAAGTGAAAAAGATAAACTTGAAGCAATGGTTAATGATAATCCAACTTATTTTTATGATATTCTACCTTATGCATATGTTTTAGGTGTTTCTAATAAATGGATAAGCAAGTTTGAAACAATATCTATGGAAGCGCCTGATTGGTATGATAGTTATACTACATTTAATTTTATGAGATTTAATAGATTTATGAATAACACAATGATTTCAAGCTATGCAGTTAGTAGTAACAACTCATCATCTGGCTTTTCAACTGGCGGTGGATTTAGCGGTGGCGGTTCAGGCGGTGGTGGAGGATCGTCCTGGTAATTATTGTTTAACATAAATATCAATGATAAAAGAAAAAGTAATTTCTAAATCATTGATATTTTTTATTTTATCTTTATCTGCTTTTGATGTTGTGTTGTAATATGGCGTCATCATAAAAAGATTATTTATATCTTCAAAATTTAATGTAGTTTTGTTTGAAACTTTAATTTCTTTTTCTAGTTTTAAACCATCTATATTAATAATTTCTATTTCATTTAAATATGGATTTTCATATATTGCTTGTTTTAGTTCGAACAAATGTTCTTCATTTGGTTTAACCAAAATAAATTTACCATTGTCCTTCATTATTCTTACAATTTCTTGCTTGGCAATAGGTGCAAATATTGTAATTATTTTGTCAGCACATTTATCTTCTAAAGGATTATGAAAAATGGAACTCAATAGATAGATTGTACCTTTATCATTTTTGGATGCAATTTTTAGTCCTTGTTTACTCAAATCAATTCCAATTTTATCTTTAGCTATGAATTTTGATGTGTAATATCCTTCACCACATGCAAGATCAACCAGACTATCATCAATGTTTATATGTTTGTTTAATTCATCTAACAAGAAAGAATAATAACCTTTATTTAAGAAGTCTCTTCTAGCATTGATCATTTCAACATTATCACCTGTATTTTGTGAGTTATGTAAGTTTAAATTTACGTATCCTTTAGATGATATATCAAAATTATGGCTGTTTATACATTTATACGAATAACCATTTTTAGATAATTTTTCTTTGCATACTGGACATATGATATTCATATTCTAATTTTACTAAATGTTATACAATAGGGGTATGAAAAAAGGCTTATTAATTGTGTATAGCGGTTTATCAGGCGTAGGTAAGGGTACAATACTTGAAAAACTTATGCCAATGGAAGATTTAAATCTTGCTTATTCCGTTTCTATGACAACAAGGGCTCCTAGAAATGGTGAAGTAGATGGCAAGAATTATTTTTTTGTTACAAAAGAAGAGTTTAAACAAGCTATTTTAGATGGAAAACTATTGGAACATGCACGTTTTGTGGACAATGATTACGGTACTCCAAAAGATTATGTTGAAAAGATGCGCAATGAAGGCAAGAACGTAATCTTAGAAATAGAGATTAGAGGCGCAAAACAAGTATTAGAAAAATGTCCTGATGCATTATCAATATACATAGTTCCACCTTCAATGGAAGAACTTGAGAGAAGAATACGTGAAAGAAAAACAGAAGACGAAGATACAATTATGAAACGTATGGCTAAAGCAAAAAGAGAACTTGAAGAAGTTGGACTATATGAACATGTTGTATGCAATGATGATTTAGATCAAGCTGTAAAAGAAGTTAGAGAAATAATACTGAATGAGATGAACAAATAAGTTAATCTTTTTATTGGACAATATAAAAGAAACTCTTTTGAGTTTCTTTTGTGAGATAGATTCTATAGAGGTAAATCTTTTTTCTTGAAGATTATTGATCCAATTATGTATCCAACTAATCCAATTACTACTAAGATAACTGCTTTAATAATCCAACCTAGTTGTCCATCTAGTATTGAGATAACATCGAATAGAGAAATAATTGAAACATAGTTGAAATAATTTAATGGTGCAATTCTAACAACAGAAGGGATAACAGGCGATCCGAATAGTCCCAATATTGTTGTGACTAAGAAGAACATTGAAATACCACCACCTAAAGCCATCGCTCTTTTTGATCTATCAAAATAACATGATGCGAAGAAGTTAATGCCCGATATTGCAAACATTGTTGCGAATGCTCCTAAATTAAGATAAATGATTTTTTGAACATCTAATTTTGTAGATACATCAGCAATATTGAAACATACTATTGAAGTAACACACGTCAATACAAACATTATCGCTAGAGAGCCAATTAAATATAATGCTTGAGTAAATGTTACTTCTTTTCTTCTTGTTGAAGTTGATAAGATATAAGCCATTGAACCTGTATCGATTTGAGAAGCAATCAAGTTATTAGAAACCATTATTACGTAGATGATAGGTAATAATAGACCAGCCATCTTATAGAAAATAGAACCAACAATCAACCCATACAAATCCATAGTACCTAATTCTTTAATACCATCAGTTACATCTCCTGGTAGTTTATCTAATAGTGAACCACCAACTTCTGTTAGAAGTTCATCTCTTAATTCTTGAACTTTTGTTTCGTATAATGCTTTGTCGTTTTTAATATTTTTAGGAAGTTTATTAGTTTCAAATGATAATTTATTTTGATATTCTTCCATAGATTCATGAGACACCTGTTTAATATAATCATAATCAAATCCCATAGAATCATACTTTTCTTCATCAACATCATAATCAGCTAATTCATCTAATATATCTTGTTTGTTATCTTCATCAGTTAATTGTGAACCAATTAAGAATGATATTGCGTTATATGCTCTTTCGTGTCTAAATTCTTTTCTTTCTTCACTCTCGATGTATTCAGCAAGTGTATTAGTTGAATGATTATCTTCCCAAGTTAAAATGTCGTCTTTAATATAATCGGTTAAATTATTAATATATTCTTCAGGGATTGGTTCATTGTTGTCAATGTATTGATCATCTACTTGATTATCAGGGTTGATTGTAACCATAGCTGAACCATATTTTTCTTCTTCAGTATCTTCTGGATATTTTGCGCTTACTTGATCTACTGCGTATTCATAAGCTGGTTTAATATATATTTCTTTTAATATTTCAGTGATTTCATCAGTTGCTTGTTCTTCTATCTTATCTAATTGGATAGATAATCTATCTTTAGCATCTTCAACGTATTTATCTTGTTTATATTCAATTACTTCGTTTGTTACTTCATCAATATATTCATCAGTAGCAATTTTGTTTTTTGCCTTATCAATGTATTTATCTTTGTAGCCACTTATAACTTCATTAGTAATTGCATCAACATTTGTGCTTGCCATAGCGGCATTTTTAAATTGTGTCATTAACGTTGCATCATTTTGCACTTGGCTAGCTACATATGTTTGATGCTCCACGCTTGCTTTAGCATTTATTGCTGCCTGTATTTGTGTTTGTATAGCATTAGTGATAGTGGTTGTAGGATCAGCACCACCTGCAAGAGTAGCTTTGATAGGATCGGCAAATGTTGAATTCAACGTCGCATATGCTCCAGTATTCCATTCACTAGGATTAGTTGATGAAAATGCTGCACCCACATAATATGCGATTGCATTTGTGAATGCATCTGCTTGACTCATTCCTATTCCCATTAGTTCAGAAATTTTGTTTGGTAAATCTGATTGTGCGGCAGATGATAGGGTGTTAGCTATAAAATATTGATTTGTATCTGTTTCGGCAAGTAGTCTACTTGCAGCCTCAGTTTTTACCATTTGTGTAACTTTATCAGTAACAACGGCAGTTACTTTTTCAGTTACTTTATCTTTAATCATGTCTTCAACTTCTTTTGTAACTTCGCCTTCGATTTTTGAAGTTACATCAGCTTCTATTTTATCTGCTACGATATCTTTAACTAAATTTTCGCCTTTGCTTGTAGCTTTATCTTTAACTTTCTTTACTGCTAGATAGTTATCTTTGGTATTTAATTCGTGTATTTTTTCAGCAAACGCTTTATCGAAAATATATTCTGCATCATCTGTAGAATTATATAGTTCGATTGAAGATTTCTTTATTTCGGCCTTAATTGATTCTTTAATAATAGTATCTTCAATTCCTTCTTTAACTGTTGATATTCCTGATGTTCCAGATATCAACATAACGCAACAAAGCATAAAGCATACCGCAAATGTGATAATTAGCCACATTGCACCATTTGCTTTACATGATTGTTTGAATAATGCTTTTGAGAATAATCTTTTTTTATTTTTCATGATTTGCCTCCATAATATCGTTAAAGTGTTTTTCTAAAGTGTATTTTTGTTCGGCGATAAATTTTACATCTAATTCTTTTAAGTCGCCAAATAGGATTGTTAGATCTTTTTTATCTACATTGATAGATACTTGATTGTATTTATCTTGTTTTCTAGTAATTTTATAGTTTTTACTTAGAAACTTTTGATAGGAATTAATATCATTAAATTCTATTTTGAAATCTGCTACACTTCTATTTCTTATTTCATTCATATCAGCGATGCTTATTATATGTCCATTAGAAATAAGTGCTACTCTATCACATGTTTCTTCCATTTCATTAAACATGTGAGACGACATAAATATTGTTTTACCTTTGTTGTGTTCTTTTTTAATTATTTCAAGGAATGAGTCTCTCATTAATGGATCTAATCCAGTAGTAGGTTCATCTAGAATGATAATAGGGCTATCATTCATTAATGCTGCAACAATAGCAGTTTTTTGTTTCATTCCTTTAGACATTCTTTTTAAGTTCGCTCTTGGATCGAGTTGAAGTTGCTTTATTAATTCATCTGCATAATCCATGCTTTTTAAGCCTAAAAAATCAGCTTGGCTTTTTAGAAAAATAGTTCCTGTTTTTAAGTCTGGAAAAGCAATTTCTCCTGGTACATAGCCAATTAACTTTGCAATTTCACTTTGATTTTCCCAAGAGGACAAACCATTAACTTTTACGATTCCACTTGTTGGTTTTATATACCCAAGAATTGAACGAATAGTTGTAGTTTTGCCAGAACCGTTTGTTCCTACAAAACCAATCATTTCTCCTCTATTTATAGATAAACTAATATCAAATAAACCTCTATTATTTCCGTAATCCTTTGTTAGGTTTTGTATTTCTATTAGATTTGTATTAAGTAGTTCCATTAGAAATTACCTCCGAATTCTTTATCTTCTTTGTAATATTTCATGAAATAGTCTTCTAATGTTTCCTTAATATGATGAAATTCTTTAACATTAAAATGTGATATGTAATCTATCACTTTATTGATATTAAAATCATCACAACTAATTAATACTTTATTTGTGTTTTTAAATTCTTTATTTATTTCAATATATGAAGTATTAATGTTACTAACAAATTTAGAGTATTCTTCATTATTATTAAAAGATATTAAATATTGTTTTTTTGTTGCGTGCTTTAAATCATCTGCTAAGAATTCCGAAACAATAACGCCATCTTTAATAATCGCAATGCGTTCACATGTTGCATCAACTTCAGAAAATATATGAGAAGAAAGTAAAATAGTTTTTCCTCTTGTTTTTTCTTCCATGATGAATTTAATAAATTGATTCTGCATTACTGGATCAAGCCCACTTGTAGGCTCATCCAAAATTAATATTTGTGGGTCTGACATGAATGCTGTAACAACAGCTAATTTTCTTTTTACTCCTAAACTCATATGCTTTGTATCTTGTGATAGAACTTTATCTTCTAGTTCAAATAGATCAAGCATTCTATCTAACATTTCATTATTATGGATATGATACATATCTTGCATCATTTTTATAAATTCTTTTCCTGTCAAACCTTGAGGAAGTGCAATTTCACCAGGAATGTATCCAACATGATTTAGTATTTCTGAATAATTATCAAAAGAATCTTTACCAAGAATTTTTGTATTACCTTTATCTGGCTTTGAGAATCCCATTAGGTGACGAATTGTTGTTGACTTGCCAGCGCCATTTGGTCCTAAGAAGCCAAAAACTTCGCCTTCATTAATACTAAAGGAGATATCGAATACACCACGTCCTGAACCATAATCTTTTGTAAGGTGATTAACTTCTATAACGCTCATTTAGTTCCTTTCTAACCCTAGTAAATATTTATACTTTAGTATATAATCGGACTAAGGTTTGATTTTTTACATTTTTTATAATATATTATTCATATACCGAATGTAATGTGCAATTATGCATGAACAGTATTTATTCAAACGATTTTATAAATATAGTTTGATTTTGTTCAGGGGGTGTAAAAATGTCCGAGAATAGGAATTCAAGAAGATCAAAAAAATTAATTCGACAATCTTTTATTGAATTAGTAAAGGAGAAGAAAGATATTACTAAAATATCTGTAAAAGAGATAATAGATAAAGCAGATATTTCTAAGTCAACTTTTTATGCTCATTATCAAGACATATATGCTGTACTAGAAGAGTTTGAAAATGAATTGATTGATGAGATTACTTCAGCTATTGAAGAGTTTTTTAAAGACAAGAATAAAGATTTTGAGCCGTATATCAAACGTCTTTTGTTTTTATTTCAAGAAAATGAAAATTTTTATTCTATGTTTTTTAAATCTGATATATATGTTAGTTTAGTTGAAAAAATAAAGAAGATTATTAAAGATGAATTATCAAAATATATAGTAAAGGAATTACCTAATACAGACAAAAAGACTATTTCGTTTGTCGTTTCCTTTTTTACAAATGGCATTACTTATCTAATGGTGGATTATTTTAAAAATAATTTAAACTTATCATTAGATGATGTTGCGCAAAAGATAAACGATATGTTAAGTGAAGTAATGCATTCAATAAAAAAGAAGGGATTAGTAAAGTAATTTCGTATATAGATTACTGATAAAAAAAGGTCGAATATGGACAGTGTACCCTATAAAGTAGACACTAATAAAAAGACTAAAGTAAAGAAGTAAGGAATATAATCCTTACTTCTTTTTGTTTCTAATTCTTTCAGTGTTATAGAATTCAATCCAGTTTTCTACTTCTACAATATATTGGCTTAATGATGTTATAGTATTGGTATACAGAACTTCTTTCTTAAGCAAGGAATGCCATGATTCAATTGGAGAATTGTCAACTGGGCTTCCTTTCTTAGACATAGATATTTGAATGCTTTTTGCTTCACATATCGATCTGTATTCGTTAGACGTATATTGGAATCCTTGGTCTGAATGAAGGATTACACCAGTTACGTCTTTTCTTTTAGCTATAGCTTGAAGAAGTGTATCTATAACCAGTTTATTGTCATTGTTTCTTGATATAACGTAAGCCACTATCTTCTTATCGTATAAATCAATGGTTGATGATAGGTAAGCTCTATTCTTGTTATAGATGAGATATGTAATATCTGTACACCACTTTTGATTAGGTTTATCAGCTTTAAAGTTTCTTTTAAGTAGATTATCTTTAACGTTTTCTTCAATTCTTTTCTTACTAGTATTACTTTTAGGCTCTTTATAACACTTAGGAATTAAGCCATATTTTTTCATAATTCTTAACACTTTTTTATGATTAAATATCACACCGTATTTAATCTTTACGCCTTCTAAAACCCTGCGAAAACCATATGTACCTTTAGAATCATCAAATATCTCTTTAATTATTAAATAGTCATAATAATCTCTGTCTTCGCTATTACGATATTTATAATATGTAGATCTTTTGATGTCTAAAGCTATACACACATTAGATAAAGAATATTCATTACGATATAGATTTATGAACGTCACTTTCTCTCTCGTTGTGCCTTTAAGAAGGCGTGGTACTTTTTTAAGATTTCATAACGTTCCTTCCAATCGTTTTCCGAATCTTTAGGTCTGCCACGTTTCATACCTAAACCAGGGAATCGTTCAGGATGTTCTATCTTATAAATCCAATTTGTAATTGTCTTAAAAGAAATTCCATATTCCATTGAAAGTTTTCTTGGGCTTCTTTCACCACTCACATATCTTTGAACGATTTCATCTTTGTACTTATAAGATAATTGATTATGTTTCTGACCTTTACTAGCCATAAAAAAACTACCTCCTTTC
>JAZUIZ010000038.1:0-75769 GCA_045642525.1 Erysipelotrichaceae bacterium
CTTAGAAATTAGTATTGACGATGATAAATCAACAGATAATTCACTTGAAATATGTAAAAAATATAGAGAAATAGACGAACGAATTGTAATAATAGAAAAAGAGCATGCAGGATTAGGCGCAGCAAGAAATGAAGGCATTAATAATTCTACAGGTGAATATATAATGTTTTTGGATTCAGACGATTGGATAAAAAAAGATGCAATATATGAATTAGTAGAAAACATTAATACAAGTAATTGTGATGTAGTTTTTTTTGATTTGAGTTATTATAATCAATGCAATGGAGAATATATTGAAACGGATGAAAATAAGCAGTACTTACATAAATCAAATTTTGTAAAAGAAAAATTAGATAGATGTTTAACTCCTGCTGTTGGATGTTCAATATATAATTCCACGTGGTATAAGCACAATATTCCTCCTTTTCCACGTTGTGTTTATGAAGACAGCGCAATTTATCCAATAATTCTAATGAAAATGAAGAGTTATTCCATAATTCCTAAAAACTATTATATATATAGAATCAACACTGGAAAGTCGTTGTCCCAAAACAAAATGAATAACATTAGCAGAATAGAATCATTAAAGTATTTAATGAAATATGTTATAGAATATGGGTTATTTGAAAGTTATAAAGATAATTTGTATAATTTTTGCAAAAATAGGCAATTGTTAGCAGAGAATGCATTAAAAAATATTGTCGATCAGGATACTTATAATAAAGTAAGTTATGAATATGAAAAATTTTTTAATAATTATTTCTATAATAAGTTATGAAATATGATTATCTAATAGTTGGTTCCGGTTTGTTTGGCTCAGTCTTTGCAAGATGTGCTGAAGATACAGGTAAATCGGTAATAGTGGTAGAAAAAAGAAATCACCTAGGTGGTAATGTTTATACTGAAAATGTAGAGGGTATAAATGTTCATAAGTATGGTGCCCACATATTTCACACAAACAATAAAGAAGTGTGGGATTTTGTTAATAAATATGCTAGATTTAATGATTATAAGCACACAGTCTTGGCTAATTATAATGGTGAAATATTTAATCTCCCATTTAACATGAACACATTTAAACAAATGTGGAATATTAATACACCTAAACAAGCACAGGATATAATTAATTCTCAATCACGTAATATAACAAATCCTACTAATCTAGAAGAACAGTGTATCTCTATGGTGGGTAAAGATATTTATAACAAATTGGTAAAAGGATATACCGAGAAACAATGGGGAAGGAAATGCGAAGATTTGCCATCTTTTATAATAAAAAGATTGCCTCTTCGCTTTGATTACAATAATTTATATTTTGACGATAAGTATCAAGGAATACCTATTGGTGGGTATACAAAGTTAATATCTAATTTACTAGAAGGAATAGAAGTAAAATTAAATTATGATTTCTTAAAACATAGGAATGATATTGAATATGATAAGTTGGTATACACTGGTTCAATTGATGCCTTTTTCAATTATTCACTTGGTTATTTAGAATATAGATCAATCAAGTTTGAAACACAAATTTTAAATATTCCAAATTATCAAGAGAATTCTGTAATTAATTACACTGATAAAGAAACACCGTATACACGTATTATTGAACATAAATATTTTGAAGAAAACAATTCAAATAAAACCATAATAACAAAAGAATATCCTATAGAATGGAATCCTATTACTGAACCTTATTATCCAATTAACGACGAAAAAAATAACAGTCTATATAAGAAATATAAACATTTAACAAACGAACTACCGAATGTAATATTTGGTGGAAGGTTAGCTGAATACAAATATTATGATATGGATGAGGTAATAGAAAGAGTTCTTCAATACAAGATCTGAAGATAAAATGTTAGTGTATTGTTGCCTTTGTTAAGCATATAAACAATCCTTATATTCCAAGTTAAATAATACAAATTTATAAAGCGGACTTTATCTTAAGATATTGTCCATTTTAATATGAAAAAACAATTATTATTGGTAATGATTCTATAGTTCTTAATGATTAATTGGTAATTTTGCCATGACAAAAACAACTTTGAAAACAATAATTTTCATAGTTATTTAAACAACGTGTATAAATGTTATGTTGGTGATTATTACCCTTTCTTTATTGTTTATTTAATTATTGATTATCTATTTAATTTTTACTTCTTTTAAAGGTATTTGATGAATATTAAGGTCACTTAATATAATTGAATCATATTCCGTAGAGAACAGTTCATATGGTGTCTTGTCATCTAGAGAGTGGCAAGGATAAGAATTTATATTGGAAAATATTTCATCTAGCTTTTCTTGAGTTAGAGTATTGAAACTATTATCTTTAGGTATAAATCTACGGAATATACAATGATTTCTTTCACATTCTGCTTTCTGACATTATTTATATGGGCCCATGAAGAATGCCTTACAATAAACTTCACCAGTTTCTTAATCGACTTCAAGCTTATATAAGTTTTTAAATTCTGAACCATTATCGGCGAGTACTACATCAAATATTTCATAGTCTCTGTGTATTTCTACTCTATAAAGTCTTTTTAGTATTGTAGGTATATTGGGATGTTTTCTGTCATATAAGAATCCTAGCTGCAATTTAGAGTTTACAAAATATACTGTAAGAATAGCTGTGTAATCATTTCTTTTACCAATAATAGAATAAACCTGAATAATGGAGTTAAATGGTTGATTATTTATATACTTCATATAATCTTCAAAAGTACGGTCATTTATAACGTTTATATCGAGTCTAGTAGCTTTAGGATAGTTATATTCTTTCTTAGTCTTAAATCTAATAGCTTTAGGCAGGTTATGCCTTTTAATATCAACAGCTTCTTTATCAACATATCTTCTAATAGTTGATTCTGAAAGTGGGCAACCACTAGCTATTTTAGCTACGTATATAGTTTGACCCTTAAGTACTAAAGGTGAAATAGTTTGATTAATTAGCTTTATATTCTTTCTAGAATTGGTAGTATCGTTTCTTGAAGATACTAAAGTTTTCTTGGCTTTGTGGTGAGCTTCATCAGCTATATAGATCCTATCTTTATGGGAACATCTAGTATTAGCACAACCATTATAAGTAAAAGGAAAGCTAAGTCTTCTTGGATAAATATAAGTAACTTTTCCATTAAATTTATCTCTTGAGTTTAACACAAGTGGTATTAGTTTCAAGTCCATAATATATAGCACTTCTAGACTTATTTAACACTCTAGCTAAACTAGAAGCACTTAAATTAAAGCTATTATCAAGATTGTATTGAAGCTTTACTCTATCTGAGTATGTAAAATGAGATTTTACATTTGAATTCATAGTTAATTTCCATATCAACAATCACCACCACACACTTATAATAATGTTTCAAGTTATTATTTCATAGTAATTAAGACATCACGTACAAATAAGAGCGGAAAGTAATATGATAAAATATTTTTAAGGCGAACGATATGAAAAAAATATTATTAGGAAATGTAATTACAGTAGAAGATACTATGATGTTTGCAGATGCTATTGTTGTTGATGATGGAACAATAGAATATGTCGGCAATAAGGAAGAAGCCTTAAAGTTTAAGGATAATAATACAGAAATAATAGATTACAAGGAAAACTATATTTACCCAGGTTTTATAGAATCTCATTGCCATGGGTTTTTTGCTGGATATCGATCAATTGGACAAATTGATTTATCAAATTGTACTGGTGACTATAGTACATATATTCCAGTAATTAAGGAACATATCAAAAACAATCCAAATAAAGATTTATATATTGCTTTTGGTTGGAATGAAGTTTATGGAGAAATAGATCATAAATATCTAGATGATATTTGTAGCGATAAACCTATGATATTAAATACATCTGGTGGTCATTCTTGTCTTTTGAATATTAAAGCAATGGAAAAATTTGGTATAAATGAAGAACAAGTAAAAAAATATGGGACAAAGCTTGTACACGTCTACGAAGATGGCAAGCCAACTGGATATATTTGTGAAGAAGCAGCGGTTAATATATTATCGAATTTGCCAGTATCTTATGAAGATGCAAAAAAATATATTCTTGATTGGCAAAACACAGCAATTAGTAAAGGTTATGTTGCGTGTTGTGATGCGGGCGCTGAGTTAATGTATAAAGAGGCAAATCGCGCATACCATGATTTAGAAAAAGAAAATAAATTAAAAATACGTACATATTCATTCTCAATTGTTAAAGATAACGTGGGCAACCCTAAAGAAGCCATAGAAAACATCTTAAAAATAAAAACTGAATGTGATGGTGAATATTTTAGAACAATTGGTGCAAAAGCATTTTTAGATGGTGTTGGTGAAGCTAGAACATCTTGGACAGTAGATGAATATACGGATGAAAAAGATTATTATGGAGTTCAAAGATTCAACAACGAAAATAAAATGATTGAATTGATTTGCGAGGCAAGCAAGCACAATTTATCTATACATGTTCATTCAGAAGGTGATGGTGCAACAAAGTTTATGTTGGAATGTATTGAAAAAGCACAAATGGTTACAAATAATTTAAATCAAAGAAATATACTTGCACACTTACATTTTGTAAAAAAAGAAGATTTTGATAATATGGCAAAAACAAAATCAATTGCTTTGGTTGCACCACTTTGGACACCAAAATTCCCAGGTGCCTTTGAAAAAGAAACAAAAGTATTTGGCAAAGAACGTGCAGAAAATGCATATCCAATTAAATCGTTTGTTGATGCGGGATGTATCATTTGTTACCACAGTGATTATCCAATTTCTCCAATATTAGATGTATCAAGAAGCTTCTTTATGGCAGAAAAAAGAAGTTTGCCAGAAGAAAAAACCATGGGACTAAATGATACACAAAATAATCCTAAGGAAATTGTATCAAGGTTAGAATCCTTAAAAGCCATGACCATTAATTGTGCATATGCTTTTAAACAAGAAGAGAGATTAGGAAGTATCAAAGAAGGAAAACTAGCAAATTTTGTAGTTCTTGATAAGGATTTACTAAATGCTGATGCATTTGAGATTATTAAGGCAAAAACTATCGCAACAATTATTGATGGAAATGTTGTTTATGAAGGATAAAATACTTTAAAAAATAATAAAAAATTATTGAAAATTATTTGTTATAAGATATAATAAGAATAAGAATCATTCTTAAATATGAGTAGAATTAGTGATGAATTATTAACTTTAATTAATGAGTCCGAAGGACACTTAACAGCCGAGGAGGTTTTTCTATTAGCTAAATCTAAAAAAATAAATGTTTCTTTAGCAAGTGTTTATCGTATTTTAGAAAAATTAGTTGATGAAGGAAAGATTAAAAAATTTTCGATTCCAAATGGATCTCATGTGTTTGATAAAACAGCAACACAACATGAGCATCTTGTTTGTACAATATGTGGAAAAGTAAAAGATATACATTTAAAAAATTTAAAGGATATTATAGCAAAGGAAATTAAGGTTGGTTTTAATAGTTATGATTTATGTTTAAATTATATTTGCGAACATTGCAAAAAAAATATTAATACAAATTGAAGGAGGAAGAAAGAAAATGAAATTTGTTTGTCCAGTGTGTGGTTATGTTTATGAAGGAGACTCAATCCCAGAAGGATATGCGTGTCCTCAATGCAAATGCCCAGGAGAAAAATTTACCGAAATGAAAGAGGGAGGTGCTCTAGCTGCTGAACATGTGTTTGGTATAGGAACAAAGTTGGATGGAGTAAATGAAGAAAATAAGAAATATATTCTTGAACAACTAAAAGCTAACTTTAATGGCGAATGCAGTGAAGTTGGCATGTATTTATGTATGGCTAGAGTAGCTCACAGAGAAGGATATCCCGAAATTGGATTATATTGGGAAAAAGCAGCTCACGAAGAAGCAGAACATGCTGCTAAATTTGCTGAATTGTTAGGATCTTACTTAGAGCCAAATATGACAGATTCCACTGCAAAGAATTTAAAATGGAGAGTTGATTGCGAATATGGCGCTACTAAAGGCAAGACCGATTTAGCAACAGTATGTAAGAAAAATAATCTGGATGCCTTGCATGATACAATTCACGAAATGGCAAGAGATGAAGCTAGACACGGCAAAGCACTAGAAGGTTTATACAACAGATATTTCAAAAAATAATAAGACAAACTATCATATCAAAGATAATTTCTAAAAAAGTTATTAAAAAAGGCGCACAACTAGGATTATATTCACCAAGAGCGTCTTTTTAATTCAAATTTTTTGTTCGAAGAAAGAGTCTTTTATTTGTAATTTTTCCACATTGTATCTGTTGCTATTCGTGTTACCTCGGTAAAATTTTCAACAGCCTTTTTATCCCACTTATCAGGCGTTGCTCTAAACATTGTTGTGAGATCTGTACGATTATCAATTACAGCAATCGGAACATAGTACTTCTTCCCGTGTGAATTAACGGTAATTGTATCGGGCTTTTCACTAATGTCTTTAAGATATATCATATCGTCACAACCATAGTCGTATAACATTACTGATTCAGGAGTCATGTGATTTAAATTTGAACCAGGATCATCAGGATTACATCTAGCAATATTTTTTCTTCTTGATTCTTCTGGAGTTACCCATATATATAGAATAGCTGCATTTTCTAATATCTCAGGACAATAATTTGGTAGAGAATATTGATAACCTTGCGTTCCTGTTAATGGCATAGATGAACCATCTTTACCACCTCTAGCGTTTTCTATGATAATTGTTTTGCCGTCTAAATCATCAGTATATTGTTTTTGTTTTTCTAAAGTCATTTCTTTAGCAAGACTTTCAAGTTCTGTGCAAATTTGTTTTCTAATATCTTCATTTAATTGAGAAATTCTTGGTGCAAGTCCAGCCATCAAAGAAGCTCTATCAATTCTATCAAACATATATTGAGCATAACTAGATGGGGAAACAATGTTTCTATTAATAAGATCATGATAATCTTCATTTAATAAATGAGATAATGTTCCCCAATCTCTTCCATCAATAAATGGATCCTCGCCGGGGTAATAAATACGAGGTTGTTTAAGACTTTCTAATACCTCATCTATTCTTCTCATAAAAAATACATATGGAAAATCATCTAGTTGCAAGTTTTTTCCAACATGAAATTCCTTTTTTAAAACTTCTGGATCCATATTTGCCATAAAATTTCTTACTTCTGATTTTCCACTTGCAGGTAAAGCTTGTAACAACAATACATTAAAAACGTCTTTTTTCATTAATTTACCTCACATTTAACAATATTTAATTTATAGTTAATATTTCTTAATTAAATATAACATTTTTAAACACAAAATAAATTCATAATTATAATTTTAATAAATTATTATTCATTTTTATGTTGATTCTTTATGGTTGGCACAATTGAATACAATGTCTATTTCCATATTATATATAAATACCCTATGAATCAAGATAATAGAAAAGAGCTTTTCAATAAAATTCGAAATAAAAAAATATCGTTTTGTTATTTTCATCATAATTAAGTTAGTTGATTGTTATAACCATTATTCTTTTCACAAGTTCAAAAAAAATATACATTTTTCCATAATAAAATCTAAATAAGATATGTTAACATAGAATTGTGTTAAGCACACAAAGGAGAAAAAATGAAAAAATTATTAGTCGTTTTACTAAGCGTATTAATGGTTTTTGGTCTAACTGGTTGTGGTGAAAAAGAAACACCAGTTGCAGATGACAAAACTATTGATACCTTAACGGTTTCTTTTGTTCCATCAAAAGATGCCGATGTAATTCTTGAAGCTGCAAATGGTCAAACTGATGATCAAAAAGCAAAGGGATATCGTGGCTTAGGCCAAATCCTAATTGATGGTTTAGCTCAAAGAGGCTACACTGTTAAAAATGTTGATATCTCTGTAGGTACTGATTATTCAGCTACAGGTGAAGGTATGGTTTCCGGTACAATTGATATCGGTTTAATTCCAGCTTCTACTTATGTTTTGTATCAACCAGATGGTGTTGATCTTCTAGTTGAAGCTCTTCGTTGGGGCGTTGCTGGTGATGATGCTTCAACAGTATTAGATCCATCTTTAGGTGTTGCACCTTGGAATGAATGCAAAAAAACTCAAGACGCTACTTCTAAAGCAACAGGTTATGCTTCATTAATTTATGTAAATGTTGAAACTGAAAAGGGAAAAGAATTATATGACAAGGCCATGGCTGATACATTAACTTGGGAAGATGTAGACGCTGCAACTTGGTATGTATGTTCTTCCACTTCTTCAGCTGGTTATGTTTATCCATCTTTATGGTTAAACCAAAAATTTGGATCAGCTGATTCTAAAAAAACAATTGCCAACTTATCAAATGTAATTCCTGATGGTTCATATGCAAATATGATGGAAAGTTTGTTAACTGGTGGTTGTGATGTTACAGTTGGTTATGCTGATGTTCGTAAAGATGCTGCATCAACTGAAGCATTTGAAGCTGCTTATTCTAAACTAGCTGCTGAAGGAAAGAATGTTTGGGATGTTGTTAAGGTTATCGCTGTTTCTGATTACATTATGAATGATACAGTTTCTATTGCATCTGAATCAGTTGATCCTAAGATGACTCCTGACTTTGTTAAAGCTCTTCAAGAAGTATTCATTGAATTAGGTGAAACTGAAGAAGGTCAATTAGCAGTTAAACCTTATAGCCATATGGGTTACACATTAGGAAAAGATTCTGACTATGATGCAACTCGTCAAGCTAATTCATTATTCAACTAATAGTTAATCAATATGTTTTAGGGTGCACATAAATGTGCACCCTTATTTTTAATGAAGAGGAGCATCTCAAAAATGATTAAATTTGAACATGTAGACAAAGTATATGGAAATGGCACGAAAGCATTACAAGATGTGAATCTTGAAATTGAACAAGGTGAGTTTGTTGCGATTATTGGTTTATCAGGCGCTGGTAAATCAACACTTATTAGAACTGTAAATAAAATGATTGATATCACTGACGGTAACTTATATGTTAATGATATTGATGTATCAAAATTAAAAGGAAAAGAATTAAGAAAATTTAGAAGAAAAATTGGAATGGTTTTCCAATCGTTTAATTTAGTAAATAGAACAACCGTATTAAATAATGTTCTTTCTGCTAGAGTTCCCGATATGTCTTTCTTTAGAACTTTATTTGGTTTGTTTTCTAAAGAAGACAAAATCCAAGCATTAGAAGCTTTGGATAAAGTTGGGATTTTAGATAAAGCTTATATTAGAGCTGATCAATTATCAGGAGGCCAAATGCAAAGAGTTGCGTTAGCAAGAACTTTGGCTCAAAATCCCGAAATAATATTAGCAGATGAACCTGTAGCTTCTCTTGATCCAGTTATGGCTGATGTTGTCATGGAAGATTTTAAGAGAATAAATAAAGAAATGAATATAACTATTGTAATAAATATCCATCATGTGGATTTAGCGTTACAATATGCAGATAGAATTATTGGTATTAGAGCAGGAAAAATTGTATTTGATGGTAGTACAAAAGACATAAATAGAGATAAATTAAAATTTATTTATGGTCGTGATTTAACTGATGAAGATATGATGAGGGAGAAAACAAATGCTTGATGACATCCTTCATATCTTTTATCCAAGAACTTATACATTGTCTAATGGGAAAAAAGTAAAAGAAAAATTTAATTTTGCCCCATATGCAGTTATAATAATTGTTATTTTTTCAATATTTTGTGGCGTTGTTACAAAATGCAACTTTAAACTGATGTTCTCTAGAACAAAACAATTCTGGGATTTAATTAGAAATATGTTTCCACCAAATTGGTCATATTTGCCAGATTTGTTTAAACCTATGATAGATACAATTATTATGTCTTTATTGGGCACGGCAGTTGGATGTTTAATTGCACTTCCAATTAGTTTTTATCTATCCGCAAACTTTAAATTAAATAAAACATATTTGGTAACACATAGAGGTATCTTATCTATATTTAGAACTTTACCTACAATGGTATATGCACAATTGCTGTCAATAGTAATCGGAACTGGTACTTTAGCTGGAACATTAGCTATTGCCTTTTTCACATATACAATTTCAGTAAAGATGTTATATGAACAAATTGAAACAGTTGATATGGGACCATATGAAGCAATGGAATCAATTGGTGCCAAAAGATCATATTGTATGATGAAGGCTATCTATCCTCAAATTAGAGGTTACTTTTGGTCAACTGTATTATATTGTTTTGAAACAAATGTAAGATCTGCTGCAATCTTGGGTTATGTTGGTGCAGGCGGCATTGGTGTATTAATAAACCAAGAATTGAAATGGAGGAATTATTCTAATACTGGTTTAATGGTTTTGATATTAGTTGTAACTGTTGTAATAATTGAAACAATATCAAGAAAAATAAGAAAGAAGTTGGCAAACGGATAATGAGTGAAAAAGTTACGATTGAAAAACAATTAAAAAAATATCCTCCTGCATGGCCTAAATTTTTAATAATATTTATATGTTGTGTAGTATTTTATATACTTGCATCAATAACTTTAAGTTTTAAAGGTGTTAATGAAAAAGGATTATTGATTGCTATTAATGCACTAAAAGGATTAGTAACACCAAACGTTAAGTATATGACAAACCTAACAAAGAGCGGTTTGTTATATATGTTGTTTGAAACACTTGCAATTGCATTTTTAGGAACAGTAATTGGTGTTGTTATATCAATCCCTCTTGCTTTTATTTCTGCAAGAAATATTTGCCCTAAATGGATTAATGCAATTTGTTTAACATTAATTTCAATTTTACGTGCATTTCCATCATTTATGCTTGGTATCATGTTTGTTAAAGCTGTTGGACCAGGACCATTTGCTGGAGTTTTATCAATGGCTATTGGTTCGATAGGAATGTTATCAAAATTGATTATTGAAGCAATTGAAGATTTGAATCCTGGAATAACTGAAGCTTTAGATGCTGCTGGATGTTCAACTTTTGAAAAGATAAGATATGGTATTATTCCTCAACTGTCATCTAATATTGTGTCTATTGTTCTATATCGTTTAGATATTAATGTAAAGAATGCAACTATTTTGGGTGTTGTTCAAGCTGGCGGCATTGGTGCACAACTGATGTTTGCGATTGCTGCTAGAAGATGGAATGATACAGGTGCGATGTTAATAGGTATCATTGTATTAGTATTAATCATAGAATTTATTTCAACGAAGATTAGAACTTCATTAACTACAAAAGATTGATAGAGTCCAAAAAAGGACTCTTTTTTTGCTTTGTTATAATGGTATAAGATAGGAAGGTTTTATAAGATGAATATACTAGTTTCTAATGATGATGGTATTAATTCAAAAGCTTTAAAGACATTAGTTAAAGCATTAAGTGATATTGGGGATATATATGTTGTGGCACCAGATAGTGAAAGAAGTGCAAATTCGCATCATTTTACTATGTTTGGAAGAATGAGAATTGAAGAAAAACAACTTGATGGAGCAAAGGAAGCCTATTCATTATGGGGCACTCCTTGCGATTGTATTCATGCAGGATTGAGTTTTATTATTAAAGATAAAATAGATTTAGTGGTATCAGGAATTAATAAAGGTGGAAATACATCGTATGATGCAATTTATTCAGGAACAATAGCTGCTGCAAGAGAGGGATATATGCAAGGCATACAAGCCATTGCATTTAGCCTTAATACTTTTGATGATAGAGATTATACAGATGCAGCGTTGGTCGCAAAACAAATAGTATTAAAATATATACAAAATAAAAACTCAAATTATTTTTTAAATGTTAATATACCTGATTTACCAAAAGATTCAATTAAGGGCATTAAGATATGTAATTCAATAGGAAGAATTGAATATAATGAAAACTATCACTATGAAGAAGAATTTGGAGTAAAGTATATAGCATTAGGAAAAACAGAGACAAATTTGTTGTTTGATCATAATAATTATGATATAGAAAATGTTGCATTAGACAATGGATACATAACAATTGTTCCACTATACAACGATCAAATAAATCATAAATATATTGATGAAGTAAGAATGTTATATGAAACAAAAAATCAATAAAATATAGTTTTAAATATGAAAATTAGAATCATATCTACTAGTGATGTTCATGGTAATGTTATGCCAATTAATTATGCGAATAACGCTTATGTTAATCAAGGTTTTTTGTCGATAATAAATTCAATACAGAAATATAAAGTAGATAATACTTTAATCATAGATAATGGTGACACAATTCATGGGTCGCCCTTTACAACGTATTATTATGAACACAAAGATAATAATATTAATCCAATTAATTTATGTTTAAAGGAGTATGATTATGTAAATATTGGAAATCATGACTTTAGTTATGGAAAGAAAGAAATAAAAAAATATATTGAGGATTTAGGAAATAAATATCTATGTGGAAATGTCAAAATAGATGGCATCAATTATGGAAAAGAATATATAATTCACGAATTTGATGAAGCGAACAAGGTTGCCATTATAGGCTGTGTCAGTCAGTGTGTCTTAACTTATGAAAGTAAAGAACATGTAGAAGGTGTCGAAATTGAAGATTGTTATGAATATTGTAAAAGAGTAATTGAAAAGATAAAAAGAATTGAAGATGTTAAAGCTACTATAATTGTTTATCATGGTGGACTAGAGGCTGATTTCAATGGGCAATTAATTGAAGATGACACAGGTGAAAACCAAGGATATAGAATGTGTAAAGAATTAGATTTTGATATTTTAATTTCTGGACATCAACACCGTTCATTTGCTACTACATTATTTAATAAAGTTGTTACACAATGTACTGCAAACGGTAAAGAATTTGCTATGATTGATTATGATTTAGATAATAAAAAGGTTAATTATGAATTAATTAAACCAGAAGGATATGATAAAGATTTATATAACAAATTAATACCTTTAGAAGATGAAGTTCAAAAATGGCTAGATGAGCCAATTGGTATCATAAAAAACGTCAATCTAAAAATAAATGATGAATTTTCTGCTAGATTATATAAACATCCCTTAATTTCTTTTATTAATGAAGTTCAAAAACAACTTGTAAATGCAGATTTGAGTGGCGTCGCTTTATTTAATGGAGCGGTTGGTTTTAATCAAGAAATTAGCATTAGAGATTTGGTGTCAACTTATATATATCAAAACAACATTTATAAAGTTAAAATAAATGGAAAACAATTAAAACAATATTTAGAAGTAAATGCAAATTATTTTGATATACACAATAATAATATTGTGGTAAGTGATGATTATTTAAAACCTGTTGAAAGACATTTTAATTATGATATGGTTGACGGCATTGATTATACAATTAAAGTAAGCAATCCTAGAGGCAAAAGAATAATTGATTTGAAATACAACAACATAGATGTTAAAGAAACAGATAAATTTACTCTTGCCATATCTAATTTTAGATATGGTGGTTCAGGTGGTTTTGATGTATTAAAAGGATTAGAGATTATACAAAAATCTGATGAAGATATGGTGAATGTATTAATTAAATATTTAAAGAAAAATAAAGAAACAATTGTTAAACATAAAAATAATATTAAAGTAATTGTATAAAAAGTGTTATCATATCAATGTATGAATAGATATGTAGGAACAATATCTAGAGGCATAAGAACTCCAATTATTAAACAAGGAGATGATTTAGTAGAACTTGTAACTAAATCGGTTATTGATGCTGCTAAGTTTGAAAATTTTGAGTTAAGAGACAAAGATGTGGTAGCAATTACTGAATCAGTAGTTGGCAGAGCACAAGGTAATTATTGTTCAATTGATGATATTGCTTTGGATATTAAGAATAAACTTGGTGGTAATGAAATAGGTTTAATTTTTCCTATAACTTCCAGAAATAGATTTTCTGTTTTATTAAAGGGAATCGCAAAAGGATGTAAAAAAATATATTTAATGTTTTCTTATCCATCAGATGAAGTTGGGAATGCGTTTTTAACTCTTGATGATTTAGACGAAAAAAATATTAATCCATATTCAGATGTATTAACTGAAAATGAATTTCATGAACTGTTTGGTTACCCAGTTCATGAATTTACCGGCATAGATTATATAAAGGAATATAGAAACATAATCGAGAAACAAGACTGTGAATGCGAAATTATATTTGCAAATCAAGCTAAAACAATCCTAAATTATACAAAAAATGTATTATCTTGTGATATTCATACACGTTCTAGGACAAAGCGCATATTAAAATCACTTGGTGCAAATGTTAAAGGATTGGATGATATTATGACTGAGCCAATAAATGGCTCTGGTTATAACAGAGATTATGGTTTATTAGGTTCTAATAAAGCTACTGAAGAGTCAGTTAAATTATTTCCAAGAGACGCACAAGGTCTAGTTGAAGATATTCAAGTCGAATTTTTTAAACAAACAGGAAAACATATTGAAGTGATGGTGTATGGGGATGGTGCTTTTAAGGATCCTCAAGGAAAAATATGGGAGTTAGCTGATCCTGTTATCTCACCATTTTATACTGAAGGTTTAAAGGGAACACCAAACGAAATTAAAATAAAATATCTTGCAGACAATGAGTATAAAGATTTATCTGGAGAAGCGTTAAGTGATGCAATAAAAAATTCTATTAATAATAAAAAATCTAATTTGGTTGGAAATATGGCATCACAAGGAACCACGCCAAGACAACTAACTGATTTAATTGGATCGTTATGTGATTTGACATCTGGCTCTGGAGATAAAGGCACACCGGTTGTATTGGTTCAAGGTTATTTTGATAATTATACAAACGAATAATTATAAATAAATAATTATTGTTTTGTAATTTTAAAACTTTTGTTATAATTACAAAAAGGTTTTTGAAGTTGAAAAAACGGTGAGAAAATGAACAAACGATATTCAATAAAAAATTTCATAATGCTTTTTATTGCCGGTGCAGTAAATGCTTTTGGAATTACTTTATTCTTGTCGCCTGTAGGTTTATTTGATGGTGGAATATCTGGTACTGCTATGGTGTTGTCATCAATTTCAAATTTGCCATTGTGGCTATTTTTGTTGTTGCTAAATATTCCTTTATTTTTTATTGGATTGAAAAAACAGGGAATAGCATTTACCATATATGCAATCTTTGCCGTTATATCATATTCATTATTTGTTTTTCTAATAAATAATTGTGGATTATTTGATTTGTCATTTGGATCTCCATTTGCTAAAGAAGATATACTTTTATGTTCGGTTTTTGGTGGCTTGATATCTGGGCTTGGTTCTGGACTAGCGATTCGTTATGGTGGAGCTATGGATGGTATAGAAGTAATGGCTGTTATTTTCGCGAAACAATTCGGGATAACCGTAGGAACATTTTGTTTAATATATAACATCATAATATATGTAATAGCTGGAATATTATTTAACTCATGGATTATCCCTTTGTATTCAATCATTGCTTATTATGTAAATTTAAAAATTGTTGATGCTATAGTTGATGGTTTGGATCGTGCAAAAGGCGCAATGATTGTAACTGAAAAACCTGAAGAAATAAGTAATGCATTATCAATAGAATTTGGATTTGGACCAACAATACTTGAAGGAAGGGGCGGATATTCTAATCACAACAAAAATATAGTATATTTCGTTGTCAATAGATTTCAAGTTACAAAAATGAAGGACATTGTCCATAATGTTGACCCATTTGCTTATATCACTTTATCTGATATTGCGGATATATTTAAATCAAATGTAGATTAAAACTAAAGCGATGAATAAAGAATTATATAAACAAATATTTAAAAGAAAATCATTTCACACATTTAGAGAAAGAAATGATGAACCAATTACTCAAGATGAATTAAATGAAATAATGGATGCATATAAAACATTTGATTCTTTAAATAATATAAAAACAGATATAAAAATAGTTAGAGCTGAAAATACAACATGTAATAGAAACGAAGAATATTGCATAATGCTATTTTCGGAAAACAAAGACGGTTATCTTCAAAATATAGGTTATATAGGAGAACAACTAGATTTATATCTTGTTTCAAAAAACATCGGTTCTTTATGGTATGGCATCGCAAAAAGTGATGAAACATACAATTGTTTAAATTATGTAATAATGATAGCAATTGCAAAAGTGTCTTCTTTCAGAAAAGATATGTATAAATCAAAAAGAAAAGAACTTGATGATATTTGGGAAGGCAACGATTTTGGTATTGGAAATATTGTAAGATTTGCTCCAAGTGCATGTAATTCACAACCTTGGTTTGTTGAAAGCAAGAATAATCAATTATATGTGTATAGAAAATCTAAATCAGGAAAAGTGGGCATTATGCCTAAAAATGCATCCGTTTTTTACAATCAAATTGATATTGGAATCTTTATGTGTTTTATTGAATTGTGTTTGTTAAATAATAATTGTATTTTTGAAAGAAAATTATTTAAAGATGATGGAAATTTTGATATCAAACAACTAAATGCAATATATATAGTAAAAGAATAATTGCTATAGTTGTGCTAAGGCCATAAATATTATATTTTGTAATGTATAATTGTTGTAAGTGAGGGACGACATTATGGCAAACAAAAGTGATGTAAGAAGAGATGCGTGGATGTTGAAAGGGCCATTAGCTTCTAAAGGGTATGATTGGTGGTGGCACTCTTTTACTGCTATTAATGAAAAAACAGGTGAAGAAAAACCATTTTATATAGAATTTTTTACATGCAATCCTGCTTGTGCAGCAGATTTGCCAGTAATTGTATGGAATAATAAAGAATTAAAAGAAAAGGGAACAAAGCCATCATATCTAATGGTTAATGTCGGATTTTGGGGGAAAGAACACGCACAACTTCATAGATTTTTTTCTTTGAAAGACGTTGAAATAAAAAAAGAAGTACCATACGAAATAAAAGCCGATGATTGTTTTTGTAGCGAAACAAAAACAAGAGGATCTATTAATATAACGAAAGAAGATGCAAATAATCATAAAGAATGGATGAGTGATTATGGAAACATATCGTGGGATTTAGATATAGACAAAAAAATATCATTTAATGTTGGATATGGAGCAAATTCTTTTTTTAGAAAATTGAATGCTTTTGAAATGTTTTGGCATGCAGAAGGAATGAAAACATTATATTCTGGAACGATAATACTAAATGGAGAAAAGTATATTGTTAAACCAGAACTATCTTATGGATATGCAGATAAAAACTGGGGTGAAAATTTTACAAGTCCTTGGTTGTGGCTTAGTTCATGTAATTTAACAAGCATGGTAACAGGAAAAAAATTGGATAATAGTGTTTTTGATATCGGTGGTGGTAGACCAAAAATATTGGGTCTTGCATTAAATAGAAAACTACTAGGTGCTTTTTATTATGAAGGTAATAATTATGAATTTAATTTTTCTAAATTTTGGACATTTACAAAGACTGAATTTGAATCAGAAGAAACAGACAATGAAATTATTTGGAAAGTAAAAATGACAACACTTAAAAATAAAATGATTATGAATATTCGTTGTAATAAAAATGATATGTTAAATATAAATTATGAAGCACCAGATGGAACAAAGAGACACAATAGATTGTGGAATGGTGGAAATGGAACTGGAATAATAGAATTATATAAAAGAAAATCATTCTTTAGAGACACTTTAATCGATAAAATTGAAGCTAAAAATATAGGATGTGAATATGGCGAATATTGTTAATAAGAAGGATGGCACGCAAAAGATGAAGCAAAAAATGAATGAATTTTCAGTAGCATTAGGATTATTTGATTACATTAATCCGATTTTTTATGCAATAACATCAATAACAATTATTAAAAATTACTATGGTGTTATGAGCATTACTTCGTTTATTTTCTTGGCTGCTGGATGCATATTATCAATGATATTTGGTTTGTCTATTCCAACTTTAAAGTTTATTGTTGGTTTAGGAAAAATAAAATTTAAAATGCCTGTTAATCTTGTTTTTTATGTAAACCTAGGATTATTTATTACTGGAATGACTTTATTTAAATATACATTTTTAACATCAACAATAACAACTGTACTTATATTATTGGCAACAATCATTTTATTATTGATGATTTATTTAAAATCTAAAAAATTTAATACCATTGCTGTTTTGATAGGTATGGTTGGTTATTTATTAATTTATTCTTCTTTAATAAAAACAGCAATTAAATCAAATTATTATCTATCAATTATTTTATATTCAATTGCTATATGTTTTATGATTTTTCTTGTTTTAATTGGTGTTTTTTCTAATTTGAAAAAAGCAAAAGTGCATTGGACATTAGAAATATGCAATGTATTATGCCAGGGTTTTGTAGCACTAAGTACAGTGTTGCTATTTGCACACATCTAGTAAACTTTGCTTATATTTGACTTGTTAATAAAACAAAACAATAATTATTTGCTTTCGCGATTTTTCTTATCAGTGTATTTTGCGTAAGTAACTACACCAATTAATAAGGCCAAAGATAATTGTGAAACAAGTAATGTGATAATAATATTAAATTGTGGATTATTTGTTTCAGTAATAACATTAGAAATTAAACCAGATAGTCTTACAAAAACAAGAAAGCCACAACACATATATGATGATTTTTTTCCGAGATCTTTTGTGCAAGCAAGAATAGTTGTCAATACAAATGCTGTTGCACACATTACGGTTGAGATATATGGAACCTTTTCTTTTATAGATAAAACTGTAACTGCCAATGAATTGATTGATGAAACAATCATACATAATTTATAATGCTTGGCATAACCTTTTGAGCATCCTTCAAATAAATATATAGCAGCATAAATACAAGCGATAATATCTGCAACAATTTCAATACTTTGCATTAAATTTGCTTGGCCATTAAGCAACAAAGAAATTAATAAACAAATACAAATACCTGTAAACGAACCATTTAATACTAATAATACTAAATTTAATTTTCTTTTGTCTTCCATAAAAATCTCCTTCAATATATTATAACTAATTTCTTATATAATAATGTATGTAGACAATGAAAATATATATTATTAGACATGGCGAAACTGATGCCAATAAAAACGGAGTGCTTCAAGGAACTTCTAATTGGCCATTGAATGAAGATGGAATAAAACTAGCTCAAATAACTGGTGAAAAAATGAAGGATATTAAATTTGATGCTTGTTTTTCTAGTCCCTTAGATAGAGCCAAACACACAGCAGAATTAGTGTTAAATAACAGTGGCAATGGCGATGTTAACATCCAATATGACGATAGATTAAAAGAACTAAATATGGGTATATATGAAGGAAAGAAGTTTAAACCAAATGAACTAGAAGTTCCTATAGTTAAAATATTGCTATTTAAATGGAATGCTTTCTTGTGTGGTAGGTTTAAAGGTGGAGAAACCGCAAGAGAAGTGTGTAAAAGAACTCAAAGTTTTTTAAAAGAATTAAGTAATAAAAATTATGAAAATGTTTTGGTTTCAACTCACGGGTGTGCATTGAGAGCTATGCTGAATATGTTATATAAAAATAAATTCAGTTACTGGCAAGGACATGTGCCATACAATTGCTCAGTTAGTGTTGTTGAAGTTAGTAATGGAAAAATGAAATTAATAGAATCAGATAAAATATATTATGACTCAAAATATGTAGTTGATAGATACAAAATATAGTGGTGTGGGGGAAATATGAGCAAACATATTAATGCAAAAAATAACGAAATAGCAGATAGGATTTTGTTGCCTGGAGATCCATTGCGCGCAAAATATATAGCTGAGAATTATTTAGAGAACGCTGTATGTGTTAACGAGGTAAGAAACGCGTTGTGTTATACAGGGGTTTATAAAGGAAAAAGAGTATCTGTAATGGGAACGGGAATGGGAATCCCTTCAATAATGATATATGCGACAGAATTGTGTAAAGAATACAATGTACAAAAATTAATTCGTATCGGAACAGGTTCTTCATTTCGCAAAGATTTAAAACAATTAGATATTGCCATATCACAAGCAACATCACACACTTCTGGAATTAATGATTATACATTTAAGGGAACATATGCACCAACTGCAGATTTTGCTTTAGTTCACACTGCTTATCACAAAGCAAAAGAATTAAATCTAAATGCTATAGTCGGAAATACAATTTGTTATGATCAACTTTATCGTGATGACAATGATTTTGAAATTAATAAATGGGCTGAATATGGAGTTATAGGTGGAGAAATGGAGGCAGCTGGTTTATATACTGTAGCATCACATTATGGTAAACAAGCATTATGTATGTTTACAATAGTAGCAGAACTTTTTAAAACTAAAGACGTCACTTCTGGTTCAGTTAGTACTGAACAAAGAGAAAAAGGCTTGAATGATATGATAATTCTTGCACTTGAAACAATTATTGAAGATTAAACATTGGTGATAAAATATAAAGGCTATGAGACAAAAATATGAAAGTTGTGGATTAAATTATGATTTAATCTTAGAAAAATATCCAGACATAAATTATTATGAGGAAATAGTAAATACATTTCTTGATGATCCATTTTTTGTTGATTTAAAAAATATGCTTATAGATGAAGATTATGCTATGGCTAAAGATGCGACGAAAGGATTATATGTTTTGGCGTCTGAACTGTGCTTATTCCCTTTGTATGAATCGTTGCTAGAAATATATGAATCTTTGGAATATGAAGAATATGGCGATGTATTAAAAAGATATGATGATATGTATGAAGTTTATAAAAAAATAAGAGGTATCTTTAATGCGTGATGCAATAGTGGTTGGAGCTGGACACGCTGGTGTTGAAGCGGCTATGGCTTTGGCACACGCAGGAAAAGATACAGTCTTAGTAACAATTAAATTAAAACATATTGCTAAAATGCCTTGTAATCCATCTATTGGTGGTCCTGCTAAAGGAATTGTCGTTAGAGAAATTGATGCTTTGGGTGGTGTTATGCCAAAAGTTGCAGATAAAACGGCTCTTCAATTTAAAATGTTAAACACAACAAAAGGTCCTGGTGTGTGGAGTATGAGAGTTCAATCAGATAAGATTGAATACTCAAAAATGATGCAAGATCTTTGTATGCACACAGAACACTTAACTGTTATAGAAGATATAGTTGAAGAAGTAATGTGTGAAAACAATTCTTTCAAAGCTGTTAGATTATTAAATAACGGAATCATAGAAGCAAAAACTTGTATCTTAACAACAGGCACTTATATGGATTCAACAGTAATGATTTCATCAGATACTAGAAGTGAAGGGCCAGATGGAGACAAAACAACAAAAAATCTAAGTGAATCATTAAGGAAACTCGGAATAACGTTATTTAGATTAAAAACAGGTACTCCTCAAAGAGTGTTAACAAGTTCAATAGATTTTTCTAAAACAAAATTTGAACCAGGAAACAAAGAATTTCTTCATTTTTCTGATGAAACAAAAAAAGAAGATGTGCTTGATTATGAACATCAAACGCCTTGTTATTTGACATATACAACTGATGAAACATTAAAAATAATTAAAGAAAATTTAAATAAATCATCAATGTATTCTGGAGTTGTTAAAGGAGTTGGTCCTAGATATTGTCCTTCTATTGAAGATAAGGTAGTAAGATTTTCTGATAAGCCAAGACATCAATTGTTTTTAGAACCAGAATCAGCATCTATGAACACAACTTATGTTCAAGGTTTTTCAACTTCAATGCCAAGAGATGTTCAAGAAAAAATGGTTCATTCTTTAATAGGTTTAGAGCATGCAGAAATTATTAAATATGCATATGCAATTGAATACGATGCTGTTGATCCTTTGCAAGTTAAACCAAATTTGGAATTAAAAAATATAAATAATTTATTTATTTCTGGACAAATACTTGGAACATCTGGATACGAAGAAGCAGCGGGTCTTGGAATTGTTGCAGGAATAAACGCTAGAAGAAAAATAGATGGAGATGAACCATTTATTTTGAAAAGAGATGAATCATATATTGGTGTAATGATTGATGATTTAGTTACAAAAGGAACAAAAGAACCATATCGTTTATTAACATCAAGAGCTGAATATAGATTATTGTTAAGACACGATAATGCCGACCAAAGGTTATTAAAATATGGATATGAAAATAAATTAATATCTAGTGAGCGATACAACAACTTTTTGAAAAAAATAAACGAAATACAAGAATTAAAGAAATATCTTGTTGATGCAAAAGTATCAAAAGATTCTGGAATTAATGAATATTTGGAATCAATAGGTTATCAAAAGGAAAGCGTTTCGTATAATGCATATGAATTATTAAAAAGACCAGGTGTCGAGTTAAGTAAATTATTAGATTATATGAACATTGAATACAGCGAGGAAATTGCGAAACAAGCGGAAATAGAAATTAAATATGAAGGCTATATAACAAAGGCAAAAAGAGAAGCTGATAGAATGATGAAAATGGATTCAGTTAAATTGCCTTCAGACATAGACTATCTTCATGTTGATAACTTGGCACTTGAGGCCAGACAAAAACTAGATAAGATAAGACCAGTATCGTTAGGTCAAGCATCAAGAATATCGGGTATTAATCCAAGTGATATTCAAGTATTAGCAATCTATATTAAGCAAAAAAAGGCGAGTTAATCGCCTTTTAAATAGTGATATAAAAATACTTATAACTAGTATAATATTTGTAAGGAGTTTTATATGAAACAATATTTGGATTTAATTAAAGATGTTTTAGAAAACGGAAGCAAAAGAGAAGATAGAACTGGTACCGGCACAATATCTAAGTTTGGATATCAAATGAGAATTAATCTTGAAGATGGTTTCCCTTTGTTAACAACAAAAAAAGTATTTTATCGTGGTATATTTGAAGAATTATTTTGGTTTTTAAAAGGCGAAACAAACATTAGACCATTAGCAATAAAAAATGTAAAGATATGGAATGATTGGCCATATGACAAATATTCAAAATCACCAGAGTATAAAGGTGAATCTATGGAAGAATTTATCCAAAAAATTTGTGACGATGAAGAGTTCGCAAATAAATGGGGTGACTTAGGTCCTGTTTATGGAAAACAATGGAGAAATTTTGGCGGTGTTGATCAAATTACTCAATTGATAGATAATTTGAAAAACAATCCTTTTTCAAGAAGACATTTAGTTGTTGCGTTTAATCCGGCCGAAGTTGATCAAATGGCTTTGCCACCTTGCCATGCTTTCTTTCAATTTTATGTAAGTGCTGATAAGAAGAAATTATCGTGCCAACTATATCAAAGATCTGCTGATTTATTTTTGGGTGTTCCATTTAATATTGCATCTTATTCTTTATTGTTGTGTATGGTTGCTCAAGTGTGTGGCTATGAACCATATGAATTTATACACACATTTGGTGATGCACATATATATTTAGATCATATAGATCAAATAAAAGAACAACTGTCACGTGAACCAAAGAAACTTCCGAAGATATGGTTAAATCCAGATATAAAAAATATTTATGATTTTACAATTGATGATGTTAGAGTGTTGGACTACGATCCATGGCCAGCTATAAAAGGTAAGGTGTCTGTATAATGATAAGTTTTTCAGTCGCAATTGATCCAAACAAAGGTATTGGTATTAAGGGTTCTTTGCCTTGGCATATAAAAGAAGAATTACAATTGTTTAAACGCAATACAATGGACAAACATATTCTTATGGGTCAAACAACATACGATAATTTGCCAGGAAGTTTGCCAGGAAGAAAAGTAATTGTTGTTAGTATTGACCCAAACTATCAAAAAGAAGATGTTGAAGTTATACATGATTTAATTAAATTTCTTCAAGAACACCAAAATGATGAAACAGAATATATTGTATGTGGAGGCGCATCTATATATAAGCAAGCATATCCATATGCAACAAAAGCTTATGTTTCGTTCATAAAAAAAGAATATGAAGTTGATACAAAATTTGACATATTTAATTTAGAAGATTGGGACATATGTGAAGAAGAAAATCATGAAGAATTTATATATAAATTATTAAAAAGAAAGAACGCAAATTAAGCGTTCTTTTCAATTATCATTGCGATTATTTCTAAATCTTCATCAGATTCATTTTTTATTCCATGGAAATGACCTTCTTCACAAATTGTGATATCGCCAGAATAAACGGTTGTTTCTAATCCATCATCTTTATACAAACCTTTTCCTTTATTAATCAACATTATTTCTTTCTCACCATTGTGTGTATGATAACCAATGCTATCGTTTTTCTTTAAAAGTAAAGTAGAATACATTTTTATCTTGTCATATGTTTGATTTTTTAATGCGATAGAAGTAAAAGCAATCGAACCATCGCCATCTTTTAAATTATTTTTAACTTCAAATATTCTATTTTCTTTTTTTATTATCATAATTAATACCCCCAGAGACATTCTAACATGTTTAGAAATTGTTTTCTTTTGTGATGTTATAATTTTATTAATGACAATCGTGACATTAAAGAAAAATGAAGGACGTACAATTAGTTCTGGTGGACTATGGATATTTTATAATGAAATTCAAGATATCAAAGGTGAATATAATAATGGAGATATTGTAGAAGTTGAATCATATAAAAATGATTTTATAGGTTATGGATATATAAATGATTACTCAAAGATAAGAATTAGAATATTATCTAGAAATAAAAACGAAATAATTAATGATAATTTTTTCATTGAGAAATTTAAGAAAGCATGGAATTATAGAAAAAAAGTAATTGATACTAATTGTTGTAGGGTTGTGTTTTCTGATTCAGATAGATTACCTGGATTAATTGTAGATAAATTTAATGATGTACTAGTTTTTGAAATTGATACATTAGGAATGGATGTAAGAAAAAAACAATTAGTTGAATGTTTACAAAAAGTATTAAAAGAAGATGGCCTAAATATAAATAAAGTATATGAAAGGTCTGATACAAAAGTAAGAGAACTCGAAGGCTTAGAACGAATAAAGGGATTTTTATCAGACCCTTTCGATACAAACTTATTAATAGATGAGCATGGTGTAAAATTAAAAATCAATATTGCTGACGGACAAAAGACTGGATATTTTTTAGATCAAAAAACAAATCATTATGCGATAAGAAGTTTGTGTGATAGTGCTAGAGTATTAGATTGTTGTACGCACACTGGCGGATTTGCATTAAGTGCTGCAAAAGTAGCTAAAGAAGTTATTGGAATAGATACATCTGAATTAGCAATTAAGCAGGCAATAGAAAATAGCAAACTAAATAATTATACAAATACCAAATTTGTGGTATCTGATGTATTTGATTATTTGATTGAACAAGAAAAGAATAACGAAAAGTTTGATGTTGTAATATTAGATCCACCAGCTTTCACTAAATCTAAAAATAGCGTTAAAAATGCATCAAAAGGTTATAAAGAAATAAATTATCGTGCTATGAAAATACTTAATGACGGCGGCATATTAATCACGTGTTCTTGTAGTGAATATATGCCAAAGGATTTATTTTTAAAAATATTATTAAATGCAGGAAACGATGCGCATAAAAGATTAAAATTAATAGAAACAAGATCACAGGACAGAGATCATCCTATTATATTAGGAAATAATGTCTCAGAATATTTAAAATGTTTAATATTTGAAGTAAATGGGAGATAAAAATGAATATTGGTGTAATAGGTTCAGGATTTATAGTTGAAATCTTTGTAGAAAATTCTAAGATGTTTAATGATTTTAATCTATACGGAATATGGGGTAGACACTTAGATAAGATAAAAAGATTTAAAGATTTTAAAATGTATACGACAGATATCAACGAACTACTTTATGATAAGAATATTGATGTTGTATATGTTGCGCTTCCAAATAGTCTTCATTATGAATATGCATACAAGGCATTAAAAGCGGGAAAAAATGTTTTATTAGAAAAACCTTTTTGTTCAAATTATAAACAAGCAAAAACATTAGTTGATTATGCGAAAAGGCATAAATTGTTTTTGTTTGAAACAATAATGACAAAATATTCTTCAAATTATATTAAGATGAAGAAATATATAAAAGATATTGAAGATGTAAAGTTGATTGAAATAAATTTCTCACAATATTCTAGAAAATATGATAAATTTAAAAACGGCATTATTCTTCCAGCATTTGATTATAAATTAGATGGTGGGGCCTTAATGGATCTTGGTGTGTATTCTATTCATTTTGTTGTTGGAATATTTGGAAAGCCTAAAACAGTAAAGTATTATCCAAATATCGAAAAGAAAGTAGATACTTCTGGAGTTTTGATCCTTGATTACGGTAAATTTAAGGCTGTTCTCGCTCATGCGAAGGACTGTTCAACAAAATCATTCGCAACAATTCAAGGAGAAAAAGGATATATTAAATTTAATACAACACCATCTCGTTGTTCAAACTTTGATGTTATTATGAACGATGGTAAAACAATTTCATTCAATGGTAATGATAGTGAGTTTGCTGGGTGGAAAGCATTATACAATGAATTCAGAAAAATATATAAAAACAAAGATTATGAAAAATGTTATGAATATATAAATGAGACATTAGCGGTTCAAAAAGTATTAGACGAGGCTAGAAATAGCATAAAATAAATATAATATGGAATTAAAAAAGACACCTATCAGTATTCAAAATCCTAAAGAAAGAATCAACAATTGTGATGAGGTTGTTTTAGGATATGATGAAGAAAAAGCTTTATTGGAAGCAAATAGATGTTTAAATTGTATTAATCATCCGTGTGTTGATGGATGTCCTATTAATAACAAAATACCAGAATTCATAAATGAAATAAAAAATAAGAATTATGAAGAAGCATATAGGATAATTTCAAACAATTCATGTTTTCCTTCAATATGTTCAAGAGTATGTTCTTATAATACACAATGCGAATCAAATTGTTCCATGAGCAAAATGGGAGATGCTATATTTATTGGAGCGCTTGAAAGATTTGTTACGGATTATCACAATCAAATAGAAATAAAGAATAAAAAACAAAACGGACATAAAGTTGCGATTATCGGCTCGGGTCCAAGTGGATTAGCATGTGCAAAAAAATTATCATTATTTGGATATGAAGTAACAGTATATGAATCAAAAAATGTAATTGGTGGAATTCTTGCATATGGTATTCCAGAATATAGATTACCAAAAGCAGTAATTGAAAAAGAAGTAAAAACATTAAAAGAACTAGGAACAAAATTTGTTTTAAATACAAGTGTTGGAAAAGACATATTGATTAAAGATTTACAAAAAGAATATGAAGCAATATATATAGCAATTGGAACAGGTGTATCAAAAATGATGAATATACCTGGAGAAAATTTAAAAAATGTATATCATGCAAATGATTTTTTATATAATTTCAATTTAAATAAACAATCGTTATTTGAAGAAATTAACAATAAAAAAGTAGTTGTTGTTGGCGGTGGTAATGTTGCGATTGATGTTGCTAGAAGTGCGGTTAGATTAAAAGCAAGTGATGTTGAAATTATTTATAGAAGATCAATTGATGAAATGCCTGCAAATAAAGAAGAATTGTTGGAAGCTGAACAAGAAGGTGTTAAACTAACAATTCTAACTAATCCAGTTGAGATTCTTGATAACGAGAATAAAAAAGGTGTTGTAAATACAATGAAATGCATCAAAATGGAACTAGGAGATCCTGATTCAAAAGGAAGAAGAACTCCTATAGAAATTAAAGGAAGTGAATACTATATGGATACTGATGTGATTGTGATGGCAATTAGTTCTTTTGCTGAGCAAGATATAGTTAATACAACTAATGGATTAGTATCTAATAAATGGGGATATATTGAAGTGGACGATAATAACAAAACAACAATAGATGGAATATATGCCGGAGGGGACTATGTTACAGGGCCGAAAACAGTCGTTCATGCAATGAAGACTGGACAAGATGTGGCTGAGTCAATTGATAAATATATACAAAATATGTATAAATAAAATAATTAATAATGATGAACGACGACAAAGACAACGATTTAAAAGCACAAATCAGCAAAACTATTACTCGAGAGTATTATCTTGATTATGCCAAAGTTAGTTCCATTATCTTCATGATTCTTGTTCATGTTTTCTGGAAGTTTGGAAGTAATTTTGATGATCCCACTGGATATACAATAAATTATTATCTTGGTGGCTTTATGGCTGCGCCAGTTTTTATGACCGCTATGGGTCTTGGATTTTCACTTACAAAAAATAATGACCCTAAACAATTCATTGAACGTGGAACAAGTATTCTCGTGCTTGGCTATATCTTTAATTTTTTACGTGAGTTACCAATTGCTATTTATGAAATCATAACTAGTGGATACTCAACCGTTGCTAAAGAAATATGGAGCCAAGTATTTCAAGGAGATATTCTTCAGTTTGCTGGACTTGCAATGATTTTATTTGGATTATTTAAAAAAATAAAATTATCAAACAATAATATTTTAATAATAGGATGTTTGATGTCTTTGGCAGGTTCGTTGATTCCTACTATTTTTTCTGATTCAATTATTTTTAATGCTACTGCAGGATTGCTTATTTTTATAGATTATCCCGAAGAAACGATTATGTGCTTTCCTTTACTGACGTGGTTTGTTTATCCAGCATTTGGATATTGGATTTCTAATGCATTACACGATAAAGAAAAAACATTTAAAATCACGTTAATTCCATGTTTTTTGATAGCATTAATTGGAAGTATTTATGAAATGAAATATTCTGTGTTTATGATGCATAGCAATTCTGAATATTATCACATGTATAGTCATGATGCTTTAATTTCGCTTTGTTATGTTGTTTTCTGTTTTGGATTTTTCTTTTTTGTATGTAAGCATCTTAAAGAAAAAACCAATCATTTTATTAGTTCTTTGAGTAATGCATTAAATCTAATATACATTGTTCATTGGCTTATTATTTCCGT
Source organism: Erysipelotrichaceae bacterium (assembly GCA_045642525.1). Lineage (GTDB taxonomy): Bacteria > Bacillota_I > Bacilli_A > Erysipelotrichales > Erysipelotrichaceae > Colivicinus. The sequence goes on from JAZUIZ010000038.1 coordinate 28,939, forward strand.
GCTACAACTTGTTTTTGTCAATATCTTATGTGTTGAATTCTCAAACATCGAAGGATTTTGTTTAACAATCGTCATTACTTTGGTATCACTTTATTTGGGTGTTCATTTTAAAAAAATAATAAAGAAAAAAATAGATCAAGCTCCAAGTAATGTATTAAGATATTTAAGATAATATTTATACAATTATTAATTGTATAATAGTGTTATGACATTAGATGAATTTACAACATCATTAAGGCAGAGAAACATAGATTTAACAGACAAAGCAATCGAACAATTAAATTTCTATGCTAAATATTTAAAAGAATACAATGAAAAAATTAATCTAACTGCAATCACAAAATATGAAGATGTATTAGATAAACATTTTTATGATTCATTATTATGTGTAGATAGAAAACTCGAAGGAACATTAGTTGATGTTGGAACTGGAGCTGGATTTCCTGGTGTTGTATTAAAAATAGTATTTCCGGAGTTAAATGTACTTTTGATAGAACCTATTAATAAGAGATGTGTTTTTTTAAATTCGTTAATCGAAAAATTAGATTTAAAAAATATTGAAGTTATTAATGATAGAGGTGAAAATTATTCATTAAATCATAGAGAAGAATACGACTATGTTACCGCAAGGGCAGTATCAAACTTGAATGCTTTAATTGAAGTTTGTGGAGCAATGGTGAAAAAAGATGGTTATTTTATATGTTTAAGAGGCAAAGATGGATTAATTGAGATTGATAATGCATCAAAAGCTATAAATACAATGGGATTTGAAATAGAAAAGACTTTCAATGAATCTTTATTTGATGGTTCTTCTAGAGTAATTAGTTATTTTAAAAAAATACAAAACACAAATAAAAAATATCCTAGGAAATATAGTATAATTAAAGTACATCCACTATGAAAAAAGAAATAGTAAAAATAAAAATAACAAAAATCATTCCAAATAAAAATCAACCTCGTTTAGATTTCTATGATGAATCTATAAAAGGATTGGCAGAGTCGATTAAAGAGAATGGCTTGCTTCAACCAATTACTGTAAGAAAAGCTGGAAGCCAATATGAATTGATTGCTGGTGAAAGAAGATATAGAGCTTGTCTATTAAATGGGCAAAAAGACATAGAGGCCATTATCTTAGAAAAAACAGATGATGAATCCGCAAATTTGGCTTTAATTGAAAATCTTCAAAGAGAAGACTTGAATGCAATTGAACAAGCTTTGGCAATGAAAAGAATAATGAAGATTGAAGGTTTAACGCAAAAAGAATTGGCTGACAGGCTTGGGTATAGACAATCAACAGTAGCAAATAAGTTGAGGCTACTGAAACTTCCAGAGTATATAAAAAAAGCAATTTCACAAGATATTATTAGTGAAAGACACGCAAGAGCACTGTTGAATGTTCCTAGTGAAAATTTAAGAGAAGTATACGATACTATCGTAAAGAGAAAATATACTGTTTCTAAAACTGAAGAGTATGTTCGTGAACTAACAACAAAACATAAACGTAAAGGCGTATCTAATAATTTAAAGATTGGTATTAATACAATTAAACAATCGTTTGAATTGTGCAAGAAATCAGGAATAGATTCAGATATGCAGGTTACAGAATATGATGACAATGTTAAGATTGTCATAAAAATGAAAAAGTAGGTGACGTATGGCAAAAATTATCGCAATAGCAAATCAAAAAGGTGGAGTTGGAAAAACAACTACAAGTATCAATCTTGCAGCAGGTTTAGCATATCTAAACAAAAAGGTATTGCTTGTTGATATTGATCCTCAAGGAAACGCCACTCAAGGTGTAGGACATAGAGTTGGTTTAAATGACTTAACGATTTATGATGCTTTATTAAATGAAGCTAGTGTTGATGATTGTATAAAAACGCTTAAAAAGCCACCTTTAGATATTTTGCCTGCAAACATAGGACTTTCTGGTGCTGATTTAGAACTTGCAAAAATAGAAAAAAATAGGGAAAAATATCTTAGTAAAACATTGGATAAAATCAAAGATAGATATGAGTACATTATTATAGATTGTCCACCATCATTAGGACTTCTAAACACAAATGCTCTTACAGCCGCAGACTCTATTTTAATTCCTGTTCAATGTGAGTATTACGCTCTAGAAGGTATTACACAATTATTACAAACAATTAGACTTGTGCAAAAATTATTCAATCCTAAGTTAAAAATTGAAGGTGTTTTGTTGACAATGTATGATGCAAGAACAAATTTAAGTGCTGAAGTTGGCCAAGAAATAAGAAAACATTTTAAAGAGAAAACATACAAAACATATATACCAAGAAATATAAAATTATCAGAAGCTCCTGGAGTTGGTAAATCAATATTTGATTACGAAGTTCATTCTGAAGGTGCAAAAGCATATGTTTCTTTAACTAAAGAAGTGATTGCGAACAACGCGGAGGAATCACATGAGTAAGAAATTAGGAAAAGGCCTTACTGAAATATTTGGTGATAACATTGATGACGTATTGAATGAAATAAACAATGAATCATCTGGTAGTGCTGGTAGCACAAAAATAAAAATCAGTGATATTAGACCAAATCCATATCAGCCACGAAAAGAATTCGATACAACAGGTTTACAAGAATTAGCCGATTCAATAAAAGAGAATGGTGTTTTTCAACCTATTCTTGTAAGAAAATCATTAAATGGTTATGAATTGGTTGCTGGCGAAAGAAGACTTAGAGCTTCAAAAATGGCCGGACTAAAAGATATACCTGCTATTATTAAAGAATTCAATGATAAAGAAATGATGGAAATTTCTTTGCTTGAAAACATTCAACGCAAGGATTTAACGCCTATTGAAGAAGCAATGGCATATGAGCAATTAATAAAAAAATTGGGTTATACGCAAGATCAACTAGCTAAACGTATCGGCAAATCTAGAACAAATGTTACTAATATGCTTAGATTATTAACTCTTCCAAATGAGGTTCAAAAATTAGTAAGTGATTCAAAATTATCATACGGCCAAGCGAGAACTTTATTAGCTCTTGACTCTGAAGATAAAATTATTTCGCTTGCACAAAGATGTGTTAAAGAAGGTTTGAGCGTAAGAGAATTAGAAGAGTTAACAAAAGCTCCTGCCAAGAAAGGCGGAAAAGCAACGCCAACAAAGAAAACAAATCCTTATATTTTAGATGTTAAAGATATAATGCAGAAAAAACTTGCAACAAAAATTGAAATAAGTAATAACAGCATTGTAATTAAATATAATGGAACTAAAGATTTAAATAGAATTTTAGAATTATTAGGAATGATAGAAGAATAATAAGATGGTTCAATTGAATCATCTTTTCTTAAAAAATGAAATATAAATTAAGAGATAGTAAGTGGTTAGATATAGAAATCAATAGTTTGTTTGTAAAAACAATACAAGAGTTTTTTGATAATTATATTCCTTCAAGAAAAATTCAACATTTATTAATACAAAACAAAAATATATTATTAGATGGCAATGCAGTAAAAAGAGAAGATGATATTGTTGGTTTAACATTAAGTATTAATATTTATCCTAATACACACGATTATAAAATATTAAAAAATAAAATTGATGTAGTATATGAAGATGAAATTATTTTGGTTGTTAATAAACCAAAAGATTTATTAGTTCACTCTGATGGAACGCAGGAATTATGTTTAACCGATATGGTTGAATCATATTATATGAATACAAATTATGTAGATGTTCAACCAATACATAGACTTGATAAAGAAACATCTGGTTTAGTCATATATTCTAAAACAAGCGTTTTTCAACCATTATTAGACAAATTATTATTTGAAAAACAAATAAGAAGAAACTATATGGCATTTGTCAAAGGTGTTGTTGAACCTGATACAACATTTGTGATAAATAAAGCAATTGGAAATGATAGACATAATTCTAATAAAAAAATTATTTATAAAAACGGACAAAAAGCTATAACAAAAGTTCGTTCATTAGCGTGTAACCACAAATTAAATTATTCCGTATTACTTTGTAGTTTAGATACAGGTAGAACTCATCAAATAAGACTACACTTATCAAATGAAGGATACCCAATATTAAATGATAATTTGTATGGTGTTAAATCTAAATTATGTTCAAGAATGGGATTATGTGCAAGTAACATAGAAATGTATCATCCATTAAAAGAAGATAATATTGAAATTGATGTAAATTTGCCTAAAGATTTAGATAAAATATATATGGAGGCAATATAGAATGAGCAAAAATATTATTAAATTTTGTTTAACAACAATTGGCTTAGCAATATTAGTATCATGCATCGCTGGTAATGTAGATGGTATTGGTAGATTTGCAATGATATTATCAGGAGTTGTATTTGTGTATCTAGGTTTCTTTTTAAAGAGTAAATAATATGAAATATGATGTAGTGATTGTGGCATCAGGAAAAGGTGAAAGAGCCAAACTTGGCTATAATAAAGCCTTTTTTAGGTTTAGCGATGGAAAAACAGTGTTGGAACATTCTGCTTCGTTGTTTTTAGAAGATGATGATTGCCAAAATATTATTATTGTTACTAATGAAGAATATTTTAATCAAGTACCTAATAATATAAAAATACAAAAAATAGAAGGTGGAACAGAAAGAAAAGATTCTGTTAAAAATGGTCTTAGTTTAGTTAAAAGCGAGTATGTTTTAATACACGATGCTGCTAGGCCTTTCTTGAACATTAAATCTTTACAAGAGTTAAAGAAAGCTGTTGAACAAAAAGATGCTGCAATACTAGCCACAAAAGTTGTAGATACAGTTAAACAAGTGTTTAATGGAAAAATAAACAAAACAATAGATAGAAATGAAATATATCTAGCAGAAACTCCACAAGCATTTAAAAGTGATTTAATAAAAAGATGTTACAAAGAATGTGATGACATTAATTTTACAGATGATGCTTCTCTTGTAGAGTCATTGGGTAGTGATGTATATGTTGTTGAAGATAAATATTCAAATAAAAAATTAACAACAGAAATGGACTTCAAAAATATATGATAAAAGAAGTAATCGTTGTTGAAGGAAGCAATGATACAAAAAAACTAAAATCTTTTTTTGATGTTGAAACAATAGAAACACATGGCTTAGGGTTAAAAGAAGAAACAATAGAATTAATAAAAAAAGTAAATGAAAAAAGAGGTGTGATACTATTTTTAGATCCTGATACTCCAGGAGAAAAAATTAGAAATATAATTAATAATAAAATACCTAACCTTAAAAATGCATTTATCTTAAAAGAAGATGCGAAAACAAAAAAGAAAGTTGGTATAGAACACGCAAATAGAGAAGTATTACAAGATGCTTTAAATAATTTGATTACATATTCGAATGAAAAAAGCACTCTAAGTCAAGATGAATTTAATGATTTGGGATTAAACGGTTTAACTGATTCATCTAAGAAAAGAGAATTAGTATCTAAAGCATTTCATATTGGTAAATGTAATTCAAAAACAATGTTTAAAAGATTAAATATGTTAGGTGTTAATAAATCCGATATAGAGAAAGTATTATGATAGCTAATATCAATCATATTAAAAAAGTGCTTGGTGATTTAAAAGCCAAAAAGAAATTTGGACAAAATTTTATTATTGATACAAACACAGTTGAAAAAATAGCTAAATCAGCATGCAATCCATCTTTAACTACAATAGAAATTGGTCCTGGATTAGGCGCTTTAACTGAACAATTATTGAAATATTCTAAAAATGTTATTGCATATGAGATAGATAAAGATATGTTTGAATTATTAAATAATTCTTTAAGCGATGATAATTTATTAATAAAACTAGAGGATTTTATGAATGTTGATTTATCAACATATAAGGAAAAGATAAATATATGTTCAAATCTTCCTTACTATATAACAACACCAATTTTATTTAAAATATTCGAATCTGAATTAGATATAAACAAGATAACAGTTATGGTTCAAAAGGAAGTTGGAGATAGATTAAATGCAAAAGTAGGTAGTGAAGATTATGGCGCTCTTTCTATAGAAGTTCAATATTTATATGATGTTAAATTAGAAATGAATGTTTCAAAGAATGTTTTTTACCCACAGCCAAATGTGGATAGTGCTGTAATATCTTTTGTTCCTAAAATAGATAGAAATAAAGAGTTTGAAAAGAAATTTTTTGAACTTGTTAAAAACTGTTTTAGAATGAGAAGAAAAACTTTAAATAATAATTTAAAAGATATTTTTGATGAAAAAACAATTGATAAAATATATATAGAAATGGCATTAGATAAGAATATACGTGCAGAACAATTATCTTTAGATGATTATCTAAAGATGTATAAGGTGATTTATGAAGGATAGGGCATACGCAAAAATTAATCTCGCATTAGATGTTTTTAATGTAAGGGAAGATGGTTATCATGATATAAATTCAATAATGGTCCCAATAAATTTTTATGATGAATTAGAAATAAATATTAGTGATAATGATAATTATACATGCAATAAATCATTCATAAGATTTAATGAAAAGAATTCAATAATAAAGATGATTAATGTTGTTAAAGAGAGGTACAACATTACTGATCATTTTAGTATTAATTTACGCAAAACAGTTCCTATGCAAGCTGGTCTTGGTGGTGGAACAGCAGATGCTGCTAGTACACTTAGAATTTTAAAGAAGATGTACAACTTACATCTAACAAAAGAAGATGAAAAACAAATATGTATATCTGTTGGTTCAGATGTTTTATTTAACTATTACAACAAGCCAGCTATTGTAACGGGAATTGGTGATTGTGTAGAAGTATTTGATATGGCAAAAGATTATTTTGTACTAATTGTTAAACCTAGAAGTGGTGTTTCTACAAAAGATGCCTATAACGCGTTAGATATGAGCGTCTGTGATCATCCAGATATAGCTAAATTAAAAAATGCTTTAACAAAGGGCGAGGAAATAAAAGGGTTATTAGGTAATAGTTTGGAGCAACCAGCTTTATTGCTTAATAAAGATGTAAGAGAAATAAAAGATTTATTATTAAGTAGTGGCGCTGATAATGTTTTAATGTCTGGAAGTGGCTCAAGTGTGTTTGTGATAAGCGAAAACAATAGCGAAATAGAGAATTTATATGATTTAATTAAAAATAATAAATACTATACAAGATTAACAAAAACCAAAGCGAATTAAGTGTTAAAATATACTTATTAATACGGGGGAGATTATGAATAACGCAATAATCTTTATAAAGAACGAAGAAGAGAAACAATTAGCTAGGGCACCCTATCTTGGTGGTAATCTTTTAATTCATACAATAAAAGAATTAAAAAAAATAGATGAAATTGAAAATATATATTTGATTGGTGTTACACAGGGATATCCTGGAACATTAAAAAGAAACAATATTAGAGATGTCCTTGACGAAATAGGCGGTTCTGGAAAAACATTAATGTTATCTCCTCTATATCCAGAATTAACATCTGAAGACTATCAGCGTTTATTAAAAAGAAATCGTGGCTGTGTTGCAATATGTGATGAAAAAATGTGCGAAGCATTTATGATTCCAAATGATTATATTGAACACTTCGAAGAAATAGAATACGAACAAGTTGAAATTAAGAATAAAAAAATTAAGAAATTTACAAATGAAGACGCGATAAGAGCGAAATATACAAATGTTGATGATGTAGTTATATTCTCTTTGACAACATCTGTGGAATTAGTAAAAGAGGTATGTAGATATTTAAACATTGCTCCTGGTAAAGTTACAGTAAATCATTTTGCTGATGGAGAAACATTAGTTGAATTAGGTGAATCAGTTCGTGGGAAAAGAGTGTATGTAATCCAATCTACAAGCAAACCAGTTAATGAATCTTTAATGGAAGTTTTAATTTGTTTAGATGCATTAAGAAGATCTTCAGCTGGAGAAATAACTTGTATTATTCCATACTATGGTTATGCTAGACAAGATAGAAAAGCACTACCTAGACAACCAATTACTGCAAAATTAGTTGCTCAATTATTAGAAGAAGCAGGAGCAAACCGTGTTGTTACATTTGATTTGCATGCAGCACAGATTCAAGGCTTCTTCCATTGTCCAGTTGATGATTTAACAACCGTTCCAATGATGGGCCAATATTTTAGAAGAAAGAATTTTAATAAAGAAGATTTAGTCGTAGTATCACCAGATCATGGTGGTGTTAAGCGTGCTAGAACATTGGCTGAGATGTTACAATGCCCAATTGCAATTATTGATAAAAGACGTCCTAAAGCAAATGTGTGTGAAGCTTGTAATGTAATAGGTGATGTTGAAAATAAAGATGTAATCATCGTTGATGATATTATTGATACTGGTGGTTCTTTAATTGCTGCAACAAATATATTAAAAGAACATAGTGCAAGAAACATTTATGTATGTGCATCACATGGCATATTCTCACATAACGCTATAAGTAGAATTGAAGATTCATATATTAAAGAAGTTGTTGTAACAAATACAATCACAATTCCTCAAGAAGAGCTAAAAGAGTCATCAAAGATAACAGTATTATCAATTGGATGGATGTTATCTAAATTAATACTTGCTGTATCATGTCATACTCCAGTTTCTGAAGTATATGCTCTATACGAAGACGAATAATTAATTTTAAGAATAATAACAAATATGTAGTTTTGACATTTGGTATGTACAATTTTTTTGACACCTGTGTTATTATTTAATTATGGAAGATAAGAAAACTAGCATAATTGCATTATTGAAAATATTAGAAGAACATTCTGATGAAGAACACATTTTAACTCAACCAAAATTATTAGAATTGTTAGAAACAATCTATCATGTAAATCTTGATAGAAGAACATTATATAAAAATGTTGAAATGCTTCAAAATATTGGTTATGATATTTCGACATATAGTGAGAATGGTAAAGGATATTATTTGAGAGAAAGACAGTTTGAGCCATCTCAAATAAATATTCTTTGTAATGCCATTCATTCATCAACTTTTATTCCATCTCGTTCATCTAAAGAGTTAATAGACAAATTATTGAATACTCAAAGCAAATACTTTAAGAATGATTTTAAGTCTACAGTATTTATGGATAATAGAGACAAGAAAGAAAATAAGGAATTCTTTTTAAACGTTGAAATTATTACTGAAGCTATTAAAAATAAAAAACCAATAAAGTTTAATTATACGCAATACAATTTAAAGAAAGAATTAGTAAATAAAAGGGAAGAACCATATATTATTTCTCCACACTATTTGGTTTACAAAGGAGAAAAGACATATTTAATTGGAAAATCAGATCATCATGAAGATTTAACACATTTTAGAGTAGACAAAATGAAAAATGTTAAATTAACTGATGGAAGATATATAAAATTAGCAAAAAACGAAGATCCTTATGAATACGCTAAAACAAAAATATATATGTATCATGGCGAAGGTGTTAGGGTTGCTTTAAAATGTGACAATGTTATATTAGATGATATTATTGATATTTTTGGGAAGGACATTAGACTCGAAAAAGATGATGATAAGCACTTTGTTGCCTATGTAAAGACATCTAAACAAGGTATGGTATATCTAGCACTTCAATTTATTAACCATATGGAAGTACTAGAACCAAAAGCTATTAGAGATGAAGTAAAAGATGCATTAAAGAATGCACAAAAGAAATATAAATAGTGTACCAAAATAGGGTCATTAGAATTTATATAGTAAATTTGTAAGGAGAAAATTAAAATGAATTGGCAAATAAAAGATTTAAAATCTAAAGCTGCAAGAGGAATATACTCTGGTGACGTAGCAAACTCATCTGTGGGGAAGTTTTTGCGAGAAATAGGCAACAATTATAGCGATAAGATAGACGAAACATATCTCCAGGAGACATTAGAATTTTTTAAATATAAATGTCCATATACAGGAAAAGATTTAAGAAAGCTAACAAAAGACCAAATAGTTATTGATCACATAGTCCCTATTAACAAAGACTATTGTGGCTTAAATGTAAGAGGTAATTTAGTACTTGTAGATAAAATAGCAAACAATAACAAAGGAGGCAAATCAATAGAAGAATACTTTAATAAATATGATGTAAAGGATTCAAAACAAAAATTAGTAAAAATTAAACAATTTCAAAAGAAATATAATTATAATCCAGAAAAAATTAAAAAAATTATACAACCAGAGATTATTAAGTCATATAACGATATAACAAAATTTGTAAATAAAAAAGGAAACGAATTATCTTCGAAATATGCTAATAAATTGAAGGATATGTAAATTATGACTGATACAAAAAAAGAATATAAAGAATGGTTAATTGATAGTGGCCGTAGCGTAGCAGCTATTAGAAACGAATTAATCCGACTAAAAAGATTAAACAATGTTTATGATATAGAAACAGAGTTTGTTAATGATAAATGTGTAAATATCTTAGATGAGCTTAGTTATTATAAACGCATAAACAATAATAGTAGGGAGTCACACGATTTGAAAAGAACCCTTGAAAATTACGTTAAGTTTTTAGAATTTACAAAGCCAAGCGCAAAGAAAAGAGTTGCAAAGTTTATTGGGAATTACGAAAGTTTTTATAGCTATATAAATACAAAATATTGCAGAATCATTCAAGATTTAACAAGACAAGATAAGATAAATAGAAACAAAAGTAAATGTTCTTATTGTGGCAAAACGGTTGAACATCTTGAAACGGCCCATATTAAAAAACTAAGCAGAACAGACATAATAAGATCAATATTAGATAGAAAATATAAAACTAGTAATAATTTATATGATGTCGATTTAGTAGAATTTGAAAAAGATTTTAAAAATGAGTATCTTCCTTTAAATGAACATTTTATATATTTATGTCACGATTGTCATCAAAAGTATGATGATAATAGAATTACTGAAAAAATGATGAAAAGTAAAGTATAAAAAATACTAAATAGGAGACCAGAACAAATGAAAATCCAAAGAGAACTAAACAACAATAAAATAATTGATGTAACTATTAATAAGAAATTAGTAGATAGTATTAAAGTTTATGCAAATGTTACAAACGAAATAACAAAAGCAAAATCAAAAGAACAAATACCTTTATTTTCTACATCCAATATAGTTGGCGAATGGGCGGAATTATTAGTTTGTAATGCTTTAGAACTTGTTCAACAAGCTGCTTCTAAAAAAGATTATGATGCTAAACGTGGCGAAGTAAAATATCAAATAAAAAGCAGATGGTATCGTTCGTATTTAAAAGAAGAATGTAATAGACATGGCCAAGAAGAATTTGGATCAATTGATATAAATGGAAGATTTGATAAATTATTATTAGTTTATTTTGAGGATGATTTATCAAAGCCATTTAAAGTACTAGAAATTGAGAAGAAAAACATTAAGAAACTTAATGAAAAGAAAAATAAATTATTCTACAAAAAGAAAGATAAATATGCATTTCATTACTGTAATTTAGATAATTATAATATTAAGCTTAATGAAGCAATTAAAGAAGGTTTAATCAAAGATATAACCAAAGAATACAAATGGTAGAAGAAAAAGTACTTATAATCCCTAATCCAAACAAAATATCATTATCTCTTGCTTATCAAAACAAGAATCTTTTTAATACTCGAGTATTTACTCCAGTTGAACTTGCAAGAGAAGCCTTATTACGTTCAGGTAAGACTTGTAATAAAGAGTTTATATCTAGAAACGATGAACTTTCATATTATAAAGAATTAATAGAATCAGTTGATTATTTTAAGACTAGTAAATTAGCTGATATAAAGAGCGTAAACCAAACAATTAACACAATAAGAAAGTTTGTTGTTAAAGATGAAGCTACAGAGATAAAGAATAATTTATCTAAAGGCCCATTCAAAGAAAAGAATGATGCTTTATATGAAATATATGAGAAATATGTTAGCAAATTAAATAGTGAAAACAAAGTTGATACTATTGGTTTAATTAGATATGCAATAGATAACGCTGATGTAATAGATACAGAATTTATTACATTAAATGAATATCCATTACAGCCATTAGAAGAAGCATTAATCAATAAGATAACAAACAACGTTACAAAAAAGAACATCTTCGACTTATTTGAAGTAAAAGAAAACGGTGTTCATATCAACTCATATAAGAATTGTTATGGTTCAAGTAATGAGGTAGGCCAAATTATAGATGACATCTTTACTAACAAGAAGATGGATCAATGTGTAGTAGCTTGTGCAGACTACTCAACATATTCTCAAATCTTTTATGATTATGCATGCAAATATGACATTCCAGTTACATTTGGTAATGGTATCTCTATAGTTAATTCATATCCAGGAAAATTACTTCAACAATATTATCATTGGTCATCAGAAGGTGGTTTTGGTTGGGAACCATTCTTTAGTATGATTCACAGTCCTTATTTTAACTATGAGTTACTTGATTCTTTAGTTACTACAGATAATGAAGATGAATTTAAAAGGCCTAAGTTCTATGAAAGACTATCAAGATTAAGACTTACAAATAACGAAACCATTAATAAACAAAGAATAGATGATTTTAAAAAATCTATTTCTAGAGCTGAAGTAAACGATAATAATAAATTAGAAAAATATGTTTCTGGCTTTGAAGCGATTGCTAGAGAGTTAGCTTTACCAATTGAAGAATTTTTAGATAAATATTTTACTGCTAGAAATGATAACGAAATGGTTATTAAACTAGATGAAGCTGCAAAGAAAACAATTATCAACGAAATTAAGTCTATTAAGAATATGGGTTTAGATATAACCGATGATGTTATTGAAACATTATTAAGAAAACCTACTTATAGACAAGGCAATAAACCGGGCCACATCCATATAACAACAATCGATGATGCCTTATCATCTTTAAGAAACAATCTATATGTATGCGGATTATCTTCTACTGTTTATCCTGGTTCACCAAAAGAAAATCCACTATTGTTAGATGAAGATTTAAAAGGTTTTAATAACGATGAATTTACATCAAACGGAAAGATTAAAACAAAGATTGATAGTTTAATGACTTTAGTTAAATTTGCAACAAGTCTTAACAACACAATTGATTTATCTTATGCAGGATTAAATGTATCTGAATTAAAGAATAATAATGCATCAAGCTTGTTATTTGAAATATATCAATTAGAAAATAATGGTAAGAGTTTAGATGATTTTAAAGCTGATGTTGTGAGTGTTGAATACTTTGAACCCAAACTATCTAGTAGTAGAGAAATAGGAAAAGCCTATATAGATTCAAAGAAAATTGCTTATAAAGCAAAAGCTACAAGTAAGACTCAAAAAGAATCTTTTGATATTGGGAAGTATTCCCCAAGTGCATTAAACAATTTCTTTAATTGTCGTAAACAATTTTTATATCAAAATTTGCTTAAATTAGATGCACCTGATGACTATAATCCATATGAAGTAATACCAGCAACAGAGCAAGGAACACTCGTACATGCGTTGATGGAATACCTTGCAGATTATAGAATGCCAAAAGATGACTTTATTAAATTTGCTAGTGAAGTCTTTGACGAATATATGAAGATTACTGTTCCATTAATTCCAGAAAAGATAGCTGATGTAAAAGAACAATTTTTAGATATGGCAGCTAATGGCTGGCAAATGGATGAAGAAAATAAACGAGACCTTGATTTTAAAGAAGAAGATAAAGATTGTCCACACAAGGAAACTGGTATTGTCATTCATGGATATCCTGATAGAGTTGAAACAACCAAAGATGGTAAAGCAGTAATAATAGATTTTAAAACTGAGAGAAACAAAAAAGCTCACAAAAAAGACGACATAGATTCTTGTCTACAAGTTTTGATATATGCATATATTGTTGAAAATGCATTACATAAAGAAGTCAGTCATTGTGAATATAGAATGCTTAGATTTAAAGATGGCATTGTAACTTGTAAGTATGACAAAGAGATGAAAGATGCATTAACTGCTAAGTTACAAGAATTTAAGGCTGCTTTAGATACTGGTGATTTTTCTATTAATCCAATGACAAAAGAAGAAGAAAAAGAAAAGTGTAAATATTGTAAGTTTGGTGCTATTTGTGGAAAGGAGGTAGTAGATGATGAGTAATATTTTTAAACCTACTACGACTGATGAGAGGTCAAGAAATGATATAGTCCACAAAATAGATACAAATTTATTTATTGAAGCTGGTGCAGGCTCTGGTAAGACAACAATGCTTGTTAATAGAATGGTTGCGATGGTTGAATCAGGTAAAGTTCCAGTTGAAAAGATTTGTGCTATCACATTCACTAAGAATGCAGCTTTAGAATTTTATGAAAGATTCCAAGCAAAGTTAATAGAACGCTCTGATCCAAATAACAATAAAGAACCAAAAAGAGCAGGAGATTTAGATACTCCAACGGATGTTACTCGTAAGAGATGTTTAGAGGCACTAAAGAACATTGATTTGTGTTTTATGGGAACAATTGACTCTTTCTGCAACATGATTCTTTCAGAGCATCCAACAGAAGCTAATATTCCAAGCGATGCAAAACTAATTAATGATGAAGAAGAATCAGAAATATATAAGAAATTTTATATTGATGCATTAGCTGGCCAATATGGTAATGAAATAAAAGTTCTAGCCAATAGATTCTCATCTTTATACTGGAATCCTGAAGATGCTTTTGCGACACTTGCAAAAGAGATGATGGATAGAAGGAATGTTAATTTCATTTTTACAGATGAATTATGTATTGATTTCTATAAGTGTTTTAATAAAGCAATCAAAGATACAAGAACTGTATTAGATGCTTTTAATAAAGATAGATCGAAAATAACTTTAAAACTACCAAGTCGTGATAAACGAGATCCAGAAGATGTATATGATTCAGCAAATGATAAATTACAAAAAGGCTGGAATTATGATTACACAGGTGTTCAAAGAGCAGTTAAAGATATTTCATCATTAACTTATGATGCAACACTAGAAGAGTTGGGTTTAACTCACGATGAATCAATCGTAAGAGAACAAGCTGGCAAAGTTGTTCTTAATGTAAAGGATGAAGATAGTGTTGATGCTTTATGGCATAAATTAAATAGCTATAAATACCAAAACTCTTTAAAGCTAGTTAAACTTTGTATAAAACCACTTGAAGAACTAATGAGAAAAGAGGGCAAGTTTACTTTCTTTGATTATCTTTACTATTTAAGAAATATGTTAGAGAAAGATGCTCATAATGGTGGCAAACTAATTGATTATATTTACAATAGACATTCATTTTTCTTAATTGATGAGTTTCAAGATACAAATCCAATGCAAGCAGAAGTGTTCTTTTACTTGACTGCTGAAGATCCAAATCAAAAATCATGGAAAGATTGTGTACCAAAACCTGGCTCATTATTTATAGTAGGTGACCCTAAGCAATCTATCTATAGATTTAGAAGTGCTGATGTTTCTTCATATTTAGGTATTAAAGAATTATTTAATAACAAGAAAATTGGTGAGGTTAAATATTTAGTTAATAACTTTAGATCTAGGAATGTTATTAAGGAATATTTTAATAAGGTATTTAATGAAGTAATGCCAGAAGAATCATTAGAACAAAGTAGATATAAAGATATAGATAATTTAAGCGACCCTGAACAAGAAGAATTGAATGGTATATATACATATGAAACATATTCTGAATCCTTATTAGAAGATTACCCTGATATGGACGATAATAATCAACTAGTTAAGATTGTTAAGACATTAGTGAATAATCCAAAATATAAGATTACTGGAAAAGATAAGCAGTTAAGAGAAATAAAATATAAAGACTTTATGATTATTTTTCATAGCAAAGAACCTATTTCTTCTTGCATAGCAAAATTCAATGATGCAAAGATTCCAGTAAGAGCAGAAGGAAAAGTTTTATTTGAAAAGTCAGACGGTTTAAAACTAATAACAAATATTTATCAAACAGTAACTGATAGAACAAACACTGTTTCTTTAGTAACTTCTTTATTTGGACCTATATTTAGTTTAACTGATACAGATTTAGTAGCTTATAGAAAACAAGATGGAAAGATTAAACTACAGAATATACAATATGGAAATAGTGAAATAGAAAAAGCATTAAGCAAATTAACTACTTTATCAAATACCATTTCATCCCAAACTCCATCATCGCTATATGAAAAAATAATAGATGATTTAGAGATTTTTAAGTATGTATCAAGCGAAGATTTAGAAGTCATATATTACACATTGGAACTTATTCGTGGTGAAGAACACAGTGGCAATATTATTACTTATGAAGATGCTGTAAATTATATGAATGATTTATTGTCTGGTGAATCAGGCTTAGAGAGATGCTTAAATCTAAAGGGCGATATAGATGCAGTACATATTGCAAATCTTCATAAAGTAAAAGGATTAGAAGCACCAATTGTAATACTAGGCAAGGCTGGTTCTGGTAGTAAGCCTCCAAAAATTAGAATTGAATATAAAGATGATGAAAATGGAAATAGAGTAGCTGATGGTTACATTATTTCAGTTGGAAGCGAAGGTTCATTTGTATCATTAATTGAAACTAATAATTATAAAGAACAAGCTGAAAAAGAAAAAGAGAGTTTATTAAAAGAACAAGATAGATTAGTGTATGTAGCTGCAACTAGAGCTAGAAATGTATTAATTATTAGTGAGCCAAAGAAAAAAAGTAAGAACGGTCCTGCTGGTATGGGTAGCAAATGGACACTTTTAAAAGAAAAATCTCAAAGCGAGTTTTTTAAGACTGTTGGCGAAAATTCAAATAATAATGAATCTAATGTTGAAGAAGCAAAATCAAACGACTTATATAAAAACATTAAATTAACCAAGATTAAATCAGAAGAAACATATTCATTCAAACAACCAAGTGATATTCAAACTCCATCAAAAACAAGTGAACTACCTTACGAAAACGAAGGTATGCCTATTGGAAATGGCGAAACATATGCAACATTAATAGGCACTATGGTTCATAGACTAATGGAAATGATTATTATGTCCAAAAATAGCATTTCTAAAGATGACGCAATAAACAATATATTAAGCGAATATGTAACTGAGGAGTTTGTGGACAAGCTAGATTTGTTTAAACAAAAACTAACAAATGTTTATGATGTAATGCATAATGGTGGCTTTCCTCAAAAAGGTAAAGCACCGCAAGACATATTGCCAATTATTTTAAATGCTGATAAATGTTATTCAGAAGTTCCGTTCACATTGAAAGATGATAATAATTTATGGAATGGTATCATTGACCTAATTTACGAAAAAGATGGTAAACTTCATATTGTTGATTGGAAAACAAACAAAAACGATGAAGGCTTAGATGAATATTATAGAGATCAATTAGAAGCTTACAAGAAAGCAATAAAACAAATATTAGACGAAGATGTTGACGATGCACTAATTTATCATGTTACAATTAAATAAAGCAATTGGAGGAAAACTAATGGATAATAAAATTATAATAAGTAAAAAAGACTTAATAAACAAATGCAAAAGTAGGCTTACAACACAAGTGAGAATATATTATCAGGTTGGTGAAGAGGCCCCGATTATTTATCCAATAAGAACAATTAAAAGAATACTTTTAAATAACAAACAAACAAAAGATGATTGGAAAGAATATATTGAAGATTTGATTAATAATATATCAATCTATTATTCGGATAATAGTGGCAAAAATTGTTACAAAGAAATTCGTTTAAAAGAAATTAAAGATATAGAAATTATTAATAAAAAGGCATATATTACTATTGATGAAAACAGTAAAAAGTATTTAGTTTATTCAAAAATAAACCACACAGATTATTCGCCGGTTAATAATTTATATAAAAAAGATCGAAAAGTATATACAAAAGCAAACGATGTATATATCAAAAGAGAGTGGACTGAATATATAGAAATGAAAAATGTAAACGGAATTGATGATATACACATAGACCACGAAATACCAATGCAAAAAATAATGAAAGATATGTACAAAGAGCTTAAAGCGCTACAACAATTGAATAAAAAAATAATTGATTATTCAAAAGAATATCAAATAAAAATAAATGTAAAATCAGATAAAGTTTGGTGTAAAAAAGAGGCGATTGATCATTATAATTTAAGCGATAAAAATATTAAGGATCTTATGGGCGATATAAAACGAATAAAAATGAGATTAAATTTAATGGACAAACAAACAAATTTAATTAAAAGTAATAGTATTTAATTGATAGCAGAATTACACTAACACCAATTAGACTGCTAATATATTACAGCGAAATTTAATAACAATTAGCAATCATATATTATTTAAGTTTATTTAGGCGTTTTGAATAAACATGAGGGTAAGTGCTATAAATGAAAATTAAGAACCGAATGGAGCCTACTCCAAACGGTCTTTTTTCTTTGAGAACCCTCCTTTAACTGTATTAGGTAACTTTTCTTGAGAATAGGTTTCATAATAATTATCTGAGTGCATAACTCTATTTTTGGATTTACGTCAACTTTTTAGACGCAATTTAAGACATTTTTGTTTTGGTTAAGTAAATAATTTTGATAATACTGTTCAGGTGATACATAAGCAAGTGTTGAGTGTATACGCACTCTGTTATACCGAGATTCAATAAATTTAAAGATAGCCAGCCTTGCTTCATTGAAATCTAGATAACTTTTTAAATTAACTTCTTCTTTCTTTAATACAGAATTGAAACTTTCCATTGATGCGTTATCGTATGGATAACCTTTCTTTGAATATGAATGAATAATGTTGTTATTTAAAGAGTGAGCATTATAGAAAAATAGTTAAACCATATGTAAAAGAATATAATGCCCTACTTAAAGAAATTTATCCAAAAATAGAAAAGGCAATTGCCACAAATCACACGTTAACAAGAGAACAAAAGACAATTTCCTTAAAGAATGGTCTGAAATAAATACAAATAATATTTTTATAGGCGAAGAACCAGCATAATAAAAGAATTGCTTCCTAGCGAAATACTCCTATACCTATTTTGGTACACACAGATTGATATAGTTAATGGGTAGGAGGATGAAATGAGAAATACATTTAGTAATTTTGTGGTAAGTAAATCAAATTATAAAGCATTTGAATATGCCAATAAAATTGCAAAACAAGTTCTAACAGATGCAAATCCATTAGTATTTTATGGACCTCATGGATGTGGAAAATCACATTTATTAGATGCTATTTGGCATGATTATGTACTCAATTCTAATGAACACGCCACACTAACTTCTGCTATTGGATTTGAAGAATATATTAAGATATCAAAGTTTAATATCAACTATTTTATTGATAGAGACAAAGATATTTCTTTGATAATGATTAATGATATCGACAAGATTGATGACAAAAAGAATGGTGAATATTTAGCTGAGATTATTGATATGTATATTAAAGCTAGAAAACAAGTTTGTTTAACTAGTAATAAAGCTCCAAGCGAGTTTTGTGAAGAACTTAGCGGTATATTTGCTAAAGGGAAATGTATAGAATTACCATTTCCAACAAAAGAAGAACGAAAAGACTATTATCGTAAAGTTTCATCAAAAAATGGGGAAATAATTTCTGGTGAAGATGCTTTTGAATATTTATGTGAAAAGCAAAAAGACTATAGAGAAATGAAATGTGAAATTTTAAAAATAAAAATATATTTGATAGAATCAAATAACGAAACTGGATCTGTTTCCATAAAGAGTTTAAATAATATCCTTGAAAATTATAAAAAGGGAGAAAACTGAATGTTGATTGAAAAACTTGATTATGTTTTAAATGAGAACGCTTTTACAAGATCGTTTGGGCTTTCACTTGAAGATGCGCCAATGCAAAATGTACTAATCATAGGCCCGAGTGGTTCTGGTAAAACTGCACAAATAAAACAATGGGTTGATAGCCATCAAAACGAAATAGATGTATATTACATTGATGCTTCTATACGACCACATATGCAAGAAATAAACTTAGAAAACGGTAAAAGAAAACTATTATTCGGAGCAAATGAAGTAGAAAAATTCAATGTAGAAAACAAGATTCTTATTATTGACCATTTTGATTTAACAGACGATGAAGTTAGAAATGAATTAATATCATTAGTTAGAAATAGGGAAATTATATCACCTTATCCTGATACTACCAAAATCAAGGTTGATAAATTTTGGTATATTATTGCAACTTCATACCCTGAATCCCATTTTGGATATAATCAACTAACAAGTGAAGACAAAAACTCTTTCGAACAGATATTTAGGTCAATAGAGTTTGAATCTACTGCTAAAACAGAGGAGTCTTATATAGATGATGTTGTAAATGATATTATTGAACAATTAGATGAAGAAACTAAACAGTATTATGCTAGTGGCCCTGAATATGACCATATAGGATTTGGTACAAGTATTAGGAATGAATATTTATGGAATAGAAATATTCCTAGTGATAAACATCCAGATGATTTAAGTGAAATAATTTATAAAAAACTTATTGAAAAACTTAGTTGACAAAATTATAAATAATACTACAATAGAAATTACCATAAAGAGAACGGAGAGGGACAAGCCCTGTGATCCGTCAGCAACCCTAGAAAACTAGAAGGTGCTAAAGCTTGAATGATGGGACATATTATTTACAAATGCTCCTATCATTAGACGATGGGAGCTTTTATTTTCTCTTTGTGGTTTTAGGAGGAAATAAAATGGAGTCATTGATTTGTGAACCCTTAGGTTTATTTGGTTGGAATAGTTTAGAGCCTGTTTTATTAGCTGCTCTATCTACAAAATTACCACTTTTGCTCGTTGGAAAACATGGATGTGCAAAAAGTTTTATTTTAGAAAGATTAGCTGAAAGCCTAAAATTAAATTATCGTTTTTATAATGCTAGTTTAATTAATTACGATGATTTAGTTGGCATTCCAATTCCAACAAAAGATAATAAATCATTAGAATATATTGCGAATAATACTTCAATTTGGGATGCTGAAGTTGTTTTTATAGATGAAATAAATAGAACAAAACCAGAATTACAGAATAAATTATTTCCAATTATCTATGACAAAAGAGTTCAAGGACAAAATTTAGAAAAATTACAGTACCGTTGGGCTGCTATGAACCCTCCGTTTGACGAGAATAGTGATGAGGAAGATATTGAATATTTTGGAGCTATGCCATTAGATCCAGCATTAGCAGACAGATTTCCATTTATTGTTAATGTTCCAAATTGGTTAGATTTATCTGAAGAAGAGTCTAAAAACATATTGATTGATCAATATAAAGGAAAACATTCATTTCCAATAGATATAAATGTTTTAATTGAAGAAACTTATAAAACTTATACTGAATTTATTAATGATGACAAATATAAAACTATTAAATATATTCAAACATTAATGAATATACTAATTCAAACGATTGGTTATATTTCTATTCGTAGAGCAACTATGCTTGAATCAACATTATTGGCAATTCATGCGGCCAGAATTGTATTAAATAATCACAGTGAAAAAAAGGAAAGTATTTCTTTTGTAGATTCTTGTATTTTAGCAATCAACAACACATTACCAATAAACGCATCAAAGCCACTTGATAAGAATAAAGCTATTAACATATCTATGCAAGCATATAAAATCGCTGAACTTGAAGATGGACCTGAAAAAAAATTATTATTGATAAATGATTCAATCGAAAGAATAATTTATGCATTAAGGAATCAAAACGATATATCTTCAGATACCCTAGGAGAGGTTATCACTTCCTCGTTAGCGAATCTTAATGACAAATATAAAAGGGCATTGTCTTTGGTATCATACTTATCTTTAAGAACAAATAAAAATATTCTAGCCATGGTAATTGAAACACTATTAATGGAAGCATCTGTATGTTTGGAACCAAAGTCTACAACTGAAAATGTTATTTTAAGTGAAACAAAGATTGCTCAAAAGATTGCTGAACTCAATAATGAAAACAAAGAGAAAGAAATGCTTTTGTATCGTAATAATTTACTAAACTCATATCTTCCAGATGGATTTCAAACGATGGATGAGGTTATTGATTTAGCAAATTTCTTTGAAAAAATATGGAGTAGAGTAAATGAACAAACTATTTAATATGTCCGCTCCACCTAAATCAAAAATTACAATTGAAATTAACCAAGTATCAAAATACTTAGTTTTTGATCCGAATGTATTATGTGAATTATTAAATTGTGCAAAAGACAAACTGATATTAACAATTAATGAATATATTATTAATAACCCAAACTATTTAGATGATTCACCAAATAGCTATTTATTTGCATTAAAAAAAGACAAATACGAAGATTTAGATTATTCAATATGTAGAAATATTAATCTCTTATTAAGCGTATTTTCAAAAACAGTCAATAACATTTATATACCAAATAGACAGCCTATATTTACATGTGAAAAATTTAATAGTTTACTATTTTTTATAGAAAGCGAGATATTAAATGAAAGATGTTGATATAAAAAGAAGATTGTATTCAATAATTCCGGTTGGAACACTTCAAATGCAAGAGTTTTTGTCATTACTAAATATTAGAATTACAACAACAGAAGTTGAGACGGCTTGTGTTACTTGCAAATATAAACCAGAGCTATTGATTAATTCTGATTTTGTTAACGAGTATTGTAAAACAGATGAGCACTTATTTATGCTTGTTATGCATGAACTATATCATGTTATTTTAGGGCATACTACATTATTTAATAGAACATCAATAATTGATAACATAGCATTTGATGCCGTTATTAATGCTATGTTATGTCGAATGTTTCCTTCTGAAGAGTATGTTTCATTTTTTATTCAAACAAATGCTTCAAATAGTTTTCCTGGTTGTTTGCTTAGACCAAAATCAAGTGACACACCAAAAGAAGCTATCCCATTATTAGACCTATTGTATGAATCAAATACCGGGACATATTTTGATGCTTATCAAACAATAATTAATTTTCTTAAAAAAAATAATAAATTAGGCTTATATAGACTTCTAGGTAACCACACTTCTAATGAAACAACAAACAATCCGATTCTTAAAAAAATGATAGAAAAAATGGTTGAAAGATGGCCAAGACCTCCACAAATTATAACCGGTAGAGATATGGGAGGAACACTAAAACAAGAAAAAATCACTTATCAACAAACTGATAAAGAAAAAAAGAAACTTGTACGTTTTCTTCATAAAGCAAGTATTGAACTTGGAAATATAGAAAGAAACATTAAAAACAACGAATTAGTAAACGTTGATATTACATCTTTTATTCCTAATTACAAAGACAGAACTATTGTTGCTAAAAAATTATTAATTGGTGATAACCTACAATATCAAAATAATAGTTATGCTTATAATTTTGTATCATTTTCAAAACAAAAATCACACGTTTATCTAGATGTATCAGGTTCAGTTATTGATGATTTAAAACATTTTATACCATTATTAATGAAACCATACAAAAACAAAGAATGTTTATTATATACTTTTTCTACTGAAGTGTGTGAAACAACACCAAAAAAAATAATGGATGGTGAATTAGATACCACAGGTGGAACCGATATTAATTGTATATTTGAACATCTTTATTCTTTAAAAAGGCATCAAATACCTAAGAAAATAGTTATTTTTACTGATGGAGAGACTGGAGAATGTTCAGCATATTATCAAGAACTGATTAATAAATATAAAACAAAAATATATGTAGGCTTATTTGGAAATAGAGTTACTAAAGAATACTTAAAAAATATTACAAATATATTTGAGGAGTTTAATGCATGAAATTAATAGCGGAATATGTATCAAATGGTCATCCCGATAGAATATGCGATCAAATCGTTAACAATGTTATGAATACAGTTATAAAAAGAGACTCTGATGGCTTAGTTGGTTTAGAATGCGCAGTTAGTACAAATAAGGTTTTTCTTGATGGAAGAATTGCCGCTGGTAAAGAACAGTGCGTAATAACAAACGAAGAGATTATAGATATTATTAAAAACACGTATGAAAAAATCGGATACTCACAATTGTGGAAACCATCAAAAGAAGATCTTGTTATTAATCTTGATGTATGTTTAGATAAATTGTCGGATGATGAAAGATTAATAAGAAATTATTCAGATGATCAAAATATAGTGTGTGGATATGCTATAAGCAACCCAAAAACAAACTATTTGCCTATCGAACACTATTTAGTTACCGAAATAGGCAAGAAGTTATGGAAATGGTACAAGGATAATGGTATCGAATATTTAGGCCCTGATTTCAAAGTGTTGCTACAAATAAATGAAGATAAAAATAATTATTATTTTGATAGATTAACATTGTCTTGGCAACATTTAGATAGCATTAGATATGAGTACTTAAGAAATCAATTAAAGAGCGTAATAGACAAGATTCTTCTAGATATTAACATTGATAACTTAACTGTTTTAGATAATAGTAAATTCTATTTTAATGGTGCTGGTGATTTTGTTATTGGCGGTCCAGAAGGTGATAATGGATTATCTGGCAAAAAGCTTGTTATCGATTTTTATGGTCCAAATGTACCAATAGGTGGTGGTGCAATATACGGTAAGGATCCTCATAAAGTTGATGTATGCGGGTTTAAAAGAGCTAGAGAATTAGCTCTCAAACTTGTTAAAGAAAATAATTACTATTCTGTTATAACACAATTAGCATATTCTCCAGGGGAAGACAAACCTTATTTAATACAAGCACTCGAAATTGAGAAAAATGGAGAAAGAAAATTGATAAGTAAAAACAAAATTCCACCTGACGATTGGTTTTCAATAGAATGTATAAATCATGGATAAAGAAAGGAATACAAATATTATGAACAGACAAAAGCATAACACTAGCGATAATAAGTTTACAAGGCTTATATCTCAATTATTTGTAAAATTAAACAGTTTTCAAGAATTAAATGAGTTATATCAATTTTTGAAATATTACAACTATTTAGATATTCACAATATATCTAATATAATTACTGAAAAATTATTCTTACAATCTAAAGGTTCATTTGTTATTTGTGTTGATACAAATCAATTGGTGTTTTGGCAATCTAACATTACAGCACTAGCGTGTGCAAGTTCATCAAAACGAGTATTCTTGTCTTTCGAACAGTTTAGAGAACTACACGACTTAATATATAAACAGATGGGAGGGCCTTATTTAGATGTTGGAAAAATAGTAATTGAATATACAGGTATTGAAGAAAAGGAAGAGATTACAAAGTATTTAAAGAATGCAATTTCTATCAAACATCCAGATAAAGTAATAAAACATTGGGAATACCAAAGCAAATTCGCTATTCCTGATATGCTTAGGACCATAAATATTAGATTTAATGACTTAAAAGAATTATCAGATACCATTAGCTATTTACGAAAAGTTGGATATACAAGATTAAAATATGACACCAAACCATTTGCTAATATGAAAATGCGCATTGTAAATGATTCAATGAAATATTGGCCAATAGACGGTTTTGAATCAGAAGATGATGACAGCATATGGGAATTAAAAGATTTCATGAAAATACTTTCTATTATTTATGAAAATAGAGGTGACCACATAAAAGATAATTAAGTATTAGTACTCATTTAGGGACATTAAAAAAAGTATAATACCTAAATGTAATGATTAATATGAAAATAATGCACTTAAACATGATCGATCAACAGTTTGTCGACGATATTACATTCTGTTGGATAAGCTATCCAGGCTGCATTGGACCTGATGGAGTTGTATTCTTTATGAACATTAAAGGGGATATTTATTGGTGTGATATTACACATAAAAGTTCAAAAAACTATATAAATCCAAATATACTATTTAATAAAATCAATGAATACGGTCTATCAATTTGTTTAAAAAATATTAGAGCTATTAATGAATGGGAGGAGATATACATGGGCGGAATGGGAAATTATTTATACATTAAACCAACTTATGCATTGCTGTTCTATAGATTTATTAATGGTTATAAGCCAATTGAAATATTTGAACACTGGCAGAATATTGCAAGATACATTCTATGTACTCAATGGAGTACGAATGTTAGTTGTATTATATAAACACTTAAACTACAAAAAAAGATATTGTACAAAAATATTGACAGTTATTAAAAGTCATTCAAAAAATACTTGTAGTTTAAGATAAATTATCTTAGTGTGTCTTTACTAAATGGAGGAAAAATATGAAAAAAAGTAGAAAACAAGTTAAACAATGTGATTTAAAAATTAATCTTTATAGCGAAATAGCATTTCCAAAATTGACAAAAGATTTTAAAAAGGTTATTGGGTATGATGATGTAAAAATTGAACTTGAAAGAATTATTGATATGATGATTGCTCCTAATAAATATAAAGAATTAGGTGTTCAAACTACAAGAGGGTTATTATTACATGGTGATCCAGGTGTAGGCAAAACATTAATGGCTAAATGTTTCATTAAAGCAAGTAAACGTCCAGCTTTTACTATAAGAAAAGATTTACCTGATGGCGATTTTATTAAGCATATAAAAAATACATTTGAAGAAGCAAGAGCAGAAGCACCTTCAATTATATTTCTTGACGATATGGATAAATTTGCTAATGAAGATGAAAGACATAGAAATGCTGAAGAATTTGTTACAATTCAATCTTGTATAGATGATTGTAAAGATGATGAAGTGTTTGTAATAGCAACAACTAATGAATTGCATGCAATTCCTCATTCTCTTCTTCGTCCAGGAAGATTTGATAAAACTATTGTCATTGATAATCCAAAAGGCAATGATGCTGAAAAAATAGTAAAACATTATTTAAAGAAGAAAAAGTGTGATAAGTCAGTTGATGCTAAAGAAATATCAAGACTACTAAATGGCAAATCTTGTGCAACTTTAGAAACCGTTATTAATGAAGCAGGCGTATATGCTGGATATGAAAACCGAAAAGAAGTATCAATGAATGATTTAGTTAGGGCGTTTATGAGGATAGTGTATGAAGCCCCAGAAAAGTTAAAGTTTAAAGATGATAGATATCTTCTTCAAACAGCTTATCATGAAGCAGGCCATACTGTTGTGGCTGAAACATTAGAGTCGGGTAGTGTTCCATTTGTTACAGTTAAACCTCATAATGGTAATGCTCAAGGATTCGCATATATCGATAATAATGATAATTACTTTGAGGATAAGAAGTTTATGGAAAATAGAGTTATTTCATTATTAGCAGGTAAAGCCGCTACTGAAGTTGTATATGGAATTGTTGATGTTGGCTGCAATAATGATATGCATAGAGCATTTAATATTGTTGAAAGATTTGTAGATAACTATTGTACATATGGATTTACTAATTGGGAAGGCAATAGTACTAATATTCCTATCGCTTTAGAAGAAAAGAGAATGAACTACATTACTTGTGAAATAGAAAGATATTATCAAGAAGCTAAGAGAATAATAATTGAAAATAAAGATTATCTGGATGCTATAGCAAAAGAATTATTTGATAAAAAAATTCTGCTTGCTAAAGATATTCAAAGATTAAAAACTGCATAGTCAAGAAAGAAGACCACGCCGGGCTATAATCAGGCAGTATTTAGAAAAGATTGGTATATTAAAGATTTAAAAAGATGACCAAAGTATATATTTAGAAGAATTAAAAATGATTTCAAATTGGCATACCAAAGAGTTCAACGTAGTTACTCTGATTATGATGTAGATGATATTGATATATGGTTTGAATGTATTATGCTAAGCGTTCTTGAAACATTACATAAATATTTGATAGAGATAATAGATAAAACGATATATCTGTTTACTGAAATGAATGATGATGAGCGTTCTAAGAAAGATGAATTAATTGATGATGAATTAGATGAATACTGCAATCAAAAACGAAAGGAAAGATTGGGAATGTTAGATAAATATTTTCACTGCTTGTAGGACTAATGTTTAGAGGAATATTTTGGATCAAGGATTTAGATAATTTAGAGAATAACTCAAATTATTTAATCAAAATAGAAACTAATGAAAATGGCGATGCTTTAGATTATCCATTTCCTTTAAATTCAAAAAATGGCGATGATTATGCACATAAAACAACTTGGCCATTATTACCTTTTAATTTAACAAAGAACAAAACATTTGATTACTATCCAAGAGGTAGGGTAGAAATAAAACATAAAGAAGTATTGTTATATATTAATCCAATACTTAATGAAGATAAGATTATTGATTATCTTAAAAAAGAATTTTGCCTAAACAAAGTAAGAATAATATTAGATTTTCACGAACACTATAAATGTCATTTCGACGAAAGGGGATAGAACACATGAAAATAGATAATTTCAAAGATATTGAATTTAGTTATGAGAATGTCACATCTCAAGTCATTGATTGTAGTGAAATCAAAGATTTTGAAATTAGTCCTTTTGAATATTTTATTAATGATGAAAAAGTTTACCTAGCAACAATTAGAATGAATTCAAATATCAACAATTTTAGAAACATCCCTGAAAACATTGCAGAACCATGGCCAAAAGAATTAGGAGAGAACTACTATCTAAATCCCGCAAGAAGAATATTCTTACACGATGATATAAGTGAAATATTAATACATAAAAACTCTGGTTATATTCAAAAAATTGTTCCGTATTGGGGAGATTTTAATATTGATGAAAGAAATTTGTATCAAAAAAGTGAATATGAAACTAAATTAATTGACGAAAAGCTAGAACTAACTGGTGATTTAATACTTGAAATATATATTAAAGAAATGAGTGAATTATTATCAAAAAAGCTTGATATATGTAATGCATATGTAAGCATTATTAATGAAATGCTAGTTGATAGTAATCCATTATGTTTTAAAGGTGATATAACAACATTAACAAACACATATTGTCGTGATGCGTGGATACTTGCTCAAAATTTTATCGATAGTAAGATACAAAACAAAGAAGACACATATAACAATTTATATGAAACGATGTATGAAGAGTGGGAAGAATATTCAAAAAGGTATAAAACTCAAATAAATGATGTATCCAAAAAAATATATAAAAGAATAAACAATATGAAATATTGTGATGAATGGGAAGAGTTTGATTATAAATAGGAGGCATTAAACATGTTAGGTGCAATTATAGGTGATGTAGTAGGTAGTAGATATGAATTTGGAGGTATGAAAGGCAAATCATTTCCAATGTTTCATCCAATGTGTACATTTACAGATGATACAGTATGTACTATAGCGGTGGCTAAAACATTAATAGATAATTATCCTATCAGTTATAGCGAAGAAGGCTTAGAGAAAATAAAGAAGGACTTAGTAGAAAATTTTAAATATTTTGTGAAAAAAAATCCAAACTGCGGATATGGAAGAAATTTCTATTATTGGGCAACAGGACATTACAAAAACGGTTATAAACCATATAATTCTTGGGGTAATGGATCAGGTATGAGAGTATCTCCAGTTGGCTGGATTGCTAATAGTATTGAAGAAGTTAAGAAACTATCTAAAGCAGTAAGCGAAGTTACACATAATCATCCTGAAGGTATAAAAGGTGCAGAAGCAATTGCTATGTGTATCTATATGGCAAGATACGGTAAAACTAAAGAAGAAATCAAAGAATACATTTATGATAATTACTATCCTGAATTAGATTATCTAGATTATGAAGAATTATTAGAAACATATGAATTTGATGTGTCATGCCAAGGATCAGTTCCTCAAGCAGTCTTTTGTTTCTTAATAGGTGAGAGTTTTAATGATGTTATTAAAACCGCTGTATCAATTGGTGGTGATTCAGATACTATTGCTTGTATGGCTGGGGCGATAGCCGAAGCATACTACAAAGATAAACAAGATATTACTCCAACAATTAAGAAGTTCAATGAAAGTATAGAATTTCCTAAAGAATTTGTAGATATAGTAAATAGTTTTCTAAAAATAGTAAATAACAGGTCCTATAAATTAATTTATAATTCATTAGCTGGAAAACATCCTATAAGATAGTAATACTTTGTGTCAGTTTTAATGAACATTAATAGTTGTAATATATCGTTGTTAAAAAGGAGAAAAAGATGGAAGGATTTATTAGTGAGTTTGATAAAGAATTAAAGCCTGTAGATTATATTAATTTAATGTATGAAAACACAAATGAAAAAGGGGTTTTATATATTCCTGGCTGGTATTATCTAAATGAGCCAGAGTATTCTTTAAGATGCAGAATTAATTGGGACGAACAAGCACTAGAGAAAATCATCTTTAAATTCAATGATTTAACAAGAAAAATAGATAAAATTGCAGATATATATCAAAAAGCTGGGAATGATATATCCCATATTAAAGATTTAATGACTGATTCAGAGCTATATCCTGTTTACGAAACATATCTCGCTCCTTTTCAATATAAAGAAGTAGATGATAAACAACTAATAGATATTGCTGACAAAATAGATACCATCAAAACAGTTAAAAATTTAGAACATAAAATGTGGAAAAATGAGCAAATAGAATTATATGAAAAGCAATTATATGAGGAATATAAAGATCTAAAAATTAGCAAAGAAGAAACTGATATATATTCAGATTATTGCAAGGCATTTTATGATGATTGTGAAAAGAAGGTTGGACAAAATGTTGGTGCTGTAGACTTAGTACTACGTGCTAGAAGGCTATTAAAAGTATTAGAAGCCAATGCGCCAAAACAAATAATCAATCAAGAATCATGTATGTTAGCTGCTGCTCTTGTTGTTCATTCTTTTGCAACTTCATTAGAAAAAGTAAATGATTCTGTAAGATTAAATGCTGAATATTTAAATGAATTAGATGAGGATGAAAAAGAAGAATATTTGGACTCATTATATCGTCCAAAGAAAAGAAATAGTAGAAAGCAAATGTTGAGTCTATTTGTATATAAGATTCTTGTAGAAAATTCATCAATTGGGAATCCTTTAAGTCAACATCAGATAATTGAGATGTTAGAAGAAATGCCTTATGAATTATTTATTGAAAGAAAAGCACTTAGCAGAGTAATTCATGGATTAGAAGATGAAGGCCTAGGCATTCACTCTGACCCAAAAGGCGGTGTATGGTATGACGAAGTGGATGATGAAAATGGATTTAAACCAAAATCACAGGCGATGACTAAATAATGAGAAAAATTATTGCTGAATGGAAATGGGATAAATTATTTGATAAATGTGAAGAAGGCTTAGGAGAAAAAGACTCTGAAGGAAATTTAACATTCACTCCAGAAGAAATCGATGAACGGTTTAAAAGGATTGATGAGCTTGAAAAGCAAAACTATATAATTGTTGGTCCAAGAACGTTTTATAACTCAATCAAAGATAAAATATACAATTATAAATTAAGACATCTTAGTTTAGGAAAGATTCATTATAAGGGAAAATCACTTGATGATGAGTTTGAAATTATTGATATACCATGGAATCTTCACTGGCAAACTGATAAGTATTTGTTAGTTATTATTAGGGATTATTTAAGGTATTTTATTAACAATACAAAAGTTATTGGTAATTGTGTATATACAAAAGAAGAATTAGACCCAAAACGTAAGGAATACTATAAGGCACAAAAAGATAATAGATGGGAAGAATGGAAAACCATTGTTAATAATGTAGCTAATGAATTTGATGATTTATACAAAATGGAAAATCATAAATTTGAACCATCGGATGAAACAGAGCGAAAAAAACTAATAATAAAAGCATTTAAAGATTTGGCATATATCTTTGATGATTTGAATTGGCAAGTGTCCTTATTTGAGCATATCTAAATTCATATAATGTAACTACAACATTTATTAATGGAGGATTACTACTTATGAGCAAAAATTGTATTAAATCTATTTCTACTGAAGAATTTGTTACACTAAAAAACGCTGAGAACACAGAAAAGTTTTATAAGTGTAAAACTGAATATAAGACTTATTTAAAATCATTAGATAAAAAAGCATTAGAGGTTGAATGGTCACAAAATCTAGATTTATTAGATTCTTTAAAGTATACATATAACTTTATTAAGGGTTATTACTTTACTGATATTTTCAATTTCGCTAAATATATTAAAAATGATGAATTATACTGTTCTGTACAAGAATATGTAGTTTCAGTAAATCCAAAAGATAATTTACAAAGAATATCTAAGTCTTTAAAATCTATGAATGATTATTTAGATGCATATCTAAAAGATATTTTAAAATTCAAAGCTAAATATCCATCACGTGTTTATATTGGTTCTAACTATTTAAGTTTAGAAGATGGAAAGTATCATGAAGATAATTTTAAAAAAGCTTTATTCATTGATACATATAATATTGCATACGAGTGCTATTCTTACTTTGATGAATTAGATGCTTTATATAGAATGTTCACTGGTAATTACTATACAGATATGATTTTACTAGATCCTAGTAAAGTACCTGCAAAGAACAAAAAACAAATTGAATCATTTCCTTCAATAATTAAAGGCGAAAAACCAGAAGATAGAATCGCATATTATGCAACAAGCGAATCTATCTTTGAAATCGTAGAGGGGCATATATTCTAGAAAGAAGTAAACATGAACAAAATAAACATCAAGATATATTTGGATGACGAACGTGAAGCTCCAAATGGTTACGTTAGAACACATAGCGTTAACGAGACTAAAAAGCTAATAGAAGAATCAGAATCTAATAATATCGAAATAACTGAAATAAATGTAGACCACGATTTGGGTGATTATGCTAACGATGGTGGAGATGCAATTAAACTATTAGATTGGCTACTTGAAAGAGGTACATTCTATCCTGTTAAGTTACACACAATGAATAGGGTAGGCAGGGATAATATGCAAAGAATGATAGATAGATACTGGAGGAATAAATAATGACAAGTGTTGTAATTACAAAAAAATGTAAACCCAAATCTCTACATGTGATGTCTGTATTAATAGTTATTCTTGTTATAGCAATTAATTATTTACCAATAAATCTTATATTTAAAATATTAGGCTATATTTTATGTTTAATTATTAACTACAAGTTGATTAAACTAGCCACTGAAGGAAAAAAAGAAAAACTTACTAGTGTTGAATGGGTAGAAAGAAACAAAATGAAAAGGAAAGAAAACACGAACGAAGGATCTTTCAAAGATAATTTATATGATGAAGTTGTTGATTTTGTAATATCTAAACAAAAAGCATCTACTTCATTATTACAACGAAAGTTTGGTATTGGATATAATCGGGCTGCTAATTTAATTGACGTTCTAGAAGATGAAGGCATTATTGGACCGCCAAACGATTCTAAGCCTAGAGAAGTATTAATTAAATATGAAACAAGTAATAAATAATTAAACATTTAATAAGGGAAAACATTTTATATTTGTTGAAAATATATGTCATTTTTTTTGCACACCCTAAGTGATATATTAAAATTACTTAAAATGTCTTTTATGAAGAAAATATAGAGATTAATTATATTTACTGCTATGTGTAGCATTAAGGCAAAAAAATTATTGACTTTTAGAAAAAGCGGCTTATGATTAGTATTACGTGTTTGTTGAAGAATGGGGGAAGAATTTAATGAAAAATAAGATTAGTAATGATTTTGATGGTTTTATTGCATTAAGTAATGATTTAAATTGGTTTGACGGTTTAGATCTAAATGACTCTATTAATAAGAAATTAGGCAAGACTTCAGCACATCGTTCTTCTGAAATGAGAAAAATAATGTATGAAGAGTGGTGTATGGCTAAATTAAGAGCAAAACACACTGAATAAGCGTGTTAGCTCAAATTGATCTATTCAAAACGGGGGAAAAAAGAATGAACAAAAGACAATTTAAAGCATCTGAATTTATTAATGGTATTTATAAGAATGGTAAGAAGCCATTGTCTTTAGAATATTGTGATGATAATGTAGTATATAACATCACTTGTATACTTAATTGGACTAAAGACCAAAAAAATGATTTTATTGATAGAATCAATAATCTTGATAAAGATATTAAAGCTTTACCTAAATTTTCAAAAACAGAAGCAGGTAGAGTATTTGTTAAATACTTTGGTGATACAAAGAAACATTTCTTTAAAGATCATTTAAAGTTAAGAGTATATAGATTAAATAAGCTATATGAAATTGGAACACCTAAAATAATTACAGATAATGAATTGCAATTTTTAATTACTTTATTAATTGTTAATTGTTATGCTTTAAAAGATAGCGTTACTACCGAAGTAGTGGAGGTATTAGATAATGGAGCCTAGAAAAGATAAATGTCCAATTTGCGGTAATTATTCAAGTGAAGGCCTTGGCCATATTTGCCCAATTTGTTTTTGTGAGCCTGGATATACTCCTGGTCCTAGTGAAGAAGGTTATCAAGAAGAAATTGACTCATTTAAGAAAACGGGCAGAACAGTCAATACAAATCCAGAATGGGATAGACCACCTAGAGGCATTGAACTTCCAGGATTTTATGAACCGTATAATAAAGAAGCTCAAAACGATCCTCAATTTATTTACACGAAACAGTGTATCGAAAATGAAGATGAATTATTCTATGCTGCCGATCATATAGTTGTAGATGATTTATCTGATTTAGAAAAGAAATGTGACAACTCTTATAAAGAAATGAGCAAAGAGGAAGCATTTAGAATTTTAAATGCTTTAGCGTATAAAGGCGACACAATAGGCCTTCGAGCAGCATTTGATTTAGCCCTATGTTATGCTACTGGATGTGGCTGTAAGAAAGACCTTCTTGAAGCTGGAGCAGTACTTGAGGAAATTTTAAACTATTATGACATTACTTCTCCAGATGCTAAATTTAATTTATGGAAAGATTAATAATTTGTAAGTTGTACCTAAAAAGGTGTAGTCAGTAAAGTAAAACAGTAACAAGAAAAATAACTATGAAAACATATTGTATTAGTGATATTCATGGACATCTAGATAACTTAAATTTATTTGTTAAAACTCTTAATTTAGATGACAGAGTTTTCGTATTAGGCGATGCAATAGATAAAGGGCCAGCGTCTTTAGAATGCCTTGAATACATAATGGAAGATTCTAGATTCACAATGCTTCTTGGCAATCATGAATATATGATGTTTAATACATTGTCTGCTGAACCTGGATCATATTCATATAATAAAGCTTTTGAAATGTGGGTTGATTATAATGAAGGTAGAGATACATTAGATGCATATAATGCTCTTCCAAAATATAAACAACAAAAAATTTATGATTATATTAAAAGACTTCCACTAAATATCCCAAATGTTAAGGTAGAGGATAGAACATTCTATCTAGTTCACTCATGTCCTCATTCAGATATTAAATTAACTATGGCAGATGTTGAATATAGTGATATTAAAATCGGTTCTTATGTATGGGATAGAGTTACTCCGTGGAATAGAACCGAAATAGACAATCAAATTGTTATAGCAGGCCATACATTTGTTCAAGAATACTTTGGATATGATGTTGATATGGTTGAACCAGTATATGATTTCAAAAAGACCACTGGTACAAATAATCAAAGCATTGAAAATGCACATTACATTGATATTGATGGTGGATTAGCTACACCATTTGAAAATGCAAAATTAATAGCATTGTGTCTTGATGATTTAACCTATAAACTCTACTAATTAATGTACCCAAATTGGTATAGCAAAATACATAAAATGAAGGTGTTAAAAAGTGAGCAAAAAATAATGCAATTCGCTGTTTTTACACCAATAGAAATAAAAAAGAACTCCAGCTAACTACACAGTAGATAATAATGATTGTTTTTGTATGATAGCTTTAGATATCAGGTTTATTGTGCTTGATTATGTTCTGAAACAACAGTTTTACGAATCTTAACTAAAAGGAGAATACAAAATGAAATCAGATATTAGAACAATTAATTTAAATAATTTGGATGTCAATGCCTTAGAACTTCCTAATGAAGAATTCACCTGTTATGTGCAATGTAATAATACTAGTGCAAATAATGAATTACTTTTAAAAATGATTAAAGGTGAAGTTAAAGAAATTAATATATCTGGAAAGTATGCTAGTTATTGGGATTTTGCTGCTGACAAAATATGTGTTGAATATGAAAATAATAATACAAAACCTGCTGATTGGAGTGTATTAACAGCTTGTTACAATTTAGATTTTTTTATTAGATCATTAGCATTTTCACACGTAGAATATTATGATGACGAAGTATTAAGTCATGATTTAATACTACTATTTTATGATGATGAAAATTTGAAAAATTTTATTATTAAAAGGGTAGAGTGGTATCTAGAAAATTCATCAACGCCTGATCTTCATGAAAATGATGAAGACTATGATTATGATATTGATTTTAAAAAAAGAGAAAGAATAGAACTAAATGTTCATACAAATAAGACAAAACACTTTGGTCTAAATGATGCTGATATGATGGTTTATCAGGCCTGTAATCAATTACATCATGGCGGTATGGCTATTACTGATTCATTTTCAACAAAAGGTCTTATTCCTGCATATCGAATTAGTAAAAACAAAAAGAATTTTAAAGTACTATATGGGGTTAATGTGGAAATAGATTGGATTGATAATGTAAATATAATTTGTAGAAATAAAAATGGATTTAGAGCTATTAATGAATATTTAACTCACTATTTTGCAAAAGAAAATAAAAAAATTTCGTATGAAGATGCGATCGGTTTAACTTACTATTCAACTGAAAGACAAAAAATTCTTGATGATAATAGAAATGATCTTTTAATTGGTCTTCCTTATTATAGTAATACAACGGCGAACGCACTAAAAGGAAAAGAATGGATTAATGAAATACACGAAGATATTGCAGATTGTGACTATATTGAAGTTGCACCACTTAGTACATATAAGCTTTTCTATCCTAATGAATCTGATGATAGATTAAAAAATGCCATTAAATTACTTATCAATGTAGCTAAAAAAGAAAACGTGTTGGTTGTTGCTGTTGGCTCACCATATTATGCATTTGAAACACAAAAATCAGAGTTTTCCATTATTTGGTTGAACGAAAAAAGCTCAATAATACCTGAGGATTATAATGGTCATTATTTATCAACCGAAGAGATGAGATATGCTTTTGATTGGCTAAACGACGATACTCTTATTGAGGAAATAGTAGTTACTAATACACATAGGGTTGCAGATATGTGTGACAACATTAAACTATTTAACAATTAATATATTTTTTCATATTATTACAAAAAACTAAAAACAGAAATAATTCTGATGAAATTGGCCAAGATTAATTATCAAAAAAATAAATAAATATTAAAGATAATGATTTTGCTTTGATATATGCGTTCACTTTTATGTATTAGCAAATTATGGTGTATTTGAGATAAACAATATTAAATTATTCTTAATTAATCCAAATATAAAATAATATACAAGCAACACAGTGCTTTAAAAAGTGGATTCTGTGTTACTATTCGGATACTCTTATCATTTATGATTTGGAACGCCTATTATTAGATCAATAAAATTAATTCTTATATATTTGCTAATGTGATTTCCAACGGAGCTGTACTAATTTTAGTACAGCTCTTTTTTTATAATTAACAATGTAAAAAGAAAGAAGGAAAAAACAATGTTAATTACAAGTAAAGAAGCAAATAAAAAATTACACGAATTAGAAATGGAACTTAACTATTTATTATCAGAAGAAGAACAAACTAAGTCGTTTTTAGCAGCAGTAGGTGAAGATATAGAGTCATGCCGTCCTGAATATAGTTATGAAAAGACACAAGATGCTATTAAAACAATTGAAAATAAGATTATTAAATTAAAACACGCAATCAATAAATTTAATACAGAAACTGTAGTTGATGGTTTTAATAAGACCATTGATGAAATGTTAATTTACATTCCACAATTAACGCAACGTAATTATAAATTAAATAACATGCAAAACAAACTTCCAAAAACCAGAGAAGCACTAAATATGCGTTCAAATATTATTGATTATCGTTATGTAAATTATGATGTTGACAAAGTTAAACAAGATTATAAAACTTCAGTTGATGAATTACATAAAGCACAAATTGCTTTAGATACAGTAAATGTAACTAAGCAATTTGAAGTAGAAATATAATTATTATCCCTTACAATTGACCTTCTAAAAACAGTTTACTGTTAAGTAATCTCAAAAGTTGGTTCTTGTTTATTGTGATAGTTGTCTGGTTATTAACCGTTATTGTTATAGATATTGTATAAAGTATGACAAGAAAAATGGAACCTTTTTGGTGATAAATACATCTAGTGCTAATTGTATAAAAACTTGTATTTGTGATTTGAAAGTATGGGTTATACAAATCACATCAAATTTGGAAAGGAGAAAATATGTACATAACTCTGAATGGCTTTGCAAGATATTTGGGCATAGAAGAGTGTAAAATTGGACAAAAATATACACTAAAAAAAGATATAAACAATATATATGATTCTGAAGCAATAGCTGTATATTCAGATAATGATGTTAAAGTAGCATATGTTGCTAACTCAGTTAATACTGTTGCTAAAGGAACTCACTCGGCAGGTTATGTTTATAACTTAATAAAAAATGACTCGAAATGTAAAATATTATTTATTGTAGATGAAACAGCTATAGCAGAATTAATTTAATTATCCTATATAATATAGATATGGAAACAAAAAAACTCTTTGCGAATGATATTACCATAGTTGAAGAATTATTAAAAAATAAGGGTATAGTTGCGTTTCCTACCGACACGGTATTTGGTCTTGCTTGTATTCAAAACAAGGATGCTATATCAAAAATCTATAAAGCAAAAGGAAGGAGTTTTAACAAACCTTTGCCAATGATGTGCAATAGTCTTGAAATGATCGAATCGGTTGCAATCGTAAGTGATGAAGCAAAGAAAATAATTAATAAATTTGTTCCTGGTGCATTAACATTAATTTTCAATAAAAAAAATGATGTTGAAGATTATATAACTAATGGTAAAAACACAATCGGAATAAGAGTTCCTAATGATTTATGGATATTGAAACTAATTGGTGAATTAAATGAACCATTATTAGTTACAAGCGCAAATTTGTCAGATACAGGATCATTGTTAAAATGGGAAGAAGTATATAATCAATTAAACGGAAGTATAGATGGAATTGTTTGTAGTGATGCAACAGGACAAACAAGTTCCACAATAGTAGATGTTACTGATGGTGTTAAACTATTGAGAGAAGGGCCAATATCTATAGATAAAATTATGGAGGTGCTTAAATGAATGATTTAGTTTATGTTTTTGGACACAAAAATCCAGACACAGACTCAATTGTTTCTGCAATTGCATATGCTGAGTTTAAGAGACAACAAGGTGTGAATGCTGTAGCGTGTAGAATAGGATCTACAAATACAGAATCAGAATTTTTGTTAGATAAATTCGGTTTTGATGAACCAAGAAAAATTTTTACTGCAAGATCTCTTTTAAAAGAAGTTGAAATGGATAAAGCATCTTTAGTAAGCAAAGATATGACTATGAAAGATGCTTTAGAAAAAATTACTAAAACAAAAAATAGAGTTTTAATTGTAGGTGATAAACAAAAACATTTAGAAGGTTTGGTATCAGTTGGTGATTTAACATATATGTGGACCAAGACTGATAAAGAACTTGAAAATATAATAAAAACAATTAAAACAGAGAACATATTAAAAACATTAAAAGGAAAACTTGTATTGGAAGGTAGCCGCAAATTAAGTGGTAAAATGCATATTTTCCCTAGTTTAAAATCAAGAGTAGAATTAGATAGTATTGTTTTATTAAGAAACGAAGATGACAAGATTAAATATAGTTTAGGTTTGGGGGCAGCGTTAATCATTGTTGTTACTTCATCCCCTGTATCAAAACAAATAATAAAAGTTGCGAAGGAATGTGATGCAACAATTATTACAACAGATTTATCACCATTATCTGTTACAAGATTAATCTATCAAACACCAACTATTGAAAATGTAATGACAAAAAAAGATATTGTTATGTGTTTTGGTGATGATGAAACAGTTCAAGATGCAACAAAGAAATTGTTAAAATCACGTCATAGATCATATCCTGTTATCAATGATGAAGGAAAAGTAATTGGAGCTATTTCAAGATATCATTTATTCAATTATCAAAAAAAGGGATTGATATTGGTAGACCACAACGAATATAAACAATCAATAGAAAATATTGAAGATGGTGAAATACTTGAAATTGTTGACCATCACAGATTGGGAGGATTTGAATCAGAAAATCCAATCAATATTATTACCAAATCAGTTGGCTCTACCGCGACAATAATTACTAATTTATTTTTTGAACACAATCTTAAAATATCTAAAAAAATGGCAGGTTTATTGTTAGGAGCCGTTATATCAGATACAATGAACTTCAATTCTCCTACTACTACAAAAACAGATATTGATACAGCAAAAAAATTAGAAAAGATTAGTGGAATAAAATCTAATGTTTTATCTAAGGAAATGATTGAACATTCTGATTCAATATTGTCAAAGAGATTTATTGAAATAGTTTATGACGATTTCAAAGAATTTGATATTGATGGTATTAAAGTCGGACTATCTCAAACTCTTTGCAAATCTAAAGAAGATTTTGAAAAAATAAAAAAAGATCTTCAATCATATTTAGATGATTCGTGCAAGACTGGTTCGTATGATGTTATGTTGATCATGTTGACTAATCCAAATGGATCAGGTTCATATGTTTTGTCTGCTGGAAATAGAAAATCTATCATCAAAGATGTCTTTGGAAACGAAATAAAGGGTAATTATGTAAAGGGCTTGCTTTCTAGAAAAAAACAATTACTTCCAAAGGTTATAAAGGCAATAAGTGAAAAATAATGAATGATTTCATAATTAAAATAGTTATTTATTTGTTGTGTTTTGCAATTACCTTGTATGGCTTAAATGCCTTTGATTTTAATAGATTTATAAAGAAAAACAAAACAAAAGAGGCATGGATATTATATTTTTTGATTGCGATTATTATCACATATTTATTTGGACAATTTATAATGTCAGTTACATATTACTTTAATTAGAATGACAAATAAGTGCTAGCAAGTA
The DNA here is from genome assembly GCA_045642525.1 of Erysipelotrichaceae bacterium. Lineage (GTDB taxonomy): Bacteria > Bacillota_I > Bacilli_A > Erysipelotrichales > Erysipelotrichaceae > Colivicinus. The sequence continues at coordinate 70,059 of JAZUIZ010000038.1, forward strand.
TTTCTTTATTGACTGCATATATGAGCAAGTAATAAACTATAATAGTTAGTTAGAAGACTAACTATTTTTTTAAGGAAATAGAAGAAAAAACATTATAAACACTAATGATTTAGATTAATTGACCATATTAATGATTAATTTGAAAAAATTAAATAAAACGCAAATAGGGATTAATTAGTATTTATTAAATCACTATAATGTGTGCCAAAAAGACTTAACATATAGAAACGCATTTAGTAATCGTGTTATTCGTGTTATTAAACATCGCTTTTAAAGAAATATTAAAAGAAAATACACGAGTGATATTAAATTTTGATAAGAAAGGAAAAATTGATGAAGCTAATATTTAGATATTTAAAAAAGTACTTTATATTTGTATTAATGATAATCGGATTAACATATATTCAAGTGCAAACTGAATTAGCTTTGCCAGATTATATGTCCGATATTGTTACAAATGGAATTCAATATGGTGGAATAACCGAAGAAGTTCCTAATGTAATGTGCGAAGATGATATGAACAACATATTGTTGTTTTCTTCAGTTCAAGATAAAGAAAAAATAAAGAATTGTTATGAATTAATAAAAAGTGGTTCAAAAGCAACTGTAAAAAACCAAGAAGTATTATTTAATACAAATGTTTACTATTTAAAAAATGACAGCAACGAATTAAAAACACTCTTACAAAAACCCATCATATATAATTATGTTTCATCTCAAAACAATATATATCCTAACGGAAATAATATAGAACAAGTTAAAAAACAATTAGATTCGTATTTAGTAGGACTTGAAGAAAACTATTCGTCTATCGTAAAAATACAAATACAAAAAATATACAATAACGTTGGATTGAATGTAGAAACAATTCAAACAAATTATATTTTGCATGTTGGTTTGGTAATGCTTGGAATATCATTGCTTTCTGTAATTGTTCAAATTGTTTCTACATATATGGCAACAAAAACTTCTGCAAAAATTGCTACTCAAATTAGAAGCGAAGTATTTAAAAAAATTGAATCATTTTCATCAACTGAGTTTTCAAAATTTTCAACTTCATCATTAATAACAAGAACAGGAAACGATGTAACAAAAGTCCAACAATTAATTCAAATGATGATGAGAATTATGTTGATAAGTCCTATTATGGGAATTACTGCTGTTTTTAAAGTTGTCAGATATCCAAGCATATCTTGGTTATTGCTTGTAGCAATAGGCTTTATTATAGGAATTATGCTTGTCCTTATTATTTTTGCTGTACCAAAATTTGAAAAAGTTCAAAAGTATACAGATAAAATTAATGGAGTCATGAGGGAATTCCTAGATGGCATATTAGTTATTAGAGCATTTAATGCTGAAAGTAGTGAAGAAGAAAAATTTAATGATGTAAATACCAAATTAACAAAGGTCGAAAGATTTGTTACAAAACTTATTAGTATTGGTATGCCTGCAATGACAATAATGATGAACTTGTTAACAATTTTCATAACATGGTTCTCAGCTAAATCAATTGATATTGATGTTATGACAATTGGTGATATGATGGCATTCTCACAATATGCAATGCATGTGGTTATGTCGTTTATGATAGTTTCTGTAATGTTCTTTATGATTCCAAGATCTTTGGTGTCTGCAAAAAGAATAGAAGAAATATTAAATGTTGAAAATACAATTATTGATCCAGAAAATCCAGAACAATTGCCAAACGATAATGGGAAGTTAGTATTTGATAATGTGTCGTTTAAATATCCAGGGGCTGATGAATATGTGTTGAAGAATATTTCATTCGAAGCAAACCCTGGTGAAACTGTCGCATTTATTGGTTCAACAGGTTCAGGAAAATCAACAATTGTAAAATTAATTCCGAGATTGTTTGATGTTACAGAAGGAAAAATCACTTATTGTGACAAAGATATTAGAGATGTTAAACAAGCAGATTTAAGAAATAAAATTGGATACGCAACACAAAAGGCTTTATTATTTAATGGAACCATTAAATCCAATATTGAATTTGGCAGAGAAGTAAGTGATGCTGAATTAAATAGTGCCATTGCAATCTCTCAATCTACGAGCATTATCGAGGAAAAGGAAAATGGAATAAACGAAATTATTACCCAAGGTGGCACTAATGTTTCTGGTGGTCAAAAACAAAGACTTTCAATTGCAAGAGCTTTGGCAAAAAACGAATCAATTTATATATTTGATGATTCTTTTTCTGCATTAGATTATGAAACAGATAAAAAATTAAGAAAAGCATTAAGTGAATTAATTTCTAAAACAAAAGCAACTGTGTTAATAGTTGCTCAAAGAATATCAACTATTAAAAATGCAGATAAAATCGTTGTTTTAGATAATGGGGAAATAGTTGGCATAGGAAAGCATGCTGATTTGATGAAAAATTGTGAAGTTTATAAACAAATTGCGACATCACAATTATCAGAGGAGGAATTAGAATATGCCGATGCTCAATAATAAAAGTGGTATAGAAAAACCAAAAGATTTTAAAAAGACAGCTAAATATTTATTTAATTATATAAGGCCTCATTTATTTAAATTTGTTTTGGGTCTTGCTTTGCTAGTTATTTCCACAATTGTGTGTATATATGGCCCAAAGTTAACTGGTGAAGCAACAACATTATTGTCAGAAGGCATTGTTGCAAAATATAACGGAACTGGGAAAATAGATTTCGATGGCATTTGGAGAATAACAGTAATTCTAGTGATTATTTATTGTGTTAGTAGTGCTATTGATTATTTTACATTACTATTATCCGCAGATGTTTCAGCCGATATATCATTTAGATTAAGAAGAGATATTGCAAATAAAATAAATAAACTACCATTAAAGTATTTTGATGGAAAAACACGTGGTGAAGTATTATCAAGAATTACAAATGATGTAGATTCAATTTCAAATAATTTAACGAATACAGCAGGCCAAGTTTTAAATTCATTAGTAAATATTGTCGGAGTAATAATAATGATGTTGACAATATCTTGGAAATTGACATTGATCGCTTTATTAATTATTCCTATGTCTGGATTATTAGCTGCAACAATCGTCAAAAAATCTCAGAAGTATTTCGTAGAAAACTCTAAATCATTAGGAGAAGTAAATGGGCATATTGAGGAGATGTATTCTGGACATTTGGTTGTTAAAACATATAATTATGAGAAAGAATCGATTTGTAAATTTGAGGATTTAAACAATAATTTATTTACTGCAGCATATAAGTCACAATTTTATTCAACAATAATGCACCCAGTGACAGGTTTTCTTGGCAATTTGGTATATGTATTAGTTTGTTTAATCGGTGGATTTGAAGTAATAAAGAGAAGAATGGCAATAGGTGATATTCAAGCATTTATTTCGTATGTTAGAAGATTTAATCAACCTATCAATTCATTAGCTCAACTATTAAATACAATTCAAACAATGGCAGCTGCAGCTGAAAGGGTATTTGAAGTATTAAACGAGGATGAAGAAGAGCCTGATACTGATTGTCCAATTAATATAATTGATGAGAATGGTGAAATAAATATACAAGGAAATGTAACTTTTGAAAATGTAAAATTTGGTTATGATCCTAACAATATTATTATTAAGAATTTTTCAATGTATGTTGCACCTGGAAAAAATGTTGCAATTGTTGGACCAACTGGTGCAGGAAAGACAACTTTAGTTAAATTGTTAATGAGATTTTATGAATTGAATGGTGGCGCAATATATGTGGATTTTAAGAATATAAAAGAATACACAAGACACGATTTGAGAAGTATGTTTGGTATGGTTTTACAAGATGCATGGTTGTTTGAAGGTACAATAATGGAAAATCTAAAATTTGGAAAGCCTAATGCAACTGATGAAGAAGTATATGAGGCTTGTAAGATGGCGCATGTCGATCATTTCATTAGAACTTTGGAAAATGGATATGATACAGTTGTTTCGGAAGAAACATCTGGAATATCACAAGGTCAGAAACAGTTATTGACTATAGCTAGAGCATTTTTAACTGATCCAAAAATACTGATACTAGATGAGGCAACTTCGAGTGTTGATACAAGAACTGAACATCTTATTCAAGATTCAATGGAAAAATTAAGAAAGGGAAGAACCGCATTTACAATTGCTCATAGATTATCAACGATAAAGAATGCGGATATAATTCTTGTTCTCGACAAAGGAGATATAGTGGAAGTTGGAAATCACAATGAATTGATGGAAAAAAATGGTTTCTACTCAAGACTATATAATTCACAATTTGAAGGATAGAAAAAGAGAAGATTTGTAATCTTCTCTTTTATATAAGTTCTATAGTTTTAATTTTTTGTTCAATAATTGGTTTATCGTTATAATCTGTTTTACTATTTGCGATTTCATCAACTACTTCAATACCTTTTGTAATTTTACCAAATGCTGCATACTGTCCATCTAAATGCGGAGCATCTTGATGCATAATAAAAAATTGTGAACTAGCGGAATTTGGATCCATCGTTCTTGCCATAGATAGCACACCTCTTGTGTGTTTCAAATTGTTAACGACACCATTTGCTAAAAATTCACCCTTGATTGTTTTTTCTGAACCACCAGTTCCAGTTCCTGTTGGATCACCACCTTGAATCATAAATCCAGAAATTACTCTGTGAAAAATAATTCCATCATAAAATTTTTCTTTAATTAGTGATACAAAATTATCAACAGTTAGTGGAGCAATATCTTTATACAATTCTGCTTCCATTTGTTTTCCATTTTCCATTAATATTCTTATGTTTATATTTTCCATATGTTCTCCTTAAGATATATAATTATTATATAAAAAAAGAGGGAATTGCTATGAATCAATATGTGCAAAATGTAATAAATACTGTAAAGGTTAAACATTCCAACGAACCTGAATTTGTTCAAACTGTTGAGGAAGTCTTAACTTCTATCTCTCCAGTAATGGATGCTCATCCTGAATATGAAAAAGTTGATTTGTTGAATAGAATGGTTGAACCAGAAAGAATGTTCACATTTAGAGTGACTTGGACAGATGATAACGGAAAAGTACATACAAATACTGGTTATAGATGTCAATTTAATGGATCAATTGGTCCATACAAAGGTGGATTAAGATTCCAAAAGAATGTAAATCCAAGTATCATCAAATGTTTAGGCTTTGAACAAACTTTTAAGAACGCTTTAACTGGACTACCAATGGGTGGTGGCAAAGGTGGTTCTGATTTTGACCCAGCAGGTAAATCAGATGCAGAGATTATGAGATTCTGTCAATCATATATGACGGCACTATATAGATATATTGGCGCTGATACTGATGTTCCTGCGGGAGATATGGGTGTAGGAGCTAGAGAAATAGGATATTTATTTGGTCAATATAGAAGATTAAAAGGTAATTTTGAAAACGGAACACTTACTGGCAAAGATTTAAGCTTTGGTGGTTCGTTAATTAGACCAGAAGCTACAGGATATGGTGCTATTTATTATTTGAATGAAGTATTAAAACACGAAAACGACACAATCAAAGGAAAGAGAATAGGTGTTTCAGGATATGGAAATGTTGCTTGGGGAATAATGAAAAAAGCTGCAGAGCTTGGAGCAAAAGTAACTTATATGGCTGGGCCAGATGGTTATGTTCATGATGAAGACGGAATTATTACTGAAGAAAAATTACAATTCATTTTAAAGATGAGACAAGAAGATCCAATGCATT
>JAZUIZ010000039.1:0-129350 GCA_045642525.1 Erysipelotrichaceae bacterium
ATAAAAGAAGTATATGATACTTTGGTACTCAGAGATATAATTCAGAAAAACAAGATAAAGAAAACTGATATTTTTGAAAAAGTATCTGATTATATGATTGATAATGTTTCTGCTCAATTATCTGCAGGCAATATTGAAAAAAAACTTAAGAATAATAATGATAAAACAAATCATACCACTATAGATAAGTACATTAAGTATTTATGTAATAGTTTTGGATTTTATAAGATAAGAAGATATAACCTTAAAGGTTTAAAATATTTAACAACTAATGAAAAATATTATTTAGCTGATTATGCTTTTAGATATGCACTTTACGGAACAAAGAATCAAGATTATGGTAAAGCTTTAGAAAATATAGTTGCCATTGAACTTTTAAGAAGAGGATATCAAGTATATACTGGAGCTTTATATCAAAAAGAAATAGATTTTGTTGCTCAAAAGCAAAGTGAAAAGATATATATCCAAGTATCCTATAATATTTCAAATAAAGAAACTTTAAAAAGAGAATTAGATCCACTATTATCAATTAAAGATAATTATCCGAAAGTATTGATTTCTAGAACATATGAACCTGAGCACGATATCGAGGGAATTGTTATTATCGATATTACTAACTGGTTAATGAATGATTAATTAAACAAATGAAGAATATGCCTGATTCTTTTTAAATTGTTATTCATAATATAATAGAGTTATATAAATTTAAATTTGTAGAGGTAATATAGCGTGATTACAAAACATGTTGTTGTATTGCCGTACGATGAACAATGGAAAAATGATTTCCTTCAAATAAAAGATGAACTTATTAACGCTCTTGGCCAATTGGCTATAGAAATTGAACATGTTGGCAGCACTTCTGTGAAGGGTTTATCAGCAAAACCTATCATTGATATTGACGTTGTCATTAAAGATTACAGCGAGTTAAAGGATGTTATATTGTCATTGGGAAAAATCGGATATCAACACGAAGGGAATCTTGGCATCGATGGACGAGAAGCATTCAAATATGACGGTAAAGAGCACTTACGCGAGCACCATTTATATGTATGCCCAAAAGATTCACAAGAACTTAAAAGGCACATCGCATTTAGAAACTATCTGTTGACACATCCTGATGCAGTTCGAGAATACAGTCACATCAAAGAAGAAGGGGCAGAACTATATCCTAATGACATAGATCAATATATTGAACACAAGTCTTAATTTATAGAAAAAATCTATGCAGAAATAGGAATATAAATTCCGGTTTATCTGCCGAAGTGTGTTGAAATAGTTAATTATGTCTAATTATTTTAATAAATCACTATATTAGTTTTCTTGAAAATTACGAATTTTATAATGAATTAAAAAAGAGTATCATTGTAAATTTAATAAAGAATATTAAAAAAACCTTTTATTAAGAGTTCAGATTTTCAATGGCGGTGTGTGCTACACAGCGCCACATAAAATCACAATAGTTGATTTAAGCGCAAATTAGATTTATGTTATTTATTTACTTATTAAGGTCGTAGGTTCGATACTCTTGGCCTTTTTATTATGTTTAGATAAAAGAAAAAAGGCTGTCTAACCTCTAAATTTAGTCTTTAGATTTTTGGACAGCCCTATATATATATATATATTGTGGTTAGTTTATAATAAGTGGATTATTGAGATCGATAGTTTTTAGCGTGCTTGCAAGCATAGAAATAATACCATCCATGTTGCATATGCTCACGATAGATACAACCATCACATTTTCCATGTGTAAATGAAGGAAGATTTGGTGAACTTTCATAATTGTCACATATACCACAAATAGATACTTCAATATAGCCATCAGGTAAATAATTAGAAACGCCACCGACTACTTGCTTTAATTCATCTTCACTTAAAACATCAAGTTTAGTTTTTAAAGAAGTATATTCTTTTTTTAAATCATCGATTTCTTTTTGTGTTTTTGCCATTTTATTGTTCCTTTTTATTTATGCTTTTTTATTTTTAGTTTGCATAATTATAACATTATGTATGTAAAAAGTTACAGGAAAATTATCGAATCTCAATTTTTTGGAGTTAAATTATGAACTTTTTATAAGCAATAAATATGTATATATCATCAACGAAATTATGAACTTTTACTTAAAAACGAATATAGACTTATGTTAATAAAGAACTTTTTGTAATAAGGTCTGAAACTAATGAATGTATGCATAAATACAACACGCTTTAATGCTCATCGATTATGGACTAAAAAAATAAAATAAAAATAAAAAATAAAATGTTCTCAAAACTGTTCTAAAATTTAAAACAAAGTATAAAAAAGTCTTTAAAATAGGCATTTCAAGATTAGTTATATTTAGAAAAAGTTAGTTATTTTTAGGTAAAACCGGCCAAAAACAGGACTCCTGATTCAATTTATTAACGATTGAAGAGGATTCGCTTATAATTATTTTGATACAGTAAGTTTATAATTCGTAGATTAAATGGAGGCAAAAATGAAAAGACGTAGAAATCCAGTTATATTTATTGTTTCAGGTATACTTTGTTTATTGACGGGTGCGATGCTTGTGTGGATGGAATATGATTCACAGAAATTTAGAACTAGTTTTCAATTTTATGGAAGCATATCATCGTACAAAACTTTAGATTTAATATTCATTGTTTTCGGTTCATTTATTATTATATTAGGCATTGTATTTATAATTAGTGCATTTGTAAATATATCAAAAAATAATAGAAGAATGGATGAAATAAAAGATTTCTTTTATTCTAACTATAATAAAAAACTTGTTAAGTTTATTGAAGGCGATAAGTCATGGAATTATGGTGCTATTGGCATAGATGCAATTGATGGATTGGTTATTGCAGATACCTCTGTTATAAAAATAGAAGAAATCACTAATGTTGAAATTGTAAAAAATTATTCACAAAATGGTAGCGTAACAACGTTTAATAATGGAAATAATAATAGTGTTGGTTATGGAACATATAGTGGTGTTTCATCAGAATTTGCAACAGGAATTAGAATATATACAAATAATATTAAAAATCCTATGATATTTGTTTCAGGCGACCATGATTTTTCATACGATGCATATTCAACTCTGTTAGCTGTATTAAATAAAAGAAAATAATATTAAATGAATGATTCAATAAAACTTATACTAATACCATTGATATTATCTTTCTTGACCCATTATTTAAGTGTTCAAATGACATATTATTTAAACCAGTTCTTTCTATAAAGCCCATAAGAACACAATAAAAATATTACACTAATTTCCTGGCAATCAATAAAAGCAGAATTAACTATTTAATTGAACTAAATTTAATTTTGTTTAATAGAAAATATGTGTTAATAAAGTAATATAATATTTATATAAGCAAGCGATTCCAGCAGATAGATGCTAGATGTGTAGATTGATGCAATCCCTTGCTTTTTATTAGCTTAAATGAATCGCAAGCCATAATCGCTAAAAAGTGGTTAAAGCCAATAGATAACGGAAATAAACTTTATATTATTCTACAGTTGGTATAATGCATATTTGATAAAATTACTGAATATTCTTAAATATTCAGTAAAAAAATAAAAAAAGATAATATAATCTAGATATGGAAAAGATAGATATATTTAAAGAGAAACCTTTCTATACAAAAGTAAATCTAGATTATATGGGTTTTTCGTGGTATCGGATTAAGAAACTTATAGAAGATGGAATACTAGAAAAACTTAATAGTCATGTATATGAAAGTAAAGTATATGAAGATGTAGTAAATGATTTTAATTATGTAAGTGTATTTATTCCTAATGGAGTTATATGTAAGCTTAGTGCAGCAAACTATTATGGTTATACTAATTTTATGCCAAGAAGCATTAATGTAGCTATACCGTATGACAAAAAGATAAATAATCTTCCTGATTATCCGCCAATTAAACTATGTTACCCAAAGGGAAATAGATATTCATCAGATATTATAGAAATTCATACAAAACTTGATTATTTTAAAATATACTCAAAGGAAAAAACAGTATGTGACATTCTTATAAATAAAAATAAGATTGATGCAGAAGAAATTAAGAAAGTTCTAACTGGTTATCTTAATGACAAAGATAGAAATCTAAATAAACTATATAAGCTTGCTATAAATCTTAAATGTGAAAAAACCCTACGTACTTACATGGAGGTTCTTCTATGATTTATGTGGTAACTTTTATTAGTTATGATGATGCCCTAAAACCCTTTATTTATCGCATTTTTCATTGAGTGTTGTTGAGTTAAAATTAGTGTTTTTTACCCAAATGAGATCAAAAAAGTGATTACGGAATTTAGTTAGCTAAAGATTAATCTAGCATAATTACAAACGCATAGTCGAGGCTTAATAGCCTCGATTGTGCGTTTTTCTATATACTTGATATATAACCACATAACTCGGATAATGAGCTCACAAAAGCAAATCCTAGTAATGTTCCATTAACAGGTTTTGCGATATATGACTAATATACGTTATAAAATTGATAAAAGCTTACTTGGAAGTCTATTAAACAAAAATCAAAAAAATTAAATTTTGTTTAATAGAGTGTATAATGTAGATGAGGAAAAAACAATGAAATTAATAAAAAGAGAACAGTATTTAAACGCATTAATTAATACAAAAGGAACACCTGATATTAAAGTAATAACTGGTATTAGAAGAAGTGGCAAATCTAAACTAATGGAATCATATATTGAATATTTAACTGAAAATGATTCAAAAGCTAACATCATTCATATAAACTATAGTCTAGATCAAAACAGACCACTTATGAACAAAGATTCACTGATTGAATATGTTCATAGCGCATATAGAAAGAGTAAACATAATTACTTATTTATTGATGAAGTCCAAATGTGTGAAGGATTTGAATGGGCTATTACCAATTTCCACGCCGAAGAGAAATATGATATTTATATTACTGGTTCAAACGCTTTCTTAATGAACAATGACTTAGCAACTCTATTTACTGGTAGAACATTGCAAATAGAAGTATATCCGTTTTCATTTAGTGAATATTGCAAATACTATAAATACAAAGATATACAAGAAGCATTTGATGCATATGTTCTTGAAGGTGGGATGTCTGGTTCGTATGTTTATAAAGACGATAAACAAAAACAAAATTATTTATTAGAAGTATTTAATACATTAGTAGTAAGAGATATAGTTCAAAAATATAAAATTAGAAAAACTGAATTATTTTCAAAAGTTTGTGATTTCATGATGGATAATATCTCAAACATAACATCACCTAGATCGATAGTAAAAGCTATTTCTAAATCTGAATTACCAGCATCGAATGCAACCATTACTTCATATCTTAAATATCTAACAAATGCTTTTGCATTCTATAAAGTTAGAAAATACGATATAAAAGGCAAAAAGTATTTAACAAGTCATAACAAATATTATTTATGTGATCATTCATTTAGATATGCTTTCTTAGGAAAGAAGAATATGAACTATGGAAGAACATATGAAAATATAGTTGCTATGGAATTGATTAGAAGAGGATACGATCTATACGTCGGAAGTCTTTATGATAAAGAAATAGATTTTGTAGCTATGAAACGTGATGAAAAACTATATATTCAAGTTTCAGATGATATAACTAATCCAAAAACATTAGAGAGAGAACTAGCATCATTGCAATCAATAAAAGATAGTTATCCAAAGATGCTTATAGCAAGAACTAAGCATCCTGATTACGATATAGAAGGTGTATTAGTTACTGACTTAGCATCTTGGTTAAAGAATTAGAGGTATAAAATGAGCATAAACAGAATAATACCAATTTTAGTTCTTGTAGGAGTAGTTATAATTGGTTTTGTTGATTACTTTGTAGCAGTCTCTAAACGCTTAGGACATTCAAATGTCGCAATGACTTTAGAAATCTACACACATCTATTGCAAAAGAATGATGATGAATTGATTAAAAATCTAGAATCTAATTTCATTCACATCAATCAGTGAGATCAAATGAGATCAAATGTTTATCACGAAAATAAAAAAGCCTTATAAATAAGGCTTAAATATCAATGGCGGTGTGTACGGGACTCGAACCCGTGATCTCCTCCGTGACAGGGAGGCACGATAACCAACTTCGCTAACACACCATTGGTGCTTAATAATAATAGCATATCTAGCGCACTTTTTTCAAGATATTTATAGTAAAATAATGGTATATGGATAAGAAGAATTTAGCTAATTATATAACTGTTACTAGAATTATAGGCACTTTTTTTGTTTTGTTTTCTGAGACATTAAGTAAGCCTTTTTTTATTGCTTATATCTATTCTGGTTTTTCTGATGTATTAGATGGCTTTGTAGCTAGAACTTTAAAAATTGAATCAAATATTGGTAGAAAACTAGATTCGGTTTCTGATTTATTCTTTTATACCACTATGGTTATTAAATTATGGCCACATCTTGTCAAAATATTGCCTTCATATATTATTACTGCTATTTGGGTAATATTGGGTATTAGAATTGCGATTTATTTGTTTTTCTATATTGGACAAAAGAAGTTTTTATCCAATCATACCATTTTAAATAAAATAAGTGGGGCAATGATATTTTGTGTTCCATTTGTAATTGAAAATAAGATGTTTGTAACTTATGCAACTATGATTGTTGTAGTTGTAGCAGCTGCAGCTTTATATGACATGATGTTAGTTATTAATAATAAGGAGAAATAATGTCTACATCTGATGAGATTTATAGAATATTTAAGGGTATTACCATTGGCATAGTAGTTGCTTTAATTGTAGTTTTATTTGTTCTTTTAATTATTAAACTAATTGCTAAGATTAAATTGTTTAAAAAGGCTAATATGCCTTGGTGGAAGGCAATAATACCTATTTATTCCGATTATGTATTTTATTGTAATGTAACTAAGATTAGTGCTATTTGGTTTGTGCTAGATATTGTTTGTGTTGTTGTACCTTTGCTTGTAACAGTGTGTGATATATGTGCATCTTTTATTACTGTTTCTCCTTTATGTAAAACAATATTCATTATCTTAAATCGTGGTGCTAGTTTCTATCATGATAATTCTAAAATACTTGTTCCTTTATTAACGATAATAATAATGTTTGTGAATGCAGTTGCTTTTTATAATCTTGCAATATTATTAAATCAAAATAAAGTTGAATACATGATATTGGGATCAGTGTTTGCAGGTATTGTTATTATGATAGTTGGTTTTTCTAAATACACATACAATAATGAAGCTGTGGTTAAAAATTCAGGATTTTTTAATATATGAGATATGTTGGATTAGATCTTGGAAGTGTTACTTGTGGTGTTTCTAAAAGTGATACTGGCAAAATTGCACAAGCAGTTAAGACAATTAGATTTACTAGTGATGATTATGATGAAGCATTAGATAAGATAGAAGAATATATTAATGAATATAAGCCTGATTTAATAGTGTTAGGCTATCCTTTGTTAGAGAATGGCGATGTTGGGCCTAGAGCTAAACTATCAATAGAATTCAAGAAGGCTTTAGAAGCCGAAACTAATATTAAAGTTGAACTTCAAGATGAAAGGTGTACTACTAAAGATAGTGAGGAATTTCTAATTGAGGCTAATGTTTCGCGTAAAAAGAGAAAGAAAATAATTGACCAACAGGCTGCCGTAAGAATTTTGCAGTATTATTTGGATAAAAATAAGTAAATATCAGTTTATATTACTAATTTAGTTGTTTGTCTTTTATAATAATGGTATGGATATTGATTATTTATTAATCGCCAATATCAATGGCCTTAATGACAAACATCTTTTTAATTTAGCCTATAACAGGGTTTCTGAGTATCGCAAAAAGGATGTTGACAGTTATAAGTTTGAAAGCAGTAAGTGCTTATCTTTACTTACAGAATTATTATTAATTGAGGGTTTTAAAAAACTTGGCCTTGATTTTGATGTGAATAGTATTGATTACAGTAATGATAAACCTATTTTACATAATGGTTATTTCTTTAATTTATCTCATAGTGGTGAATACACAATATGTGCTATATCTAAACACAATATAGGTTGTGATATTGAAAAGATTGATGAGCCTGATCTACTTGTCGCAAAATCTTTTTTTCATGAAAAAGAATATATAAATATATGTGCTGAAAAAGATGTAAATAAACAAGCTAATTTATTTTATAAATATTGGACTGCCAAAGAAGCATTTGTGAAGAATCTTGGAACTGGCATTCTCACACCACTTAATAGTTTTGAAATAATGTTTGGTAATGATATATCTATTAATCAAAATATAAATAATGAATCATATCATTTTGATTCATTAGACTACATTGATGATTATTGTATATGTTTGTGTAGAAAAGAAAATACAGAACTTAAGATTGAGAATATAGATGTTAGAGAGGTACTTGAATGAATTATGTAGAATTATTCCAAAGATCAGTTATAAAGAATCAAGATAAGGTAGCCTTAGTTGACCAAAATGGTAAAAGAGGTATTAGTTTTAAAAACATAGATATCTTGTCTGATAAGGTTTCTGGAAAACTTCATTCTCTTGGTGCTAAAAAGGGCGATTTTATTGTTGTCAATCTTGATAGATGTTCTGAATATGCAATTTCTTATATTGGCATTATGAAATGTGGATGTGTTGTAGTTCCTGTACTTCCTTCATATCCTAAAAATCGTACCGATTTCATAATTGAACAAACTGGAGCTAAGATCGTTATTGACGAAAAATTCTTTAAAGATCTAGGAAAATACGATAAATATATTGATCTTGCTGATGGAAAAGATCCAATGCTTCTTGTGTATACTTCCGGCTCAACTGGTAATCCTAAGGGCATTTTACATAGTGTTAGAAATATCACTAATATGGTTGTTAGATATCATGTTTTATACGAAGGTTTAGATGAACTTGTATATGTAATAAATACACAATTTGTATTCATTGGTTGTATTAATTCTTTATTTGCGCCAATTGTATACGGTGGTACAGTTCATATTGTTCCAGAAGAAACAAGAAAATCTCAAGAAAAATTGGCTGAATATTTCGAAGCTAACAATGTTACGATGTGTGGTATTTCTCCACAAATCTTAAGATTTTTCTCTAAACGTAACACAAGTTTAAAGAGATTCTTATGCGGTGGTGAAAGAATGACCAACATATATTTTGATTCAGTTGAATTAATTAATACTTATGGTATGACTGAGGCTGGATTAGTTTCAGCATTTAAAGTAGATAAACCATATGAAAACACTCCAGTTGGAAAACCATTTGAAGGTATTGAATTATTAATATTAGATGAAAAAGACAATAGAGTACCAAGAGGACAAGAAGGCGAAATCTGTTATAGAGGTATTTTTGATACAGTTTATTTTAAAAATGAAGAATTAACGAAAAAGACATTCCATCGTTATGGCGATTACACAATAATACACAGTAATGATATTGGCTATATTGATGAAAATGGAAATGTTGTCTATGTAAACCGTAAAGACTGGATGATTAAAATCAATGGTCAAAGAGTTGAAACCCTTGAAATTGAAACTGTATTAAATAAGATGGACGACATTAAAGATGCAGTTATTAAGGGTTTTGCAGATAAAGATGGGCAAAATTATTTAGTTGCATATTATGTAACTGATAATAAGGACATAAATGGAAAAGTATTAAAAGAAAGATTAGCAAAAATATTAGTTTCGTATATGATTCCTAGATTCTTTGTGAAACTAGATGCCATTCCTAAGAACATCAACAATAAAGTTGACAGATTAGCACTTAAAGCACCTGATGCAGATGATTATCATGAAGAATATGTTGAAGCAAGTACTGATTTAGAAAGAAAATTATGTATTGCTTTTGAAGAAACACTAAAGTGTAAGAATGTTGGCGTTAATGACGATTTCTTTGCATTAGGCGGTGATTCAATTAAAACTTTAAAACTAATTAAGAATGCAAATATAAAAGGCTTAACTCCTAATATTGTATTTAATGGCAAGACAGTAAAGAACATTGCGAAGCTATGTGAAAATAATGAAGCTGAACAAATTGTTCATAACGCGATTATAGATGGCGCATATAAAACAACATCTGCACAAAAAGGTGTTTATCTTGAATCTCTTGCTAATCCAGATTCAACGATGTACAACATTCCTTTTATTGGCAAGCTTCCTAATGATGTGGATGTAGATAGATTTGTAGAATCAATAAAAAAAGTAGTTGAAGCTCACAAAATATTTAATACAACATATAGATTAAATGATAATGAACCATTTATGTATTATAAACACAAAGATGTTGTAGTAAATAGAAGAGAAATAAAATCTTTAAAACAAGAATGCAAATATTTTGTAAGACCATTTGATTTAACTAATGGGCCATTATATAGATTTGAATTGTGGTATTTAGATAATAAGACATATTTTGTCTATGATATCCATCATATTATTTTTGATGGTTCATCAATGCAAGTGTTCTTAAATCAAATAATTGATGCTTATAACGGCAAAGAAATTAAAGATGAAGAATTAAATATCTTTGATATATCAAAACACGAAGAACAATTAGTTGATTCAGTTAAATATAATGAAGCAAAACAATATTTCTTTACAAAATTTGATGGCATTGATGTAGACTCTTTACCTCAATACGACATTATAGATTTAAGGCAAACTAATGAAACTGGTCATTTAGAAATTCATTGCAAAGAAAATATTTCTAAAGGGGCTGTTGAAGATTATACAAAGAAGAATGCTATTACAGAAAATACATTGTTCTTAGGTGCTTTTGCCTATACATTAGCTAAATTCAATGGCGCTAATGAAGTAAACTTTGTAAGTGTAAATAATGGTAGACACGATACTAGATTATCTAATTCTATAGGTATGTTTGTTAAGACACTTCCTTTATATTATTCAATTAATGATAAAGGCAATGTTAAAGATTATTTAAAGAACATTCAAGATGATTTCTTTGAAACAATGTCTCATGATTTAGTGTCTTTGAGTGATCTTGTGAAAGATTGTGATATTTCAAATAACATTCAATTTGTATACCAAGCTGAATTATCATCAGGTGTAAAGATTGAAGATCAAGCTTTATACAACTTAGGCTATATGAAGACTGACTTAGCTGGAAAATTACAAGCAATGTTATTTAAAGACAACGAGAGTTATCATTTAAGATTAAACTATGATGCAGATTTATATAGCGAAGCATTGATGAGAAACTTTGCATCTATGTATTTTAATGTCGTAGATGAAATGATGCATTCAAATACATTAAATGAAATTGATTATATTGATATAGAACAATATAACTTAATTGAAAAATATAATGATACTAAAGTTGAATATAATCAAAACTTAACTATTCTAGATTTATTCAATGAACAAGTACAACTTCATCCAAATAATGAATGTTTAGTTTATTTGAACAATAAATATTCATATTTAGAAGTAGATATTATCACAAATAGATTAGCTACATATTTGGTTTCAAAAGGAATTAAACACGAAGATGTAGTTGGTGTATTAATTCCAAGAAGTGAATATATGCTTATTGCAGCCCTTGGTGTTTTAAAAGCAGGTGGTGCATATATGCCTTTAGACCCAAGTTATCCTAGTGACAGAATCAACTTGATGATGACTGATTCTAATGCTAAATTACTTATTACTACAAGAGAATTAAGAGATGTTGTTAATGGCGAATTTAAGGGTGAAACATTATATGTGGATGAAATAAAAACACTATATGAAGAAATGGATTTATCTTTAATCAAACACAATCCTCATGATTTATTTGTTTTGTTATATACATCAGGTTCGACTGGAGTACCAAAGGGTGTAATGTATGAACATAAAAATGTTTTATGTTTAGCTTTGTGGCAAAAGAAATATTTCAATTATGACATAGATTCTAAGATTGGTGCATATGCAAGTTATGGTTTTGATGCCAATGTATACGATATGTATGCAACTATCATAAGCGGCTCATCTCTTCATATTATTCCTGAAGAAATAAGATTAGATTTAAATGCAATTAGAGATTATTTTAATGACAACAATATCACTCACTCTGTTATGACTACACAAGTCGCAAGACAATTTGCACAAATGAGCGGATGTAAGACACTAAAATATTTAACTATGGGTGGTGAGGCTCTTACACCATTTGACCCAACTAATGAATTTAAAGTATTTAATTTATATGGACCATCAGAAGGAACAGTTCTTGTATCGGGATTTGAAGTAGACAAGAAATATAAAAATGTTCCAATTGGCAAAGTAGTTGATAACGTTAAGTTATATGTTGTCGACAACAATGGCAAATTATTGCCACCAGGTGGTGTGGGTGAATTATTAATTGCTGGGCCTCATGTTACTAGAGGTTATCTAAATAAAGAAGAAAAAACAAATGAAGTTTACACTAGAAATATGTTTAGTGATGATCCTGATTATTCAAGGGTATATCACACTGGTGATGTTGTTAGACTTATGCCTGATGGAAATTATCAATTTGTCGGTAGAAGTGATATGCAAGTTAAAATCAGGGGCTTTAGAATTGAGCTTACTGAAGTTGAAGAAATAATTAGACGATTCAAAGGTGTTAAAGATGCTACTGTTGTTGCTTATACAAATGATGGTGGTGAAAAATACTTATGCGCATATGTTGTAAGTAGTGGAATTATAGATGAAGAAGGACTCAAAAACTTCATTAGGTCTGAAAAACCATCATATATGGTTCCGGGTGTAATAATGCAAATAAACAAGATTCCATTAACCCAAAATCAAAAGGTTAATAAGAAAGCCTTACCTGCACCAAAATTTAAGAGTGTCGATGTTATTAAACCACGTAATGAAGTTGAACAAGCAATCTTTGATATCTTAAAAAATATTCTAGGCCACGATGAATTTGGCATTGATAGCGATATCTTTAATTGTGGCTTAACTTCTATTGGAACAGTAAGATTAAATGTTGAACTTGCGGAAAGATTTGATGTATCAGTTAAGACTCAAGATATTCAAGCTAACCCAACTGTTCGTTCATTAGAAAAATTCTTATTGAAAAATAATAAAGTTGATGAAGAATATGAAAAACTATCTTCTTATCCACTTACTGCAAATCAATTAGGTGTATTTGTAGAATGCAACAATAATCCAAATACATTAACTTATAACATTCCTTTATTATTTAAGATAAAAGATGGAGTAGGAACTTATAAGATTATTGAAACTCTAAAAACTGTATGTGATAAACATCCTTATATAAAGATGAGATTATCTAATGATGATAAGGGGAATGTTATCGCTAATAGAAATGATAATTTAAATATTAGTGTTAAAGTTACAAGAACAAAAGAAATTAATAAAGTTAAAGATATCATCAAACCATTTACATTGATGAATTCTCCTTTATATCGTTTTGAAATATTTGAAACAAATAATGGTAACTATCTATTTGTGGATTTCCATCATTTAATATTTGATGGAACTTCTATGGGTATTTTCTTAAATGACTTTGAATTAGCATTTGAAGAAAAAGAAATAAAAGCAGAAACATATAGTGGATATGAACTTGCTTTGGATGAAAAACAACAAGCTAATAACGGTATTTTAGACAAAGCTAAAGGATACTATGATCAATTATTCTTAGACGCTGAAGTTGATTGTCTTCCAAATAAGTGCAAAGACGCTATAGATAATGGCGCTGGACCTTCAACAATCAAAGAATCATTAAAGATTGATATTGATTCAGTAAATAAATATTGTAAGAAACATAACTTTACACAAAATGCTTATTTCAATTCAGTATTTTCTATTGTCTTATCGCATTTTATAAATAGACAACAGGTTGTATATACTACAATCTACAACGGTAGAAATGATTCGAGATTAGCTAATGTAGTTGCAATGTTAGTAAAGACATTACCTGTTGTTGTAAGGTTTGACGATAAGATAACTAGTGATGAACTTGTAGATTCTGTACAAAAAGAATTATTGAACAATATGACTTATGATTGTATGTCATTTGTGGATATTTCAAATAAATATAATCTTAAATCTGATGTTTTATTTGTTTATCAAGGTGAAAACTTTGGTAAAGAAAAGATTAAGAATAGTGTTATAGAATATTATGATTCTTTAAATGATGAAGCAAAGGCTCCAATAACATTTGAAGTAAGCATTAATGAAGGCAGATATAATGTTACTCTTAATTATAAAAAAGATATGTTTAATGAAACTATGATGCAATGCTTAATTGATAGTTTTGTTGAATGTGCTAATAATTTGTGTTCATCAAATAAAGTTAAAGATATTAGTATCTTAGATAATCATTCTAAGACTTTCATTGATAGAATGAATGATACTGATAAACAATTTAGAAATATTTCATTAGGTAAATTATTCGAAGAAGTTGCAATTAATAATCCTAATAAAGTTGCACTTATATGTAGAAATGAATCATTGACATATGAAGAATTAAATTTAAGAGCTAATAGAGTTGCTCATTATTTGATATCATCTGGTGTTAAAAATAATGACATCGTATCTATTGTTTTAGATAGAACTGTAGATTTAATTGTAGTTGAACTAGGTATATTAAAAGCAGGTGGAGCATTCCTAGCAATGCTTCCAAGCTATCCAGATGATCGTATTGAATATTGTCTAAAAGATTCTAATTGTAAATATGTAATCACAAGTGATGATATAAAGAGAGAACGTAAGGATTTATTTAATATCAATAATGATTACTTGACTATTACTATTGATGATTTGATGAATATTTATGCTTCAAGTAATCCTAATGTTGATATTCATCCAAATGATTTGGCGTATTGTATCTATACATCTGGATCAACTGGCACACCAAAAGGAGTTATGATTGAACATCATAATGTTTCTAACTTTATTCAAACTGCCGAAATAGTAAACGAAATATATAACGTTCCTGGAGAAGATATAGTTTCAAGCTCATTTGCATCTGTATCATTTGATATGTCGATATATGAAATTTATTCTTCATTGTGTCATGGCGATACTTTAGTTATGGCAACTGAAGATGAAATCCATAATCCAAATTTATTAATTCAATTATTAAATAACTATAAAGTTAACACTATTATATGTACACCAACATTTATCACTAATATGATTGATATTAATGATTTTGCATCTTACATGAAAAATGTTAGAACACTTCTTCTTGGTGCAGAAGCATTCCCTAATGGTTTATTTGAGAAGTTAAAAGGATTATCCCCAAATATAAATATATACAATGGCTATGGTCCGACTGAATGCACAATTGCTTGTAGTTGTAAGAAATTAAATAGTGGCAACAATATAACTATTGGTGGTCCTGCAAGAAATACTAAGTTTTATGTAATTGATAAATATGGAAATATTAATCCACCATACGCTAATGGTGAGTTAATAATTTGTGGCGAATGTGTAGGAAGAGGGTATATTAATCTTCCAGAAAAGAATAAGTTAGCTTTCTTCTCGTTGAATGGCATCCCTGCATATCATAGTGGCGATATAGTGAGAGTAAATGCTGATGGTGAAATAGAATTCTTTGGTAGAAATGATAATCAAGTTAAATTAAGAGGATATCGTATTGAATTAGATGAAATTGAAAAGAGCATTTGTTCATATGATGGAATCAACCAAGCAAAAGTTATTGTAAGAAACAATGGTTCTGAAGATTATTTGGCTGCATATTTTACTGCTGAAACTACTATTGATATTGAAGATCTTACAAAATATTTAAAAACAAGTTTAACTTATTACATGGTTCCAAGCGCAATTATGCAACTTGATGTAATGCCACTTAACGCAAGTGGAAAGATTGATAAGAAAGCACTTCCTGAAATAACAATTCAAAAAAAGGAAAGAATTAAGCGTGCTCCAAAGAGATCTTTAGAAGAACAACTATGTGAAATATTCAAGAACGCTTTGGGCTTAGAAGAATTCTATGTTAACGATAATTTCTTCGAAATGGGCGGAACATCTATTTCAGCATCCAAAGTTACAATGCAGTTAATGTCAATGAATATAGATGTTCAATATCAAAATATCTTTGATAACCCAACACCTGAATTATTAGCTGAATTCATTGAAGGCACTAGAAGAGTTAATGTTATCGATACTAATAACACTAGTGATGATGAAGATTCACCATATAAAGAAATACTGCAATACAATACTTTAGAATATGCAGATAAGTTAAATAGACATGAACTAGGTGATGTTTTCTTGTGCGGTTCAACAGGCTTCTTAGGCATTCATGTATTAGCTGAATTAATTAATAGTGAAAAAGGACACATTTATTGTCTTGCGAGAAAAGGAAAATATGATTCAGCGTTAGAAAGATTGAAGAAACTTGTAATGTATTATTTCGATGATACATTTGATGAAGAATTTGAAAATAGAATCACAATAATAGATGGTGATATTACTGATGACAATTTAGTTGATCTTATTAAAGATATTAAATTTGATACAATCATCAACTGTGCTGCTTGTGTTAAACATTATGCTGCTGATGACATTTTGGAAAAGATTAATGTTAGTGGTGTTGAAAATTTAGTTAATATTGCGCTATCTAGAAATGTTGCAATGACACAAATATCTACAACTTCAATTCCTGGAATGCATAATGAAGAAACATATAGAATTAGTAAGAAGATGCATGAAAATGAATTATTTGTGGTTGATGATATTGGTAACAAATATATCATTTCTAAATATCATGGTGAATTAAAAGTCTTTGAAGGAATTAAAAAAGGACTAAGAGGAAAAGTTATTAGAGTTGGAAACTTAATGGGTAGAGCATCTGATGGCGAGTTCCAATTCAACATGAACACAAATGCTTTCTTGAATGGATTAAGAGGATTTGCGACTATTGGCAAATGTCCAGTATCACACTCAACTGATAAGATTGGCTTCTCACCAATTGATTTAACTGCTAAAGCGGTAGTTCTTTTAGCAGGAACTAATGATGAATTCACTGCTTTCAATGCAGATAATAGATATTCTATAGACGAATATCAATTGATTGAATCAATGAATAATTGTGGCTTGAGTATTGAAAGACTAGAAGACAAAGAATATTACGATGAATATCATCGTCTTCTAGCGGATGAAAAGATTAATTCTAAACTATCTGGTTTGATGACAAACGATAGACCTGATTTACATCCTGTTGAAACAGACAATCGTTTTACAGCATCAATACTGTATAGATTAGGTTTCTCTTGGAATATTATTGATAATGATTATATTATTAAAGCAATCAACAGTATTAAAACATTAGGCTTCTTTGATTTAGAAGATGATGAGGAAATGTAATGAACAATAACACTGCATTTAAAGATGTGTATGAAGAGAATGAAATAAAAGCCAATTATCTAACATGTGCTATTTTGGGTTTGTTTGCCTTGACAATTTTGTTTTTTTCTATGTTTTATACAGATAGTGTTGTTGGAGATGTTCCACATCTTCAAACGCTATACATCATTATTATTGTGGTTGCTATTGTATCTGTAATTATTTGCCTTATTTTTAAAGCAAGAGGAAAGTGGATTAAATATATGTTGTTATGTCAGTTCCTCTTAACAACATCAACATTTTCGTTATTTTCAACTTCAGCAGTAGCAGCATTATTTTCAATTATTCCGCTATGTTTATCATGTAGATATTATTCAAAAAGCTTCACAATATTTATTGGCCTAATAATTTCTATTACAACAGTCGTAGTATTTACATATTCTGCATATTATAACTATGCTAATTCGCCAGATTTAAATTTGGTTGTACTTCCTGAAGGCGTATCAATGACTGTATCTGGTAATTTATTCCGTGCCTTAAAGGGTGTTAAATTTGATACCTCTATATATACAGCTAGAATTTTATATTTTACTGTTTTTCCAATTATTATTTTATATGTAGTTATATTAGCAACATGTGTATCTGTTTGTGATGCGGGAAAAACAATGATTGATAAACAAAAATTAATTACAGAACAAAATACAAAAATGAATGGTGAATTAGTTTTCGCGTCAATCATTCAAAAGAATATGCTTCCATCATCATTTCCGAAAGGTGATAATTATAATACATATGGTTTCACAATGCCTGCAAGACATGTTGGTGGTGATTTTTATGATCTATTTAAAATAGATGACAATAAGATTGGCATTGTAATCGGCGATGTATCTGATAAGGGTGTTCCAGCAGCTTTGTTTATGGTTGAAACAAAAACTTTAATTAATAACTTTGCTCGTCATGGTTATCTTCCTCATAATGCATTTTCTGAAATTAATAACACATTATGTAATGGCAATAATGAAAATATGTTTGTTACTGCATTCTTTGGCATAATTGATTTAGAAAAGGAAACTCTAACATTTGCAAATGCAGGACATTGTCCTCCGTTGTTGAAAAGAAAAGACGGAAACTTTGAATATTTAAAAGTAGATGCAAATTTATTTTTAGCCGGAATGAATGATATAGAATACACAAAACAAGAAATTAAATTTAGTAAAGGTGATAAACTGTTCTTGTATTCTGATGGTGTTATTGAAGCTACAAGAGGCGATGATGCTTTATACGGTGAAGAAAGATTATTAAACTTTATCAATACTATTAAAGATAAAGATTTACAATTCATTGCTAATTCTGTTTTAGATGACATAAGTGTGTTTGTGAATGGTAATGAACAAAACGATGATATTACAATAGCTGAGTTTGAAATAAAGTAAAGAGGAGACAAATATGAATATTGAAAAAGTTGTAGATGGTAAAAGAATTACATTAAGAATTGAAGGCAAATTTAATTCTGAATCTGCACAAGAAGTAAGTGCATTCATTGATGATTTGTCTGAAGACTACGATGAGATTGTTTTTGACTTGAAAAACACTCAATATGTTTCTAGTGCTGGACTAAGAGTAGTCTTAGACATCCACAAAAGAATGTCAGCTTTAGGCAAACAACTTTTGCTTAACAATGTTGATGAAGGAATAATGGATATTCTAAATGCTACGGGGCTTGCGAAATTCCTTAAATTTGAACAAAAATAGCATAAAATTACTTAAAAAATGTTGAAAATAGGACAAAATATATGTGTTTTGTCCTTTTTAATGCAAAAAAACTTTTGTATAATTTAAATATCTATGAAAAAGTATTTTACATTACTAATTTGCTTATTCCTTTGCTTAAATTTGACAGGATGTTCTAAAAAGGAATATGTAGTTAGCCTTGGTGATGGACTACCTTCATATTCTTCAACTACTAGGTTTGTTGAAGCAGAATTTGAGACAGCAAATGATAAACAAAAGTATGTTACTAATGCATATTTATACGATGATGGAAATATGTTAGTTCTTTATCGTTTTCATAATGATGGCAAAACTCTTGAACAAATAATGGAAGATGAAATTAAAAATTATTTTGATAATGGTAATTATGAAATATCTATTCAAGATAATTGGGAAGTAGATAATGATTTTCATTATGGTTATTTTATGGCGTACCATCCAAATGATTATGATGAACCATATTACACACAAAACTATTATTTTTTAGATGGTCAAGATGTTGTCCAAGCACAATTTTGGTTGATATCAATTCACATGCCACTTGCAGCAGAAGGATGGACTATTGATCTTCCAATCGGCTATGACAATGGAACTTTAATAAAAAGCGAAATAACAGATGATGCTATTGCGAAATTTATTCCAAGAGATAGTGAAGAATATCCAAGTTTAAATATTTATATGTGGGATTCAGAATATGACAATTATGTTGATTTCGCTGAAGAAGAACTTAGTGAACAATACGAAATGAGAACATACAATATACATAATTTCGTTGATAGATTTGGCAATAAACAAAATGTTTTAGTTTCAATATATGACGAAGATGATGAAGGAGAACTTGAAACAAACTACGATATCACAATTAATTGTGGTGAGTATTTCTTATCATTTGATTTCTTCGTAGATATTGATGATGACTATATCAAATATGCATGTCCTGCAATAGCTTCAAGTATTGCATTTAATAATAATTATGGTGAATGATGAAAAAAAGCGCTAACACTAAAGAAAGCACTAGAAGCATATTAAAAAAATATAGAGATTTAAATCTTGGCCGTTTTATTACGAAAAATGAGATTAAAAGGGCCAAAAATAAAAGATTTATTACTTTTACTATAATTGCATTTATTTTTATCGTTAATGCTGCATTTAATGTTTCATATTATAATGGCGAACAGATTGGTGTTTATCTTGCGGTAATAATGTCTCTATTTGTAAGTATGTATTCATTAAGATACTCAAAGACATACTTTATTACTGATACAATTGCTGCTGCTGCTATGTTTTTTGGCACGATATTCTTGGATGCTCAAGGCGGACTTGTTGGTAATAGCATTTTATGGCTATTTTCTATTCCGTCTTTGATGTTCTTCATTATTGAATATAGTGTTGCATTAGGAACTTGTATTGCTTTTATTATTGCAATATTCATATTGTTCTGTACACCAATAAATCAAATATATGTTGGAGTATATACAGAGAACTTTATGTTGATTTTCTTTATTTCATTCTTACTTGAAACATTAATCACAATATATATTTTCTCTAATATTAGAATTAATGAAATTAAATCAAAATTATTAACATATCGTGATGAACTAACGGGTGTTAGTAATCGTGCATATTATAAGTTGGTTGTAAATTATTTAAGAAAACTAGGCTTAACAAATTTGGAAATGATTGTTGTTTCATTAGATGTTAATAGATTAAAGACAATTAATGATACATATGGTCATGAATACGGCGATATTTTAATTAAAGCTGCTGCTAAAGCAATCAGTGATTCTTTTGCGGATGCAGAATTAGTATCTCGTATTGGTGGTGATGAATTTGTAATAATAACATATCAAGATTTTGATTCATTTAAGAAGTCTTATGACAAGATAGATCAATTATGTCGTAATTTCGTAAATGACAAGATAAAAGAACTAACTATATCTAAAGGTTATGCTCGTTCTAAAGACTATCCATATATTAATCCTGAAAAACTATATATCATAGCCGATCAAGAAATGTACAAGAGTAAAGCTAACTTCTATAAGGCTACTAATTACGACAGAAGAAAGTAAAGGGGACATATGCATTATTTAACTCAAGGTATCGCAATTTTATTAACTATCTTTATCTTAATCATATGGTCTGTTCATAAAAGAACAGGTACTTTTAATGAGTCAGTATTCACTTTATTGATATTTGCATGTTTAATTAGTTCAGCATTAGATATAGCTTGTCAATTTGCGATTGCTCCATACCCAATCCAAACTTCTGATTTTAAAATTTTATTAACAATAAAAGTTTATTTAGCATCTACAGTATTTTATTTATATGCAATGGGCTTATATGTAGATAGGAAAATATCTACTGTTGATAAAACTAGAAGTAAAAGCAAATTATGGTTAATAATATGTGCTGTTTGTGGACTTATTATATGTGCTGTTCCAGTTGGTTATAGTTTCCATCCAGATTGTTCAACAATTAGTGAAATAAGTGGTATCAGTGAATTTATTCAAGCTCCATTTTTACAAATGTTAATAATGGTGCTGATGTGTTCGTTATTGATATTTGTAATATTAATTAATAAAAAATATCTTATAAAATGGTCGAGATTTGTCTTTGCTGTTTGGATTGCTTTATATGCTTTGTCTTTTGTATTTCAAAGAGCGACGATTGAAGTTTATCATTTACCAGTTGTAAGTATAGTTATGGCTGTAGGAATTATGTTTTTATTCCTATGCGAAGAAAACCCTGGAAGCAGTTATAGTTATGACACAAATAGTTTTTATTATGAAACACTTAAAAAATATGTTCAAACTGTTATAAGCAAACAATTAAATCAATCTTGCATGATGATTAATATTAGGATTAAAAATCTTGATAATTTAGAATATGTTAAAAATATTCAAAAAAATTTAATTGATGATAAGAAAAATAAAAATCTAAAATTTTATCAAGGCGTTACAAACGAAATATATGTTGTTTCAAATAATCCTGAAGAATTAGAATACATTAAAGAATCTGTTAAAAAACAAGTTGCAAAAATAGAAGAAAGTAATATTCAAATAAAACTATTCGTTTCATTAATTATTTTCCCTGATGTTAAAGCAGCTAAATCATATAAAACATTAAGATCAATTTTTGATACATATCGTTTGGCTAGCATTAATGAGGCTGATAGTTATTCTGAAATAATAATTACAGAAGACATCATTGTTGATTATAAAGATACATTTGCAAGAGTTGAACAAATTGATTATGCAATAAAAAAAGGAGATATTTTTGTAGATTATCAAAATATTATTAACACTATGGACGATGGTGTTTATGTTGAAGCATATGCAAATATTAAATTGGAAGATGGACATATTTTATCGACAAAAGATTATTATGAATTGGCGGTAAAGTACAATCTTTTAAAAGAAATTAGAATAGTCAAATTCCAAAATGTTAAAGGAACAATAAATAAGGTTGTTGCGAATAAGAACAATAAACTAAAATATGTGTTCTTGCATACAAGCGTTCAAGAACTTGAAATTGAACGTTACTTTGAAGAATATATAAAAGCTTTTGATTATAATGATTTGATATTATGCAAAACTTGTGTTGAAATTACAAACATTGATATGATTGCGAACAAAGATGTTCTTTTAAGAAATATTCAGGAACTACAAAAACATGGTGTTAAATTTGCAATAGCTGGTTTTGGTAAAGGTGAAGCAAACTTAAATTATTTTGTTGATTTGCCAATTGATTTTGTTAAATTTGATGATTCAATGTCAAAGAATGCACTAAGTAATAAAAAAGCTTTGAGTATTATAAAAGATATTGCTGATCTTGCTCATTCTTTGAGTTTTGATGTTATTATCGTTGGCGATGATGAAAAGAATGTATTAGATATTGCTGAAAAATGTGGTGTTTATTTATCAATTGTACAAACAGTTGCTAAATATGATGATGAAACATTTATTAATAAATCTTTGGAAGGAGGTAACGACAAATAATGGCTACAGTTCAAGGAATTTCTTTATTTATATTTTTAGTTACATTAATTTGTTGGCTTATTCCGAAGAAAATTAATTTGGATGACAATACTGCTTTTATTGGTATGATGATATTTACTTTCTTATCAATCGTATTTGATTTGATATCTACTTATTTTTCATATTCATATATACTTGATTATCAAGTAAAAATCATATTGAGAAAAGTATTCTTGTTTTCGCTTGTTATTTCATTTTATTTTGAATTCTCATATATTGTAGGTAAAACATTTTCTGCAAAATTTGTTGAAAAATTTAATCAATATTCAATATTTGCTCCAATGATTAACACAATTTTGATTTCTATTCTTCCACTAGAAATTAAAGTTGTATATGATGGTTTAAGCAAGGGCTTAGAAATTTCAGGATTATCATTTGATATTGCTTATGTATGTGCTTTTGTATACCTTGTCGCAATTATTGTATGTATTGTTGCATTTGGAAAACGAATGAACAAATGGTATCGTGTAAGTTATATTGTTTCTATAGTTTTATGGACGTGTAGTACCGTTAGCAAATTCTTTACAACAATTACGGGTGTTGTAAGTATTGCAATATCTTTATCGCTACTTGTTATGTTTGCGATTGTTGAAAATCCATTAAATCACTACAATCATAAATATAATTGTTTTAAAAATAATTACATCATTAAATACTTAAATAGATTATGCCAATTAAAAGATAGCAACTTTGTAGTTTATATTGCACTAAAAGATACTGATAAAACAGTAGTTAATGTTGATCGTATGGAAACATTAAGACATTCATTAATTAATACTTTAAACAAATTAAAGGACACTATTGTATTCATTACAGAAGAAGAAGAAATAGTAGCTGTTTGTAGCAATATTGATGAATATGATTTTTATAAAAGAATTATTAAAGAACTAATAGAGAATTATTATAAAGAATGTTCTTTTAAGAGATATTTTAAAAGCATAAGTATTTTCTTGGAAAACGTAATTTTATTTGATGATGGTGATGAATTAATGTCATATCTTGAAATTGAAGAAGATAGAAAAGAAGTTGTTCTTGGACATAATGTATTATTTGAAATTGATGAGGATGAAGTAATTAGATTAAAAACGGAAGATAAAGTTAAAAACGATATTATTGAAGCAATTAACGACGACAGAGTTGAGGCCTTCGTTCAACCAGTTTATTCTGTAAAAGATAATAGAATAATTTCGGCTGAAGCACTTTGCCGTATTAGAAGGGAAGATGGAGAATATATGCTTCCATATCAATTTATTCCTATTTCAGAGAAATGTGGTTTGGATATCGCCATTGGATGTCGTATGACTGAAAAAGTATGTGGAATTTTTTCAAATCCAGAAACAAAAGATTTATTTGATTCAATCGATATAAACTTATCTGTTGCTCATTGCGAAGAAGCAGATATGGCAAGTAAGATTATTTCAATTGCTAAAAAGTATAATGTTAATCCTATTAAGTTAAATTATGAAATAACTGAATCTGGTTTTATTAATAAAATGGCAAACATTGAAAAGAACATCAAAGCATTGACTGATTATGGTTTTGGTTTCTCTTTAGATGATTTTGGAAATGGTGAATCTAATCTAAATTACTTAGTTACATTCCCAGTAGACTACATTAAATTAGATATGCATATGGTTTGGGCTTATTTTGAAAATGATAAAGCTAAGAAAATTGTTCAAACAGTAATTAAAATATCTCACGATAATGATTTGAAAGTTATTGCTGAAGGTGTTGAAACAAAAGAACAGTATGAAGAATTAGTTAAGCAAGGTATTGATTATATTCAAGGTTATTATTTCTATAAGCCAATGCCAATTGGTGAATATGTAAAAATTATTCAAAAAGAAAAAATGAAGAATCTTGATTTCAATTAATCTAATACATAGTGGCAAAGATTTAATTGTTGAATATAGAACTGTTAATTTAAAGCAACTAGACCACTTTTTTTGTTATCTCAATTATAAATAAAGTGAAAGGAACAACGTTATGGTAAAAATAGGAATGATTGTTGCTGTAGAAACGCACGCAATTTTCGAAAAGTATGGAAACATGAAAAGCATTGATGCTCCAAGTGGATTTGAATTATTTGAAGTCGATGATAATAATGTTAAACTATTTATCATGCATTGTGGTATGGGTACAATTAACGCAAGTGCAGGCACACAGGTATTGATAGACAAGTGTAATGTTGATGTAATAGTAGACTTTGGCGTTGTTGGTGGATTGACTGAGGAAATGAAGGTTCAAAAGATAGTGGTCATTGATAAAATTGTTCATTATAGATATGATGCATCAGAATTTATGAATTTAAAAATAGGGCAGTTACCAGAGCATGATGATATTTATGTATATACTGACCAGAAGCTTGTCGAAGAGGTTGTTAAAGTTGATCCAACAATAAAAAGGGCAACAATAGCATCTGGTGATAAGTTCGTTGCCAAGGCAGAAGATAAAAAATATATACACGAGAATTTTAATTGTGATGTATGTGATATGGAAGCTATTGGTATTGCTTTAACTTGTGAGAATAATAAAGTTCCTTGCTTATTGTTAAAAGCTGTATCCGATAGTATAACAGGTGGTGCTAAAGAATTCTGGAAAGAAATAAATGATGTTTCGCTTCATTGTTTAGAAATAACAATGAATATCATTGATACTTTATATAACAAACAATAAAAGGGACATTTGTCCTTTTTTTGTTATATGGAATTAATATCATGAATTATTAAATTAAGAGGTTGTTGTATCAAATATCAACCTCTTAATTTAACTGGACCAAGATAATTAGATTTTTTATCCAAATGGATCAGTATGATTATTTTAATAAATGTAAACGCTATCTTATGAAAAAATTTTCATAGAATGTAAATAATGACATTACAAAGTGAAAAATTGGTGAAATTTTATTGAAAAAGGGTTTTCGTTCTATTAAAATTATAATGTTACTTATTAAAGAGGATTTATGAATTCAAAAACTTTATTTTATATTTTAAAAAGATTAATTCTTGCAATCGTTACTGTATGGGTTGTCATTACAGTGACATTTTTTGTAATGCATGCTGTTCCTGGTGGACCTTTTATGTCAGAGAAGGCAATATCTGCTAGTGCACAAGCTGCATTAGAAGCCAAGTATGGTTTAGACAAACCTTTGCTTGAACAATACTTCACTTATTTGAAAGATGTTGTTACTAAGTTTGATTTTGGACCATCTTTGAAATTAAGAGGAAGAATGGTTATAGATATCATTACTGATGGAATGAAAGTATCAATTAAACTAGGTCTTATTGCTGCCGCAATTGCGATTGTGTTTGGTATTGTATTAGGATCTATTGCTGCATTAAAGAGAAATACTTTCTATGATCGTGCAATTATGGTAATCTCTACTGCGTTTGTATCTATGCCATCGTTCATCATGGGATCACTACTGTTGATATTTTTAGCAGTTAAATTAAAAATATTCCCTGCAAATGGAAATGCTGCTGGAGGGACAATTCTTCCTATTATTACATTATCTTTATCACCAATGTCATACATCACTCGTTTGACTCGTTCAAGCATGCTTGATGTTTTAGGACAAGACTATATTAGAACTGCAAAAGCAAAGGGTGTGCCAAAATGGAAAATTATTTTTGGGCATGCTTTAAAGAATTCATTAATTCCTGTTATTACATATTTTGGACCATTAATTGCAAATATCGTTACTGGTTCATTAGTTGTTGAAAAGATTTTCTCTGTTCCTGGAATAGGAAGAGATTTTGTTAATAGTATTACTAATCGTGATTATCCGTTAATTATGGGGACGACAATTGTTCTTGCTGTTTTGATTGTTACTATGAATTTGGTTTCAGATATCTTATATAAAGTGGTAGACCCACGTATTAACTTAGAGTAAGGAGGGAATAGTTATGGCAAAAAAACCATTTTCGATGCATATAGATGTTGACCAATTTCTTCCTGCTACTGAAGAAGAAAAGTCATATATTGTACAAATGAGACCATCTACAACTTTCTTTAAAGATGGTTGTAAGAGATTCTTAAAAAATAAAGTAGCTACTGCTAGTTTGATTATCATTATAATTATTACTTTAGCAAGTATTTTCATTCCAATGTTTTGGCCATATAGATATGAACAACAATTAGGTGTTACACCTGGAAAACCTGTTGATCCTTCATATGCAAATTTATCTCCATTCACATATGGAACAACTGAACAAGCATTAATTGATTCTGGAGAAAAGGTGTTCCCACACATATTCGGAACTGATTCTGCAGGAAGAGATTATTTCATTCGTATCGTATATGGAACTAGAATATCACTTTCAATTGGATTCTTTGCATCAATTATTGTATTAATAATCGGTATTACAGTTGGCTCTATTGCTGGATACTGTGGTGGAAAAGTTGACTTAATTATTATGAGAATAGTTGATATTGTATATTCTCTTCCAGATACTTTGATGATTATTTTATTAGCTTCTGTATTAAAACAAACGAGTTTAGATACAGCAATTCAAGGAACGATATTTGAAAAGATTGGTTCCAATATCATTAGTTTGTTTATTGTATTCGCTCTATTGTATTGGGTATCAATGTCGCGTTTAATTCGTGGACAAATATTATCTTTGAGAGAACAAGAATATGTTCTTAGTGCTAAAGCAACTGGTGCTAAAGCTGGTTGGATTATTAAAAAGCATTTAATTCCAAACTGTATTTCAGTAGTTATTATTTCTACTGCATTGCAGATTCCAAGTGCTATCTTTACCGAAAGTTATCTTTCATTCTTAGGACTTGGTGTTAATGCACCAATGCCATCACTTGGTTCATTGGCTTCTGAAGGTTTAAATGGTATGAGCAGTTATTCATATCGTTTGGTTATACCAGCTATAGTTATCTCTTTGATTGTATTATCACTTAACTTATTTGGCGATGGTTTAAGAGATGCCTTCGACCCTAAATTAAATGCGTAAGGAGGAATGAAGATGCCACTTTTAGAGATTAAAAATTTGCATACAACATTCCATACAGACGCTGGCGATGTAAAAGCAGTTAATGGAGTGTCATATAACCTTGAAAGAGGAAAAGTATTAGGTATTGTAGGCGAATCTGGTTCTGGAAAATCAGTATCTGCATATTCAGTTATGCAAATATTAGCTGCAACTGGTGAAATTGATCCCGAATCATCAATTAAATTTGACGATAAAGAATTAGTTGGTTCTGGTGAAAAGGTCATGAGAACTATAAGAGGTAATAAAATATCTATTATCTTCCAAGACCCAATGACTTCTTTGAACCCAACATATACAATTGGCCATCAACTAATGGAAGCAATTTTGCTTCATACAAATCGTAATAAACAACAAGCAAAAGAAAGAGCGATTGAAATGCTTAAGCTTGTTAATATCAACGAACCAGAAAAGAGAATGAATCAATATCCATATGAATTCTCTGGCGGTATGAGGCAACGTGTAGGTATTGCAATGGCACTTGCATGTGAACCTGATATTTTGATTGCTGATGAACCTACAACTGCACTTGATGTTACAATTCAAGCTCAAATCATTGATTTAATGATAAGTTTGCAAAAAGAACTAGGTATGGCAATTATTATGATTACTCACGACCTAGGAGTTATTGCCCAAATTTGTGATGAAGTAATCGTAATGTATGCTGGTTCAATATGTGAACAAGGAACTGCAGATGAAATTTTCTACAATCCTAAACATGAATATACAAAGGGATTATTAAGATCAATCCCAACTATGAAGACAAAGGGCAAAAAGTTAAGACCAATTTCTGGCACGCCAATTGATTTATTGAATATGCCAAAGGGTTGTCCATTTGCACCTAGATGTGAAAATGCAATGAAAATATGTTTACATTCGATGCCTGAACGTATGCAAATAAATGATGATCATCAAGCAACATGTTGGATGAATGTTAAAGAGGGAATTGATTCTGGTGAAATTATTTTAGAAGGAGGAGACAAATAATGAGTGAAAAGAAAATGCCCCTTCTAGAAGTAAAACATCTAAAAGAATATTTTGATATAAATGATGGATTATTAAAGACTAGACAACTTAAAGCCGTAGATGATGTTTCATTCTTTATTAATAAAGGTGAAACATTAGGACTTGTGGGTGAAACTGGATGTGGAAAGACTACTGTTGGTAGAACAATTCTACATTTATATAAACCTACTGATGGTGAAATCATTTTTAACGGTAAGTCTATCAAAACTAAAAAAGATGTTCTTGAATTCCGTAAAAAAGCAACTATGGTATTCCAAGACCCATATTCATCATTGAATCCAAGAATGACGGTTGCTGATATTATTGGTGAACCATTAGATGTTCATCATATGTACAAAACACAAGAAGAAAGACGTGCAAGAATTCTAGAATTAATGGATCATGTTGGACTAAACTCTGAACATGCTTCTAGATATGCTCATGAATTCTCTGGTGGCCAAAGACAAAGAATTGGTATTGCTAGAGCATTAGCAGTTAATCCAGAATTTATTGTTTGTGACGAACCTGTATCTGCACTAGATGTTTCGATTCAAGCTCAAGTAATCAATATGTTTGATGAATTACAAGAGAAATTTGGGTTAACATATTTATTTATCGCTCACGATTTATTGGTTGTTAGACATATATCTAATAGAATCGCAGTTATGTATTTAGGAAAACTTGTTGAACTTGCTGATGCTGATGAAATTTATGATCATCCACTTCATCCATATTCTCAAGCTCTTATCTCAGCTGTGCCAATGCCTGATCCAAAAATCGCAAGAGAAAATAAACGTATTATTTTATCGGGTGATATCCCATCTCCACTTAATGCACCAAGTGGCTGTCCATTTAGGACTAGATGTCCTTATGCTTCAGAAAAGTGTGCGCAATCAATGCCAGAGTTTAAAGAATATAAACCTGGCCACTTCGTAGCTTGCCATAAAGTTGACGAAGATCATAGGTCTTAACATTTGTTGATAAATGTTTAGATATACATTTTAGGAGGAAGAGTTATGAAAAAAGTATTACTAGTTCTTCTTTCAGCATTAATGCTAGTTTCTTTAGCTGGATGTGGTTCATCAGAAAAGAGCAAGCACGAAGCTGGAGAGAACCCACTATCAGTTTGTATCGCTTCTGAGCCTGACACTATCGACCCTGCACTTAACTCTGCAGTTGATGGTGCTACATTATGTGCTCACTTATTCCAAGGCTTAGCTAAATGGGATAAGGAAAATGGTAAGTTAGTTATCAAAGCAGATGCTGCTAAGGAATTAACTGCACCAGTTGAAAACGCTGATGGTTCTGTTACTTACACTTATACATTACGCGATGGATTAAAGTGGAGTGATGGACAAGAATTAAAGGCAAGCGATTTTGAATTCGCTTGGAAACGTGCAGCTTCTTCTGCATTAGGAGCTGACTATGGTTACATGTTTGAAGTAGTATCAGGATATCCTGATGATTTAGCAGTAGTTGCAAATGATGAAGCTAAGACTATTAGTGTAACTTTACCAGTTGATTTACCATACTGGAACGAATTAATGGCATTCCCAGCTTATTATCCTGTAAGAAAAGACATTGTTGAAAACGAAGCATGGTCTACAAAAGCTTCAACATTCGTATGCAACGGTCCTTACTACATTGATTTCTGGGGTCATAATTCATTAATCTGTTTAAAGAAAAATGAAAATTTCATCGATAAGGATAGCGTAACAATTGATGAAATTGACTTCTATCTTTCAGATGATACAAATGCAATGTTAGCTAACTTCCAAAACGGTAGCTGGTTAATGATTGATGATGTTCCTACAAATGAAATTGCTAA
Source organism: Erysipelotrichaceae bacterium (assembly GCA_045642525.1). Classification (GTDB taxonomy): domain Bacteria; phylum Bacillota_I; class Bacilli_A; order Erysipelotrichales; family Erysipelotrichaceae; genus Colivicinus. The sequence continues at coordinate 30,966 of JAZUIZ010000039.1, forward strand.
CTTAAAGGCAAACAACGCTGATGAATTCTTCATTGAAGGACAAATCGGTACATATTATACTTGTTGGAATATCAATGAAAACATTTTACCTGAAGGCTCAACTTTAACAGGTGTTGAAGCTGAAAAGGCTAAGGCTGAAATCAGACAAGCATTATGCTTGATTCTAGATAGAAACCACATTGTTAACGATATTACTCAAGGTGGACAAGTTCCTGCTTCTTCATTCGTTGCAATGGGTATGACTGATGCTGATGGTTCTGAATTCTATATGAATGCAGCTCGCGGTTATACACAAAACGCTGACTTCGCTGGTTACTATGATGTAAGAGTTGAAGCTCAAGAAACAAATGCTGCAAAAGCAATTGAAATCTTAAAGAAGTATTATACATTTGATGAAGCTTCTAAAAAATTCACTGATTTCCCATCAATGACTTACTTATACAATACTTCTGATGCTCATAAGGCTATTGCTGAATATATCCAAGCTGCTTTCGCAACTTATGGTATTACATTAAATCTTGAAAACCAAGAATGGAATACATTCTTAAATACTCGTAAAGATGGCGCTTACTCAATCGCACGTAATGGTTGGGTAGCTGACTACAATGATCCAGTATGTTTCATTGATATGTGGACATCTGATTCTGGTAACAACGATGTTCAATTCGGTAAGGGTGCACACGCTGATTTAGCAATGTACGATTTAGACTTAACTGATTTAGGCTTTGATGTAAAAGTTACTAACGGTAAATGGTCTGAAACATTCGATGTTCTAGTTAAATTAATTAAGGCAGAAAAAGATTCTGTAACACGTATGGCATTAATGCATAAAGCAGAAGACATGTTAATGTCTACTGGATGTATTTGTCCATTGTACTTCTATACTGATTTATACATGCTATCTACAAAAGTAAATGGCTTCTATTCTAACCCATTAGGATATAAGTATTTCATGCATGCAACTATTAAATAGTTGATTGTAAATCATTTTAGAGTAGTTATAATATCAAACAAAGTGGTTGGGAAATTTATTTCCGACCACTTTTTATTTTGTTTGCTATTAACACAGATAAACTAGTGAAAAAATATAAAATTAACCAAAAATTATATTGACAGTAGATTATGCAGTGTTTAAACTAATATTAAGCAAGAAAGGGGACAAATTATGATTAAAAATTTACATAATTTTACTTATTTGATTGCTGAAAAGTTGGCTATTATTATTAACGATTTTTTAGTCTTACGTAGAATGATATTTTTTGCATAGTCGTTAATTAAAAGTAATATAAGCCATTGAATAATAAAAAAAGATGGGTTTGATATTACAAAAGCTCATCTTTTATTTTATTGAAGGGGGAATGTGTATGAAGAAATTATTTGTGACTTTATTAAGCTTAGCGTTAATTTTGTCCTTGACTGGATGTGGAGAAAATGAAAATAAAAACTGCATAGTAATTGGTGGATCTGGACCATTAACTGGTCCTGCTAGTGAATATGGTGAAGCTGTTAAATATGGTGCTGAGATTGCAGTTGATGAAATCAATGCTTTAGGTGGTTTGCAGTTTAAATTAAATATTGAAGATGACAAACACGATCAAGAGCTTGCAACGAATGCTTATGCAACATTAAAAGATAAAGGCATTCAAGTATCTTTGCTTTGTGTTACAACACTTCCTGCTATAGCTGTTGCTTCACTTACGAATGCTGATGGTATTTTTGCACTTACACCATCTGCATCTGGTGATGATGTTATTTCTTCTGGCGAATATATATTTAGAATGTGTTTTGGTGATCCTGAACAAGGCGTATTTGCTGCAAACTATATTAGAAACAAAGCATTAGCAAAAAATGTTGCAGTTATATATGACAAGTCAGATGATTACTCTAAAGGTATTCATGATTCATTTATTAAAGAAGCATCTGCAATGGGAATAAAAGTTGTTGCAGACACTGTGTTTACATCCGATAGCAATACTGATTTTTCAACACAAATAAAAGAAATAAAAGATAGTGGTGCTGAATTACTGTTTATGCCTATCTATTATAATGAAGCATATCAAATCATCATTGAAGCTAACAAACAGTCTTGCAATACTATCTTCTTTGGCTGTGATGGTTTGGATGGTATTTTAAGAATTGATGGTGTTGATAATAATAAATTAGAAGGTGTTTATTTGTTAACTCCATTTACTGCATCTTCATCTGATTCGGCAACAGTAAACTTTGTTGAAAAATTTAAAGCAAAAGTAGGAAAAGAACCAAATCAATTTGCAGCTGATGCATATGATTGTGTATATGCTATTTATAATGCATGTAAAGAAAATAATATTACTTATGATATGTCAGCACAAGATATTGGAAATATCTTAAAAGACTATTTTGCCAAAATGAGTTTTAATGGTTTAACTGGTAATAATGTAACTTGGTCGGCAAATGGCAAAGTATCAAAATCTCCAAAGACATATTGTATTAAAAATGGAATTTACGAGAATGTTGATTAATAAATAATATGCGTTTTTTATCTTATATTATTGATGGAATTAGTTTGGGAAGTGTATACGCGATAATTGCGTTAGGTTACACTATGGTGTATGGCATTGCAAAAATGTTAAACTTTGCACATGGTGACATTATTATGGTTGGCTCATACATCATTTTCATGATGGTTGCTAAATTAAATCTTCCAATTTTTATATCAATAATAATAGGAATAATTGCTTGTACATTGTTAGGAATTATTATTGAAAAATTTGCATACAAGCCTTTAAGAAATGCAACATCACTAGCTGTTTTAATTACAGCTATTGGTGTTTCTTATTTTCTACAAAATGGTGCTCAATTAATATGGACATCATCAACAAGAATGTTCCCAACTGTTTTTTCTAGTACTATCAATATAGGTAATTTACAAATTCCATATCTTACTATAGCTACAATTGTAGTATGTGTTTTAATTATGATTTTATTGATGATATTTGTTAATAAGACAAAAACAGGTATGGCTATGCGAGCTTGTTCAGAAGATAAAGGTGCTGCTAGTTTGATGGGAATAAATGTAAACAAGACTATTTCTTTAACATTTGCTATTGGTTCTGGTTTAGCAGCCGTTGCTTCATTTTTATTATCTGCTGCCTATCCAGCAATTAATCCTACGATGGGATCAATGCCCGGAATAAAAGCATTCACTGCAGCAGTATTTGGGGGAATTGGTTCGATTCCTGGAGCATTTATTGGAGGAGTATTACTTGGTATTATAGAAATATTTACAAAAGCATATATATCAACAGAACTATCTGATGCAATTGTGTTTGCCGTATTGATTGTTGTCTTACTAATAAAGCCAACTGGTTTATTAGGCAAAAAGGCAAAGGAGAAGGTATAGTGATTAAATTATTCGATAAAAAGCATAAGAAAAAAACTATATCATTTGCACTAGTTATTGGATTATATGTGATTGTAGAAATATTATTAAATACAAACAATCTATCTAATCTAATACAATCATTGTTGGTTCCAGTGTGCTGTTATATTGTTGCAGCATTAGCTCTTAATATGGTTGTTGGAATATCAGGAAATTTATCATTAGGCCAAGCTGGATTTATGTCAGTCGGTGCTTTCACTAGTGCTATTGTTGTTGGACTATTACATAATGTTATAAGTTCAAAAATATTGTTATTAATTATTGCGGTTTTAATCGCAGGAATTAGCGCATCATTATTTGGACTTATAGTTGGTATACCAGTACTAAAGTTAGAGGGTGATTATTTAGCAATCGTTACACTAGCATTCGGTCAAATTATCAAAAGTCTAATAAATAATTTATATGTTGCAGTAGACAATGGAATAAAAACTAGTTTTGTAGATAATAATATTAATTTATCATCATCTGGAGAAATGATTGTTAAAGGGCCTACTGGCGCTGTTATCATGAGTCGCTTATCTTCTTTTACTGCAGGAGTAGTGTTAATCATTATAACTTTGATAATTATTTATAATTTAATAGATTCCAAACACGGTAGAGCAATTTTGGCATGCCGCGATAATGAAGTTGCTGCAACATCGGTTGGAATTAAAGCAAGCAAATATAAAATACTTGTCTTTGTTTTGTCTGCGGGATTATGTGGTATGGCTGGTGCAATTTATGCTTTAAATTATTCTAGTATTACAGCCGCAAAATTTGATTATAATGCCTCAATAATGATTTTAGTATATGTTGTGCTAGGGGGACTTGGTAACATGCCTGGCACAATTATATCTACTATTGTTTTATTGCTTTTACCTGAATTATTAAGAGGTTTAAAAGATTATCGTATGTTAATATATGCAATTGTTTTAATTGTCATAATGTTAATAAAAAACAATGAAAAAATAAACAATATATTCAAAAGAATAATGAAGAAAGATAAAACAAAATGAGTTTATTAATTACGAAAAATTTAGGTATTGATTTTGGAGGATTAACTGCGGTTAATAATTTTAATTTTGAAATCAATGATGGTGAAATCGTTGGCTTAATTGGGCCGAACGGCGCTGGCAAAACAACTGTTTTTAATTTACTTACAAAAGTTTATAAACCAACAAGAGGAAGTATTACTTTAAAAGACAAAGATATTACTTCTTTAAGTACTATCGAAGTGAATAAACTTGGTATTGCTAGAACATTTCAAAATATTAGATTGTTTTCTAATATGAGCGTTATAGAAAATGTTTTAACTGCTTTCCATAATTTTATTGATTACTCTTTATTTTCTTCTATTTTGAAACTTCCAAAGTATTCTAGAGAAGAAGAAAGAGTCTATAATGAAGCAATTGAACTGTTACATATATTTGGTTTGGACTCAAAAAAAGATGAAATTGCATCTAATTTATCATATGGCGAACAAAGAAAACTTGAAATTGTAAGAGCTCTTGCAACAAAGCCATGTTTATTATTGTTAGATGAACCGGCAGCTGGCATGAATCCTAGTGAAACTAGTGAATTGATGAACACAATAAAATTCATTAGAGACAAGTTTAATATATCTATTTTATTAATTGAACACGATATGAATTTGGTTATGAATGTATGTGAAAGAATATATGTGCTGAATTTTGGTATGATGTTAGCGCAAGGAAAACCAGAAGATATTAAGAATAACAAAGATGTTATAAAGGCATATTTGGGAGACTAGAATGTTAAAGATAGAAGATTTGCATGTTAGCTATGGAATGATAGAAGCCGTAAAAGGTATATCTTTTGATTTGGATGATGGCGAAATTGTATCGTTAATTGGCGCTAATGGTGCTGGAAAAACAACAACCATGCATACTATTTCTGGATTAATTCGTCCAACTAGTGGAACTATTATTTTTGATGATAAAGATATATTAAAGATTAGCTCAGATAACATTGTTAGACAGGGACTTGCACAGGTGCCAGAAGGCCGAAGAGTATTTAAAAATATGAGTGTTGAAGAAAATTTATATTTAGGTGCATATTTGAGAAAAGGCAATATAAATGATGATTTTGAAAATGTTTATAAATTATTTCCACGATTAAAAGAGAGAAAAGAACAACTTGCGGGAACTTTATCTGGTGGTGAACAACAAATGCTAGCGATGGGACGCGCTTTGATGTCTAAACCAAAATTGTTATTATTAGATGAACCAAGTATGGGATTATCGCCATTACTTGTAAAAGAAATCTTTAATATAATAAAAGAAATAAATAAAAATGGAACATCAATATTATTAGTTGAACAAAACGCAAAAATGGCGCTTGCAATATCTAATAGGGCATATGTATTAGAAACTGGAAAAATTGTTATGTCTGGAACTGGAGAAGAATTATTAAAATCTGAAGATATAAAGAAAGCATACCTTGGAGGTTAATTATGTACGTAAAAGATAATATGTCGAGAAATCCTTATACTATTGGATTGGATCAATCAGTATCAGAAGCATTAGATATTATGTCTGCATCAAAAATTCATAGACTACCAGTTGTGAATCAAAAAGGACAATTATTAGGTTTGGTGACTGAAGGCTTAATTAGTTCTAATACGCCAAATAATTCATCATCTTTATCAGTGTATGAATTAAATTATTTGTTGAACAAACTGCAAATAAAAGACATCATGATAAAAGAACCATTTACCATCGGTCCTGATGCTTTATTAGAAGAAGCAGCAACAAAATTAAGAAAAAACGATATAGGATGTTTGCCTGTTGTTGATGAAAACAATATGTTGCTTGGAATAATTACCCAAAATGATATATTTGATGCTTTTATTACTCTTCTTGGATACAATACAAATGGTTCAAGATATGTTATTAAAGTGAAGGAAGATGAAACTGGCATTATGAAAGGTATTGCGAAAGTATGTTCCGATAACGGTGTGTCAATATCGAATTTAGCTGTTTATCACACCGATAGAGGAATCGAAGTTGTTGTTATAACATATGGCAACAGAAATATAACTGATAATTTTGTATCTGCAGGATATGATGTAACAAGTTATATGAGTTTAGAAAATAAATAATGAAAAAACTATTTTTATGCGATATTGATGGAACTATTTTAGATGGTTCTAGAAATATGCCAAACATTTCTGAAAAAACTAAATATGCAATTAGAGAATTGACTAAAGAGCATTATGTTTTTATAGCTTCTGGAAGAAACAAGAGATTATTAAATAAGCAAATTTTTGATTTGAATCCTAATGGCTATATTTTATGTAATGGGGCATATGCTGAAGTTGATGGTAAAGAAATAGTTTCTGAATTTTATAATCAAGAAACTGTTAATAAAATTATTGAAACAAGTTTAAATAATAATGGATTTTATGTTCTTGAGACATTAAACAGGTTGTTCGTTAATGATATAAAAGCTGAGCAATTTATTAAGTTTTTGAGTGCTTGGGGCACTTCTTTAGAAGGATTTGAAAATAGACCAGTGCTTGAAGGAAAATATCATATCGCAATGATCGGTTTTTCAAAAGAAGCAGATTGTCAAAAAGCTGAAAAAGAATTGAACGATTATGTCGATATTGCTAGACATCATGATTTTTTATCTTATGATTTAAATATTAAAGGTATTAATAAAGGCTTGTGTGCTGAAAAGGTTATTAAATATTTAGGAATTGATCATGAGAATACATATTGTTTTGGCGATGGTATAAATGATTTGGAAATGTTGCAAGCTGTAGGGCATCCAGTTATGATGGCTAATGCCGATAAACGCTTAAGAGAATATCATTTCGAAGAAACTGATGATGTGATAGATGATGGCTTATATAATTATCTAGTTAGAAATCAGTTGATTAAACCTATCAAATAAATAATCGACTTTACATTTTAGGCTAATAATGTGCCTTTTATAAAGCGGATTTAATTGTTGTTTATTAATATTATTAAAATATATAATTATTGGTAGATATTTAAGTATCTATTACTATATGCAAAAACGCACATCTGTATTGAAAATTATAGTATTAATTCTAATATTTGCTATTATTGTTTTTTCTGTAGCTTTGATTTCTTTATACAATACTGTCAATAATAACGAAGAAACAATATCTTCTTTAAATGAACAACATAATACTAATGGTATTGATGTTGATGAAATTAATAATAAAATCAGTGATTTGAATAAAAAGACTAATGATTTCATTAATGACTTGGATAAAAATGATTCGTTAAATAATGATATTGAGAGTTTAAAAGGCGATGTAGGATCTTTGTATATAAGTAATTACAAAAATTCTAGTCAAAATAATGATTTAAGTAATGAGTTGCAACAATTAAAGAATGAACTTTCATCTTTACAAAAAACAATTGACAAGCAACAAGATGATATAGATGCTTTAAAATCTTTAAATTCAAATCAAGTAATTGGTGCTATTGTTGCTTATGCTGGTAGTAGTATTCCTGATAATTATTTAGAATGTAATGGCCAAGAAGTGAGTAGAAGTACCTATGCTGATTTGTTTTCTATTATTGGTACAAGTTATGGTGATGGTGATGGCAACACTACATTCAATCTTCCTAACTTACAAGACAAATTTCCAATGGCTTCATCTACCGAAACTATGGGCAGTTTTATTAGTCCAGGATTACCAAATATTACTGGAACAATTGTAGAAACTCCTTATCCTGTTAATCCAGCTACTACTGGTGTTCCGTCTATTACTGGAGCTTTTAAAAATAGTGTTATCGGCTCTTCTAACGGTTGGACTGATGGTGGCTCTGGAAGAAAACCTGTTACTACTAAAAATTTCTCTGCAGCAGATGGTGAAGTTCATAACATTGGCGGTATTGATACTTATAGAAATGATATATATGGTAAATCGGAAACGGTTCAACCAGCATCTTTAATAATTAAATATATTATCAAAGTAAAAGAATGATAAAACTTTAATCTTTAAAGTATGCTCGATTGTTTTATATTAATTTCCCGTTAATATGAAGTCAGTTGATTAAACTTCCCTAATTGATGTAAAATTAAATAAGTATTAGAGGAGAATAACTATGGGATTTAGTGATAAATTAAAAAATTTCATCGCTCCTGAAGATGACGAGGAGGAATTGGAATTGACAAGAGCAGAAGCAGCAGCTGTATCTCCATATGAAAAATCTGGATCAACTATTACTGCTGATACAAATATCGTATTATTTGAACCAAGAAATTTTGATGAAGCAGAAGAAATTGGTCATCATATAAAAAGTAGAAGAGCTTGTTGTATCAACTTGCATCGTCTTCCATCTGAATATCGTCAAAGAATTATTGATTTCTTATCAGGTGTAGTGTATGGTGTTGATGGGTCAATAAAGAGAATTGGTGAAAATGTAATATTATGTTCACCAAAGAATTTACAAGTTGGTGGTGAAATCAACTTGGCTGCTGAACAAGAAGATTAAGCATAGATTAAGACATGTTTGGATAATGATTATTGTAGAGAGTTAACATTTGGTGAAAGTTAATATATAGTTATTCAAAAATCACTTATGAGCTTCGATAGAAAAAGTATCGACGTAACTCGCGTTAAGAGATGAAGTAATAAGTTAAGGTGGTACCGCGTAATATTACGCCCTTTGGTAACACCTTTTTATTTTAGGAGGATATTTTATGGAATACAAAGAAACTTTACATATGCCAAAAACTGAGTTTGAAATGAGAGGTAATCTTCCAAATAAGGAACCTGACATTTTAAAAAGTTGGCAAGATGATGATTATTATCACAAGTTTTTAGATAAGAACAAAGATAAGACGCCATTTGTTTTACATGATGGTCCACCATATGCCAACGGCAATCTTCATGCTGGAACAGCTATGAATCGTATTATCAAAGATATCATTGTAAGATCAAAAGCAATGTTAGGATACTATACTCCGTTTTTCCCTGGTTGGGACACACATGGCCTTCCAATCGAAAATGCTGTACAAAAACTTGGCGTAAATCGTAAAGAAGTATCTGCTGAAGAGTTTAGAAAAAAATGTGAAGAATATGCATGGAGCCAAATCAAAACTCAAATGGCTACTGAAAAACGTTTGGGTGAAATTGCTGATTATGAAAATCCATATATTTCTTTAAAGAAAGAATTTGAGGCAAGACAAATAAAATCATTTGCGAAGATGGCTCTTGATGGAATGATTTATCAAGGATTGAAACCAATTTATTGGTCTCCATATCAAGAAACAGCTATTGCTGATAGTGAGATTGTGTATATCGATAAGAAAGATCCAACAATATATGTAGCATTCGATGTTAAGGACAACAAAGGGGTCTTCTCTGAAGATGCGAAGTTTGTTATTTGGACTACAACTCCTTGGACTATTCCTGCTAACCTGGCAATTTGTTTAAACGAAGCATTTGATTATGTGATGGTTAAGACTGAAAAAGGTAATTTAATCTTTTTGAAGTCTATGACTGAAAAGTTGTTAGAAAAATTTGAACTTACAAATCTAGGCGAACTTCATATATTTAAGGGTAAGGAATTAGAAGGAATCAAGTGTGTTCATCCTTTATATTCTGAAAGAGAAAGTGTGATTATTTTAGGAAATCATGTTACCGATGAAGATGGTACAGGATGTGTTCATACAGCACCTGGCCATGGCTTAGACGATTTCTATGTAGGTGTTAAATATGGTTTACCAGCATTTTGCCCTGTGGATGAAAAAGGAAATCTTACTAAAGATGCTGGACCAGCACTTGAAGGAAAATTTGTATTTGATGCAAACAAAGATGTAACTGTAATGCTTGAAGAGTGTGGTGCACTTTTAAAGATGGAATGGGTAACACATAGCTATCCTCATGATGATAGATTAAAGAAGCCAGTAATCTTTAGAGCAACCGTTCAATGGTTTGCTTCAATTGATAAGATTAAACCACAACTATTAAAAGTAATTAAAGATGTTAAATGGTTAAATTCTTTTGGTGAAGTTAGAATCACAAACATGATTAAAGATAGAAAAGATTGGTGTATCTCAAGACAAAGATTGTGGGGTGTTCCAATTCCAATCATCTATAATGAAGATCATTCTCCAATAATTGAAAAAGAAGTATTTGACCACATTGCGGAATTGTTTGAAAAAGAGGGTTCGAACATTTGGTTTAGATTAGATGCAAAAGATTTATTGCCTAAAGGTTATACAAACGCAAAGTCTCCAAATGGCAATTTCACTAAAGAAAAAGATATTATGGATGTTTGGTTTGATTCTGGTTCTTCTTGGAACGAACTAATCGCAAGGGGATACTCATATCCATGTGATTTATACTTCGAAGGATCCGATCAATATCGTGGTTGGTTTAACTCTAGTATGATTGTTTCGGTTGCCAATAACGGTGTTGCTCCATATAAATCAGTTATATCTCATGGCTGGGTATGTGATTCAAAAGGTGAAGCTATGCACAAGTCTATTGGAAATGTTGTAAATCCTATGGACATCGTTGATAAATATGGCGCAGATATCTTAAGACTATGGGCTGCTTCAGAGGATTTTAAAGCTGATATGAGAATCGGCGATTCCAATTTGAAACAAGTATCTGACCAATATCGCAAAATTAGAAATACCTTTAGATTCTTACTTGGAAATATTAATAAAGATGATTTCACAAAAGCAGATACTATTGAATATGATAATTTAGAAGCTGTTGATAAGTATATGATGATTTCATTAAATGAGATGGCAAGAAAAGTTCAAGATGCATATGATAGATATGATTTTGTTGCTGCAACTTCATTGATGACAAACTTCATGACTAATGAATTATCTAGTTATTATTGTGATTTCGCAAAAGATATCTTGTATTGCGATAAAATGAATTCTCCTAGAAGAAGAAAGATTCAAACAGTTTTATATCGTACAACGGATGTATTAGTTAAGTTATGGTCACCAGTACTTGCATATACTACTGAAGAAATATGGAAGTACTTTGATTCTAATGAATCTACATCAGTTCATTATACGCATTTCGCTAATATAGATGACTACAAAGATCAAGATATTATTAAAGCGAACTTTGAAAGATTAAACGCAATTAGAACTGATATCTTTAAAGCAAGAGAAGAAGCAATCAATAATAAAATTATTGAAAAGCCTATGCAAACACACGCAATATTGCATGTGAATGATGAAGATAAAAAATTATTATTAGATACATTTGGCGATAAGATAAATCAATGGTTAATTATTGCAAAGGTATCATTCTCTGATGAAACTCTAACAAAATATGACACTATTGAAGTGAAAATAGAAATGGCGAAGGGCCATGTTTGTCCAAGATGTTGGAATATCGTTGAAGACGAAAACGAAGATGGTCTTTGCGACAGATGTGTTGATGCATTAAAATAAACCAAACAAAATGCTTAATTAAATTAAGCATTTTTTTGTTCATCGATAAGATTATCGTCAGCTAATTTTACTTCTTTAATTCCTTCAACTTCATCAAGGATTAAAGCTTCAACACCATCTTTTAATGTATTATCAAGTGCCATACATCCAACGCACGCCCCATGTACTCTAACGTATACGATATCATCATCGAGTTTTACAAACTCAACATCACCACCATCGCCTTGTATATATGGTCTAACTTTTTCGATAGTCTTTTTAACTAATTCAACTTTTTCTTCAAATTCCATAAGAAATCTCCATATAAATTTTACATCTATTGAACAAAAAATACTATTTTTTGCACTATTTTCATAATGCTATAATGTATTAGTATGAGTTCGATTAATGATTATAAAGTCGGAATGACTGTTTATGGTAAAGTAACTGGAATTAAACCTTATGGCGTCTTTGTGAAGTTTGATGATGGAGTAACTGGTTTAATACATATTTCCGAAATATCAAATGGTTTCGTTAAGAATATTGACCATTTTATGAATATTGATGAATATGTAATGACCAAAATTATTGATATAGATAAAGAACACAAACAATTACGTTTATCTTTTAAAGCTTTATCTCAAAACACTAGAAAGTACACAAAAAGAATAAAGTATGAAGGATTGCCTGAAAGTAATAAAGGGTTTGGAACATTGAGAGACAAAATGCCCGAATGGGTTAAAGGAGAGTACAATGATTAGTTTAGATTTAAGAAATGCAAAATTGAGTGAAGATTTATTGAACTGGCAAGACAAAGTTAGTGTCGCACATAAAGAGCTACATGAAAAAACCGGAAAGGGTAATGATTTCCTTGGCTGGGTTGATTGGCCATTGAATTATGATAAAGAAGAATTTAATAGAATTTTAGCTCTTAAAAATAGAATGAAGGGCAAATATGATACAGTACTAGTTTGCGGTATAGGCGGTTCATATCTAGGAGCTAGAGCTGCTTTAGAAATGATTAAAGGTTTATATCCAGATGATGGAATTGAAGTGATATTTGTAGGAAATACTTTTTCAACAACTTACATTAATCAAGTGTTAAAACACATTGAAAACAAAAATGTTGTATTAAATGTAATTTCAAAATCAGGCACTACGACAGAAACATCTATTTCATTTAGAATTTTTAAACAATTCATGGAAAGAAAGTATGGTGAAGATGCTAAGAATAGAATATATGCTACAACTGACAAAGAAAGAGGAACACTTAAATCTTTAGCTGATAAGGAAGGCTATGAAACATTTGTAATTCCTGATAATATCGGTGGAAGATACTCGGTTTTTACTGCTGTTGGACTTCTTCCTTTAGCTTTGGCTAATGTTGATATTGAAGCTTTAATGAAAGGTTCATTTGATGCATATAACGAATTAAATACAGATAATCTTAATTCAAATCCTGCTTATCAATATGCAGTAGCAAGAAGAATTCTAAATAATAAAGGTTATTCAGCAGAAATGTTCGTGACTTATCATTTACAATTGACGATGATTGCTGAATGGTGGAAACAACTATATGGTGAGTCGGAAGGAAAAGACGGAAAAGGTCTTCTTCCAACAAGCGCATGTTTTACAACCGATCTTCATTCTCTAGGACAATTTATTCAAGATGGTACAAAAACTGAATACGAAACAGTGTTCTATATTGATGAAATGGATGGCGATATGGAATTTCCAAGTGATAAAGATAATTTAGACAATATGAATTATTTATCAGGAAAGAAATTATCTTGGGTATGTGAAAAAGCATTTGAAGGTACATTAGATGCTCATAGTAATGAAGGAAATAATCCAAATATTGTTATTCATTTGAAAGATAATAGTGCATATTCATTTGGTTATATGATTTATTTCTTCTTCATTGCATGTGGAATGACATGTTACTTAATTGATATCAATCCATTTAACCAACCTGGCGTTGAAGTATATAAGAAAAAGATGTTTAAACTTCTTGGAAAAGAATAATCAAAAATAAGGCTTAGCCTTATTTTTTTAATTAATCAATTTTTGGAATTTTTAATTTTAAATATGATTCTAACATTTTTATTTCTAAATGATTTGATTTATAGTTTTCACCATCGGATTGGATATTGATTAGTTTATCTGTGTCAACTATAACATTTTTCGCATGTAATATTTTTATTTCTGGTGATTTACTTCCGTTTCCAGTTAAATAGTTTATTAATATTTTATAAATTTTTAATCCTTTTACTTTTGGTAAGAGAACTAAATCAAAATATCCATCCTGTATGTCTGATTTTGGAGCAGAACAAACCCCATTTCCGTAATATCTGCCATTCATACAACACACAACCAAATAATCATTATCTAATTTTTCTCCATCAACAATTAATTTTGTTTTTGTTGCTTTTATAACAATTACATTTTTTAATATTGATAAAACATATGCTGGACCTTTAGTAAGAATTGTTTTTCTTATCATTGTTGAGGCATTTTCGTTTATTGTTGCATCTATTCCAAATGATGTAGTATTTAAATATTTCATTTTATCTGTTTGACCAATGTCTATATTTATTGGTTCAGCATTAATAGTTTTTTTGATGTATTCTTTTAAGTTTGGACATTTAAGATTGAAATATCGTAAAAAGTCTTCACCAGATCCTCCTGGTATTGCGCCTAATGCGATTCTGTTGTCCATGCCATTCACAACTTCTAGAAGGGTGCCATCTCCACCTATAGAGTATAAAGTAACATCATCACTAACTGTATATTCTTGCGCAATATCTTTTGCGTGGCCAGGATATTCAGTTTTTCTAATCTCATAGTCAATATTTAATTCTTCACAAACATTAATAATTGTATCTATAGATTTAAGTGCTTTTCCTTTGCCAGAGATGCTATTAACGATAAAAATATGTTTCATAACAATATAATTTTAACCTTAATACTGTTGTTTTGCCAGTAAATAATATGTTAAAATGTTCACAAACGAGGTATTTATATGGACAAAAAATATGATGGTTTATTCACTCCGTGGAAGATTGGCAATTGTGAAATAAAGAATAGAATTGTTTTAACATCTATGGGTGGCACTAATTTATTAGGATGGATGGAAAATAACCATTTTGATGAAGCTGGTGCAGAATTTATTTTGGAAGTCGCAAAAAATAATTGTGGTTTGGTATTGCCTGGATGTCAACCAGTTTATAATCCTATGTTTGGCCAATGGCTTCACAAGAAGGATAAGATGTTTGAAGATTTAAAAAAATGGATGCCAGAATTTCATAAAACTGGTGCAAAACTTTTTGTACAGTTAACGGCAGGATTTGGAAGATCATTTACAGTCAGCAAGATGATGGAAACATTATATACAAATCCAATATTAAATGTTTTATCTAAACCATTTATGAATTTGGACAAAATTACTGCAAGTGCATCTCCTGCTCCAAACAGATGGTCAGATAAAGTTCCTTCACGTGAAATGACAAAAGAGGAAATACAAGAATTTATTAATAGTTTTGCTTTAAGTGCAAAAAAATTAAAAGATGCTGGTGTTGATGGTGTTGAAGTACACGCAGTTCATGAAGGATATTTATTAGATCAATTTACTTTGAATTATGTTAATAAAAGAACAGACGAATATGGCGGATCTTTTGAAAATAAATATAGATTTGCAGTTGAAATTGTAAAAGCAATTAAAAAAGAATGTGGTAATGATTTTCCTGTATCTTTAAGATATTCAGTTGTTTCAAAAACAAAAGGAATGAGACAAGGCGCTTTGCCTGGCGAAGATTATGTTGAAGTTGGAAGAGATATGGCCGAATCAGAAAAGGCAGCTAAGTATTTGCAAGATGCAGGTTACGATATGCTTAACTGTGATAATGGCACATATGATGCTTGGTATTGGGCACATCCTCCAATCTATATGCCAGAAAATTGTAATCTTGAAGATGTAGAACATATAAAGAAATTTGTAGATATTCCTGTTGTGTGTGCTGGAAGAATGAATCCAGAAGTTGCCGCAAAAGAAATAACTGATGGTAAGATTGACGCTGCTGGATTCGCGAGACAATTTTTAGCTGATAGACAATGGGTTACAAAAATAATTAATGAGCAAGTTGATGATATTAGACCTTGTATTTTGTGCCATAACGGTTGTTTCAATATGTGTCATTACAAAGGTGTTCCAAATGATCAAGCGTTATCTGATTCTCTTCATTTGGCAAGATGTGCTGTTGATGCTGAAACAATGCAGACAGATAAGCATTATATTAAGAAAACAAATAATCCTAAGGATGTAATTATAATTGGTGGTGGCATTGGTGGTATGGAAGCTGCTAGAGTTTTGAAACTAAGAGGCCATAATCCAATAATATATGAAGCAAGTGATAGATTAGGTGGTACATTTATTCCTGCTTCTTCAGAAAGTTATAAAGGCAAATTGAGAGATTTATTAAAATGGTATATCAAGAAGATGAGTGATTTAGATATCGAAATCCATCTAAATGAAAAAATTACTGATTTATCAAAATTTGGTACAAAAGATATTATTATCGCGACTGGTGCTAAGCCAAGAAAATTACCTGTTTCAGGTTTTGAAAAGACAATTGAAGCATGCGAATTCTTAAATGGCGAAAAAGTAGGAAATACTGTTGCGGTAATTGGTGGTGGTTTAACTGGATGTGAAATCGCTTATGAATTGGCATTAAACGGAGCTAAGCCAATTATTGTAGAAATGAAAGATGATTTAGTATCACAAACTGGTGTATGTCTTGCGAACTCTTCATATTTAAGAGAATGGTTTGCTTTGAATAATGTTCCAGTATATTTGGAAACAAAATTAAAAGAAGTGAAAGATGGCGAGATAATTTGTGTTGATAAAAATAATAACGATATCGCAATTAAATGTGATAGTGTAATATCATCTGCTGGATATATTCCAAATCCATTAGTTCAAGAATCTTCAAATATTAAGCTTGTTGGTGACTGCAAACAAGTTGGAAATTTAAGATCGGTTATATGGCGCGCATATGAAGTTGCAATGAAAATATAGGGGGGATAATATGAAACTTACTCAAGAACAACAAGAAATATTAGATGGTAAAAAGGGTGAGACACTTGCTAAAGTAATGAAAACTTTAGTTATGTTTGGAAATGCCTTCGATGCTGAAAAGATGGTTCCTGTAACATCGGAGTATAATCACTTGGTTACATCATTTGGTTTAGGAGTATTGGATCCAGTGTATAAACTGATGGATACATTAATCGAATCTGGAACTATATCTTCACAAAAATTTACAGCAGATCCAAGGCCATTAGATCCAAATGTTCCTTCAAATATCATTCAAAACTTAGTCTTTAAAAAATTTATGTATTCTAAACAAGAATTCTATGAGGGGCAATTAAAGAAATTAGGCTTGTTAAACGATGACGCTTATACATGTACTTGTTATATGCATGAAGTTGGAAACACTCCATCAAAGGGTGATGTTTTGTCTTGGTCTGAATCTTCTGCTGTTGTATATGCAAACTCTGTATTGGGTGCAAGATGCAATCGTAATTCAGGCATTATGGATTTGATGGGCTCTATAGTTGGTTATGTTCCTTATTTTGGTTTATTAACAGATGAAGGAAGAAAAGCAACTTGGGTTGTTAGAATTAATACTACTAAAAAACCAGAAGCACAATTATTAGGAAGTGCTATTGGTATGAAAGTAATGGAAGATGTTCCGTATGTGATTGGTTTAGACAAATGGATTGGCAGCGAATTAAACGAAAGTGCAACAACTTACCTAAAAGATTTTGGTGCTGCAACTGCTTCTAATGGTGCTGTTGGTTTATATCATATTGATAATCTTACTCCAGAAGCAAAAGAACAAGGCGAAAAATTAATCAAAGATGGTGCAAAAGAATATATCATTGATGATGCTGAACTTGAAAGAGTTAAAAATTCATACCCAGTAATTTGGAAAAACAAAGATGCTAAACCAAAATTATGCTTTATGGGATGTCCACATATGTCTTTGCAACAATTGAAGGACTGGACTGATAGAGTAGAGTTATCATTAAAAGAAGCTGGCAACTCACAAGTATTAATTCCAACAGTATTTACTGCTGCGCCTGGCGTAATAAAAGAATTTAAGAAAACAGATTATTATGCTCGTTTAGAAAAAACAGGTGTAATTTTATCTTATATATGTCCATTAATGTATATGAACAATCCATTATGCAAGACAATGCCGGTTATTACTTCAAGTAATAAACTTAGAACTTATACAACTGCGAGGTTCTATACAGAAGATGAAATATTAAGCAAGATTACGAAGGAGGGCAAATAAATGAAAGAGTTTAAAGGAAGAGTTATTACTCCTGGAACAGTAACTGCTGAAGCAGTTGTATCTCATGAAGGTTTCAATACTTTAGCTTCACTTCAATCTGCACTTCAATTTGGCGATAAGAAGGTTAAAGTTGGTGATCAAAATAATAAAGATTTATATGGAAAACCAATCTTTAACAAGGCGTTGTGTTTGCCACAAACTATAGGTTCTACCACTGGCGGTCTTGTGCTATATGCTGCTTGTGCTATGAATAGAAACCCAGCGTGTATGTTGTTTTCTAATAAGATTGATTCTTTAGCTTGTGCTGGTGCAGTACTGTCATCTGTTTGGCTAGATAATGTTACGATGCCCGTAGTTGATTGCTTGGGTGAAGAATTCTTAAATTATGTTAAAGATGGCATGAAGATTACGATTAAAGATGATGGTGTTGTAGTTGTAGAATAATCTAATATCAAACATATTATCGAAGCTCGTTATATATTAACGAGCTTTTTTGTTAGGAATGATATAAACAAACGTTAATAATAGTTAGGAGGTAAAAGATGATAAAGAAGATTCTAATTATTATAGGCTCCACGGCTATATTTCTTATTGCTTTATATTTTGGCATAGATGCATACACAAATTATAAAATTGGCTATACCAATGTATATGTTGCATCTCATCAAATATCACAAAGAACAAAAATATCAGAAGAAGATTTAACAATTTTAAAAATTCCTAAAGATTGCATTAAAAATGATGTTTTGATTAATAAAGAAGATATTATTGATAAATATGTTAAATTATCTTATTCAATTCCTAAGGGATCATTTATATATAAGAGCGCAATAGAAGAAAATATTATGGATTATTCTAATACACTTTTGAAGGAAAACGAAGTTAATTATGATATTTATACATCTGATGTAAAAATTAATACAGCCAATATAGCAAACAATATGCTTGTGGATATATATCTTACAATTAATTCGAAAGATAAACCTGTCAGTGATTTATTACTTTCAAATGTGAGGATAACTGGACTATATGATCACAACAATAAACCAATTCATAGTTATGATAACGAAAGTAGAGTGAATGTAGTTTCTTTAGCCATAAACAAGGACGATGTGGGAGTATTAAATAAAGCTCAAATAGTTGGAACATTAAATTTTGTAATAAACAAGAATACATATAACACGAATATGAATACAAAACTTAATAGTGATTCAGTCTTATTTGATTATCTGAATTAATGATATTATTAAAATGTGAAAAGATTTATTAAACTAGGATTATTGATATTTTGGATGGGAATTATATTTTATTTTTCTGCACAACCGTCAGATGAATCAATTGAATCAACAAATATTGTAGTAAATGTATTGTATAAGATGTGTAATGTATTTTCGATTAATAATTTCGATGTGCAAGCTTTTAGTGATAAGTACTTTACCATCATAAGAAAGATAGCACATTTCACGGAGTTTTTAGTATTAGGTGTACTGATGTATTCTAATCTAAAAGAATATAGGGTAAATAAATATTTGTACTTATCAATGCTTTTATCAATAATCTATGCAATTAGTGATGAAGTTCATCAAATATTTGTAGAAGGAAGATACTGCAGTATAAAAGATATACTTATAGATTCGTGTGGAGCTGTCAGTGGAATTATTCTAATTCATCTAATTAGTAAAAAGTGTTTAAAAACAAAGCGACAGTAGTATTATTATTGTTATTATTGTGTGGGTGTAATACACAAAAACATATTGCGTGTAATTATATAGAAGATGACAAAGAAGTATATTTAGATATTGATGCAATTGACGACAGCATTTATTCAATAAAAAGTAAAACTTGTTTTAGAATACCTAATAGTGTGTTATTGAATGATAATTATTTGGACGATTTAAAAAAACAGTTAGGTAATTCATATTACTTTGAAGAAGGCTCGTTGATTAAAGAGGAAGAATTATTTTTAGATGATTCATATAGTTTGCAAAAAACCATAGATTATTTGAATAAAAAGAGGTTTTATTGTGAATGATATGATGCCAAGAGAAAAGGCGCTTGAATATGGCATATCTTCCTTAAATAATAACGAATTGTTAGCTCTTGTATTGAAATCTGCATATAAAAATAAAAATGTTTTTGAGTTAGTTAATGAAATATTAAATTTAGCCAATGGATTTAATAATTTGCTTAGTTTATCATATGAAGAACTCGTTTCCATAAAAGGAATTAAGACTGCAAAGGCTCTAGAGATAATGGCAATATTAGAAATATCAAAAAGATTATCAAAAATAGATATGATTAATGAAAAAGAATTATCTAATCCAAATAAAATAGTTGAGTGGCTAAGATTTAATGTTGCATATTCTAATCAAGAAGAATTTTTTGCAGTATATTTAAACGCAAAAGGTGGCATTATTAAATCAGAAATATTATTTAAGGGATCAAAGAATTCTTCTATTGTCGCAGTTGATGAAATATTAAGAAAGGCAATACTTTTAAAATCTAGTGCGATTATTGTTGCTCATAATCATCCAAGTGACGATGTCAATCCAAGTCAAAATGATATTGATTTAACAAAGAAATTATATAAGTCATCTATTTTAATAGGTGTTCCATTGTTGGATCACATCATAATAGGCAAATCTAGCTACTTTAGTTTTAAGAATCATTTTATGTTAGAATGAGTACGTGAAAAAAGTACTCATTTTATTGTTGTGTATATTGTTGTCAGCTTGTTCAAAAAATGGAGATTTATCTTCATGGTTAGATAATGTTTTTGAAGAAAAGTATGAACAATGTCACGCTAACAATTATACCGATTATATTCAATATTATTTGCCAAGCGATATTCAGGAGTATGACTGTGATGCTTTATCTTATTCATTTGGAATTGGTTCTAATGAATTTATAATGAACATCAATGTTTCTGAGATTATTAATAGCAAGTATTATTCTGATTATTTTTTAAATGAGGATGGTTTCTTTGATGAAACTAAACTTATATATAACCATGATGGATTGTATGAAAATATTAATGGTGAATCAATTAATTATTTCTTTAAAGTATACAAGTATGATGATTGTTTTGTTCTTCATATGTGTTCTAGAGAGGTTAACATTTATGGCAGATGCTTCAACGAAAGTGATGTTGCTTTGTTAGCAAGCAAATTTTATCAAATGGCTATTTATTCAAATGTTGAAAATGACAAGATAATTGCTGCCTATTCTTCAAAAGATGTGGTTGATTATAGTAAAAATCCTATTAATCTATTTGAGACTAATTTGCCATTAAATGGCAAAATCGATGATATCCTAATTGTTGACAAAGAAGAAGTGTCAGATAACTAAAAAATGTAGTAAAATGAGTGAGAGGTAATTATGGCTGACATTAAGAAAAAGTTTATTGATATTTTGTTTGATGACGATGTTGACGATCGAGAATTAGCCGAAGAATCTATTAATAATTCTCGAGAAGTTAAAATTGATTACAATACTTCAAAGGGTGATTCGCCAATTAAAGCGAAAGACATTTTATATCGCAAATCTGGGTCTTCTGCTTTTATTAATTTGGACGACACGGCAGAACAAAAAGATGATGATGATGCACAAGAAGAATATGAACTTTCGACTCAGATATCTCCAATTTTTGGTCCGATTAAAGAAAACAATCGTGATACATTAAATTCAAAAAAAGTTGTTAGCGAAACAAAAATCAATAAACCAGTTTACTCCCATTTAGATATTATTACTTCGCCAATATATGGTTATGATAGTGGTGATTCAAAAATTACAAATACTTATGAATTTAAATTAGATGATATTGATGATGCTGATGAAGAATTGCATAATTTATTTGATGAAGATAATTATTTAGACGATTCTTATAATTCATTAAACAATGAAGAAAATAAAGATGAAGAAGATATAACTTTGTTCAAACTATTTGGAGACAATAAATAATGTTTTACTTTATCGGTATCAAGGGTACCGGTATGGCTTCTTTAGCGACTATGCTTTATGACTTGGGTTATGAAGTATGTGGGTCAGATCTAGAGAAGCATTTTTTTACCGAAGATGAATTGATAAAAAGAGGAATTAAAATTTTTCCTTTTAATCCTAGCAATATAAAATCTGAATATACAGTTATTATTGGCAATACTTTTTTAGAGGATTTTCCTGAAGTAATCGAAGCTAGAAAAAAATGTAATTGTTATAGATATCATGAATTTCTTGGCAAACTTATGGAAAAATATCAATCTATAAGTATATGCGGTTCACATGGTAAAACAACTACTACGACTTTATGTAAAACTATTTTTTCAGAGATTGATAAAACGGGATATTTGATTGGCGATGGCGAAGGGTACCTAGAAAAGGATAGTAAATATTTGTGTGTTGAATCATGCGAATTTAGAAGACATTTTTTAGCATATCATCCTAATTATTGTATTATTACAAATATTGAAATAGACCATGTAGATTACTTTGAAGACGAGGAAGATTATTTTAATGCTTATCAACAATTTGTTGATAATGTTAAAAATGCAGTGTTTTATTATGGTGATGATATTTGGTGCCAAAAATTAAAATTTAATACTGAAGCATTTAGTTTCGGTTTTGATTCAAATAACGATTACTATATAGACAATTTAATATCTTCAACTAGCGAATCAAGTTTTGACTTATATCATAACGGAAAGTTAATTTCGCATTATAAAGTTCCTTTTGTAGGAAAACACATGATTATTGATTTGTTAGGTGTGCTTGCTTTGAGTGATTATTTGAAATTTGATACTAAAGTTGTTCAAGATGCATTGTCTAATTATGTTGGCCCAAAAAGAAGATATGTTATTGAGGAATATAAAAATACAATTTTTATAGATGATTATGCACATCATCCAACCGAAGTAAAGGTTACGCTTGAAGCAAGTAGGTTAAGATATCCAAATAAAAAGATTATTGCTATTTTCAAACCTCATAGGGCTTCAAGAGTATTGTATTTCGCAAAACAATTTGCTGAAGCATTATCGATAGCTGATGAAATATACTTATTAGACTTTACTTCAATTGATGATAAACAAGATGGAACTGATATTGACATAACATATTTAGCAAAGTTAATACCGAATAGTGTTGTCTTATCAGAAGACGAAAAAGGCGCAGAGATATTATCAAAGCACGTTAATGAATGCTTGGTATTTATGTCTTCAAAAGATATATATAATATGGCTAGCCTTGTAAAAAAGCATATTATGTAAGAGTATACATATTATTGAAAATATTTTCATAAATGCTACAATTGTATTAGGAAGGTGGCATTATGGACGCGTTTATTCAATCATTTTCATCATTATCAGAACAATTAATCCCTATTTTAGGTGCAACTGCATTAGTTTGTGTAGTTATTATTTTAATTAAATTAATAAAAATATTCAGTAATTTGAATGTTACTGTAGACAAAACAAATAAAACAATTGATTTAGTTGATGAATCAATCGAAAAGATTCAACAACCTTTAGACACTGTTGCAAAAGTATCTCGTACCGTGGATAAGGCTCATGACGCAACGATTTCAGCAGTATCAAGCGTAAAGGATTTTGTCATTAAATCGGCAGATGATGTTAAAGATATAGTTCTAAACAAGGTTGGAAAGAAGTTCAAGAAGGAAGAAGAAGACATTGAACCAAGTCCAGAAGATATCATTAGAGGAAAATAATTATGGAAAATTGTGCCCAAGTATTAGAGGACTTAAATAGTAAAATAAATGAATTATCTTCACTAGAATTAGAAGTTGATGATGAAGCTAATGCAAAAATAGATGTAATAAAAGAAAAAGTTATTACAGTTTTAAAGCAAGCATCAACAAAAATTGAAGAAGCTTCTAAGAATTTATCAAATCCAGAAGAAGTTGAAAAGATTGTTGTTGTAGTTAGCGAAAAATCAAATAAACTTTACAAAAATGCTCTTAAAAAGATTAATGGCATTGTAAAAAAATATAATGCATCAAAAGAAAAAATAGAAGTAGAAACTGTTGAAGAAACAAGCAGCGAACAAACCGCATTGCCGTTAGAAGAAGTATCAGATAATGTTGAAACAGTAGATGATAATTCTTCTGAAAATGTGCAAGAAATTCCTGCTGAATCTAATGAAGTTATTCAAGAAAATGATTTAAAAGCTCTTGATGTTTTAGGAGGAAGTAATGAAGTTGCAGTTGAAAACATTGAAAACCCTATAGAACAAAGCGAAGAAAATACAACTGAAGAAGTAGTTACTGAGCCAAATGAAAGTGAAACGGTAACAGAAGTTGTAGAAGAAGCTACAGAGGAAACTACAAAAGAAGTTATAGAAGAAACTACAGAAGAAGTAAAAGAAGAAGTTGTAGAAGAAACAGTAGAAATAAACGATGCTGAAAGATTAAAAGAAAGAGCAATTAATATTAGAAATATGCAATATCAAGCATTAGCTGTTCAAACATTAAAAGAATGGCTTAAACCAGAGGAAAATAAATGAAAAAAGTTACAATTTACGAAGTTGCAAACGAAGCTAAGGTGTCTCTAGCGACTGTATCTAGAGTAATCAATGGATCTACAGCTGTTAAGGGTGACACTAAAAAAAGAGTTGAGGATGCAATAAACAAATTAGGGTATAGACCAAATGCCATTGCTCAAGGCCTTGCTCTTTCTAGGACTACAACAGTTGGATTAATTATTCCAGCAACTTTGATATCATTTTCTGGTAGAGTTATTAATGGACTTTGCGATGTTGCAAAGATATATGATTATTCAGTATATCTTCATACAATTACTGAAGGTATTACAGATATCAAAGAAATTATTGATGAAGTTATAAAATCAAGAGTTGATGGTGTTATTATTTATGCCGATAAAGGCTTAGATGATTCTGTGAAATTATTGGAAGAATATAATATTCCTATTGTTGTAATGGGTGATAGAATTTCATCTAATAATATTTGCTCAGTATATGTTGATTATGAAAAGGCATCTTATGATTTGTGTGATTCTTATTTAAACAAAGGTATTAAAGATATTGCGATTTTACAAGATCATCGCAATGATGTTGTTTCTGAGCAAATGCATAAGGGTGCGATTACGGCATTCAAACAACATAAATTAAATTATGATGGTTTTATTGAAGTGTCTAAAGATAACAGATCTACATATAAATATCTAAAATCATATTTTAAAACTCATTCACATAAGTTATTTGTTGCGAACAGAGATTCGCAAGCTATTGCTGCTTTAAATGCCGCAACTTGTCATGGTATTAAAATCCCTGATGATATGGAACTTATATGTATGAACGAAAGCAAATATACTTCTTCTGTTCGTCCCGAAATAAGTTCGTTTGTTGTTCCGACATATGACCTTGGGGCTGTATCTATGAGATTAATGACGAAGATGTTGAAAGATGAAAATGTTGAAGAAAAGGAAAAGTGTCTAGATATA
Source organism: Erysipelotrichaceae bacterium (assembly GCA_045642525.1). Classification (GTDB taxonomy): domain Bacteria; phylum Bacillota_I; class Bacilli_A; order Erysipelotrichales; family Erysipelotrichaceae; genus Colivicinus. The sequence continues at coordinate 56,603 of JAZUIZ010000039.1, forward strand.
TTGTTTTCTCCAAAAGACACAACGAAATAATAAATATGGGTATATACGAAGAATTAGAATGGAGAGGTCTTATTAAAGATGTTTCATCTCCTGAAATTAGAGAAAAATTAAATAAAGGTGGAATGACGTTCTATATAGGAACAGACCCAACTGGTGATTCATTGCATATTGGACATTTTTCAAGTTTTTTAATCTCTAAAAGATTGAAAGATGCTGGTCATAATCCAATTTTATTAGTTGGTGGTGGAACAGGATTAATTGGAGATCCTAAACCAGATGCTGAAAGACCTATAATTACCAAAGAAGAGGTTGATCATAATTTTTCTTGTTTAAAAAAGCAGGCCGAATCACTATTTGGATTTGAAGTTGTAAATAATTATGATTGGCTTAAAAATTTTTCATTTATTGATTTTTTGAGAGACATTGGGAAATATTTTAATATTCCTTATATGTTAAATAAGGATATTATCGCAAGAAGACTATCTGAAGGTATTACTTATACAGAGTTTTCTTATATGACTTTGCAAGCATGTGATTTCTTACATTTATTTGAAAACAGAAATTGTGAATTACAAGTTGCTGGTCAAGATCAATGGGGGAATATTACTGCTGGCATAGAATTAATTAGAAAGAAAACTGGTAAAGAAGCATATGGTTTTACTATGCCATTATTAACTAAATCCGATGGTTCGAAATTTGGCAAAACAAATGGTAAAGCCATTTGGTTAGACAAAGAAAAGACATCGCCTTATGAAATGTATCAATTCTTTATTAATTCAGAAGATAGCAAGGTAATAGATTACTTAAAATTTTTAACTTTCTTATCAAAAGAAGAAATAGAAAAATTAGATGCATCTAATAAAGAACATCCAGAATTAAGAGAAGCTCATAAAGCTTTGGCTAAAGAAGTTATTACATTTATCCATGGCGAAAAAGCATATGAATCTGCTGTGAAGATTGCTGAAACATTTTTTAAAGGCAATTTAAAGGATTTAACTTTTGAAGAACTAAAACAAGGTACAAGCGATCTTGAGAAAACTAAAATTGAAGATGGTGCACTTTTAATTCCAACTCTTGTTGAAATAGGTGTATGCAAATCGAATAGGGAAGCACGTGATTTGATTAGTGGCAATTCTATTTCTATAAATGGTGAAAAGATCAATGATATGAACTATGTATTAACTAAAGAAAATGCCTTTAATCAGGAATTAACTATAATAAAAAAAGGAAAGAAGTTTTATTACGCTGTTGAATTTTAATATGAAAAAAATAATTTTAATATTACTATCTTTGTTATGCTTATGCTCTTGTGGCAAAGCTGGTAACAATAATAATGACTTAGATTCTACATATTTGTCTTTAATTAAAAGCATAAATGAACATGAAACATTTTTGTCTTCTTCAAATTATTATGATATTAAAGCTGAAATGGAGAAAATAAATGATGGTTATCGTTATTATGTGACTATTGATAATCCAAGAATTGCAATGTATGATGTTGAAGCAATAGCTATTGAACCAAGTTTAGATTATGAGAAAAATATGGCTGCAAATATAGGCATATTTGAAGACAAGGTTTATTGTTTAATTCCAAATCAAAAAAATACTGAGAAGGGATATGTTTCAGGAATTGTAATTTCTGGAATAGCACAATCTCCTGAAGTGGAATTATCTATATATGTTTCATTTAAAAATGCTGATTATTCAAATACACATACTGAATATTTTAAATTAAATGCTAGGTATGGTGAAGAATAATGCGTAATGACAAGCTTAAAGATTCTTTACTAATGGGAGCTCTTGCGAGTTCTTTTGGTTTTTTTCTTTCTAAAGTATTAGGCCTATTTTATTATTCTCCATTATCTGCGATTGCAGGGGAATCAAATATGGCATTTTATTCTTTTGCTTATACTTATTATGATTTGTTATTGCAAATATCTAGTGCTGGTATTCCTTTCGCAATATCAGCTTTAGTTGCGAAGTATGTATCTAAGAAAGATTATAAAACAGTATTGTTAGTTAAGAAACTTGGCATCTCTTTGATAATGGCTTTAAGTTTTGTTGTTGGAATACTATTTTTCTTGTTTGCTACTCCACTCGCAGAACAATCTTTAGGTGCATCTGCGCCTGTAGAAGATGTAGAAAATCTAAAAAAACTATTCTATATATTAACAATCGCTGTTATTTTAGTTCCTTTTTTAAGTTCTATTAGGGGCTATGCTCAGGGGCTTAAAAGATTAGATATATATGGGGCATCTCAAGTATTGGAACAATTAGTAAGAGTAGTGTCTATAATATTTTGTTCATGGTTAGTAGTAACAGTAATTGGATACGATAGTATATGGGCAATATATGTTGCTATTGCAGCAGCATCATTTGGTGCTTTAATTGCTATTATATTTACTAAATATTTTTCCAAGTCAGAGAATAAAAAAATAATTGAATTAGCTGATCAACAAGAATTTGATACTGGAAAAACTAAGAAAGAAATAATTAGTGAAATATTATCAATCGGTGTTCCATATTTAATTATTTCTTTTTTAGGAACTATGGGTCCATTAATCAATACAACATTTTTTATGGATTACATGACTAAAGTAAATGGTCCGGCTATATACGAAAGTGCAAAGTTATCTTCTGGTATCTTACAAGCAAATATTGCTAAGATTTCGAATATTCCATCTGTTTTAGCGTTAGGTTTCGGATCTGGTATGGTTCCATATCTTTCTGAGTCATTAGAAGAAAAAGATGACAGAAAAATCACAAGATATATAAATCAAATACTTGATTTAGCATTTATTGTGCTAATACCTATGATTGTGATATTTGCATTTTTTGCTAAAGATATTTATTTTATTATGTACGGAAATAATAACCTTGAACTAAGCGCGAATTTATTTGCCGTAAGTAACATTCAAATATTTTTAGGAACTGTTGCACCAATCTTTTCATCGATAATGATGTCTTTAAAATTAAGAAAAGAGGCAATTATTACGTTAATAATTAGTTTTTTAGTAAAACTTGTATCATTTTTCCCATTAGTAAAACAATTTGGTGCATATGGTATGATTTATTCTTCTGGATTATATTATCTTGTACAAATATTGTTGTATTTCTATTGCCTTAAAAAAGAATTTAATATTAATGTTAGAGGAACATCAAAAAGATTCTTCACAATTACTATGTGTTCTATCGCAATGGTTGTTCCCGCTTATATAATTTATCTATTTATTCCTTTTGATTACACAAGTAGAATAGTTGACATTGGGATAATGTGTGGATTAGGAATTATAATGCTTGTGTTGTATTATTTGTTAACGAAGAAATTTGGATTGTTATCCAAGATATTCAATATGGAAGATGTATCAATAAAAAAATTAATCGCTAAAATTAGATCTTAAATAATTAATAGCTTCATCAATCAAAGATGGTGGTGTAGATGCACCAGCTGTAACATAAATATTATTTACACCAACTATATCTTGTAGGTTAATATCTTTATAGTTTTGTATCAACAAAACTTTTTTTATTCCATGGTTTAGTGCTATATTTACTAGTTTGTTTGTGTTGTTCGATTTATTATCACCAACAACATACAATAAATCGCAATTTTTTAAATTAGTTATAGCTTCTTGCCTTGCGGATGTTGCATTGCATATTTCTTCTTGAACAATAACATTAGGATATTTTTGTTTTACGATGTCAATCATATCTTTAAGTTCTAAATAAGACATTGTGGTCTGATTAGTTAGAAATAATTTATTATTATCTATTTTTAAATCATTGATATCGTTTGGGCTTGTTATTAAGTGAATTTTATCTGACAAAGATAACACAGCTGCAGCTTCTGGGTGTCTTGATTTGCCAAAATACAAAACATCATATCCCTTATTGACGAAATCTAATATAATATTTTGAGTTTTTAATACATCTGTACATGTTGCATCGACATATGTTAAACCTTTGGCAATGGCTTTTTGTTTTATTTTTTTAGATATTCCATGTGCTGTAAAAATAACAATTCCTTCATTAATATCATCTAAAAGTTCTTCCTTTGTCTTATTTGTATCATCTAAAGTAATTATTCCTAATTCTTCTAATTCTTTAGAAACAAATGAATTGTGGACCAACATTCCCAAAACATATATCCTTTTATCTGGATTATTTAATCTAGTTTGTTTCGCTAATTTAATCGCATTAACTACTCCCTTACAATAACCGCTAGGTATAACCTTCTTTATTTCCATATATTTATATTATAATATTAGTTGTTATGAATAAGAATTTGAAAGAAACTACAAGGGAATTTATAGAAAAAAATGGGTTCAAAGAGCTAACTAGTGTTCAGAATGAAGTTTTAAAATATGCAAATTCTCATAAGGATATAATTGCTTTATCGAATACTGGTACTGGCAAAACACACGCATATTTAATCCCTATTATGGAAATGATTAACACAAAGTCAGATAAGACACAAGTAGTAATCTCTCTTCCTACAAGGGAATTAGCTTATCAAGTTAACCAAAACTGTAAGTTGATGCAAGAGGTTTTCCCTGATTTAAGAATTCAATTATTAGCTGGCGGAACTGACAAAAAAAGAAGTATAGCTAAATTTGATAAAGTTCCTCATATTGTAATTGGTACACCAGGTAGAATAAAAGATTTATTTTTATCAAATGTTTTAAGAGTGGACTTTGTACAAATGTTCGTTATAGATGAAGCTGACATGACATTAGAATATGGCTTTTTAGAGGATATAGATATAGTGTTCTCACATATGGTTAAAAATCCTCAAGTATTATGTTTTAGTGCAACATTCCCTGAAGAATTAAGTGTATTTGTAAAGAAATATTTAAATAATCCAAAAACAATTAAGGTGGTTGATAAAAAAAGAGAGCCACGTATTAACCATGTATTAGTTAATTGTAAGCATAAGGATTATAAAGAACAGGCCTTTGATATCTTAAAAGGTTTCAAACCTTATGTTTGTTTAATATTTGCAAATTCAAAAGAATATGCTGATGAGACTTATGAATATTTAAACAACCATGGTGTTAAGGCGCTATTACTTCATGGTGGTTTGGATTCTAGAACAAGAACAAAAGCAATAAAGGATTTGCAGGCAAAAAAATACACTTATGTAATTGCATCTGATGTTGCATCACGTGGAATTGATATTGATGGTATTAGTCATGTCATTTCTATGGGCTTACCAAAACAATTACAATTTTATACTCACCGTGCAGGCAGAACCGGAAGAAACGGAAAAGACGGAACATGCTATTTACTATATAAAGAAGAAGATATACCGCAAGTAAAATTATTGAACAAAAAAGGTATTAATTTTACTGCAATGGAATATAAACGTGGAGCTTGGAAAAACTCTAACAATCCTACAAAGAAAAGACAAATACGAATAAATATAGAAGACAAAGAAATTGCTAAAACTTTACATAGAAAAAATGAAAAAGTAAAGCCTAACTATAAAAAGAAAAAGAAACTTGAAATAGAAAAGATTAAACGTAAAAAAAGAAGAGAATATATCCAAAATAAAATTAAAGAACAACGAAAAGAAAGATATAAAAAACAACAACGCGAAAAGAATTCATGAAAATAGGTTTTGTGTCTTTAGGCTGTGCTAAAAATTTAGTCGATAGTGAATACATTATCGGTTTATTTGACGATCCATTTTTTGAATATGAAGCTAATTTAAAAGAGTGCGATGCTATTGTAATTAATACATGTGGTTTTATTCGAAGCGCTAAAGAAGAAACAATAGATACAATACTTGAAATAGCCGATTATAAGAATAATAAACTTAAAAAATTAATTGTAACTGGATGTTTTGTTGAAAGATATTTTGATGATTGTATAAATGAATTTCCTGAAGTGGACTTATTTGTAAAAATAAGTAATTATAATGATCTTCCTAATAAATTATCAGAATTATTTAATCATAAATTTAATAATTATTATGGAAAGAATAGAAAACTGGTAAACAATAATTACACTGCATATTTGAAAATATCTGATGGATGTGACAACAGATGTGCATATTGTGCCATTCCTTTAATTAGAGGAAATTGTAAATCTTATTCTATTGAAGAAAATGTTCAAGAGGCTAAAAGGTTATTAGAACTTGGTGTTAAAGAATTAAATATCGTTGCACAAGACACTACATATTATGGTAATGACATATACAATGAATATAAATTAAAAGATTTGATTATTGAATTAAACAAGCTTGATTTTAAATGGATAAGAATTTTATACATGTATCCAGATGAGATTAAAGAGGACTTGTTAATTGCAATGAAAAAATGTGACAGAGTTTTGCCGTATTTTGATATACCTGTTCAGTACGGAAATGACGAAATGCTTAAATACATGAATAGAAGGGGTAGTGTTCAATTAATCAAAGACAAAATTAAAATGATTAGATCATATTTTCCTAATGCTATTATTAGAACTACTTTGATTGTTGGTTTTCCTCATGAAACAGATAAGACTTTTTCAGATACAATTGATTTTGTAAAAGAAATACGTTTTGATTCTTTGGGTGCTTTTACTTATTCTAGAGAAGAAGATACTAAATCATATGAAATGGATGAACAAGTTTCAGAACAAGTAAAACAGGAAAGATATGAATATTTAATGCTTACTCAAAAAGAAATAATTGATGAGATTAATTCTAAACGTATTGGAATGGTCTATGAAACTTTGATTGAAAGATATGAATCATTATTTGATAGATATATAGGAAGAACTTATATGTCGGCGCCAGATGGAATTGATGGGGTTGTATATATTAAAACTGATAAATTATTAGATATTGGTTCATATTATAATGTCAAAATAATTGATAAAAATGGTTATGATTTGATTGGTATAATTGAAGTAGAGGGGTAAGTATTATGAATTATTATGTTGGGATTGATTTAGGCGGAACAAACGTTCGTATTGCAAAAGTTGATGAAAATGGAAAGATTATAAAAGATGTTATTGCTCCTTCACGTGGATTAGAGGGCCCAAAAATAATTGAAGAGAATATTTTGGAGTTAATAAAACAATTTGATTTAAGCGATGTTAAATCTATTGGTTTAGCAATTCCTGGACCAGTTGATGGGCAAAGGAATGTTATTACTCAAGCAACTAATATACCTGGCTGTGAAGAATATCCTTTTGCTGATAACATACAAAAAGTTACGGGTGTCCCAGTATTTTTAGATAACGATGCTAATGCTGCTGGATTAGCTGAGGCAGTATTAGGTTCTGGCAAAGGTTACAATGTAGTTTATTATTTAACTCATTCTACAGGCATTGGAGGCGGTCTAATTATTAATGGTCATGTTATTCAAGGACATAAGGGATATGCCGGAGAGGTTGCAAATGTTATTGTTGATCCAAATGCAAAGCAATTTGAAAATTATAAAAATTTAAATAAAGGTGGAGTAGAAACTGTTGCTTCAGGAACTGCTCTTGGATTATTTGGAAAAGAAATTTTAGGTGAAAAAGGAGATAGTGCTAGAAAAGTGTTTGCTTTAGCTAAAGAAGGCAATAAAGATGCACAGAACTTAATTGACAAAATGTCTAAAGATTTCGCAACATGTTTAAGTGCAATATCAGCTGTTGTTGCACCTGATTGTTTTGTAATCGGTGGAGGATGTTCTCATTCATCTGATTTATACTTTGATAAGATTAGAGAGTACTTTAAAACAATGGCACATCCTGGAATGAGAGATGTTCCAATCCTAAAAGCAACGTTAGAAGAACCAGGTGTTCTTGGCGCGGCTATGATAGGAAAATCACATATAGGATAGATTGATATGAAATATATAGAGCTAAAAGAATATATTAATAGTGATTCAATAAATGAATCATTGGCTAAAATAATTTGTGATAATGATGTTTTAAACGAGAAAAAAAGATATCTCGATTTATTAGAAAAAGCATATAGAACTTTTGGCGATGGAGATTATCATTTTATTTCTTCCCCCGGAAGAAGTGAAGTTGGTGGAAATCATACCGATCATCAACATGGACATGTCATTGCTTGTAGTTTAAATATTGATAATTTAGCAATCGTTAAAAAAAATAATACAGATATTGTTAATTATATATATGATAATAATTCAAATATAAAAGTTGATTTATCTAACTTACAAATTAACAAAGATGAATACAATACTTCTAATTCATTAATTAGGGGGATTGGCGCGAGATTAATCGAATTAGGACACACGATTGGTGGTTTTGATGCTATATGCGATTCTCGTGTTTTGGTTGGTTCTGGCATATCTTCTTCAGCTTGTTTTGAAGTGATGATTGTTGAAATATTTAATGCTTTATTTAACAATGAAACAATTAATGATATTGATAGAGCAATTATTAGCCAATATGCAGAAAATGTTTATTTTGGAAAGCCAAGTGGTTTAATGGATCAAATGGCAATTTCTGTTGGCAGTTTTATTTCAATTGATTTCAAAAATCCAAATAAACCTATTATTGAAAAATATCCATTTTCTTTTAGTGATTACGGCTATGAATTTGTTTTGATTAACACAAAAGGCGATCATGCAGATTTATCTCATGAGTATGCTGCAATCACAAGTGAAATTAAGTCGGTGGCCAAACAGTTAGGCGTTGAATATTTAGCTGATAGTTCAATTGATAAACTATTAAATAATTTAAGTGATATACGTAAAACTGTAAATAACGATAGAGCAGTATTGAGATCTTTGCATTTCTTCAAAGAGGATGAACGTGCTATTAAACAAAAGGATGCAATTAAAAACCTAGATATTCAATCATTATTAAAATTGATGAGAGAATCTGGAAAATCTTCATATGAGTATTTACAAAATGTATATCCTGCATCAAGGCCTTCTTCACAGTCTTTAGCAATAGGCTTATTTCTAGCTGATTGTTTTATTAAAGATGATGGTGCATATAGAGTGCATGGTGGTGGCTTTGATGGCACAATACAAGTAATTGTTAAAAAAGAAAAATTGTCTGAGTTTAGAAAAGTCATAGAATCAACATTTGGTTTAGATAGTATGATGGTCGTTAAAGTAAGACAGTTTGGTACAAAATTAGTTATATAGATGGAGTTAATATGTTTAAAATAAAAAAAGAGATGTTAGAAGAATATGCTTTATTGGCTGTTAAAATAGGAGTTAATGTACAAAAGGGACAACCATTATTAATTCAAGCACCGGTTGAAGCGTATGATTTAGTTAGAGAATGTGTACGCGTAGCATATAAACAAGGATGTTCAAATGTTACGGTTGATTATGATGACGATGTTAAAACAAGATTAGATTATGAATCACGTACAGTAGAATCTCTATGTGAAATTCCTAATTGGTCCATAGAAAAATTAAAATACAATATTTCAAGTAATTATTGCCGTTTAGTAATAATTGGAGAAGATCCAGATTTATTAAATGGTATTGATACTGAAAAAGTTCAAAAATCTATGATTGCCAGAATGAATGCTAAGAAAGACTACCAATATTATGGAATGAACAATATTGGCCAATGGTCTGTTGTTGCTTATCCAAATTTGGCATGGGCACATAAAGTTTTTCCTAATATTAAAGATGATGATGAAGCAATGGAGGTTTTATGGAATGCAATTCTATCCACATCAAGGGTTGAGATAGGAAAAACTGAAGACAATTGGAACAAACATAATCTAGAGATTGAAGCTCATTGCAAGAAATTAAATGATTTCAATTTTAAATCGTTACATTTTACAAATGATATTGGTACAGATTTAACAATTGGTTTAATCAAAAATCATATTTGGGAAGGCGGTGCAGATAAATCTAGAGGTGCTTTTAAATGCGAATTTAATGCAAACATTCCAACTGAAGAAGTATTTACAATGCCAGATAGATTTCACATTGATGGAAAGGTTTATTCAACTAAACCACTAAGTTATAATGGCAATATTATTCCAGAATTTAATCTAACCTTTAAGAATGGAAAGGTAATTGATTATGATGCGAATGAAAATAAAGATGTGTTAAAAGGTTTACTTGATACAGATGAAGGAACTAGATCTCTTGGAGAAGTTGCATTAATTAGTCATGATTCTCCTATTTCCAATAGTAAGATTTTATTTTATGAAACATTATTTGACGAAAATGCTTCGTGCCATTTAGCATTGGGCGCGTGTTATCCAACGAATGTAAAATGTGGTTCCGAATTAAGTGAAGATGAACTATATGAACTTGGCGGTAACAAATCTATGGAACATTGTGATTTTATGTTTGGAAGTAAAGATATGCATATTGTTGGAATAACATATGATGGGCAAGAAATAGTAATATTTGATAAAGGAAACTTTGTTATTTAGTTCTTGTAATAATAGTGACACTATTAATAAACAAAAAAACGGCTAGTATTTACTAGCCGTTTATTGATTGTTTGTTTGATTATATTACAAATTGATCTAAATATCTTTTTGATAATTTAATGGATTTTAAGACATCTTTTTGAGTTTTTTCGAAAGCTTTGTCTTCGACCTCGATACATGTAAAGCCATTGTATCCAATATCAGTCAATGCACTAACGAATTTTGACCAGTCAACATCTCCGAGTCCTGGAATTTTTGGTGACATAAATTCAAGAGGATATCCCATAATTCCGACTTTGTTCAATCTATCTTTGAATAATTTTATATCTTTGTAATGAACATGAAATATTTTATCTTTAAATTCATATATTGGCGCAATGTAGTCAATCATTTGCCATACAAAATGCGATGGATCGTAGTTTATACCTAAATACTTTGATGGAAGAATTTTAAATATTTCCTTCCAATTTCTTGGACTAGTCATAATATTTTGACCACCTGGCCATTGATCTTTCCCAAATAGCATAGGGCAATTTTCAATAGCAATTTTTACTTTTAAACTTTCTGCTAATTTAATAATAGGAGGCCATACTTTTTTTACTAATTCTAAATTTTCTTCTAAATTCAAATTTTGATCTCTACCAATAAAAGTAGTAACCATATTAATTTTTAATTTTGCAGATGCTTTAATGACATTTTTTAAATGTTCAATATTATTTTTTCTTTTCTTTAAATCTCCGTCCATTGTATTTGGATAAAAGGCAAGAGAAGAAATTGTAATATTATGAGTTTTAGCATAATTCAAAACATGTTGTGCATATTTGTCATCTTTTAATACTTTTTCAACATCAATATGACTAACCCCTGCATATCTTCTTTCAGCTTTTCCCTTTGGCCAGCAAGCCACTTCTGCACATTCAAAGCCCATAGAAGAGATAGTGTCGATCATTTCTTCATAATCGTACTTGTCTAGTATGGCTGTAACTAAACCCATTTTCATATTATTTATACCATCCTTATGGTTTTAATTTATCATATTGTGATAATAAATAAAAGACCAATAATAATGGGATAAAATGCTATTATATGTCTTTTTCATGGCTTTTAATTTGCTAAATACCATAAAGAAGGATTATTATATATGTGATAGAAATGTGAAAGGAAGCGTTTACATAAATGATAAAAATAGGTGTGATTGGATGTGGTTCAATATCAAGACAACGTCATGTATATGAATACTCTCATAATAAAAATGTTGAAATAATTGGATACTATGATTTTAAACAAGATAGAGCTGAAGCTATGGCAAAAGATTTTGGCGGTAAAGTTTATTCAACAGTAGACGAATTGATTAATGACAAAAATATTGATGCTGTTTCTGTTTGTGTTGCAAATGCTTTCCATGCAGAAAATACAATCAAAGCTTTGAATGCTGGTAAGCATGTGTTATGTGAAAAACCAATGGCAACAAGTTTAAATGATTGCGAAGCAATGATTGATGCAGCAAAAAAGAATGGCAAGCATTTATTGATTGGCCAAAATCAAAGATTAACTCCAACACATAAAAAAGCAAAAGAATTAATTTCTTCAGGCGCATATGGAAGAGTAATCTCATTCCAAACAACTTTTGGACATGGTGGACCAGAAAGTTGGTCTGCTGATAAATCTGCAAATACATGGTTCTTTAAAAAAGATGCTGCTTCATTTGGCTCAATGGCAGATTTGGGAATTCATAAATTAGATTTGATTAGATACTTGGTTGGCGATGAATATGCATCTGTTTATTCAAAACAAGTTGTTCTTGATAAAAAATTCCCTGATGGAACACCGATTGAAGTTGATGATAATTCTGTTGAAGTATTAAGATTTAAAAATGGTGTATTCGGAACTGTTACTACATCATGGACAGTTTATGGTGAAGAAGTACAACAAACAACCTTATTTTTGCAAAAGGGAATTATGAAATTGTATTCTGATCCACAATATTCATTAATTGTTGTTAATGCTGACGGAACTGTTGATAAGTTCCAACTAGATGTTATTCAAACAAATGATGATGAGCAACAAGCTTCGTCAGGAGTAATTGATGAGTTTATAAATTCTATTATTGATAATCGTCCATCTCCACTAGATGCTAGCGATGTTTATGGTTCTATGAAGGCTGTATTCGCTTGTGTTGAGTCAAACGAAAAAGGACAAGAAGTTTTAATTTAGGTAATATCGATGAAAATCGTTATTATATAGCAAAGAAAAGGAGAAAAAAATGAAAAAACTATTTGCTGTTTTAATGGCAGTTCTTATGGTTTTCACTCTTGCTGGTTGTGGATCTGACAACAAAACAGACGACACTACTAACAATGAAACTGGAGCTACAAAGACTGTTTACATTATGGGTCCTACACCTGACCATGGTTGGACTGCTCAAGCAGGTACTTACGCTAACCAAAAGGCTGACGAAATTACTGCTGCTGGACAATACAAAGGTGTTTACATGGCTGCTTCATCTGGTGAACAACAAGTTGACCAATGCAACCAAATCGTTGCTAACGGAGATGCTGCTATCGTAGTTATGATGCCTCTAGAGGATTCAGCTGCTGCTGGTCAAGAAGCATTATATGCTGCTGGAATTCCTTTCATTTCATTCGATAGAATTATTGAATCAACTGAAAAGTATGCTGCATTAAACACTTCTGGTGATAACTGGGCTGTTGGTGCTGGTATTGCTTACTGGCTACAAAAGAACGGTATGAAACCTGGTGATACAGTTGTTGTACTATATGGTGACAACGGTACTGTATGTTCTAGACGTCAAGAAGGTTTCGAACAATTCTTACAAGGAAATAGAAAGTATGAAGATGAAAAATTAGGTACTTTCGAAACAAGTGAAGTTTGGACAGCTGAACAAACAAAAGCTGTATTTGATGGATATCATGTAGTATGTGACTGGTCTGCAGATAAGGCTACTGAATATCTAGATCAAAAATTAGGTGAAATCATTGATGCGGCTACTGCTAATGGTGGTAACCTATACATCTATTCAATGGATGATGAGATGACTTTTGGTGTTTTAACAACATTACAAACAAAGATTACTGGTTCTGATTACGAAGCTAAGGCAGAAGCATTAAATATCTATTGTTCTGCTATCGGTGGTATGCAAGAATTATATGATGTAATGTCTGGCAAAGATGCTGAAAGATCAGCTGTTTGTGATAAATATTTCGAAGACATTATGTCAATGTATTTCTCACCAAAGATGATGAAAGATGTTATTGACAAAGGTTTAGATTATGTTAATGGTAACTGGTCATACAACACTGGCGATGGATATTACACTCCAGTATTTATGGTTGGTAAAGACGCTGCTGCAACTACTGAAGGTTTCACAGGTCACTAATAGTTATTATTTCTTAACGGATGGGAGTTTTGTCTTCCATCCGTTTTCTTTTTAAGAAAGGGGAAAAATATGGAACTTCTTGAAATGAAAAATATATACAAAGCCTTTGGCGAAAACAAAGTGCTAAAAGGCGTTTCCCTTGAGGTTGGCGAGGGAGAAGTTCATGCATTATTAGGTGAAAATGGTGCTGGTAAATCAACATTGATGAATATTTTGACTGGCGTCATACCATTTGATTCTGGCGAAATTTATTTTAATGGAAAAAAATATGATGAGCCAACTATCGAGATGATGGAAAAAGCTGGTATAGCTTTTGTTCATCAAGAATTAGATGTTATTAACGATTTAACTGTTGCGGATAACATATTTTTAAATCGTGAAATAAAAAAAGCAGGTATTCTATTAAATACAAAAGAAATGGTTAATAGAACAAGCAAACTGTTTAGTGATTTGGGTGTTAGCATTAATCCCAACGCTATGGTTTCTGAACTAAAAACTGCTGAAAAACAATTGTTGGAAATATGTAGAGCATTATATATAGATGCTAAATTATTAATATTAGATGAGCCTACAACAGCTTTATCTAATGATGAAATAGACCATTTATTTTCAATAATTACAAATTTGAAAAAACAGGGGAAATCATTTATTTTTATTTCTCATAAAATGCCTGAAATATTTACAATTTCAGATCGTTATACAGTATTTAGAAATGGTGAAATGATTTCTTCAGGAAATATAAAAGATACAACTCCACAACAAGTAACTTCAGATATGGTTGGTGCCAAATATGTTGACGAAGATCTTTATGTTCCTAGACAACTTGGTGATGTAGTTCTTGAATTAAGAAATGCAACCGGTGTTGGGTTTGAAAATGTAGATTTAAAAGTTAGAAAAGGTGAAGTAATTGCCTTTACTGGACTTGCGGGATGTGGCGCAAGTGAATTAATGAATACAATATTTGGCGCTGAATATTTAGACTCTGGAAGTATTATTGTTAACGGAAAATCAATATCAGGAAGCATCAATAATCATATGAAAAATTCTATTGCATTATTACCAGCAAATAGAAGAGAAAATTCTGTTATATCCGATTTAACAATTCTAGAAAACTATGCAGTTGCCGAACAATCAATTACTGGAATAAAACCATTTATTGACAGAAAGAAAGATATTAAAAATTATAATACCGATAAAGAGAAGATAAACATCAAAGCAGAAAGCTATGATTTAGGTATTGATTCGTTGTCTGGTGGAAATAAACAAAAAGTATTCATTGGTAGATGGCTAAATACTGGTGCAAATATTATTTTGTTTGACAATCCTACTCAAGGTGTTGATGTTGGTGCAAAGGCTGAAATTTATAAATTAATTCTTGACTTTGCAAATGAAGGAAAAACAATTATTATCAATACTTTGGAAATCCCAGAGATTAAGAAAGTAGCTGATAGATGTGTGGTTTTTTATGAAGGTAAAATAATTAAAGAATTTACACATGCTGAAGTTAATGAGCATGATGTGATGTTATATTCAACAAATGCTATTAATGAAAAGGAGGGGAATAAATAATGAATAAAGATTTGTTCAAAAATATAATCAAATTTATTAAGAATAATAGTTTCATATTTATTGCAATATTGATAATTGTTGTATATGGCGTTGTGCTTTCAAATAATGGTGTTACATTCAATTGGGGGCATATATCTGGTATATTGTCATCACAAAATACTGTTATCGTCGGTATTATGGCTTTAGGTATGGCTATGGTTATTATTACAGGTGGCATTGACTTGTCACTTGGCTCAACCCTAGTTGTATGTACTGGTACATGCATTATGGCTTACAATGTTACAGGTTCTATATTTGTAACTATTATTACAGCATTAGCAACTGGTGCGATATGTGGCTTGATAAATGGTTTGCTAGTTGGATATATTAATATGCCTCCTTTTATCGCTACATTAGGTACGCAATTGATTTATAGATCTTTAATGCTTTCCATTGTTAGAGATATTGACCCTGAAATTACTGGTTCAAGTTCTTCTCAATTTATGTTGAAATCAGATAATCCTGGATATGATTTTTTAAGATTTACAATTGGAAATGGAAAGATCGGCTCTATCCCAGTAATTACTTTAGTGTTAATTTTGATGGTTGTTTTATTTATTATCATTTCTAAGAAAACAAAATTTGGTAAGAGAGTGTATGCTGTTGGTTCTAACGCTACTGCTGCTAGATTGGCTGGTATAAGTGTTGAATTCACTAAATGTATGGTTTATACAATCACTGGCGCATTAGTTGGTGTTGCATCATTCTTACAAGCATGTAAGATTGGTAATATTACTCCAGCATCTTCTGGCCTATCATATGAAATGTATGCAGTTATCGCTTGTGTACTTGGTGGTATCAACATGGCTGGTGGAAGAGGCGAGTTATTAGGCGTTGCTTTTGGTGCTATTTCTTATTCTGCGGTATCAATGATTATTGTTTCTGTGCCTGGAATTTCTGTAGATATTCAAAATGCATTCCAAGGATTAGTGTTAATTACAGTTATCTTAATTCAATTGGCTGGTCCAATTATTAAAGAAAAAATTAGACAAATTAAGAAAAAGAAAGAAGCTGCTGCTTCAAGCAACTAAACATAATATTTGTTACTATACTAATATGAAATGGATCAATAAAATGATCCATTTTATTTTGGGCAAAATTTATCATGTAAAACAATACTTTTCCGTTTCTTAGATGTTGGTTATTGCTTTGTATCCTAGAAAATAGGAGGAGTATTATAATGAAAAAAATACTTAGTATATTATTAACCATTTCAATGGTTTTTGCGTTAGTCGGTTGTGGATCAAAAAACAACAATACGCCAGCTGCTCAAGGTGGAAACGCTAATGGAACAGCTGAAAAAAAGACTTACAAAATTGGTGTTTCCATTTATGAATACACTGATAACTTCATGACTACTTATCGTAACAACATGGAGAAATATTTTAAGGAAATCAACGCTAAAGGCGGAGATCAATTTGAAGTAGTGTTTGCTGATGCTCATTCTGATATGAGTGTTCAAACACAAGATATTGATAACTGGATTACTCAAGGTTATGATGCAATTATTGTTAATTTAGTTCAAACTTCATCAGGCGATGTTATTGCTCAAAAGTGTAAAGCTGCTGGTATCCCAACAGTATTTATCAATCGTGAGGTTGAAGGAATGGAATATTCTAAAGATCAATGCTATATTGGTGCTGATGCTAGAGAATCTGGTTCTTACCAAGGAGAAATCATCTATAATTTAGAAAATCATGGTGATATAAATGGTGATGGAGTAGTTTCTTATGTTATGGTAATGGGTGATCCTGAAAACTCAGATGCTAAGTTCAGAACTGAATATTCAATAAAGTATTTAACTGATAATGGTGTTAAAGTTCAAGAATTAGAAAAACAAACAGCTAATTGGATGAGAGATCAAGCTCAACCTCTAGTTGCTGATTGGTTGACTCAAATCGGTGACAAAATTGAAGTTGTATTCTGCAACAATGATGATATGGCATATGGCGCTCTAGCTGCTATTGAAGCTGCTGGACGTAAAGTTGGCAAAGACATTTATCTAGTAGGTGTTGATGCTGGTGCTGAAGCTATTGGCTATATCAAAGAAGGAAGAATGAACGGTACCGTTTTAAATGATGGTGTTGGTCAATCTAAAGCTGCTTGTGATGCTGCCATTGCATATTGCACTGGTGCAGAAAACATTTATGCTGGAAAAGTTACTTACATTCCATATGTAATGGTTATTCCAAATAATGCTGCTAATTATCAATAAATAATTTTTATTTCATTAAGAGTTGTGCATATTTGTTATGCACAACTCTTTTTTTAGAAGGAGACAAATATGTCTGAATACATTCTTCAAATGAAAGGGATATGTAAACAATTTCCTGGTGTTAAAGCTTTAGATAATGTTCAATTGAATTTGAAACCTGGTACAGTTTTGGCTTTAATGGGCGAAAATGGAGCTGGTAAATCAACATTAATGAAATGTTTATTTGGCATTTATAAAAAAGATTCTGGTGAAATATTGTATAACGATAAGCCATTAGAAATTTCTGATCCATTTGATGCATTACAAAAAGGTATTGCAATGGTGCATCAAGAGTTGCAACCTATTCCTGAAAGATCTATTGCTGAAAATATTTTTTGTGGTCGTTATCCAAAAAATGGTTTTTTTATTAATCATAAAAAGATGCACGATGAAGCTCAAAAATATTTAGATGAAGTTGGATTATATTTTGATGCAAATACAAAACTTGGTGAATTGACAACATCTCAGCAACAATTAGCTGAAATTGCGAAAGCATTAAGCGTTGATGCTAAGATTGTAATATTAGATGAGCCTACATCATCATTAACTTCTGCTGAAGTAGAAAAGTTATTTGAGATAATTAGAAAACTGAAAGCAAAAGGCTGTGGTGTTATTTATATATCTCATAAAATGGACGAAATATTGAAAATATCAGATGAAGTTCAAATTATGAGAGATGGACAATATATTGGTACATGGGAATCAAAAGATATAACTATTGATTTTATCATTGCTAAAGAAGTTGGAAGAGAATTAACTAATCTATACCCTCCAAAAATTAATATTCCTGGTGAAGTATGTTTTAAGGTTAGTAATTTTACTTCTCCGCTTAATAAATCTTTTGAGAATTGTTCATTCGAAGTTAGAAAAGGTGAAATATTCGGTATTGCTGGACTAGTTGGTGCGCAAAGAACGGAACTATTGGAAGCAGTATTTGGAATACGTTCTAAAGTAACTGGAGCTAAAGTAGAATTTAATGGTAAAGAATTAAATATCAATAGTCCTAAAGATGCCATAGAAAATGGTATAGCGCTAATAACAGAAGATAGACGTGCAAGAGGAATTTTTGGTGTTTTGCCAATTTCCGATAATGTTGCAATTGCCTCGCTTTCGGATTATTTGCGTCATAGGATTTTTTTAGATCATAAAAAGATAGGGCAAGTTGTAGATAAGAGTATTAAAGAACTATCAATTAAGGCCCCAAGTTCAAAAACATTAATACAGTCTTTGTCTGGTGGAAATCAACAGAAAGTTATTATATCTAGATGGCTAGCAAAAGATCCAGATGTGTTAATTATGGATGAGCCAACAAGAGGAATTGATGTTGGCGCTAAGTATGAAATATATTCGATCATAGGAAAGTTAGCTAAGCGTGGAAAAATAATTATCGTTATTTCATCTGAAATGCCAGAGCTAATAGGCATAGCAGATAGAATAATGGTTATGTGCGAAGGTAAGATTACCGGTATTGTTGAAGGAAAAGATATGAACCAGCAAAAGATTATGGACTTATCTACTAAATATATGCAAAAGGAATAAAAAAGGGGGATTAGAAAAATGACAGTAAAAGTAAAAGAAAAAAAGAAGATAAATAAAAATGATGTTCTACAGTTCTTACTTAATAATGCTGTTATCATATTAATTATTTTATCGGCGATTTATGTTGGAATTACATCAAAAAATTTCTTATCGTTGCAAAATTTAAAGAACTTATTATCTAACTTATCTTATCGTGTAATCATTGCGTTAGGTATTTCTGGATGCTTAATTATGAGAAATAACGACCTATCTGCTGGTCGTCAAGTTGGTTTTGCCTCTTGTATCGCAGGCATTTTATTACAGAAAGCCGATTTTGCTAATAGGTTAATTAAAGAAGGGTCAATACTATATAAATATTTTAGTGAACCAGTAAATATGTGGATATTAATGGTTGCTTTAATGATTTTGTTTGCTGTAACTTTTGGGTTGATTAATGGCTTAGTTGTATCTAAGTTACATGTTCCTGCATTTATCGGAACATACGGCATGCAAACTGTTATTTATGGTATTTGTTTAATTGTGACTAATGCAGAACCAATTGGTGGCATTATTCCGGAATTAACAAGTATGGGCTCTGGTTTCATTCTTGAGTTTATTCCTTATATCGCAATTATAATGGCTGTGGTAATTGTGATTTTCTACATATTGTATAATCACACTACTTATGGCAAGAAAATGTATGCTATTGGTGGCAATCCAGCAGCAGCTGAAGTATCGGGTATTAATACAACAAGAATGACAATTGCTTCTTATATGATTGCTGCTGCAATGTTTGCTCTTGCTGGATTTGTTTTAGTTGCAAAAGTTGGTGGTACAACTGCTGGCGCAGGCGAAGGATTTGAATTGTTCGCAATTGCTGGATGCACTATTGGAGGTGTATCGGTATCAGGCGGTACAGGAAATGTATTTGGAATTATCTTAGGTGTTGCTGTATTCGAAGTATTAAAAATTGAAATGAATTTCTTAGGAATAGCAACAGCGTGGACATATATTTTGCAAGGCATAGTAATCGTTATTGCTATTGCACTTGATATTAGAAAATATATAGCAAAGAAATAATTGTTTAAATAAAAAAACTTCAGATTATAAGTCAAACTAGGTTGTAATACTGAAGTTTTATTGTTCGTTTTTCGCAGAAAGAATTGCTTTTGCAATTGTTATCAATATAACGGCGATGGAAGCAAACACAAAAAACCAATAAGCTATTATTTCAGTGAAGAAAGTAATTACTAAGGCAAAAAACATTAAAAATTGCCATCTTAATGATTTTGCAATTTTTTCTTGGTTTTCATCTTTTGCCTTATTTTTTGTAGCCTTTTTAAATGGAGCATTTACATAAACGTAGGATTTAAAAAATGTTGCAGTAATAATTGCAAAAATAAACAATGCCAAAAGAATAAGTATTGTTGAGATAGAAATTTTATATGTGTTAAATAATAAAGATGTTATAAATGACAAAATAAAATAAACAATTTCTTGAAATGATAAATAAATCAATAAATCAGCTTCCGAAATATATCTTTTTTGTTTACATCCACATTTATCGCATGTACAATTGCCAACTTTATTATTTTCAAAATGACGACTTACAATATCCGTGATATCTTTACCACACTTTTCACAGTTAATTCTCACAAGAACATTATATCATGCGCAATATACGATATAATATGTGTAGAGGTATATATGTATCATATAAGTGATGTTAAAAGGTTTCAACATTGTGAGCGATTATACTTTTATGGTATTGATCATAAAGAAACCTTTCAGCCTTATTTAAGATCAGATGAGTCTATCAATGAATTATTAATAAAATACTTGAAGATAGATTCTTGCTTTATGGGCGTTAAAAATGATACTGGAGATAGATTCTTTTCTGAGAAATTAAATTATGAATGGTTTTGTCATCCAAGATTTGTTGATGGTGACTTGAGAATAAACATACCATTTTTACATAGATGCGAAGAAAAATATGATGTTTATTTTGTGTATTATGGAACAACTATTAAAGAATTAGATTTAGTCAGTTATCGAGTTTGCTTACAAGTATTAAATAAATTAGGTTTAGAAATAGGAAATGTCTATATAATCTATTTTAATGGTGATTATATAAATGATGGACAGCTTAATGCTGAACAATTATTTTTAACAGTTTCAAATTTCAATGGTAAAAAAATTAAAAACATTATATGTGAAAGAGATTTTAATTATGAAGACATTTTATCTTCAATTAACAATTATGATATACAAAATAGTGAAGCAAAAAAATGTAAATATTGTAGACAAAATGGTTTATGTGAATACTATTCGAGATGCTTTCCAAATGAAAAAGAATTAAGTAACGATAGTATTTTAACGCTAGTTTCTAGCCAAAATAAAAACAAAATGTTTGATGAAGGCATTTATAGTTTAAAGGATGTTGACTTGAAAATGCTTGAAGGTAATAGAGTTCAATATGCTCAAATAATGGCTAGCAAAAATGGAGGATTATTTGTTGATAAAATTGCTTTAAAAAAATGGCTTGATAAAATCAATGTTAAATCTATTTCATTCATTGATTTTGAATGGGATAGATATTTAGTTCCACCATACAAAAATATGAAGCCTATGGATGTTTTGTGTTTTGAATTTGCACTATATTTTATTAATGAAAAAGGAAAAATTGAACATAAAACTTTTGTAGGGACAGGAGATTGCCGTATTGATTTTATTAAAGAATTAATAAATTCTTTGCCAAGTTGCGGTCCAATTCTTGCGTATAATGCTGATGGTGCTGAAAAGCTTAGATTAGAAGAATTGGGTAATATGTTTCCAGAATATAAAGAACAATTAGAAAACATAAAGAATAGGTTTGTTGATCTAGCTATGCCATTTGTTGAAGGCGTTGTATATGACACAAGAATGAAGGGCAATTATACTTTGAAACAGTTAGTTGATATTGTGTCTGATTATTCATATAAGGATTTAGAAATATATGATGGTATGGGTGCTGTTTTTAATTGGCGAAATGTTGACAAAGGTAGTGAAGATGAAGAAAAAATTGTAAGCAATTTAAAAGAGTATTGCAGTTTGGATGCATATGGTTTGCTTTTGGTGTATCAATGGTTATTTAAATTATTAGATGAGTCTAATTAAAAAAAATACAAGGAGGAAGACTTATGAAATTTAATGTTTATGGTGAAAATGTTACTGTTAATGACAAAATGAGAGAAAAAATTGAAGGACGCTTATCTGGACTTAACAAGTATGTTGTCATTGATGAATCAAGCATTGCAAAGGTTACTGTTAAAGTCTATGGCAATTCATTGAAAGTTGAAGTAAGTGTTCCAAGCAAGGTTGGCCTTTTGAGATCAGAAATAGTTCATGATGATTTTTCCACAGCTATTGATTTGGCTATTGATAAGTTAGAAGACCAAATTAGAAGACAAAAGGGAAGATTATCGAGAAGACATAAGGATTCTGTTGCGGAAAGTTTCTTTGAAGAAAACAATGAGAAAGATACGCCAGTCAGAACCAAAACTGTATATGCTGAAGAAATGGTATTAGATGAGGCAATAATGCGTATGGAAATGTTGTCACATTCATTCTTTATTTATAAAGATTCTGATAGCGAAAAAGTTGCTGTTGTTTATAAACGTAATGATGGCGGCTATGGTTTAATTGAAGTTAGTGAGTAATGCTTATTTAGCTAATTATTTTCACCCTTCCCTCGAAAGAGGAAAAAATGAATAGAAACTATAAAAAAGATGTGTATTTAATTGATTTAATTAGTAAAAGTTATTTACATCACAAAAGAGTATTACAAGAAGTTGAAAATGGCGTTCAAGAATATGACTATATGAAAGTAAGAGCATCACGCAGAGTTGTTGACCACATCAATAATGTTGTCAACGATATGCCTAGTAGAGAAAAAATAATTATTGATAATGAAGTAATCAATAATAAAAAAGGTTCAAAATGGTACATGGAGTATTTTTCTATACCAAGCTACTATCGCATTAGAAAAGATGCCTATAGAATGTTTTTAGAAAATATAGAGAAATAATATATAATTGAGTTGTGGAAACGGAGCAAAAATATGTTAAAAGGAATAGCAACATCTAGTGGCATATCTATTGGAAAAGTATATAAACTTGAACAACCTAATGTGATCATTGACACTGGTAAAGGTGATGCGAACGTTGAACTAAAGAGATTTGATGCAGCTTTAGAAAAAACGATAAAAGATATTGAAGATATTAAAAAAAGAGTTTCAATAACTTTGGACGCTAAAGAACTAGCAATATTTGATGCACATTTAATGATGGCACAAGATCCTGAATATAAGGAACAAATTGTTGCTTTAATAAATGATGGTCTTAAGGCTGATAACGCAACTAAAACTGTATCAGATAATATGGTTTCTATGTTTGAAAATATGGAAGATGCATATTTCAAAGAAAGAGCTGCGGATATAAAGGATGTGTCATTTAGACTATTATGTAATATTTTAGGTTTAACTATTCCTGATTTAACTGCAATCAATGAAAATGTTGTGATTGTTGCAGAAGAGATGACTCCTTCTGATACTGCGCAATTAAATAAAAAATATGCTCTAGGTTTTGTTACAGAAGTTGGTGGCAAGACATCACATGCAGCAATTATGGCTGTGTCTCTTGGCATTCCTGCTGTTGTTGGATGTACTGGAATTATGAATAAATGTGCACACGGCGACACAATCATCTTAGATGCTAAGAATGGTGATGTGATTATTAATCCTAATGATGAAGAACTTCAAACTTATACAAAAAAACGTGATGAATTCATTAAAGAAAAAGAAGCTCTACAAGTATTGAAAGATAAGCCAACCATAACACTAGATAATCATAGAGTTGAACTTGTGTCGAATATAGGCAGTCCAAATGATATGACTAATGTTGAGGCTAATGGTGCTGAAGGTGTAGGTTTGTTCCGTACTGAATTTTTATACATGAATAAGACTGATGCATTTCCAACAGAAGATGAACAGTTTGAGGCTTATAAGGAGGTTCTTGAAAAGGCAAAAGGTAAGAGAGTTGTTGTTAGAACTTTGGATATAGGCGGAGACAAAAAACTTCCTTACTTTGAATTTGAACCTGAAATGAATCCATTTTTGGGATATCGTGCAATAAGATTATGTCTAGATAGAAAAGAGATATTTAAGACTCAAGTTAGAGCACTATTAAAAGCATCAGTATATGGAAAACTCGCTATTATGTTTCCAATGATTGCGACAGTTAATGAATTCGTAGAGGCGAAAGATTTTGTATTAGAACAGAAGAAAGAATTGATATCCGAAGGACACAAAGTATCAAACGAAATTGAAATTGGTATGATGGTTGAGATTCCATCTTCTGCAATATTAGCTGATGAGTTTGCGAAATATGCTGATTTCTTCTCAATTGGCACAAATGATTTAATTCAATATTCAATGGCAGCTGATAGAATGTCAGAAAAGGTGTCATATTTATATCAACCACTTAATCCATCTATTTTAAGATTAGTTAAAATGACAATCGATGGTGCACATTCGCAAGGAAAGTGGTGTGGCATGTGTGGTGAAATGGGTGGCGATCCTATGGCTGCTCCTGTTTTATTGGGATTAGGATTAGACGAATTTTCGATGTCTTCATCAAGAATCTTGCCAACAAGAAAGATTATTACTTCACTAAATAAAAAAGAAATGGAAGATTTGGCAGACAAAGCAATAAAATGTCATACAGAACATGAAGTTAGTGAATTAGTGAAGAAAGTATTAAACAATTAAGCAATGTAAGGGGGGGCAAAAGCCCCCCTAATTTTTGGAAAAAGCCTATATTTGTATTACAATAGTATAGGTTAATAAAGAGGTATCGTATGGGAAGAGCACATGAGGTAAGAGCTGCAGCAATGGCGAAAACTGCTGCAATGAAATCAAAAGTTTATTCAAGATATGGCAAAGAAATATACATTGCTGCCAAAAGTGGCGTAGCAGATCCAGAGATGAATCTTGCTTTAAGATCAAAAATTAAAGAAGCAAAAGCCAATCAAGTTCCTGCAGATGTAATCAAAAGAGCAATTGAAAAAGCTAAAGGTGGTTCAAATGAATCATACGATTCTTTAAGATACGAAGGTTTTGGACCTGGAAGTGCAACAATTATTATTGATTGCTTAACAGATAATTCAAATAGAACGATTGCTGCTATGAATTCATGTTTTAATAAATCTCGTTGCAAGATGGGAGTTAAAGGTTCTGTAGCATTTGGATATGATAATTTAGGTGTTCTTTCTTTTTCATATACTGATGAAGATAAAATGCTTGATACATTAGTTAATGCTGATGTTGATGTAAATGATATTGAATGTGAAGATGGTGAAATGACAGTGTATGTTGCTCCAACTGATTTGCACAAAGCACAAGAGGCGATTGAGACTTTGATACCTGAATGTAACTATTCTGTATGCGCTATAAAGATGCTTCCACAAGAATATACAACATTAGATGATCCACATGATAAAGAATTGTGGCAAAGACTTCTTGATAATTTAAATGAAGTTGATGATGTTCAAGAAATTTTCCATAATGTTGAGATGTAATCAAACTAGCTACTGCTAGTTTTTTTATAATATAATAAATGAGTATGAAAAAAAATTTTGTGTTGTTGTTTTTATCTTTATGTTTTATATATTTAGAATTATTATTTAAAGCTATAAATAATTTAAACATCATTGGCATCTCTTCTTTTTTTGTAATTGTTGTTTCTATTATTGGTGCTATTTTATTGTCTTTGTTATTAAATCTATTTAAAAGAAAACTAAAAGTAATTATTATTTCGATAATTTTATTTTTGTGCGGTGTATATTTTAGTGCGCACACATGCTTATATAAGTTTTACAAGTTCTATTTTCAATTGTCATCTTTAGCGTTATTTAATCAAGTGGCAGCATTCGCATCTGATGGAATAAAAGTTGTTTCTAATAATGCTTTGAGCATAATATTATTTTTTGTTCCTTTTTTATCATTTGTAATCTTTTTTAGGAAATTTGTTAAAGATGAAAAAAATAGCATTAAATTGTCCATAATAACCTTATGTATTTGTTTATTTATGTATTTGCCTTTCGCACTTGATTCATATGGTTTTGTAAATAAGACATTTAAAACCGGCAATATGATTCAAATTGTTAATAAAAATGGTGTAGGCAGTGGATTATTATTTGATATTGTCAGTATGATAAATGGCGATAAAACAAGCATTGATAATATATCAGAAAACGAAATAGATAATAACGAACCAGAACATGTTGAATATGGATATAATTCTTTTGATATTGACTACAAAAAACTAAATGATAGTACAAATAATTCAAATATTGTTGAATTAAATAATTATATGGCAAATAAAACACCAACAAAGAAAAACAAATATACTTCATTTTTTGAAGGAAAAAATTTGATTTTGTTTATGGCTGAAAGTTTTAATGGTATTTGTGTTAATCCTGATTTAACTCCAACTTTATATAAATTAGTCCACAACGGATTTGAATTTAATAATTTTTATTCTCCGACTAATTTTTCTACAATAGGTGGAGAGTTTACAGAACTCACAAGTTTGTTTCCAGATTTAGGACCAATGCCAAATACATTATCTATTTTTAGATCTAATATGAATACTTATCCTATGGGAATTGGAAATTTATTTAAAGAAAAGGGATATAAAACATTTGCATATCATGATTCAACATATGATTTTCAAGATCGTGATACATATCTACACAATCTAGGATTTGATTATTACAATGCTTGTTGGCTTGGACTAGAAGATAAAGTAAATTGTGAAAATTGGCCAGCATCAGATATTGAAATGATAGATGCTACTTTTGATGATTATATAAATGAAAATAAGTTTTTAGTATTTTATGCGACCGTATCTGGACATGGTGGATATTCATTTACTGTTGATAATGATATTGCACCAAAATATGAAAAACTTGTTAAAGAATACTATGGCGATAGTCTTGGAACTGGATATGAGGGCGAATTGTTATTAGCTTATGAGGCCGGCCAAATTGAACTTGATAGAGCCTTGGAAAATTTGATAAAAAAATTAGAAACTGCAGGCAAGTTAGATGATACGGTAATTGCGCTTGTTGGAGATCATCATCCTTATTACATTACTGAAAATTTAACTATGGAACAATATAATAAATTATCAACATATGAAAGAGATGAATATATCGAACTATATCATTCCAATTTTATTTTATACAATAGCGCAATGGAAAAGGTTACTATCGATAGAGTGGGAAGTCAATTAGATGTTATACCTACGCTATATAATTTGTTTGGTATGAATTATGATTCGCGTTTGTTAATGGGAGTTGATTTATTATCGTCTACTCCATCAATTGCAATAATGGCAGATAATTCTTGGGTTAATGATTATGGAAAATATTATGCTGTTTCGGACACATTTGAAGGGAAAGATGGTTTAACTGTTTCAGATTCGTATGTGGAAACAATTAATAAAAAAGTTTATAACATACAAAATATATCTAAACTGATAATGAAAAATAATTATTATCAATTTGTATATGACAACATGTCAAAATCTTAATTAATATGAATGATGTTGATTTGTGGAATAAGTTTTGTCTAGAAAAAAATATTAGTATAAATACTCCATATGAAGCATGGCCTTTTGGTGGCAATCCTGATAAATTAGCAAAGCTTGTATTAGACGGTGTTAAAACCGCAACAGCTTCTTTATATGATTTATATTTCGTTGATAAAGAAAGCGAGCCTCTTCCAAAAATTGGTGATTACAGCGTTATTTTAAATTCAAAAAATGAAGCTGTATGTATTATTCAAACAACTTGTTTAAATATTGTTCCTTTTGATGAAGTTAGTGCTGAACACGCATACAAAGAAGGCGAAGGAGATCGAAGTTTAGCATATTGGCAAAAAGTACATAAGGAATTTTTTGAAGACGAAATAAAGAATTATAATCTTATTTTTACTTCAAAAAGTAAAATCTTATGTGAAGAATTTGTATTATTGTACAAAATATAGTTTTAATTTGAACAATTAATAGATAATTGGACCTTTTAATTCTTGTTTTATGTATGCTTGAGAATCCTTTAAAACACTTGAATAAACTAAACTCGTTTTCCACTCAATATCTTTGTATTGTTGAGGAATATTTTTGAATTGAGTGATTATTTTTGTTTCGCCATCTTTTATTTGTCTTAATAATTCCTGTCCTTTATTATTAAAGCCCAACACTCTAATGTAATTCATTTCTGGCAATTCATTAACTTCTTGTTTTGTTACATTATTCATAATATGTAGTAATGTTCTTTGTATTCTTGATCTAGTATATCTACGAGAAACTGAGTTATTTATGAAATCCTCATAATTATCATATTTAATTGCATTTTCTTTAAGCAAATTTTCTATACCTTCTGATACCATAAAAATTTTACTTAGTTCTTCGCAAGAACGTGTAAATAAAACATTTCTTATAAAATGATAGAAAGCATCATTAAAGATAGGGTTATTTATTTCTAATGGTGTAGTGTCAGAAATATCTAATCCTTTTTTTATAGCATTTCTTATTGCCGTAGCTGAAGATACTATATTGATTTCTGTACCATGATAATCGTTTGTTCTTTGAATAGAAATTGGATTAATGTTTGTGTTTTTTATAGCTTTTAAATATGCTACTGCTAGCATATCGTTTGGATATAATGATGAAGATAATAAACCATATGATTTTGGATATGAGTTTCCATCGTGCATTAATTCTTTTAATCTTGTAACATCAACTTCTAATTCAGAATATTTTTTTAATTCTTCAAGATTATTTGTTTCAGAACCAAATACTAAATCATTTACTTTTAATCTATCTAATATTTCAATTGATTTTGATCCAAATACATATGCATTTTGTGTTGTGTAAATGTATGGAAGCTCAACTACTAAATCTATTCCATTTTTTAATGCTATTATTGTTTTTTCAAATTTATTAATTATCGATACATCACCACGTTGATTATAATTTCCACTAGTTACCGCAACTAAAACATCGGGATTAGTTAATTCTCTTGCTTTGTTTATGTGATATAAATGGCCATTGTGGAAAGGATTGTATTCAACAACCAGTCCTGTTATTTTCATATGTTTATTATAATATAATAGTGTCATGAAAATATTACTTAAGGATTTATTAAATATTGCAGATGAAAAAGTATATGATTTTAATATTTCTTCTTATGAGATAGAAAATAATATTTTTTTGCGTCGCTTACAAGATGTAGAAGGCTATATTAGTTTTTATTATGATACAAGCGATGAACTAAGAACTAATTATCATATTGTTGGGAAAATGATATGCCCTGATGCTATAACTTTAGAAGATGTAGATGTTCCTTTTGATTTACAAGAAGATCTAAAGGTTGTAAATGATGAAAATGAAGATGGCTTTTTCTTAAATAGAGATATGGTAATAGAGGAAATGGCGCTATATTTAGTGCTTCCTGAGGTTCCAATAAAAGTTGTAAAAAATGAAAAAATAGAGTATTCTAGAGGGGATGGTTGGTCTTTTGTATCCGAGGAAGACTATGAATCGTCTCGTGCAGACAAGATAGACCCACGTTTGCAAAAGCTTAAAGAATATAAATTTGAGGAGGATGACTAAAAATGGCTGTTCAACAAAGAAGAAATTCTAAAACACGCAAAGCAAAAAGAAGAACTCATTATAAATTGTCAGCGCCTGCTATGGTAAAATGCCCATCTTGTGGCGAATATAAACTAGCTCATCGCGCTTGTCCAAATTGTGGAACTAAATAATAATTGCTACTCTAAAATCGCTAAAATAGCGGTTTTTTTGTGTTATAAGCTATTTCAGTAGTTATTTTTAAATAAAATATTAATGTAATGAAAAAATTTTCAATAGACACTTCAAAGTGTCTTTTATTTTTTTAATAAAAAATGCATTTATATATTTACAAATATCCCAAATTGTATATAATAAGTGGTAGAAAGTGGAAGTAAGTGGGGAAAAGTGGTAAATGTTCATTGGTGAATATAAACACAATCTTGATACAAAAGGAAGAATAATAATTCCTTCTAAGTTTCGTGATGAACTTCACACTACTTTTATTTTGACTAGAGGCCTTGATGTTTGTTTAACTATCTATTCATTAAAACAATGGGAAAAGATGTTTGAAGAAATAGATAAGTTACCAACAACAAAAAAGGATGCAAGAAAGTATGTTAGAACTCTAACAAGTTCTGCAACTGAATGTACCTTAGATAATCAAGGAAGAATTCAAATTCCAAGTTTCTTATCAGATCCTGTAAACATTACAAAAGAATGTGTTGTGATTGGTGTTAACGATCACATTGAAATCTGGGATAAGGCAACTTGGGATGAATATTATACTGACGCCTCAAATCATTTTGAGGAAATAGCTGAAAATTTAAGCGAGTTAGTAGATGAAGCACATTAGTGTAATGCCTTGTGAAACATTAGATTTGCTTGATGTTAAACAAGATGGCATATACGTGGATGGAACACTTGGAAGAGGTGGACATTCAAAATTGATCTTAGAAAAGTTAAAAAATGGTAAGTTGTATTGTTTTGATTTAGATACACAAGCAATTGAAGAATCAAAAGAGTTATTGAAGGATTATGACAACGTAATTTATATTCACGATAACTTCAAGAATATGAATAAATATGTTGATCAAGTAGATGGTATATTACTTGATTTAGGTGTATCTTCTCCGCAGTTTGATGAAGCGGAAAGAGGATTCTCATATCGAAATGATGGGCCATTAGATATGCGTATGGACAAGGAAAATAAGTTAAGCGCATATGATGTTGTGAATAAATATGATGAAGAAAAACTTGCAAATATTATTTACAAATATGGCGAAGAAAAGTTTTCAAGAAAAATTGCTAGGAAAATAGTTGAGTCTAGACCGATAAATACAACGTTTGAATTAGTTGATGTTATAAAAAAGGCACTCCCAAAAAAAGAGTTGTGCAAAAAAGGGCATCCAGCTAAGCAAACATTTCAAGCTATTCGTATCGAAGTAAATCAAGAATTGAAGAATTTAAAAGAGTTTCTTGACAGTTTCGATAGCTTTCTAAAGATAGATGGAAGGGTAGTAATTATCACTTTCCATTCCTTGGAAGACAAAATGGTAAAAGACCATTTTAAAGAATTAAGTTCTACTAAAGATGATAAAAGGATGATTTTAAGACCAGAACAGGTCGAAAAACCAAGATATGAGCTATTAAATCATGGAAAAAAGGCAAATGATGATGAAATTAAGAGAAATAGACGTGCAAAAAGTTCTATAATTAGGGGGATAAGAAAAATTTATGGCAAAAATAGTTAAGATGAAAAAAAGAAGAATTGGGTTAAAAGGATTTGCTATTTTGTTTTTCTCATTTTCGTTAATTGCATGGTTGGGCGCAACTTTATTTATCAACACAATTAACGCTTCTTTAACTATGGAAATTCAAAAGATGAATGATGAGTTATCATCTTTGAACGTGGAAAATCAGGCATTGAATTATGAGATTCAATCATTGGAGAATAAAGATAGAA
This sequence comes from Erysipelotrichaceae bacterium, assembly GCA_045642525.1. GTDB lineage: Bacteria > Bacillota_I > Bacilli_A > Erysipelotrichales > Erysipelotrichaceae > Colivicinus. The sequence goes on from JAZUIZ010000039.1 coordinate 88,382, forward strand.
TCTATGAAGTTGCTCAAACGGCAAACATGGATCAAGTTCAAGACAACATTATTTCAATTATAGGAGAATAATCAGTGAAACGAAGTAATGCAGCACTTCGTTTTTTGTATCTACTGTTAGGTGCATTTGTTCTTTTAATAATTTTCAATGTGCTCGTTGTAATAGTAGGACATAAACATTTAAGATCTGGAACATCATTGGACGATTATATATATTCAGTTTCTAATGTTGAAGAAACTATTTTTGCGTCTAGAGGAAATATTTATGATTGTAGTGGAGAAATAGTTGCGCAAGATACAAAAACATATGACATTATTTGTTATTTGGATAAAGATAGATTATCTAATGGAACTGATGTTGCTTATGTTGACAATCCAAGTTTTGCCGCAAATTCGTTGTCACCAATTCTTGGAATGGAAGCAAGTGAAATTTACGAGATTTTAACTTCAAATGATAATTTATATCAAGTTGAACTTGGTGCATGTGGTCGTAATTTAACAGAGGAACAAGTTGTTCAAATTAAATCAATTGAAGGACTTCACGGAATTGGTTTTAGAAATTCATATAAAAGATATTATCCTTTTGGAGAATCATTTTCACCACAATTGCTAGGTTTTGCTCAATCAGATAATACTGGTAAATTAATAGGTAAGCTTGGCATTGAATCATATTTGAATAATGAATTGTCAGGTGTTGATGGATATCATTCTTATCAACAAGATAAGAATGGTTATGTTTTGCCAGGAATGTTTGATGAAACTGTTGAAGCAATTGATGGATATGATGTTTATTTGACTTTGGATGTTTCTATTCAAGAAGCTTTGAATACATGCTTACAAGACACAATGAAATACAAAGCTGCTTCTAGGACTTGGGGGGCAGTTGTGGAAATAAATACGGGCAAAATATTAGCTTGGGGACAAATTCCATCTTATGATCCAAACTCTCCCGCAAAAGATAGTACACAAGTTAATTATGGATCGCAACTTCCATATGAACCAGGTTCAGTAATGAAATCTATAATATATTCTAGTGCGATTGATTCGGGAGTGTACGATGGTTCAGCATCATTTGATTCATCTTCATACTGCTATTTAGATGATGCTAGTAGAACATATTCTGGAAATCAATTAGGATGTATTCACAATGTATCTATGTTGGAATGGGGCAATATTGAATTAGATTATGGATTAATATATTCAAGTAACGTTGCTACAGCAACATTACTTTCGAATTATGTTGGAATAGATAGATATAAAGAATATTTAGATCGTTTTCATCTATATCAAAAAGTTGACACTGACGGTATAGATGAAGTATCTGGATATACAAACTATGGATTATCAGCAGTTGATTGTATTACAGCAACATATGGTCAAGGTTCTTCAACGACAATGCTTCAATTGTTACAAGCATATACAGCAATATTTGGAAATGGTGAAATGTTAAAACCATACCTTATTGACAAGATAGTTGATACAAAAAACGATACTATTGTTTATCAAGGTGGAAGAAATGTTGTGTCCACACCAATTTCGGAGTCAACTGCAAAACATATGCAAGATTTGCTTAGAAGAGTAGTTAGTGACGAAAATGGTACATGTCGACATTATGAAGCTAAAACAGTTCATGTAATGGGAAAGACAGGTACATCAGATATTCCGATGGATGGAACATATTCAGAAACAGATAGTATTATTTCTTGTATGGTTGGTTTCCCATATGAAAATCCACAATATATGGTTTATTATGCTTATGTTTCTCCAGAAACGCTGTACTATAATTACGATGTTAAACCCGTTCCAAATCTAATAGATCGCATTGCTTTGTTAGAAGGACTAAATGTCAACAACGAAGAATCCGTTGTTAATAAAACTATATATAAATATGAAATGCCAAATTTAATAGGTGAAAAATATGATAACGCAATATCTTCTATAGAAGAATATAAATTTAATGTTATAAGAATCGGTAGTGGTGAAGAAATTATAAAGCAATATCCAGAACCAACAAAAGATGTGTATACAAATCAAAATGTATTCTTATTTACTGGAAAAGATAATATTGTTCTTCCGGATTTTACAGGCTGGACTAGAAAAGATATTATTGCATATTGGAATTTGAGTGGCTTACCAATTACTATTGATGGCTATGGAGTTGCATACGAACAATCAATAGTTCCTGGAACTAGTGTTGATGGAAGTATTGAAATTATTATTAGATTAAGGGAAATAAACTATGTTGAGCCAAATATTGTAGAAGAAGATAATAAACAAGTTGAAGAAAGTGGCCAATAAAGTATAATTGAATAGTATGAAAATTGATTCTTCTTTTGTTATAGGATTTGCATTATCAACCACATTAATATTATTGTTAATGCCAGTTTTTATAAAACTATTAAAAAAGAAAAATATTAACCAAATCACTTCTGAATATGCTTTAGATGAATATAAAAATAAAGAGAAGACACCAATAATGGGTGGGCTGTTATTTGTTGTTATACCTGTTATTGTTTTTATCCTTATTAATAAAAATATTTTTGTTGATAAAAAAATACTGTTTGTAGTTTTATCTTTTGTATCTTATTGTTTTATCGGCTTCTTAGATGACATGTTGGTAATCAAAAGAAATAATAATGAGGGATTATCTCCAATAACTAGATTAGCTATGGAGTTCGGTTTCGTTGTCGTTTTGTATCTTATCTTCAAAGATGTAATACCTACATACATAACCATTCCTTTTATAAAAGCCAATATTGAACTACCAATTTATATTTTCTTGCCATTTATATCTTTGCTTTATATGGCTGAAGCTAATGCAGTAAATTTTACAGATGGTATGGATGGCTTATGTGCTGGTGTTTCTTTCATCGCACTTGTTCCTTTCTTCATTATTGCCTATATGAAAAATGATATTGATATCGCTTTGCTTATCATTTGCGTATTTGGTGGTTTAATTGGTTATTTATACTTTAATCGCCATCCTGCGAAAATTTTCATGGGCGATTCAGGTTCTATAGCTTTGGGTGCTTTATTTTCTTCTCTAGCAATTGTCGAAAATCAAACAATCGCTTTATTTATAATTGGTGGGATATTTGTTGCAGAAATGTTTTGCGTTTGTCTTCAACAAGTTTCTGTACGATTATTTCACAAAAGAGTATTTTCATATACTCCTATACATTATGCATTTGTAATAAAAGGAATAAAAGAAACCAAAATTGTTTATGGTTTCTATATTGTAGCAATTGTTCTTGCAGCCATCGGTTTATTCATTGGCATTAATACACTATGAAATACATCTTTAATGAAGAAACAAATTATTCGATTGAAGATAGAATATTAAAAATTAATAATTTAACTAGAGAAGATATTGATGTTTCCTCTTTCAATGTTGACTATAATTTAGAAATATTATCAAAATTTAGAAATAAAATAATTGAATCAAAAAATAACAAATTTTTAATTGTTGGTGATTATGATTGCGATGGAATTTGTGCAACAGCGATAATTAAAAGATTGTTGGATAAATTAAATATCAAAAACAATTTTTATATACCATCTAGAAGTAAAGAAGGGTATGGAATTAATAATATGATCGTTGATAATGCTAAGAATAATGATTTTGATTGTATTATTTGTGTCGACAATGGAATAATAGCTTATGAACAACTCTCTTTAGCTAAATCTTATGGTATTAAAACATTTGTTATAGATCACCACGAATATCAAGAATTACCAAACTGCGATGCTTTATTACATCCTAATTTATTTCCTAAAAAGTATTCAGATATGTGCGCAGGTGGATTATGCTCTTTACTGGCAAATTCTTTCGAATATGACGAAATAAATACTGTTTATGGAGGCTTGGCTACACTTGCAGATATGGTTAGTGTTTTAAATTATAATAGATATTTAATTAAAGAAATGTTAAATGTTTTATCGAACACTAGAATTGAACCAATATATTTGATGTTGAATAATAATGAAATATCATGCAAGAGTTTACAATTTAATGTAATACCTAAGATTAATGCTGTATCGAGATTAGAAGAATTAATGAATGTTAATTATGTCGTTAAGTTTTTATTGTCTAATGGCAGAGATTCTCTTGCGTATTATGACAAGATAGAGATTATAAACAACGCTAGAAAAAATTATTCCAAAGATATGTATGAATATGCGATTAAAGATATAGATGATTCTTCAAAGATAATTATTCTAAAAAGTACTGAATATAAAGAGGGTTTATGTGGAATATTGGCTAATCGCATTATGGAGAATTATCATAAGCCTACAATTGTGCTTTCACAAAATGACAAATTATTGAAGGGTTCAGGTAGAAGCATTCCCGGATGCAATTTATATGAGTATTTAAGGAACATAGAAACGTTATTTGATTCATATGGTGGACATGAGTTTGCGGTTGGCTTAACAATTAAATCATCAAAATATGACGAATTTATTTCTTACATTCAAAATAACGATTTAATTTATGAAGAAGTATATAAAGATGTTATTGTATTAGATAATGACGATATTACATTTGATTTTTTTGAAAGAATAAGTTCTTTAGCTCCTTTTGGTACTTTGTTCAAGGAACCATTGTTTGCTATAAAAAGCAGTGATTGTAGGCATAGATATGTTATTAAAGGAAAATATCCTAAATTTGATATTAATGACAGTTTAACTGCAATCAGCTTTAATTCGAATCACTTAAATAAAGAATTCAAGTATATGATAGGCAGAATACAAAAAGATAATTATTCACATAATAGTCTGAGTTTTGTGATTGAAGATTTAGTGTAGTTTTAATATAATTTTATTTGGGTAATAAATTATGAATTTGAAAGATTATGTAGCTTCAATCCCTGATTTTCCTACAAAAGGGATATTGTTTAGAGATATCACACCATTAATGGATGATGGAGAAGCATTTAAGTATGCTTGTTCATTGTTGACTGATTATGCGAAAAAGATTAAAGCAGAAATCGTTGTTGGTCCAGAATCAAGAGGTTTTATTTTTGGCTGTCCTGTTTCATACGAATTAGGCATTGGCTTTGCACCGGTGAGAAAGCCAAACAAACTACCAAGAAAAACGATTTCATGCAAGTACGAACTAGAATATGGAACTAATGAATTACATATTCATGAGGACGCAATTAAAAAAGGTCAAAGGGTGCTGATAATTGACGATTTGCTTGCAACAGGAGGAACTGTTGATGCAACAATAAAACTTGTTGAACAATTAGGTGGAATTGTTGTGGGCTGTGCATTTTTGATTGAACTTGAAGAATTAAAAGGAAGAGAAAAACTAAAAGGCTACGATGTCTTTGCAGCAATGAAATATTAAAAGGAATCGAAGCAATTGCTTCGATTTTGTATATCTATGGACAAATTTATCTCAACAAAAAAAGAATTATTTGATGAAATTGAATCTTATGTCAATTCAAAAGAATCATTAGACTTAATTAATAAGGCTTATGATTATGCTTATGATTGCCATAAGGATCAAAAGCGTTCATCTGGTGAACCATATTTTGTTCATGTATTAAATGTCGCTTATGAATTAGCAAAATTAAAAGTAGATCCTAGCACCATATGCGCTGGACTTTTACATGACATAATTGAAGACTGTGGTGTTAGTAAGGAAACTTTTATTGATGAATTTGGCGAAGACATATACAACATGGTTGAGGCTGTAACGAAAATTTCCAATTTAAAATTTACTGATGAAAAAGAGTATCAAGCTGCTAATCATCGAAAAATATTTGTTGCAATGGCAAAAGATGTAAGAGTTGTTTTGGTCAAATTAGTTGATAGGCTTCATAATATGAGAACTCTTAAATATCTTCCTCCAGAAAAACAAAAACGTATCGCTAAAGAAACATTAGAAGTATATGCTCCAATTGCTCATAGATTAGGTATTGGAGAAATCAAAAATGAACTTGAAGACTTGTCTTTCTTTTATTTAGACAATGAAAAGTATCATGAAATAGCTAAACTTGTAGAATCTAAAAAGAGTGAGAGAGATGAACAAATTGATATTATGATGCAAGACATCTCAATCATTTTAGATGATAAGAAGATTCCATATAGAATATTTGGCAGATCAAAGCATTTATATTCCATTAATAAAAAGATGGTTACTAAAAATAAGCGTTTTGATGAAATTTTAGATTTATTAGCAATTAGAATTGTTACAAAAACTGTTACTAATTGTTATGAAATATTAGGTTATATTCATGCTGTGTATCGTCCAATTCCTGGCAGACTTAAAGATTATATTGCTATGCCGAAGATGAACATGTATCAGTCGTTACACACAACCATTGTTGGTCCTGATGGAAGAATATATGAAGTACAAATTAGAACTGAAGAAATGGACGATATTGCTGAACGTGGTATTGCGGCACATTGGTCTTATAAGGAAGGCGAGAATAGAAATCAAAATGAATTAATTAAAGAGTTAACTTGGTTAAAAGCTTTTGAAGATAATAATGAAATTGATGCTAAAGAATATATGAATGATGTTACGCATGATATTTTTAATGCTAACATTTATTGTTTAACTCCACGTGGAAGAGTAATTGATTTGCCAAATGGTTCTACACCTTTAGATTTTGCCTATAGAATACATACGGAAATTGGCAATCAAACAGTAGGAGCTTTAGTTAATGGCGTTTTAGTTCCGCTTAATACACAACTAAAAACTGGCGATGTTGTTGAATTAAGAACAAATAAAAATTCCACTCCTTCAGAAGACTGGTTAAAAATCGTTAAATCTAATCATGCAAGAAACAAAATTAAAGCATACTTCGCAAGAAAAGAGATTGAAGATAAACAAGAAAGCGTTAAACTTGGTGAAACAATTTTAAAGAATGAGATGATAAAGTATGGTCTAGATGTTGATGAATATTTTGATTTGAAGAAATTGGATAAAATTGCATCAGATATTCAAATTTCTGGATCATTTGATTTGTTGTATTCGATTGGATGTAAATCATTGAATCCACAAGTTGTTGTTGACAAGATAGCAAATATTGGAAAAAAAGAAATTAATCTAGATGATTTAAGCAAAATTACAAAGAAAAATGTTGAGAAACGCGATCATACATTATCAAAGACTGGAATTGTAGTTAAAGGTGTTACTTCAATGAAAATAGCATTATCTCCATGTTGTTCTCCTATCTATGGTGATGAAATAGTTGGCTTTGTTTCAAAAGGGCAAGGTATCAAGGTTCATTGTAAGAACTGTCCTAATATCACTAATGTAAAACGTTTGATTGAAGTTGAATGGGATGAAAGCAAGCCTGATATCAAATATGAAGCTTCAATTAAAATTTTTTCTAAAGATAGATCATATTTATTGACTGATTTAGTAACTGTTATAGCACAATATAAAGCAACTCTAACTGCTGTAAATATTACAGCAAATAGTGAAGATTTTACTGCGAATGCTTCGATGTCTTTGATGGTTACGGACTTAGAACATTTAGAGACTATTATGGCAAATTTAAGAAAGGTTGAATCCGTTATTTCTGTTGAAAGGGCAATAAAATAATGCTAAAATTTTATTGTCAATAAGGAAAATAATTAATTATTCGAAAGTAGCGAGAAGCGTATGGTGAAAGGCTTCATGAAAGTGATTAAATGACACTTCCTTGACATCTATTTAAAAGGTAGATCGCAACATCAGCGTTAAAGATGAAAGGGCACAAATAGTTGTGAACTAAGGTGGTACCGCGTTAATTGACGTCCTTAGATTAAGGACGTTTTTATTTTAAGGAGGTAATATGGTGTATCAAACAGTAAAAGGAACATATGACTTATTAGCTGAAGATCTGATTAAGTTTAATGAACTAGAAAATTTATTTAGACAATTTTTAAACTTGTATGGATATAGCGAAATAAAAACTCCAGTATTTGAATATACTGGTGTATTTAAAAAGGACAACGATACATCTGATATGGTTACAAAAGAAATGTATACTTTTTCTCCAAACGAAAAAGATTCATTAACCTTAAGACCAGAGGGCACCGCTGGTGTTATTAGATCATTTGTTGAACATAAAATGTACGGCAATGCTGAGCTTCCAATTAAGCTTGCATATATTGAAGAGATGTTTAGACACGAACGTCCTCAAAAAGGAAGACAAAGACAATTTACGCAAATGGGGCTTGAATGCATTGGCGAAAAAAATCCGTTGATTGATGCCGAAGTAATTGCATTAGGTTATTTTTACGTAAAAGCTTTAGGTCTAAATTCAATTAAAGTATTAATAAATACATTGGGAGATAATGAATCTAGAATTCAATACAAAAAGGATTTAATTGAGTATTTTGAACCACATAAATGTGAATTATGTTTTGATTGTCAAAATAGACTTGAAAAAAATCCTCTAAGAATTCTTGATTGTAAAGTCGATCATGAATTAGATGTTATCAAAAATGCTCCTAAGATGAAATTGAGCAAACAAGCTGCAGATTATTTTGAACAAGTAAAGAATTATCTAAGAATTTTAAATATTCCATTTGAAGTTGATGATAGACTTGTTAGAGGATTGGATTATTACACAGATACAGTATTTGAGGTTGTTAGTACGCGTGAAGAATCCGGCTCTCAATCAACAATATTTGGTGGTGGCAGATATGACAATCTAGTTAAAGAAATGGGTGGACCTGATTTGAGTGGGATTGGATTTGCGATTGGCGTTGAAAGATTGGCAATATTGTGCGATGCAGAAAAAGTATTTGATGAATTCAAACCTGAGCTTGACTGTTATGTAATTAATTTATATGAAAACGCTGAATATGCTTTAAATATAATTGAAGAATTAAGAAATAATGGTTTTATGAGTGAAATGGATTATTATGGTAGATCACTAAAAGCACAGTTTAAATCAAGTGAAAGAAAAGGTGCGAGATTTGTTTTGATAATAGGCGAAGATGAAGTTAAAACTAATACCGTGACTTTGAAAGATACATTAACAAAAGCTCAAGAAACAATCAAGAAAGAAGAGTTGGTCGATAGAATGGACCAATTGATGGAGGAATATTATGAATAGAGATCATACATGTGGCGAATTAAGAAAGAATGATGCAGGTAAGCATGTAAAACTTGCTGGCTGGGTGGCTAAAAGAAGAAACTTAGGTTCTATTGTATTTATTGATTTAAGAGATAGATACGGGATAACACAAGTAACATTTGATGAAGCACATTCGGATTCTATTAAGGATGTTAGAAATGAATATGTAATTGAAATTGAAGGTACCGTTAATGTAAAGGAACAAGCTAATCCAAAGTTGGCTACAGGAGAGATTGAAGTTATTGCCGATAGTTGCAAAGTTTTGTCAACTGCAAAAACTACACCAATGATTATTGCTGACGAAACAGATGCTTTAGAAGAATTGAGATTAAAATATAGGTATTTAGATATTAGAAGAAATCCTATCAAAGATAAATTATTATTAAGAGATAAAGTTGAAACAATCGTAAGAGATGTATTGCATAAAGATAATTTTGTTGAAGTCGAAACACCAATTTTATCTAAATCTACGCCTGAAGGTGCAAGAGATTATTTGGTGCCTTCTAGACTATACAAAGGAAAATTTTATGCTTTACCACAATCTCCACAAATATATAAACAACTATTAATGATAGGTGGAATGGATAGATATTTTCAAATAGCTAGGTGTTTTAGAGATGAAGATTTAAGAGCTGATAGACAGCCTGAATTCACACAAATTGATATTGAAATGTCTTTTGCTGATGAAGAAGATATTTTTTGTGAAGTTGAAAAAGTAATGGTAGAAATTTTTAAACAAACAAAGAACATTTCAAATTTAGAATTTCCAAGAATAAAGTATGTTGATGCTATGGATAAGTATGGAAGTGATAAACCAGATATTAGATTTGGAAATGAAATGATAAATGTTTCAGACTTATTCTCTAATAGTGAATTTACTATTTTCAAAAACACTATTGCAGAAGGTGGAATCGTTAAAGCATTGGTTTTCAAAGATGCATCTAGTAAATTATCGAGAAAAAAATTTGATGAATTAAATGAATTTGTTAAAGTTTATAAAGCTAAAGCATTAGCTTATTTGAAATATGACAACAATGAATTTGCTGGATCAATTAATAATGCTTTACCACAAGATGAGAAAGAAAAATTAAAAAATTATTTGAATATTGAAAATGGAGATGTTGTTTTGTTGATTGCAGATAAGAAGAACATTGCTAATGTTGCACTTGGTGCAGTTAGGAAAAAAATAGGTGAAGAGCTTGGCCTAATAGATAAAAGTAGATTTGCTTTTGCATGGATTACTGAATTTCCAATGTATGAGTATTCTGTAGAGGAGAATAGATGGGTTAGTGCGCATCATCCATTTACTGCTCCAAGAGATGAGGATATTGATAAACTTACTACAGATCAAGAAAATTGCTATTCTAGAGCATATGATTTGGTTTTGAATGGTTATGAATTGTTATCTGGTTCTGTGAGAATTCATAATGCACAAATGCAAGCGAAAGTCTTTGACGCTTTAGGTCTAACACCAGAACAAGCAAAAGAAAAATTTGGTTTCTTCATTGAAGCTTTTGAATATGGTGCTCCACCTCATTGCGGAGTAGGTATTGGGATAGAAAGGTTAATAATGATTTTGACTGGAACTGACAACATAAAAGATGTCGTTGCCTTTCCGAAAACTGCAAGTGCTTATTGTTTGATGTCGGATGCACCAAATGTTGTTGATCAAGATCAATTAGATTTCTTGAATATAAAGATAAAATAAATATGAAAATTGGAATATTAGCAACTGGTTCGTGGGCTTGTGGCCTTGGAAATGTTTTGTGTGACAACAATCATGATGTTTTGATGTGGGGTAGATGTATTGATGAAGTTAACGATATAAACAATAACCATCATAACTATAAATATTTTGATACGAAATTAAATGAGAAATTAGTTGCAACAAATAATCTTGAAGATATAAAAGGAAGAGAAATATATATTATTGCGGTGCCAACAAAAGCAATGAAAGAAGTTTTGGTATCTTTGAGAGATATTATTGAAACACCAGCTTATATTATTAATGTTTCAAAGGGGTTTTATGCAGATGATAATTCTAGACTTAGCGTTGCTATAAAAAACATTTTAAAAGATAAAGCTAAAGAGATTGTTTCATTAATAGGCCCATCTCATGCAGAAGAAGTCGTTGAGAGAAAGGCGACTATCATTAATAGTGTTTCTGAAAGCGAAGAGGCAGCCTTTTTAGTACAAAAAATATTTGCAAATAAATATTTTAGAGTTTATACAAATACTGACGTTATAGGTGCGGAATTATCTGCTGCAATAAAAAATGTTATGGCCTTGGCATCAGGCATGCTTTTTGGTTTGGGCCAAGGAGACAATGCTAGAGCCGCTCTAATTACAAGAGGTTTAAATGAAATGAATAGATTTGTTTCCTTTTTTGGTGGTCAGCAACAAACATTGTTAGGATTAAATGGAGTTGGAGACTTAGTTGTTACATGCTGTTCAAAATTATCTAGAAATTTTATGGCTGGTGAACAAATTGGCAAGGATAATGATGCTTCGAATTTTTTGAATACAAATACAAAAACAGTCGAAAGTATCTCTACTACTAAAATAGTGTATGAACTTGCTAAAGAAAATAATATATCTATGCCAATAACTGAAAAAGTATATGAAATATTATATGAACATAAAAAACCATCCGATGCTATTACTGAATTAATTACTAGAGAATTAAAAAAAGAATTTATTTAACGAACTTATATTTTATTATGAAATTGTTTAAAAAAAGCATTATATAAGTTATAGAATATATTAGATGAGAACAGGCTTATCTAGTGAAGAATTACTTAATGGTAATATTTATAAAGGTTTAATTAAATTAGTATCTCCTTTGATATTGCTAGGTATAATAAATACAATATATGGATTTGCTGATACTTTTTTCGTTTCTAAAATTGGCGAACTTCAAGTCGGCGCCGTATCTTTAATAAACCCAATTACAAATTGTGGCATAGCATTTTCTACCGGTTTGTCAGCTGCTGGTGTTGCGATAATTGCAAGGCTTTTAGGAGAGAAAAATAAACAAAGAGCCATTGAAATTGCGACGGATTTGTTTGTTTTATCCGTAATGATTGGTGTAGCATTAACTGGTTTATCATTAATTTTTTGTGATGAAATATTGGCGTGGTTAAAGACACCTGGTGATATTTATGCTTACACAAAAAGTTATTTTATTGGTATTAGTTTGGATTATAGTTTTTTATTCATACTAACGATGTTTCAAGCTATCAAACAAGCATGTGGTGATTCAAAATCAGGGGTGAGATTAAATATTATTGCAGCCGTATTAAATGTTATATTTGATCCTATATTCATTTTGGTATTTAATATGGGAACATTTGGTGCAGCCATCGATAATGTTATAGCAAAAGTAATTGTAGTACCTTTCGCTATAAAAGAATTATTAAACAATACCGATCAATTAAATATTAATCTTAAAAAATATCATATTAATATTCAAAACTATAAAACAATTATTAAAATAGCATTGCCTGCTTCTTTGGGACATTTTTTATCTTCTTTTGGTTTTATTTTGATGTCAAAAGAAGTAGTATCATATGGTTCAATTGTTATGTCTGGATATGGTATTGGTTCAAATGTTGCCAGTATATTTTATATTCCGATAGATGGTGTTGGTAGTGCTTTAACCACTTTTATAGGTCAAAATTTAGGTGCAGGAAACAAGAAACGAGCTCACGATTGTTATAAATGTTCAATGATTCTTGTAAGTATCATTTCTATACTTACAACAATAATTGGCATATTAACGGCAAAATACTTTATACAAATATTTACAACTACTGCAAGCGACGAACTTATTGATATATCTTTGGAATATACAAAATATTCAATATTGACATGTTTTTTTATGGGGTGGTTCAATAATCTATGTGGATTATATAATGGCTCTGGTAATACAAAGATTTCTATGATTTTATCTTCAAGTAGGATATTATTTATTAGAATTCCTATTATATATTTATTGGCAAGGTATACAGATTTAGCATATGTGGGTATTTGGGTTGCGATGATTATATCTAATTTAATTACTTGTAGTATCGGACAAATAATATATTTTATTTATCCATGGGATTCTAAAAAAATTAGTAATTAAATATTGCGATTGAGACAATTTGTTAAAATAAAGGTAGAAATAATTATTGGAGGTAATAATGGACTTTTTAGAATTAGTTGAAAATAGATTTTCTGTAAGAAATTTTATGGACAAAAAAGTTGAAAGAGAAGTAATAGAGAAGATTTTGCGAGCTGCTCAAGTAGCTCCTACAGCTTGTAATCTTCAACCACAAAAAATTTTTGTAATTGAATCAGAAGATGCATTAACAAAACTTAGAAAATGCACAAAATCTCACTATAATGCACCTCTAGCTTTTTTGGTTTGCTACGACAAAAACGAATGCTGGAAAAGAGAATATGATGGAAAATTATCTGGAGATATAGATGCCTCGATTGTTTGCACACATATGATGCTTGAGGCTTCAAATTTGGGTGTTGGTTCAACTTGGGTAATGCATTATATCCCTGAGGCTGTAAAAGTTGAGTTTGAATTGCCAGACAACTTAGAACCTGTTGCATTATTGGTGCTGGGGTATCATAATACTGACATAGCGCCTAGTCCTTCGCATTATAAGAAGAAGTCAATAGATGATATAGTTAAATATTTATAGGATAATCGCAAATTTAGATAATACAATATGAGACTTCTTGTTTTTTTATCATTTGCATCATTTCTTTCGTTGCTAAGTTGTTATGTTTTTATTGACGTAATAATATAATTGTATGAATAGTTTTAACGACGATTATCTACTTGATAAATTAAATAACCTGATAGAAAAAAACAAGCCAGTATTTTGTGATTATAAAGTAACTGATAAAGAAGTTGCCGATAATGTTTTTAAATTCGTGGATAAAGACAACATTGTTTGTATGTTACTAAGAGGGTCGTTCGCAAATGGCAGAAACAATCCGTACAGTGATGTTGATGTTCTTGTTATAGTAAAAAATGTTGATAAAAATGAACTATCTTTTCGTGATGACAAGGGCTTAAGATATCATCTGAATTTTTTTGATAAGTCATTTCTTGTTTCAAATAACGATAAACATATCTATCGTTTTTATCACGGAATGAAAAAAATCTACGATCCTTATAATGTGTGTGACAAATTAATAAATGATGTTAGAAAATATGTAATATATAATTGTTCAAAAGTTAAGAAAGAAAATGCTGAAGGAAAGAATTATCTGTATCGATTATTGGAATATGTGGATAAAGACGATGAACTGTTATCGATGTTTGTTAAAGCAAAGATATTAAAAGAATCTCCGGTTTTCCTTTCTAACTATAATGGTTTTATTTCGCTAGGAACCAAGACAACAATTGATTGTTTAATCAGAGACAATTATGATTTGGCATTAATATATAGCAAGGCATTGGCTAAAAAAGCCGGTAAGAAAGAACTTAAAGAGTGGTTGGATGCGGCATTTAATGGTTTATGTGGATTAAATCTTCTTGATATAGATTTTTCATCATCAAAAAAGTCATACGAAGTATTTGTTGATGGTACTTCTATGTATGACTTATATAATGATTATTACGATTTTATTGATTATATGAATATTATTAACACTTACGATATGATTACTTACGAATTCTTTGTTGAATGTAGTGAAAAAACACCAAAGTTTTTTAATAAAATCATAAGTTTTGTCATCTAGTTATGATTATTATCTAGATCTAGAGTCTCCCTCTTCAAAATCGCATTTAGGACAATAAACAATATTGTAGTATCTATGATTTACAAGAGTTGCTTCTCCACATTTTGGACAAACATCTCCAGCAGTATAGCCACCGTTTACTATACTTAATTGTTCTTCTGATAATTCTGCTGCTTCTTTTTCTGTCAATTTTTTTGTCATAGCGAACCTCTTTGAATGTATTTTATCTTATTTCATTTACACATACAATGTATTAGAGATAAAAAGTATATAAATATATTATTAATCATGAAGATACTGTTCACACAATATTGCCATCTTCTCCTGTAGAGGAGATATAACATATATTAGGACATAATCCCGTGATATCTAATGAGACTTTATCGCATGATAACTACGCAATTATGGGATATTCTTGTATATTCTTATACATTGTGGTATATTTATAGAGCATTGTTGCTGAGTTTAGAAAATCTCCAATTCTTTGCCCGGTTCCAATGTTATTAATTAAAAGGAGAAAAAATATGTTATCAAAAGAAGAGAAACAAAAAATTGTTAAGGAGTATGCCATTAAGGAAGGTGATACTGGTTCAGTTGAAGTACAAGTTGCACTTCTAACTGAAACTATAAATAGACTAACAGTTCACATTCAAAACAACGCTAATGATAATCATTCTAATAGAGGCTTGTTGATGATGGTTGGAAAAAGAAAGAATTTATTAGAATATTTAAAGAGAACCGATGTAAACAGATATAGAAATCTTGTTTCAAAGTTAGGCTTAAGAAAGTAATATGGATGTGCTTATATAGCACATCTTTTTTTAAGATATAATTTATTTATGCCAATGCGTGATGCTCGTTTGCAATATAACTATGCAAATAAATTAGCTACAAAGTATTACAAGGATGCTATAAACAAAAATAAAGATCCATATGTTTTAGCATTAGATGATATTGTGAATACTAGTGGTTTATCTACAAAGTATATAGGAATTATTGATATTCCAACATCTTTAATTGTTGGCACCAAAAATACTGCTAGAAAAAAATCTTTTGCAGGAAATTTTATGCCTTTATTAAATAATGGAGGCGAGTTTTCTTTTAAATGGTGCAAACTATGTGATTATCATTATTCTGATTTAGGTATCACGGATCCCATAAAAGCATATGAATATGAAGGAAAGTTTTATGTTGAAGAGGGGAATAAAAGAGTAAGCGTTTTAAAAAGTTTCGATGCTCCTTATATTACAGGTGAAGTGACGCGTATAATACCCAAAGTTGTTAGTGAAGAATATTCTAATTTAATTAATTTTTTTAACATTACAGGTTTGTATGAACTTCAGTTTAAGAAACAAAAAAATTACAATAAGTTTTTCAAACTTTTGAGTCTTTCTAAGAATACTATATGGGACAAGAGACTAAGAGCTAGTGTTATAGGCTTATATAGTAGATTTGTTGAAGTTATTCAAAAACATTCAGACAATGATGATTATGCTGATTATTTTGTTAAGTGGCTAGAATCAATAAATTTTTATGAAGCAAAATATTTGTCTGACAAAAAAATAAAACAATCTATCGAAAATTGTTTACCAAGTATTTTATATAATGTTGCAATCAATCCGAGAGATATTAAACTTAAAATTTTATGTATTGGCGATGAAACCGATCCATCATTATATGACTACTATTCTAAGGATAAGACCGAGGATTATGATTTAATTTTATCTACTGGTGATTTAAATAAAGAATATCTGGAATTTATTGTGACTTCTTCAAATAAAAAACTTGTTTATGTATTGGGTAATCATGATAAAGAAGATATTGAAGGCTGCATTTGTGCTGAAGATAATTTGATAATAGTAAATGGAATTAGAATTTTAGGTCTTGGTGGCAGTTGCAAGTATTCTCAAGGTGCTAATCAATACACGGAATTTGAAATGATGATAAGAATATTAAAACTTATTCCAAAAATAAAAAGGGCAGGAGGCATAGATATCATTTTATCTCATGTTCCTTTAAGAGGATATGGAGATTTAGATGATTATGCACATAGGGGTTTCAAATGCTTTAAATATCTATTGGATAAGTATGAACCTAAATATTTGATACATGGGCACATTCATATGAACTATTCAAATGATATCAAACGTATTGTGGAGTATAAAAATACAAAAATTATAAACTCATTTATTAAGTATTCTCTAGATTATTAAAAAGTATATATTTTCTGTTAGTTTTGTGTATAATTGAATTAATAAACAGGAGTTCATTTATGGCACAAACTTTAAAAGAGGAAGCTAGACAGGCCATTATAGAGGCTGCTAAAGAAGAATTTTTGGAAAAAGGATATAAGGGCGCATCAATGAGATCTATTGCTAAAAAATCTCATATGACTGTCGGAAATCTATATCGTTATTTTAAGAGTAAAGAAGATATTAATCTATATATTGTCGCGCCAACTTTTAAGGAAATTGATAATGCCTTGAAATCTTTGACAAAGGGTAATGTTTCGATGGAAACAAGAGTTTTTAATATCAAACCAAGTGTTAAAGATTTAAATGCTATGCTTGATGAATTATCTGATTGTATGGTGAATGTGTATTATAATCATAAAACTGAATTTAATATTTTAATGCTTCATTCAAGATTGAGTGAAGATTTAATAAATTGGTTTGCAGGAATAATTGATTCAATTATATCTGAAAACTTTTTGATGGAAGGATTAAAAAATGATAAAGATGTTTTAGCTCGTGCATATGCTGAATCTATATGTGCAGGCATACGTGCTTTATTTAGAGATGCAGACTCTGAATTAGAAATATTGAAAATTTTATTAAAAACATATTTTCATTCTTTTATTTCTATGATTAGCAATGACATAAAGGGGTTTAATAATGGCATATATTCAATTTGATAAAGTATCAAAAATATATCAAATGGGAGAAATCGAAATTAAAGCAATCGATGATATTTCTTTTGATATCAATAAAGGCGAATTTGTAGTAATTCTTGGTGCATCAGGTGCAGGTAAAACAACAATATTGAATATTTTGGGTGGAATGGATTGCGCTAGTAGTGGCAATGTAATTGTTGATAATAATGATGTTTCAAAGTGTGATGATAAAGGTTTATGTGATTATAGAAGAAATGATATAGGTTTCGTTTTCCAATTTTATAATTTAGTTCAGAATTTAACAGCAAAAGAAAATGTTGAACTTGCTTTGCAAATTTGTAAAGATCCTCTAGATCCTGTGGAAGTTTTAACATTGGTTGGATTGCAGGACAGGTTGAATAATTTCCCATCGCAATTATCTGGTGGTGAACAACAAAGAGTTGCAATTGCTAGGGCTGTTGCAAAAAACCCTAAATTATTGTTATGCGATGAACCAACAGGGGCATTGGATTATAAAACTGGGAAACAGGTGCTAAAAGTATTACAAGATATGTGTTTTAAACATAATATGACAACAATAGTTGTTACTCATAATGCTGCTTTGGCTGATATGGGTAACAAAATAATAAGAGTTAAATCAGGAAATATTGAAGAAGTTGTTATCAATAATCACCCTAAGGATATTGATGAAATTGAGTACTAATGTTATTAAAAGATACTATTAGATTAATTAAAAAAACGTTGAAACGATTCTTTACCATTGTGGCAATAGTTTTTATTGGCGTTGCCTTTATGATGGGATTAGCGTCTACTTCTACGGTTATGAGAAAATCGATAGACATCTACAATAAAGACACGAATTTGCAAGATTATCAAATATTATCAAATTTTGGTTTTTGTGATGATGATATTAATGCAATAAAAAACTTAGAATATGTAAAAGATGTGTTTCCTTCTAAACAATTAGATGCTTATTGTAAATTTGACGAAGATAACGTATTGATATCTAGAGTTAGAGAACTAGATTCAAATGTTAACAAATGTGTTTTGAAAGAAGGCAGACTTCCGAAAAATGATAATGAAGTATTGATAATCAATGCTCGAAGTCAATCGATAAATGTTGGTGATTCTTTTGATTTGTATTTGGAAGATGATGAAATAAGTGATTATTTATCAAACACTAAATTTGTTATTGTTGGTAAGGCAGAATCAAGTGAGTATATGGGCAAGTTTTTGTCTACATCAAATATCAATAATTTAGATATTGATATTGTGATATATGCTAAAAATAATATTTTTGTTGGTGAGTATTATACCAACGTTGCTTTCACTACAACAAAAGGCCAAGAATATTTAACTACCTCAAATGAGTATTTTGATTATATTTCTAATGTTAATGATGAGTTGGAAAACTTTAAAGATATTCAAGAATCTTATAACAAGAATCAAATTATAAAAAAAGCAAATGATGAAATATATGATGCAAAAAAAGAATTAGAAGATTCTCGAAATGATGGTCAAAAAGAATTAGATGATGCAGAAAGAGATTTAAAAAAAGCGTGGAATGAAATTTTAGATGGTCAAAAAGAAATTGATGATGGAATAATTAAACTTGAAGATGCACAAAACCAAATAAATACAAATAAATCAACATTAAACTCATCAAAAGCACAAATTGCTGATGCAAAAGCACAAATCGTTAATGCTTTAAGTTCGAATCCATATTTTATTGGACAAAGTTTTGATGAAATACGTGGAACCGTTAACACTCAACTTGAAAATTATAATAATCTAATTGCTCAAAAAAATCTTATTCAACCAGCTTATGACAATATTGTTCTAATATATCCTACAGTAGCTGATGTTGATATTGCTATTTCTAATTTGGATGTGATGGATGTTGATTATGATTCAAAATTAGAAACCCTTAATGGATACAAAAGTATTTTAGAAAATTATCAATATATTGATAATTTATTAGTTACAATTTATACTCCTGAAAATGTTGCGATGTTTGGAAATCTTTCTGCTCAAATCGAACAAATAAAATCCGGAGAAAATGCTATTTCTAGTGGTGAACAAAAATTGAGAGATGCACAATATGAAGTCGATTCTGGATGGATTGATATAGAAGATGCAAAAAACAAACTCGCAAAAGGCAAAAGAGAATATTATGATGGTTTGAAAGAATATGATGATGGAAAGAAAGAATTTGAAGAAAAAATTGCTGATGCTGAAAAAGAAATAGCTGATGCTGAAAAAGAAATTCAGGATTTAGATGAACCAAAATGGTATATCTTAGATAGAGATTCTCATTATTCTTCATATATGTTTAAAAATACATGTTCGCAAATGCAAGCAATTGGTGTTACTTTGCCAATAATGTTTTTCTTAGTTGCTGCTTTGGTATGCATGACAACAATGACGAGACTCGTTGATGAACAAAGAAGCGAAATAGGAACATATTATGGCTTGGGTTATCCAAAAAAATATATGATTTCAAAATATATATTGTATGTTTTTATTGCTAGTATGTTAGGATCTATTCCAGCCATATTAGTGGGAATGCTAATTTTTCCTACAGTCATATATACTACATGGCGTTTAATGTACGTTCTTCCTGAAATGATAAGGATAATGCCGTTAAATACATTATTGATTTCTATATCTTCATTTACCATTTTGATGATTATTGTTACTTATTTTGTAATGAAGAAATCATTAATAGAAAATCCAGCACAGTTAATGAGACCAAAATCACCAAAGAGTTCAAAAGGTGTCTTCTTAGAAAGAATTACTTTTTTATGGAATCGTTTCTCGTTCACAATGAAGATAACTGCGCGAAATTTAATACGTTATAAATCAAGGTTTTTCATGACGATAATAGGCGTGGCTGGATGTACCGGGCTATTAGTTCTTGGTTGGGGAATAAGAGATTCAATATCTGATGTAATTAATGAACAATATGGTAACATTTTTAATTACACCTATACTATTAATTTAGAAGATGAATATAAATTGGATAATATTATCAATAAATTAAAAAACGATTCGAATAATAAAAGTTTTGCTCCATATATGGCATACACAAGCAAAGTTACATTTTCTAATGGAAAAAATGCGACAATCAATGCACTTGTTTTAACTCCAGACAATTTGAATTCAGTATTTAACCTTGATGATTATAGAAATAACAATAGATTAAGTCTAGATAATGATGGTGTTATTATTACGGAGAAATTTGCAATCAATAATAATTTAAAAATTGGTGACATTATTAACATTGAATCAAAAGATGGCAAAACAAAGGATGTTAAAATTAGTGCTATTGCAGTTCTTTATTTTCAACATTACATGTATATTTCTGAAGAATTATATAGTGAATTGTTTGGCGAAGAAATTGTCTATACAAATATTGCGGTAGATAATAGAAATGATACAGGTAATTTATTATCTTTAGAAAAAAATGATGGCGTGGCATCGATTACAGATTTTGCTAGTTTTACAGAACAATTCAATATTATGATTGAGGCGCTTGATTTAATTATTGCTGTTGTAATATTAACGGCTGGAGCTTTAGCATTCGCCGTGTTAATCAATTTAATACAAGTCAACATATCTGAAAGAGCAAGAGAAATAGCTACTTTTAAAGTACTTGGATTTAGAGAAAAGGAAATTGAAACATACATTTTCTTAGAAATTATTATTTTAACTATAATTGGGGGCTTAATTGGCTTGCCATTAGGGAAGATTGAAGAAAAGTATGTTATGAGTATTATTAACATGGATATGGTAATGTTTTCAAACAATATAAAACCTTTGAGTTATTTCTATGCTTTCTCAATTACAATGATATTCACTTCAATTGTGCTAATATTTGCAAAAAAACCATTAAAGAAAATAAATATGATAGATTCATTAAAATCGGTAGAATAGTATGCTTGTTGTAAATAATCTTAAATTAAATATTAATGAAAATGAAAATAAATTAAAAGAATTGATTGAAAAAAAATTAAAAACATCAATTAAAAGTTTTGAAATACAAAAGAAATCTTTAGATGCAAGAAAAAATCCAGTATATGTATATAGCGTTTTGGTTGATGTTGATAATGAAGAAAAATATATAAAAAAAGATGTTTGTAAATATCTTAAAGAAGATTTGAATCCTCAATATATTAGTAGAAACAAAACATGTTTAGTTGTCGGATATGGTCCTGCGGGTATTTTTTCAGCATATAGATTGTCGCAAGCCGGTTATAAAGTTAAGGTATTTGAAAAAGGTAAGCGAATAGTGGAAAGAGAAAAAGATGTTGATTATTTCTTCAAAAGTGGTGTTTTAAATGAAAATTCCAATGTTCAATTTGGCGAAGGTGGTGCTGGAACTTTTTCTGATGCAAAATTAACTACTAGAATTAAAAATAAATATATTGAATATATATTGGATGTATTTATTAAACATGGTGCCAAAAAATCAATCAAATACGAACATCATGCACATATAGGAACAGACGAAATAAGAATAATTATAAGAAATATTACAGATTTTTTGATATCTAAAGGATGCGAGTTCCATTTTGAAGAAGAATTAGAAGATCTTATAATTGAAGACAACATCGCAAAAGGAATCAAAACCAATAAAGGTGTATATTATGGAGATTATATTTTACTTGGGATTGGCCATAGTGCTTATAAAACAATTTGTAGAATAAGAAACAATGGTGTTTATGTTGAGCCAAAAGATATTGCTATTGGTTTTAGAGTTGAACATCCTCAAAAATTAATTGACTATAATCAAACTAACAATTTGATTAATGAGCCGAATGAATATTTATTAAGATATAAGGGTGAAAAAGGTGTTTATTCTTTTTGTATGTGTCCAGGTGGCATTGTAATTCCTGCAATGTCAGATTCTAAGACGATTGTCACAAATGGAATGTCATATTCTAAAAGAGATTCTGGGGTGGCCAATAGTGCTATATTGATACAAGTGCCTCATAGTGAATTTATAGATGGATTTGATTATTTACACAAAATTGAATTTGATTCATATAATTATTCAAATTCATATAAGGCTTTGACACAAAACATTAAAGATTTTATGAACTGTGAACTAAACGAATTAATATTTAATTCAACATATCCACTTGGTACCATATTGTATGATTATAATAATTTTTTCAATCAAAATGATTTATTGATTATTAAAGATGCACTAAGATATTTTGATTCAAAAATTCATGGTTTTATTGAGCAAGGCATTATGGTGGGTCCAGAAACAAGATCATCTAGTCCAGTTAGAATTAAAAGAAATGAAACATATGAATCCATTAGTACTAAAAATTTATATCCAATGGGAGAAGGATCAGGATATGGTGGAGGAATTATGTCTTGCGCTTTAGATGGAATAAGAATTAGTAATGAGATAATATTGAGATATGAATAAATATAGTACAAGTGATTCATTATCCTATTGCTTAGGAATGTCACTGACAATTGAAGCACTAAAAAATAAAGCTTCTTATGTTAGAGATGTATATTTGTCTAGTAAGGCTAGTAGGAATGAACAACTTTCATATTTGTTGAAGCTATGTGAAGAAAATGGTATTGTTCCAAAATATGATGATGCTGTTATTTCGAAGCTATCTTTAAAAGAAAATTGTTATTGTATTGGTTTTTTTGAGAAATTTTATACCAAGCTTAACACGAATGAGCATATTGTTTTATATGGATTTAATGATTTTGGAGAGTTAGGAACCATATTAAGATCAGCAGTATCTTTTGATTTCAAAGATATAGTGCTAATAAATTGCAATATAGACTATTTTGATCCTAAATGCATTCGTGCATCAATGGGTTCTATATTTCATACGAATATTATTAAATATGATTCATTAGAAGAATATATAAAATTATATTCAAAACAAAATCTTATTCCTTTTGTATCTAAATCTAAAAAAGAACTGGATGAATTAAGAATAGATAAAAACTATTCTATAATTATTTCTCAAGATTATTATGCTTTAGATGATATTTTTAATAATGGATATTATATAAAACATAATCATTTTGATGAAATATCTTTATCTATTAGATCTTCAATTATTTTAAATCAAATATATTATTTAAAACGTAATCGATAAGAACACTTGCTACATAGTTCAAGGCTTATTTTATTATTTTTAAATTCTTTTATAATATCAAGATATTTTTTTGATTGTAATATATTATCTAGTGATTCATTTTTTAAATTCCCAATGGAATTATGTGCTTTTGGATCTAAACAACATATTGTTACTTCACTTGAAGAGTTTATCGCAATCATATCGATTGCACCACGGCATGTTCCTTGAGAAGAAATATATTTATCATTGATATTTGGCCACTTAAATAAGTTTTCAAAATAAACATAAACATTGTTTTTGATTTTATATGAATTATTTTTACTTGTTTTTTCATATTTAAATTCTTTCTTTATTTTTTCTAGAAAATCTTTTAAATCATCTGATAAATTATCATAATCATAAAATCTTAATTCAATATTTGTTTTATTTTCATTATTAATTATGTCGTATATATTTTTAAGATAACTATCATTATTTAGATTATTTGTACTATGCATAGATATTGATAGTTTTCTTAAGCATTTGTGAAAAAAGATATTTGGATATTTATAGAGAAGAGTACCATTTGTAACTAATTGCAATTTCATATCATATGAATCTAATAAGCATAATATTTCTTCAAAATGTGGATGCATTGTTGGCTCGCCGATTATATGTAAATATATATAATCACAATGTTTTTTTATTTGTTTTATATATAATTCTATTTCTTCCAAACCAAGGTAGTTGTTTCCTTTTTTATTACGACAAAAAGAACAATTTAGATTACACGCATTGGTTATTTCAAGATAAACTCTTTTCAACATATTATAAGTATAATTGAATTTATTAGCTTTTTCTTATATAATTTCAACGAATGAGGGAGTAGCTAGCGCCTTGGCGTGCCAAACCAACAATCTCGGCTATGTGCCTGGTTTGTATTAAAAAGCGAGACTCATGTGTATATTGTTACGCATGGTCAAGTAATATATTGATCCATGTGTATACATGGGTTTTTATTTATATTATAGAAAGGAATTGTTATCAAACAGTTTGGTAACAAAAAAACGAAATGGAAAAGTTTTATTTAAGTAAAAATGATGATGTCTTAAATGAAGTAAAATCTTCTGAGAACGGTTTAAGTTCAAAAGAAGCTGCAAAACGTCTTGAAACTAATGGAAAAAATAAGTTGGAAGAAGCTCAGAAAGACTCTATGTTCAAGAAATTTTTAAATTCAATTTCTGATCCAATGATTATTATGTTGATAGTTGCTGCAGCAGTACAAGCTTTTGTGAATGTAATTCAAATGAAAGATGGTTTTAAACTATCTGAATTTGCGGATGTAATTGTAATATTAGCAGTTGTAATAATAAATACAATTATGTCTTTAGTTCAAGAATCAAAGGCTGAAGGTGCTATGGAAGCATTGATGGAAATGACTGCTTCAACTTCAAAAGTTTTAAGAGATGGAAATATACAAATTATTAAATCCGAAGATATTGTAGTAGGAGATGTAATTGTTTTTGAAGCTGGTGATACAGTTCCAGCCGATTGTAGAATATTAGAATCATATTCATTAAAAGCTGAAGAGGCTGCTTTGACTGGCGAATCTGTACCGGTAAATAAAATAATTGATGTGTTAATGTGTGAAGAAAGTAAAAACGACGTACCATTAGGCGATAGAAGGAATATGTTGTTTAATGGTTCTACCGTTGTTTACGGTAGAGGCAAAGCTGTCGTTGTGGCATGTGGCATGGATACTGAAATGGGTAAGATCGCTAGTGCTTTGAGCCAATCTGTAAAGGAATTAACCCCACTTCAAAAGAAAATGACTGAATTATCTAATTTTTTAACAAAATTAGTAATTTGGATTTGTGTAATAGTTTTTGGTGTTGGCGTAGTTGAGTCACTTCTTACATCTAATAATGGGTTCGAATTGGCTTCATTGGCTAACACTGCATTAGATACTTTTATCGCCGCAATTGCTTTGGCTGTTGCAGCAATACCGGAAGGTCTTCCTGCAGTTGTGACTATTATCTTGTCAATTGGTGTTTCAGCAATGGCAAAAAGACAAGCTCTAATTAGAAAACTAACTGCTGTTGAAACATTGGGATGTACAAATATCATTTGTACTGATAAAACCGGTACTTTGACTCAAAACAAAATGACTGTTGTTGAAGAATACACAAATGATAAAGAATTGTTAGCAACAGCACTAGCTTTATGTTCTGATGCAACAATTAAGAAAGGTGAAGAATTATCAACTGGTGAGCCAACAGAATGTGCTTTAGTTAATTATGCTAATAAGAATGGTTTTCCAAAATATGAATTAGAAGAAAAACAACCTAGAAAGGCCGAAGCACCTTTTGACTCGAATCGTAAGATGATGTCAACAATTCACCCTAAAGAAAACAAGTACATTCAATACACTAAGGGTGCATTAGATGTGATGCTTGATTTATGCACAAGTTACTTAAGTGAAAATGGTGTTGTGCCAATGAGTCAAGATATAAAAAATGAAATAATGAAACAAAATAAATTGTTTGCTTCTAAAGCGTTAAGAGTGTTATGTGGTGCATATAAAGAATATGATTCAATGCCTTCTTCTTTAGAACCTCAGGATTTAGAGAATAATTTAGTATTTATTGGAATTGTTGGAATGATTGATCCTTGTAGACCAGAAGCGTATGAGGCAATTAAACAATGTAAAAATGCTGGAATTACGCCAATAATGATTACTGGTGATCATAAAGATACTGCTATTGCCATTGGCCTTGATTTGGGTATCATTAACAGTCCTGAACAAGCAATTGAAGGTTCAGAACTTGATAAATATTCTGAAAAAGAAATGGAAGAAGTTGTAACAAAATATCGTGTTTATGCTAGAGTCCAACCAGAACACAAAACTAAGATTGTAAATGGATGGAAAGCAAGAAGTATGGTTACTGCTATGGCTGGCGATGGTGTAAATGATGCTCCATCAATTAAAGCCGCTGATATTGGTGTTGGTATGGGAATTACAGGAACTGATGTTACTAAATCTGTTGCCGATATGGTTCTTGCGGATGATAATTTTGCAACAATAGTTAATGCTGTTGAAGAGGGAAGAAAAATATATGACAATGTTTGCAAAGTTATTCAATTCCAGCTTTCAACAAATTTATCAGAAGTAATTATAATGTTTGTTTCATCATTATTGAATTTTACATTATTAAATCCAGTTCATTTATTATGGACAAATATGGTTACTGATTCGCTTCCTGGACTATCACTTGGTATGGAAAAAGCGGAAGGTGATGTTATGAAGAGAAAACCTCGTAATTCATCTGATGGAATATTTGCCCATGGAGCTGGTTTGGATATGGCTTGGCAAGGAATATATCTTTCTATTATTGAATTAGCTGCTTATTTTATAGGTTTATATTTGGA
Organism: Erysipelotrichaceae bacterium; assembly: GCA_045642525.1. Classification (GTDB taxonomy): domain Bacteria; phylum Bacillota_I; class Bacilli_A; order Erysipelotrichales; family Erysipelotrichaceae; genus Colivicinus. The sequence continues at coordinate 115,635 of JAZUIZ010000039.1, forward strand.
AAAAGGGACAATTTCTGGATTCTTTGGTGGAGAAGACTGTGTGAATGCTATTGCGATGGCTTTTCTAACTGTTAATTTCTGCGAAATTGCTTGCGCTATCAATATGCGTTCACAACACAAATCTATTTTCTCTAAAAATATGTTTAAAAATATGAACTGGTGGTTGGTAGGGTCTACCATTGTAACTTTAGCGTTAACATTATCTGCGGTTTATATTCCTGGTTTTTGTGAATTGTTTGGAATAAAAGCTGGAACATTCCAATTTAACGAATTAATAATATGTGTAGTCCTTGCTTTAACTGTATTCCCTGTATTTGAAGTTGGTAAATCAATAAGAACAAGCGTAAAAAAACGCCATGATTTTTAATATATTAATTTGCATATTATTATTTATTATCGTTTTCGCGTTAATAATACTATTATTTCCAAATAATCATAATCTTATAGATTATGATTATTTAATTGTGCTTGGTAATAAACTTGTTAATAATTCTATGAGCGATATTCTAAAGAATAGACTTGATTTATTAATTGACTGTTTTAATAAAACCAAATCAAAGATAATAGTAAGTGGTGGAATCACAAACAACAACTCTATTAGTGAAGCTGATGTTATGAAAAATTATCTGATTGAAAATGGTGTTGATGAAAGACAAATTATAATTGAAGACAAATCAAAAACAACCATAGAAAACATTATTAATTGTAAAGAAATAGTAGGAGATTCGAAATCATTATTAATTTCTTCAAATTATCATTTGTTAAGAATAAAAATAATAACAAATAAATGTGGCTTAAATGTTGAAATGCTAGGATCCAAAACACCATTTTTTCAATTATTAAAACATTTATTATCTGAAGAATATTTGATAATGAAAACTATTTTAAATCTAATTTTTGAAGATAAAGATTAAGCTTATCTTTATTGTATAAACTTAGTAAGAAATTATCTTTTGATTGTGGATATCTGTGATATATAGAATGTAATAATTCTTTTATTTCTTGTCTTTTTGTAAAACCATCGTTAGGGCACCCTGATTTAATAATTGGGATATTCAACTGTTTACAAGTATTTGCGATATCTGATTCAAAAGACATACAAAATGGTCTAATAAAAGTTGTTTTAGAATTATTGAGATACATTTTTGGATCAAATGTGGCAATCCTTCCACCATATATCATATTTAAGAATAATGTCTCAATAGCATCATCTGCATGGTGAGCAAAAGCTACTTTGTTACAATTTAATTTTTTAGCTGCTTTAATTACTGCGCCTTTTTTCAATGTTGAACAAAGTGAACAATCAATTTTACTATTATGCAAGTTTAATTCTAAAATATCCTTTATATTTGATTTTTCAGAATAGATTTCTATTGGATACTGTTTAAACCAATCCAACAATGGATTAAAACTTTCTTCACCAAAATTTAAGTCTATATGTATTCCAACTATTTCAAATTTTTTATGGTATGTATTTTCATATAAAAATTGGTATAGATACATTAAATATAATAAAAGACTAGAGTCTTTTCCACCAGATAGTCCAATTGCTATCTTATCGTTATTTTCTACCAAATTAAATAATGAATCTGCTTTTCTAATTTGTGCTAGTAGTTTTTTAGTCGACATAATGTAATTATATACCGTGTTATAATTTGAATGTATGAATAATGTTATATACATTAATAAACCAAAGGGGATAACATCGTTTGATGTTTGCTATAAATTAAGAAAAGTACTTAACACAAAGAAAATTGGACATACTGGCACATTAGATCCAAATGCTAGCGGGGTGATGCTTATTTTATATAATGAGTCTACAAAAGCAATGCAATTTTTAGTTGGCCAAAGTAAGGAATACAAAACTAGAGTAAAACTCGGCATTGAAACAGATACTTTGGACATTATGGGCAAAATATCTAAAGAATCAGATTATGTTGTTCCAAAAAAAGAATTGATAGAGGAAACATTGAATTCGTTTTTGGGTCACTCAAAACAAATTGTTCCTATAACAAGCGCGAAGAAAATAAATGGTAAGAAGTTATACAAATATCAATTGGAAGGAAAAGATATTGAATTGCCTGAAATAGAAATATGTGTAAATTCAATTAAATTAGATGAAATATTCGATGATGGTTTTTCTTTCACAGCAAATGTTTCATCTGGAACATATATAAGATCTTTGGTCAGGGATATACTGAAAAAACTTGATTTAATTGGAACAGTTTATGAACTATGTAGAACCAAAGTTGGCAACATCACGTTAGATGATTGTGATAATTTGGATGATGCCATTAATAATAATTATCACACACATAATATTTATGATTTGATAACTGATAAATACAAAACTATTGAGTGTCAAAACATTTTAGATATTAAAAATGGAAAAAGAATAAAAATCAATTGTTTTGATGATGAGGTTGCAATTGTCAATGACAATAATGTTCTAGCTATCTATAAAAAAGATGGCAATGAGTATAAATGCGTTAGAGGATTATGGTGAAAAAGATTATTATAAAAAACAATACAATTCCTGATATTGAACCAAATGTTTCGTGTATTGGATATTTTGATGGTATTCATATCGGTCATCAGAAGCTTATTAAAGAAACAATCAGACTTGCAAAAAAGAATAAAGTCAAATCATGCTTGATATGTTTTGATCCAGATCCTATAGATGTTATCAATAATAAAAAAAACAAGCATCTTTTAAGTTATTCAAATAGAATTAAAACAATTGAAAGTTTTGGTATTGAACAAATAATAGTCATTAAATTTGATGTTCACCTTATGAAAATGAAACCAGATACTTTTGTTAGAAAGTATTTGAATAAGTTTAATATCAAAACATTAATATGCGGATTTGATTTTGCTTTTGGCTATAACGCTAGTGGAAGTGGAGACACTTTGGTTAAAGTTGGGAAATTTGATACTATCATCATCCCTGAAGTTAAATATAAGAAAGAAAAAGTTTCTTCATCTAGAATCAAAAATGAGCTTATTCAAGGCAATTTTAAGCACGTTTGTAAATTATTAGGTTGGAATTACTATTTAGAACTTAAAGTATATAAATATTATCAAAATGGTTCAAAATGGCTAATAAAAGCTAAACTAAAGGATTCTCAATGCATTCTACCAAGAGATGGTGTATATGGAGAAGATTTAGTTATATATAATGGAATTTTTTATTTATCACACAAAACAAAAGTCAATAAGAATCAGTTAATTATTCTTGGCATTAATGATTATGAATAGTGTATTTGTTGAACGTGTAAAAGAGTATTTTGGGAAAGATGCCGACCGTTTTCTAAAACTTCTTGATGAAAAGAGCACTCAAGGTTTTTTCTTAAACACAAATAAAGCGAAGCAAGAAGATATATTAAAAATGATAGATTTTGATTATCACAAATCAGATGTAACGGATTACAGTTTTTATCATAATTCAGATAATATCGGAAAAAGCAAAGTATATGAACTAGGTTTAATATATCCTCAAGAAATAGCGGCATCTATGCCATCAACATTTGTTGATACAAAAGATATAAAAACAATTGTTGATATGTGCTCAGCACCTGGCGGAAAGAGTATTAATATTTTAAATAAAGTTGATAAAAACGTTTTATGTATATGCAATGATTGCAATCATTCACGATCATCTATTCTTTCTTCAAATCTTGAAAGGCTAGGACTCGACAATGTCATTGTGACTAACAAAAAAACAAATGATCTCGCAAACTGCCTTGATAATTTTGCAGATCTTGTAATATTAGATGCTCCGTGTTCTGGCGAGGGAATGATTAGAAAGTATCCAGAAATATTGAATGATTATTCTATAAATAATATTGAGACTTTAGCAAGTGTTCAAAATGTTTTATTAGAGGAAGCTTATAAGATGTTGAAAGGTGGGGGACAATTACTGTATTCAACATGTACCTATGCTTTTGAAGAAGATGAGAATCAGATTATAAACTTTCTTAACAAGCATGGTGATATGCATATTGTTGAAATATATCCTTCATATTATTCAACTTTAAAAGGAACGGTCAAACTATCTCCTCTCAATAATACTGAAGGTCAATTTATATGTTTGATGTCAAAAAAGAATAATTCTATAAAATCTTCATTTAAATATTTAAAGTCAATTAAGGAACCAATTGTTGATAGTTTCATTAAAAATAATTTAAATATTAATAATTATTATTTATACAAACATAATGAGCATTATTATTTATCTTTAATTCCTTTAATTGATATTGGAAACAATGTTTTAAAATATGGAATATATATAGGTGATATCGTCAATAAAAGATTTGAGCCTGCTCATAATATGTATCGTTCTAATAGTTTGAGGACATATTTCAAGTATATTTATGATTTGTCTGATGAAGAATATATAAAGTATACACAAGGCTATGAGCTAAAAGTTACCTTAGATAATAATTATTATTTAATAACTTATAAGGGATATTCTCTTGGGTTTGGTAAATGTTCAAATAATCAACTTAAAAACAAATATCCTAAGGGATTAAGAATGCGTGATATAATTTAGTCATGGAAATACTATCGAATGAAAATGGAAAATATGTAATTGAAGATTCTGCTTTTAAAGATATTGCTCAAGCAGCTTGTTTGAAGGTTGATGATGTTTGCCCTTCAAAGAATGATAAAAATTTTTGTGTTGTAAAGGTTAATAAAAATAACGAATTATCTTTAACTTTACAAATAAGAATTAGACAAGGGGCTAATGTTGATAAAGTTTGTAATAAAATTCAAGATGAAGTGTCAGAAGTCTTGTTGCTAATGACTGGCATTGAATGTAATAACATCAACATTGATATACAAGGATTTTTCCAAAAATAATATTGTAAAAAAAGCTCAGACATTTGTCTGAGCTTTCTATTGCTTTTCGACTATCAATGAATCTTTTATTTCATCTCCATCGGAAGTTGTTACAGTTATTGATAATTTAGTTGAGGTAGTGCCTGCATCAAATGTTAATGTGACAGTGTTTGATGTATCGTTATCTATACTGCATCCTGATTCACACTTCCATTTAATAGAATTTGCTGTTGCATTACTTAAATTATATGTATAACTATTTGAACCATTTGATGTTATTCTAACTGTTGGTTGTGGAGCAGAATAATATGTACATGTTAATTTAACACTTAACGGAATTTCATATGTTGTTCCAGATGAATAAACTTGTCCATTTGAACCTCTAATGATGTATGTATTTGCTAAGTGTATACCATCAGAAACTTCCGAAATAAACTCAACATTGTTGTTGTTACACCAATTTTTGACATCTTCTTTTGATGTTGCTGATGTAATCACTAATGTTTTACTTTGCATATCATTATTAAATGTTGCAGTAACTTTATTTGAGGCAATTGTTGCTCTATCGTATTGATAATATAAGTCAACTGTAATTGTTGAGCCATTTCTAATATCTCCAATATCTACTGATGATTCATTGTTTTCTGATGAAACATTATATGTTTTAGTTTGTCCATTTGTTGTGACTTTTACATCAGCCTTATATCTGATAGGGCCATATACCCAAGAGTAATCAAATAATGCTTTTCCTGTTGCGGATACTATTACATCTCCAGATGAACTTCTCAAAGAAATGTCTTTAACATCAGATATAGTTTGGAAGGCAGAAGGGTCTGGATAAGCAGTCCACTTTAAATTTATTTTTGCATTTTCTGTTGTTTCATCAGTTAATGTTGCACTGCTTCCTTCTGGATTTGCTTCAATTGTAGGTGGAGTTAAATTAACAATTTTTACAGAATCTGTTTTTATTAATCCTGTTGAGATTAAAGAAGGATCAAGATCAACTCCTTCTATGCTTGCGGAAGCGTATGGCCAAGTTCCAATAATGTGTGTTATTGAAGATATTCCGTTTGGTCTAGAAATTTTTGTTGGCTTTGTTTTCCCGTGTTCATAGCACGCATCTAATATTAATCTAGCGATTCTAGCTTGTGGCCTAATGTTGTAGTAGCAATCATCTGTAATGTATGATTGTTGTCCTAGAACTGCTTTTTCATATCCAATCCATGTTGCTGTTGTGTATTCACTTGTTGCAGCAACTAACCATGCATCTTTATTGGCACCATTTGGTATTCCAAAATCTTTACCAGCTGTTCCCCAGTCTGTTGTTCCAGTTTTTGCATAAACTGTATAATCATCATTTTTAACATAATCATAAGAACCGCCATAATATTCAACATTCGAACACATCAAATCGGTAGTTAAATAAGCTGCCTGTTCAGAAATAACTTGAGTAGGTTCGTATAAAGGTGTAATAGGCGATTTGCCATTTGTGAATTCAATTCTTTCAATTGTATGAGGCTTTGTATACATACCGCCATTCATAATTGCCGCATACGCTGCAGCGTGTTGATATGGTGTAACTTCGCATGTTGATCCACCAATTGCATATTGAACATTAAAATCATCTAGGGTGAAATTATAACCTAATGATTGAGTATACTTAATTACATTTTCGTATTTTATTTTATCTATTACAGATTGCAATGTTTGAACAGCACACGTATTTAATGAATTTCCGACGGCTTGTCTCAATGTTACATCGCCTGTGTATGTATTAGAAAAATTGTAAACTAGATTTTGATGTGAAGAGTCTAACCACATAGGTTTATCTGTTAGTACATGATCAGTTGCCCAACCTAAATTTTCAAATGCCAAAGCATAATCAAGTATAGGCTTAATTGATGATCCTGGTTGTTTATATTGTTCGGTTGCGTGATTCAATAATAGTTGTCCGCCATTTGCGTAGTTTCTTCCACCTAATACTGCAACAACTCTACCTGTTGAATTTTCTATACATACTGATGCACATTCCATATATTCGTCAGGGAATTTTAAATAATCACCAATTGTTTCTGCTTCAATTCCATCCATAACATTTTGAATGTTCTTGTCCATATTGGTGTATATATGCATTGTAGTTGTGTATGGATCTAAGCCAGTTAATTCAATTACTTCATTAACAACAGTATCAATATATGCTTGATATTGAATGCCATCGCCACTATTTTCATTTGAATATGGATCTGTAAATAAATCTTTTATTTGGACAGATTTTGCAAGTTCATATTCTTCTTTATTTAGATATCCATGATTGTACATTTGATACAGTACCGCTTCTTCTCTTTCTTGAGCTTGCGAAATATGGTATGTTCCATCACTATCTTGAGTGAAAGGGGAATACAAATATGGTCCATTAATAACGCCAGCTAGAAAGGCTGCTTCATTTAAATTTAGTTCACTTACATCTTTTGAAAAATAGAATTGAGCAGCTTTTTGAATACCTCTAATATTTCTATCTGCCCCAAAATTTAATTTATTTAAATATGATTCGAAAATAAATTGCTTAGCCTCATGTTTTTCTAATTCCAAAGCTAATGCAATTTCTTGAACTTTTCTTTTTATTCCACTCATACCAGATCTAGCGGCTTGTTCACCAGTTTCATCATTTGTGAAATATGTATTTTTAACAAGTTGCATTGTAAATGTTGAACCACCTGATGTGATGGACATTGTTAATATATTGTCTATAAACGCTTTTGTGAAACGAGGTAAATCAAACCCATTATGTTCAAAAAAACGTGAGTCTTCTATTGAAACAAAAGCATCAACTAGACAGTTTGGTAGTTCACCATATTCAACATTTTGTCTTATTACACTTCCTAAACTTGCAATTTCATCACCTTTGCTGTCAAAAATAACACTCGATTCTGTTTGCTCGAAATCAGTTAAGTTTAGAGTTGGTTTATCTTTTAACATTGTAGCTAGAACAATAATTCCTACCACAATACACACTAACGCTAGAGCTGCAATGCTCGATACTATCACAACCCATAGGTTAGTTTTATTTACTTTTCTTTTTTTAATTTTGGGATTATTCATAGAACCTCCTATAACTCAAAGACTTTGTCCACAATGTCTAGATAATCGCATGGCTTCGTATAAGCATTGTTAATCTCATATCCATTTTCGATAATCCATGATATTGGCAGTGATTTTCTAGTTCCAATATTGTAGTATTCTATAAAATCACTTGCCTTGATAAGATAGTCTTTATCATAAGAGGTCATTCTCAATATAATAAAGGCAATTGCCCCATGTTTTGTTACAGATATTAAATGTTTTATCTGATGTGAATGTATTGATGAAAATGGAAATGATGTTTTAGACAAACATTCTTTTGCTTCAAAATCAATATATTTTCCCTTATAAATGCCGTTATAATCGGTAGTTGAGGGGATTTTGAAGTAAGCTTCCTTTATCTTTGCGGCGCTTCTTTTGGGATAATCAACCTTTACAATTTGAATTGGTGTAGGTTTTTTGTAAATAACAGCAACATCATTGGTGAGATAATGCTTGTTTGTTTTATTTATGTCTTCTTCTAATGACATTCCTCTTTTAGAAGCTGAGATTGTAGGCTTAATATAAGCCTTTTTGCAATTAGGATAATTCATTTTCACCCACATAATTATATAATACAAACCATTTAAAATGCTAATTTGAACATTACTTTAGCCTTATATTATGCCTTTCTTATAGATATTCGCTCAATATATGTAGTAAAATTAGTGTGGTAAAAAAGTAAGGGGGTATTCTAGTGAAAAAGCTAATTTTTTTGTTGTTATCACTATTTATCGTTACAACTCTATGTGGATGTTCAGATAACAGTGATACTGTTTCTAATACAAATAATGAAGCAGTTAGCGAACTTGTGTCTACTAGAAATATTATTATTTCAGAAATAAAAGGTAGTGCAAAAGTTAAACATAGCAATAACGAAACCTTAGAAGCATACGAAGGCATGTCACTATACGACGGCGATGATGTTGTTGTTAACACTGGATCTAGCCTTACTCTTGATATAGATTCTGATAAACATTTGTTTGCAGAAGAAAATACACATTTTTGGCTTACTGCAACAGGAAAAGAAAATGAAACAAAAACAATTATTCACCTTGAAACAGGTTCAGTCCTTGTTGATATAAAGAACAAACTTAACAGTGAAGAATCATTTGATGTTGCAACATCTTCAACATCAATGTGTGTAAGAGGAACTGTATTTAGAGTTTCTTTGTTAGAAGGAAAAGATGACAGTTCATTTAACCTTGTTCAAGTTTTTGATGGCACGGTTTGGTCTAATATTGAAGAAACTGGTGAAAATATCACTCTTACTCATGGCCAATGTGCAATTGTTGATAACGAATCATCAGAAACTGGCAACGCAAAGATTGTTCATTTAGAAGAGATAAATGATGAATTTAAAGAGAGAACTGGATTGAATTTATCTTTAGAAAAAGCTGAAGATGGTGAAGAAGGAGCTCTAAAAATTTCTTTAGATGATATCCCAGTTGAAACTATTTCTAAGTTAATAGAAATAACTGAAGATGGAAGAGAACTATGTTTTGAATCTAAAGAATTAAACGAAGTTAAAGAAACGAAAGAAAATAATACACATACACACAATTATGTACAAACATCATATGTTGCTCCAACATGCACAAAAGTAGGTTCAAGAACAATGACTTGTTCTATTTGTGGAGATGCTAACACTATAGTATTAGATATGATTCCACATACTTTAGAAACACTTGCTGGTTATGGCGCAACATGCACAAAGAATGGTTTAACTGATGGAACCAAATGTAGTGTATGTGACACAATTATCACACCTCAAAACACAATAAATGCCCATGGACATCGTGAAACAATATCTGATGGTAGGAAAGTGTGTTCTATATGCAATGAATTTTTAGGATATGATGAGGATGTTGCATACATACTTGATAAAGAAAAAGATGGAAGTGGTATCACATTAGGCGCCAGTCCAACTAGTTCTAGTGTTAATAATGGTTCAGTCATATTAACTTATACAATGAACAATGTTCCTGTTATTAAACTGTCCGATTCAACAGAAACCAATTTGAATGTAGACGCTACTGTAACAGTTGCTGGTAACGGCAGTACGTCATGGAAATTAGAATACGAAGGAAATGTTGTTGCTTCTCCAAGTGATGCAAACATATATTTAAATAGTATTAAATCTATTGCAGATACAATAAATGGTTATATGAACCTAAAGATTACTTACGCAAGTAGCATTGATCCGACATCACATAGTAATGATGATTTTAGTCTAATAAAACAATATTCTGTTAATAGTGGAAAAGTAAACAATTATGCTTTATTTTCAATTAAACTTGAAAGAAAATTTGATAATATATATTTAGACAATAAGACTGTTTACTACAAAATACAACTTATTGGCACTGGCGATATTCTTTTTACCCCAACTGGCATAGATAGTAACAGTGCAGAATTTTATACAGTGTGTACAAATATTGGATCTGTAAGTGATGTTTCTTGGGCGCCAGAATTTGATAAAAAAATCGAGATTATAGATGATTCCGTTAAAGAAGTAGCATATCAATGTGCTTGTGAATGGTATGACTTCGATTATTAATGAATATGTTAAAACCTTGATTATATAGAACAATTATTTTATTATTTACTATGAGGAGATAAGTATGAAAAAGCTTAATTTAAATCCTGAAGAAATCTTAAATAAGGAATTCAATTCTGACTTTAAAGGATATACTCCAAGTGAGGTTGATGCTTTTTTGGATAGCGTTCTTGATGATTATCAAATAATGGAAGACAATATTCAAGAATTGTTAGACCTTGTTGCTAAGTTACAAGATCAAGTAAAAGAATTAACTAAGAAGAATGTTGAACTTGAAGGTAGAAAGAAAGCATATGATTTTGCGAATTCTACATCATATAGTTCAGTCGATCTTTTAAAAAGAATTTCTAGATTGGAAGAACAAGTTTACAACAAATAACATTCAGACAATCGCTAGTGAATCTAGAGGAAAGTCCATGCTCGCACATCCTGAGATGGATGTAGTGTTTATGCTAAGTTAAACAATAAGCTTAGGTAGTAGTGATACTAACGGCTGGTGATGTCCTAAAAGCAAAACTCATGGACTAGCCTACAAAAGTGTCAAAGTGACGAAACTTTGGGAAACCAAAGAGTGGAACGTGATAAACCCCATAAGCGAGAAACCCAAATTTGGTAGGGGAACTTGCAAAGGCAAAACGAAGCTATTTGCGAGGCACAATGTGCAGATAAATGATTGTCTAGTACAGAACATGGCTTATTAAATGTTATTTGATCAAAGCTCTTTTAAAAAATAAGAGCTTTTTATATGCTCTAAATTAAATAATAAGAGTGATAAAAAATGTGATTATTTTCTAATCAAATAAAGTGATATTTAATTTTATTGTTCCTTTGCTGGTTTTTGTTTTTGCATAGTAAATGTATATGATTTCCTATCTTTAAGTGTTAGAATTAGTATATGAATTTGCCTAATAAATTAACGATACTTCGCATAGTTTTAGTTCCGATCTTATGTTTGGTATGGCTATTTCCATACAACCAATTTGGTGTAAATATTGGTTACTTTACAATTTATGGAGTAACTGTATCATATTTAAATATTATTGTTTTGATTATTTTTGCTATTGCTAGCATTACAGATTTTTTGGATGGTAAAATTGCTAGAAAAAATAGTATAGTTACAACTTTCGGAAAGTTTGCAGATCCTATTGCAGACAAATTATTAGTAAATATGATGCTTATTATTTTGGCATATAAACGAATGGTGCCTCTTGTACCTGTTGTCATAATGATATTGCGAGACATTATTGTTGATGGATGTAGAATGATAGCATCACAAAATGGTGTAGTTGTTTCTGCTGGAATTTTAGGGAAAATGAAAACCGCTTTTCAAATGGTAACTATAATACTTGTTTTATTAAACAATTTGCCTTTTGAAATATGGCATTTGCCTATAACTGATGTGCTTATGTGGTTTACAAGCTTTATTTCTGTTGCTGGTGGTTATTCATATTTTATGCAAGTAAAAAAATATATTTTCGAATCAATGTAGGAAAGAAAAGTTATTTTGCGAATAATAAATTAGGAGGGTTTGATAATGGCTAAAAAGGATGTTGCAAACAATGAAATAAGTGATAATAGAGAGCAATTATTGTCTGAAGCCTTAAAACAAATTGAAAAACAATACGGTAAGGGTTCTATTATGAAACTAGGTGAACATTCAAATGTTGATGTTGATTCTATTTCTACAGGCTCTCTTGCTATTGATAATGCTTTAGGAGCCGGTGGACTTCCTAGAGGTAGAATTATTGAAATCTATGGTCCTGAATCATCTGGAAAAACTACTTTGGCTTTGCAGTGCATCGCTGAATGCCAAAAAAATGGTGGTAAGGCTGCTTTTATAGATGCAGAACACGCAATTGATCCAAGATATGCGAAAGCACTTGGTGTTGATGTTGATGAATTAATATTGTCTCAACCAGATTCAGGTGAACAAGCTCTAGAAATAGCTGAAGTTTTGATAAAATCTGGAGCAATTGATTTAATTGTTGTCGATTCTGTTGCAGCGCTTGTTCCACAAGCTGAATTAGATGGTGAAATGGGTGATTCAAATATTGGATTACATGCTCGTCTAATGTCTAAAGCAATGAGAAAACTAGCTGGAGCCATGAATGCAAATAATTGCACCACTATCTTCATTAATCAATTGAGAGAAAAAGTTGGTGTAATGTTTGGGAATCCAGAGGTTACAACTGGTGGTAGAGCTTTAAAATTCTATTCCACAATTAGAATGGAAGTTAGAAAATCAGAGGCAATTAAAGATGGAACTGAAATTGTTGGCAATAAGGTAAATGTTAAAATAGCAAAAAATAAAGTAGCGCCTCCATTTAAAACATGCCAAGTTGAAATATACTATGGAGAAGGTATATCGCATGTGGCTGAGGTTGTTAGTTTAGGAACTGAACTTGGTATTATAGAAAAATCTGGGTCTTGGTTTTCGTATAATGGTGAAAAGATTGGGCAAGGTTCTGATGCTGTAAAGGCATATTTGCTAGAAAATCCTGATATAGATAAAAAGATAACAGAGCAAATTAAAAAGCAAATGTTTAACAAAGAAGAGGCTTAATTAAAGCCTTTTTTCTTTATTTTTAATGATTAATTTATATGATGAAATGATATTTTTGCAATTGTTTATTGTGAAAAAATGTAGGTTATTATACAATTAGTTAGGGCAAAACCCAAAATAAGTAACTTAATGGAGGTAAATATTATGAATTTTGATTTAGTCTCCATTTTAATCGGTTTAGTTGCAGGCATTTTTGTTGTAATTCTTGCGTATGCATTTATAGGCAAGAGTGCAAAAAAAGAAGCAAAAAAGGTCTTAGAAGAAGCCAACAATCAAGCTAAAAATATTGTAAAACAGGCTAATTTAGATGGTAAAACTCAAGTATATGATTTAAAGCTTCAAGCTGAAAAGGAAATTAAAGAAAGAAAGTCTGAAATAACAGATCAAGAAAACAAACTTCAAAGAAGAGAAGATTCACTTAATTTCCGTGATGAAAATCTAACTCAAAAAGAAAGAAAATTAGATGAAAAATTAAAGAAAGCTGAAGACAAGGCTACTCAACTAGATAAAATGGAAGAAGACCTACAAGCTAGAATTGATGGTCAAATCGCTCTTTTAGAGCGCGTTTCTAACATGTCTAAAGAAGAAGCAAAGACAGAGTTAATGGAAGAAGTTGAGAGAAAGATGGAAGAAG
>JAZUIZ010000040.1:0-2182 GCA_045642525.1 Erysipelotrichaceae bacterium
TATCTTTTCTGGAATAATGGTTGTTATTTATTCAAGAGCAGATACCATTATTTTAGGAGAAATTATTGATGAAACTAATGTTGGCTATTATTCTGCAGCGACTACATTATGTAATGCATGGCCATTTGTATTGACTGCTATTATTGATTCAGCATCTCCAATAATAGTTGAAGCTTATAAAGAAAACAAAGATGAATATGAAAAGAGGATAAAACAATTGTATGCAGCTGTATTTTATATAAGCATTGTTGCAGCTATTTTTATAACTATATTAGCTAGTTTTATTATTAAAATGTTATATGGAACAGCCTATATGGAAGCAGTTAAGCCACTTAGAATTGTTTGTTGGGCTACAGGTTTTTCTTATCTAGGCGTTGCTAGAACTGCTTGGATGCAGTGCGAAAACAAACTCAAGTATGAAGCTACATTATCTTTGCTTGGAGCAATACTTAATATTATTTTAAATATAGTATTAATAAGATTATATGGAATAATTGGAGCTGGTATGGCATTATTACTAACACAATTCTTTACAAATGTAGTATTTGTATATTTAATTAAAGAAACACGTAATAATGCTAAGTTGGTGATAGATGCTATAATGTTAAAGGATGTATTAAAGTAGCCATTAGGTAATATGTCAAGCGATTGACTTATTATAAATTAACCCGTTCTTTGAAATTAGCGCACTATTAAAATATCTTTTTTCTCAAAAAGTTTTTAGATTATGGTATCTAGACTGCTTGGTCTAGATAATGGATATCAAACAATTGATTCTTACGCAGTAATCCAAAAATCAATCTAATGACTTTACGAGAAGTTAAAACGAGTGCGCGCTTATATTTATTGATAGTGACTTCTTCGTGTTTCTTATAGAAGTATGCACGATATTCATCCACATACTTAATCATGTGAGATGTAGCTTCTGTAATGTAATAACGAAGATAGGCATTTGATGAAGTGGTAGACTTTCTATGTTCTGAGTCTTTATCTCCGGATTGTTTTCTTTTCCATCTTAAACCAACATAAGCAGCAAGTTTAGCGTGGTTAGAAAAGAATCTAATATCTTCAATCTCAGCAATAATGCCAGCTGAATATATTAGCCCAAATCCAGGTATAGACATCAAAACATTAAGATAGTTTGAATTATAGCCTTTAATCAATCTTTCAATTTCTTTATCTAGATTCTTCATTTCTGACTTATAACATTCAATAAGCCTAAAAGATGAAGCTAAAGTAACATTAAGATATTCAGAAGCAGTTTTATCTAAACGATAAGAATCCCTATATATCTTTTGAAAGAGTTTAGCTACTTTTGTAGAATCAGAAAATCTATTTCTAGATATTTCTTCAATTCTTTTAACTAATTCTTCAAAGCCAGAATCAACTATTTCATCAATAGTTAAAAACTCAGTTAAGATGTGCATAGCTGTCTTAGAAAAGGTATTATAAAGATAGCTCTCATCGCTAGATTTAACTAGAAGTGCGGAGTACTTAATAAAGACATTATTTAGTACATACTGCTTTTCCTTAGCTATAATTTCTGCAACGTGTTTTCTTTGCCGGGTAAGACGCTGCAAAGCTAATTTCTGGTAACCTCTAGCTGCATGGGAGTTTTTACATTTACCAACTCTTACATAGTCAGCACATAGATACGCATCTTGAGGATCAGTTTTCTCTCTATCAATAAAACTTTCTTTATATTTAGCTATAGTCTTAGCATTTTGAGGATATACCTTGATATCGTATTCCTTAAGCTCATCAGACAAAGCTAAACTATTAGAAACATGAACGTGATATACACTAGTAGATTCTAGACACACTTCAATTTTCTTGAGCTCTGGATGTTTAATAATCTCATCTAGAATCTTCTTTATAAGAAGCGCTGTACCATCTGGTGTATTATCAAACGAACTATTAAAGAAAACGTCTTGATTAAAATTCATAGCACAAGCTTGGTTCGCTTTTAAACTTACATCGATTCCAACAAAAAGTGTTGAAGTAGGCATACAGACCTCCTTTCTATTTATCAAGTCAAACAAATTATTAAAGTAGATTAGTCCTAAGTAGTGTGATTAACTTCAGCCTCGTTAATTAGCAATCACCTTAAATTTATGGATATTACTGCGTATCACTTAAGGGTAGCAACATTAGTGTTAGAAGTATTTACTCACATTCCTAG
>JAZUIZ010000041.1:0-10465 GCA_045642525.1 Erysipelotrichaceae bacterium
ACCGCTTGGCCTCCGACTTCCATCATGTTTTTTAACGCCATGATAATTTGGGATTAGTTGTCGTTTAGCCATATAATACGCTTGATCATTTGTATAATTCTTGTCATTTATTGAAACAATAGTATTTAATCCTGTTTTGGATTCAGATATAACTTTTACTTTAGCAGCCATATTATTTATCACCTTCTTTCTTTTATTAAATTTGTGTCAATCCAAAATCGTGATAAAATTTTACATGTAGTTATCGTGTAAAATTTTTAAGCACGATTTGCACTAAATTATCGGAGTTAATTTAGTGCTTTTTTTAATGCCAAGATGTACCTTGCAGATGATATTATATGATTAAAAGTTGAAACTTCAACTAAAATAGAAGTATTTTTATAAATTTTATCTATTTTTTTATTTCCTGGAAATATAATACTTGTTTCTATGTCTACTTTTTTCTACTTTAATATACTTTTCTGCACAACAACACAATTTAAACTAACCTTTTTATTTTCTTCTTTCGCTTGCACCAAAAGCCCAATTTGTTCATTGACAAATCTTAGTTAATCTATTTAGAATTTGTAATTAATATCTCGCATAAAAATAAATACACTTATAACTAAGCAAACTTATCTACTGCACTAAAGGCTTTATTTTTTAATTAGGTAATTATAGATATATTAATTTTAATGATTTCAAATGTATCCTATCTAGAAACATATTTTTGCAATTTACTATTTGGCTTATTAGGAATAGTCATACTTAATTTATTAGAATCTAATAATGGTTTTAATATATACTTACTAAAATACGGCCTATTTTTTATTCCAATGAAACTTTGAATTTCTTCTCTAGTTCTAGGGACTTTACAATAATTCAATATTGCTGCTTCCCTATTTCTATCTTGTACGGTATCTTGTATGGTATCTTGTATGGTACCCATCAAGTTGTTTCTAAAGAATTTAACAACAAAGCCATATTTTTGTTTCTCAAAATCATATTTGCAATTGGCTTTTTTACATAAATCAGATATACGCTTTAAGCCTGTACCAAAACTTTCCATATCCTTTGAATAATATAGAATTGATGCAATTAATGGGTTTCTTCTAATTGGTCTTAGATTGCCATTTATATAATCTTCTGGATTATGTTCATCTGGGAATGTTCCAGGATTATATATTTCTACTCTGTCTTTATATACTGCGACTTCGTTTGTTTGACATGTTCCATAATCTTTGTGGGCAAATGAATTTATTAAAGCTTCTCTAATTGCTTCAATTGGAATCTCTGGTATTTCTTTTCTTTCCATAGAACCATCAAACTCAACACGCCAATTAATATTTCTTTTAATATAGTCTTCAGCAGTACTTACTAAATCAAATACATTTCCTCTTTTTCTATCAATATCTAAGAATGTTAATCTTTGATCTGTTGCAAATACGGCCATTTGAAGTTCAGAATATAAACTTTCAGAAAAGAGCACCATACCTGCATTCAATAACTTATTGTCTTTTATTAATGACAATTTATCTAATGAAGATTCAACATCACTAAATTCAAAATTAATTCTTTTTGCTTTTTTTGCTTTTGAAAGATATTCTTTTAAATCATCAACATTTACATTATTAATGTTTTGATCAGATATTTGCTTTTCCCAATTGCTTTCATCAGCTTTGTTCTTAATGTATTTAACCAATTCTTTAACATCCATCGATCTGTCTTCATCAGCAACTCTGATTTTTCCAACTCCATAAGATAGATAAGGCGTATCATATCCTTCAAATTCAATAGTAATTACAGATAAATTATCTAATTGAACAACATTAATATTTGGATATATTTTAGGTTCAATATGATTAGCTATAGATTGAGATATATCTCTCAATGTTTTGTCTGATGCATCTTGTCCAATAACTTCTCCATTATTTTTAACTCCAAAATATAGAATGCCTTTATTGTGCTTATTCAAAATAGCAACAATCGAATCCATCGCAGCTTTTAATTCAGATGTAGATTTTTTATATTCTATTGTCTCTGTCTCAAATCCTAAATTCATTAAATACATTTTACTATAAATAGTTGATGTTAAAACTAAACATATCATACTTTTGTTATTTCAAAAGAATAATGTCTAACTTTCCCATCTTTCGTGACTTGGCTAATAAATAATATTTGTTAACACAAATGTATTTGCACGATAAGAATTTACATCTTCAAATCAACAAAATCATTCATCTTTCACACTTAGGTGTTCTTTTATTAATTTTTTAATAGACAAACATAGATACTATTAATTTGGTTTTTTATATAAAATAAACAATAAAGATTATGCAAGTGGCTGCATGTCGGTAGAATAAAATCACCAGATGGTGATTTTTTCGTTGCTTTACAAAATATATGTTTAATTAAATTATAATTTTACTATTTCTTAGTTCTTATATTAAATAATTATCATTTTATTCTCATTCTTTTCCACTTATCCACAACTTTTGTGGAATTAACAAAATTCTATTGTAAAAAAGATTTAAGAGTCATTATAATTATTATTACAAAGTAATAAATATATGTTGTATTTTCCAACATATAATGTTGACTTTTCAATCATATGTAAGTACAATGAGAAAGCAGTTTGTAGGAGGACACTATGAAAAATACAATTAATGAAAGAGTAAAAGAGGCAAGGAATAAGCTACATTTATCACAAAACTATGTAGCAAATTATTTAGGAATAAACAGAACTGCAATAGTTGAGATCGAATCTGGAAAAAGGAAAATATCGGCTGACGAATTAAAAAAATATTCAACTTTGTTCAATATATCTGCAGATGAATTACTTAATGGAAAGAAAACAAAAATGCCAGATATAGTTTTTGCTAGAAATTTTAAAGAATTAGATTCAAAAGACCAGAAAGAAATTCTTAATCTAATTGAATTCAAAAAAATGTTAAAAAGAAAGAAATAATCAATGAATATTAAGGTCTATGAAGATTTAGCAAATAAAGGTTGTGACCCAAAGGAACTTGCAAATCAGTTTCTTGAAGACTACTTCAAAGGAAAACAAATAGCATATCCTATTAATCCTTTTGATATTTTAAAGCATCTAAAAATTAAATTTACCTTTAGACCTTTTAACAATGCTGAAGGTATCTATATTCCTGCTAAATCAAAACACGATTTCCCCATTGTTGGTTTCAATCTTAATAAATCAATTCAACGACAAAGATTTACAGCAGCTCATGAATTATGTCATCACTTAAAGGATTCAACTAAACAATTTATTTGTATTAGTGACGAAAATAATGCAATAGAAAAATATGCAAACAAATTTGCAGCAGAATTATTAATGCCAACAGAAGAATTTATAAAACAGGTAAATAATTATATTAATCATGAAAAGATTAAAGAAGAAGATATACTTAGGATTGCGCAATATTTTGGAGTAAGTTACGAAGCTTGTTATAGAAAAATAGTATATGATATTAATGATTATAAAAAACTAGAGTATGTTGAATTAAAAAAACAAATAAATGAATTTGGACCAAACAAACAAAAAATAAAATTAAATTTGTATGATACTCTTTTATATGAACAACTATTTGAATCAATTTCAGACATATTCAATGTTCCTGTAAATAATTTTTCATGCGAAGTATTTAAAAGTGAGTATGTCTATTTTGATAGTAGAATGGAAGGAATCAAAATAGAAAGGGAAAGGGCTGGTGACATCGTCGCTGATTTGCGTTTATATAAACAAAATAGTAAATTTTGTAGTGAAACAAATCAAAGCATAGTTGAATTGGCTGGTTTAACTTTTATGTATGATTATACATTTGAAAATGCTAATTCTGATATATCAATTTATGACTGTAAAAAGCTAAACGAACTTTTATATTGCACTGCACCACATCCCGAGAATGCTGGACAATATAGAAATTCTAATACATATGTTAAAGATGCTAAATTTGAAACCATTGATTATCAAGATATTCCAAAAGAAATGATGTTATTAGGGAATGAAGTTGATAATTTGTTATCTAATTCCAAATTATCAATTAACGAATATATAAAATCTATTATTCAAATACACCATAAGATGACAATTATTCATCCATTTAAAGATGGAAACGGAAGGACTTGTAGATCATTTTCTAATATGTTACTTTTAAGAAGAAATTTGCCACCAATTTTCTTCTCTTACAATTCAAAAGATGAATATAAAAAAGCATTAAAAATTGCAGATATAGATGGTGATTACAATCCATTATATGAGGTGTTTTACAAGGCGATGCTTAATTCATTTACGATATTAACTGACAGCATTCATTAAAAAATATTGTTTTACCCATACTTTTTATACAAAAACACTTTGACACTTTAAACGCTTGAATACAAAGCCTCAGTTTTGCATTTAATATGACTTTTACTTGTTTTAATAAAAAACTCATGCTATCAATAAAAAATTGGATGAATTGAGCATATTACTTTTCAAAACCATTATTATTTGAAATAATTGAATTATAAAGAACGAGGAGACGACGGTATGACGGAAATTAAAAATGGTCTAAATGATATCCTTAGTTTAAATTCAAAAGATCTAATTGATTGGTGTAACTCAAGAAAGAAGCAAATGCATTTATCAAATGCAAAGCTTGCAAATGCCACAGGAGTTCCAGAAGGAACTATTGATCGTATTTTAACAGGTAAGAACTTAGAATTTAGATATTCTACAATTCAACCAATTGTTAAATTATTGATTGGTATTAATGAAGAAACACCTACTAATGAAAGCAGTGATTTCTATGCTGATACAATTGATGGTTATAAATTAATTGTTCAAAATAAAAATCAAATCATCAAAGAACAACAACGTGCATACGAAGTTACTTTAAGAGAAAAAGACTATCTTAGACAAAACAATAATGAGAAACAAAAAGTTATTGAAAGTTTAACTAGTCATATAGAGTGGTTAGAATCTTTGATAGATAAAGAAACAAAAAAATAATAATTCATATATGATATGATGCAACCTTCATATTTGGTTCTTTTCTAAATAGTTATTATATTTAATAATTATTTTATAAGGAGAAACAATTTATGAAAGTTGCATTTTTTGATTCTAAATCATATGATATTAATTCTTTTAAAAAATATGATATTAATAATGAATTTAAATATTATGATACAAGATTAACTATAGATACAGTTTATCTTTCAAAAGGATATGATGCTATATGTATATTTGTAAATGATGTTGTTGATAAAGAAGTAATAGACAAGTTAGCTGAATATGGCATTAAATTAATACTATTAAGATGTGCTGGATATAATAATGTTGATTTAAAATATTGTTATTCAAAGATACATGTATTTAGAGTACCAGCATATTCACCATATGCCGTAGCTGAACATGCTATGGCTATGTTATTAACATTAGTTAGAAAAATACATAAAGCATATATACGCACAAGAAATTTTAATTTTGATATAGAAGGCTTACAGGGCTTTGATTTAAAGGATAAAACAATAGGCATAATTGGCACTGGAAAGATAGGAAAAGTCTTTATAGACATATGTAATGGCTTTAAAATGAACGTTATTGCATACGACAAATACCAATCAGACGGCATTAACTATGTTTCATTAGAAGAGTTATTACATAAGTCAGATATTATATCCCTTCATTGCCCATTAACTGAAGAAACACATCATATTATCAATAAAAAATCTATAGAATTAATGGACAAAAAGCCCATTATTATCAATACATCTAGAGGAGGATTAATAGATACAAAAGATCTATTATCAGCTATAAAAAATAAAACTATTTCTGGAGCATGTTTAGATGTCTATGAAGAAGAATCAAACATCTTCTTCAAAGACTACTCAGCAGAAATAGTTCAAGATGAAGTTTTATTAGAATTAATCGCAATGCCAAATGTAATAGTTACATCTCATCAAGCATATTTAACTAATGAAGCATTAGACAATATTGCTTCTACCACAATATCCAATATTAAAGATTATGAAACAAAAGGATATGGAGATAACGAATTATGTTATGGATGTGGCAAAGTTGATGAGTGTATGAAAAATAGAAATGTGAAATGTTTCTAATTCAAAAAGTTTTTTTGTAAAGCTGTTATTATTGACTAAATATATTTAAAATATTTGTTGTTTAGTTTCATTAATTTTTAATTAAATGCTGTTATTTCCTCTGAAGAACAATCCATAAATACCCAAAAATAAAAGAATGGAGATTTTTTCTCCAAGAAAGATATTTATACTTATTTTTTTAATATGGCGATTCTAATCTATTAAAATCAATTTGATTGTTTTTATAGTTTTCATAATTCTCTCTATACGATTCCGTAGCAACCAAATGATATGGATCAATCAATACAACTAGCCATTCATCTTCTCCGATTTCCTGCTTTACAAATATCCTAACCAAGTCATTAGGGATGCCTATACCAGCAATTTTATGGCCTAAACATGATTTGCCATAACATTTCAATATTGCCTCTTCTTCAAATTCTATATTATATAAATCTAATATGCTGGGAATTCTATCATTGTCTTTGTTATGTTTAAGGCAATCGTTTTCATTTGCTATATCCCAAGGAATTTCATCACTTGATAGCTCTTTACCGTCTGCTTTTAGAATTTTAAATACTTGTGTATTTATGTTATTACTCAAATCTTTTCTCTCCAAAAAATTAGTGAAATATAAATTTTTATTGTTGACACTATGATTGCACAAGATTTTAATTTTGGTTTTTTTGGGTTCTTTTCTATTTTTTGTAAATACTTTATTGCTAATATCTAACTTATTTTTTATTTCTAGTTTATTATCCATTTTGTTATATACTTTGATAATCTCTAATAATGTCGTCTTTTGATATTGGCTCATTTACATTAACACTAATAGCATCTTTCCAACATCTATCTTCATGCGATAAATCAACCAAACTAAAATCATTTGTATTAAATATTTTAGTTAAAATGTCATCAATATATCCTTTCACTAAACCAAGTTCAGGTGAATCAAATAAATTATTAATTCCGTCTGAGCATTTTAATTCGCCGTTTTTAAATTTGTTATATATTTCTCTATCTACAGGTCCATATCTCCACGCTTCAAATGATGCATCAAAAAGATATTTGTCATATTTACTGAAAGTTTCATCATCTTCTGTATCTTCATTACCTTCACATTGAGCGTCAGCTATTTTTCCACCCCACATCGCAAACAAAAAGTATAAAGACTTTTGCAACTTGATTGGGCTTATTTCTTTATTATGTTCATTTTTATACTTGTTGATAATGTAACAAGCTAAATCTTCCTTGTTTAGTAATGCCATATTGTTTACCTTTCTTTAATAATATCATATTTCGTTTGTTGCAATGTTGTTTGTTATTTTAACAACTTTATATCTAATTTCATTTAACTTATCAATAGATATTGAATTATTATTACTTCCATTTATAAATTGAGAAAAATTAGATTGTTGCATATTTAATTCTTTTAGTATAGGTAAGAATCTAATGTAAAGTTTGCATTTAATAAAAACTCTTTTAGTTCTTGTTTTTCTTTCGATACAATTTTAACTCCTTATAAACTCTTTTTCAATGATGTTATAAAATTTAGAACATATTTTGTAATTGAATTTGTCTAATTTAGACAATATATTCAAACAATTATTTTCTTATTTTATTAGTTTGTTATTTGAGATGTTTAAACGATGATACTACATCCTTCTATTATTCTCCAAATATTGCCGACATACCTACAAATGAAGAAAAAAGAAGAGAAGAAGGATTAAAATAAACCTTCTTCTCAATTCTTATTTCAACATATATTTAGTGTCTTTATTAATTCCAATCTTCAATACTATTTATTTTAGTTGTTCCATCAAAATTAATTAGATAAAGCATATCTTCATTTTCAAACATTCGTACAAATATTGTCTTTTCATTTACATCTACAACTTCTGTAAAAATTGATTCCCAATATTCATTTTTTTCTTGTTTTTCTTCTCGAGTCATTGTTCTAACTTCAGAAGTATATTCGTTTATAATTTCTCTTGCCGTGCTTTCAAAACCAGGATTCATTACTAAATCATATGTTGCCCACGACATCTCACCAATAGTTTCACTTCTTGGATCAAAGTGATTATCTTTACATTCATCATAATCTAAATAATAGCTTGAATACTGAACTTTACGCATAAGATTATACATGTCACTTCTACTTTTTACCGCATCAATTCCCTCTTGCATAGCAATAAATCTTCCTTCACCACTTTTAATATCTTGGGTATACCAAGCTATTTCATTTAAATAGAAGTTTGCTTGTGCAATAGCCTTTGTATCATAAACTTTAAGCCAATCATAAGTATCAAGTTTATCTTCATCTAACCAATGTATTTCATTAGATGAAAATTCCAAAAGGCTTGAATGGCCATTTGAATCACTTACAATGAAACAATAATTCCAATAATGGTCTTGAGAATAAACATTTAATGTTGAAACATATTCTTTAGCTTCTTGCACAGTTGCACAATTTTCGCCAATATAACGAGGAAGTTCAAACATATATACTCTCCTTGATGATTCAGGATTAGTACCAGAACATGCATATTTGTCTTCACCATTAGGCCAATATTCGCCGTGTCTCATATTAATTTCAATATGTAATCCAGCATCATTCATAACATCATCGCACATAAATGGAAGTGATTTATAAAACTCATCTGATAATCCTTTACTTATTACTTCATCATAATCAGGCGAATAATCTCTATGTGTATACACCAAACCAAATGTTTTATATTTTCCTGCATTTGTTCTAACAATATAAATACATTTATTTGAAATACTTTGATCCATATTTCTACCAATAATACGATGTCCATCAATCATTTTACTGATTGCTGAACAGCCACCACCCCAATTATCATTGGTTTTTGCATAGAACTCATCAGCACAATCATAATCTAAGTTTGTGTACTCTTCTACTTCAAAAACATATTTTTCAATTTCATGTAGTTTGTTTTTGTTATTTGTTGAACAAGCAGATGTTAAAAACAAACTTAACAACAAAAACAATTTAACCGTCATCTTTTTCATAAGTTCATCTCCATTTTAATATCTATATTAATTATATGTGTTTTTGTTGAATCTTTTGCTTTTTTTACTAAATAAAGCTTCAATATCATCTTTTTAAAATGGTTTATCTATAAAAAACATCACTAGTAACTTATTGTTCTTGTACTTCTTTACCACTCATATGCTCATTTTCTATTTCATACATTTGAGCAGCTTTACCAAATTTAGAAATTTTTTCATTAGCCATATGTTCATTTGGATAATATTTCATTGTAAATTGTTTCAATCTCTTTTCTTTTTCTGATGAATCTTCAATTTGATTACAACGTCCAAACAAAACAACACTTTGCACAAATGGAGCCCAAGATTCTTCTTTAATTATTTCATTTCCAATAACTGTAAAACATACTTTATTAAATTTTTTTAAAGCATCAACTTTGTGTCCAATACATGAACTATGAAAATATATTTTATGATTATCTTTATCATAATAATAATTAATAGGAACTGCATAAGGATAGCCATCATCGCCATTAACTGCCAAAACACCTCTTCGTGCAGTCATAAGAATCTCTGTTGCTTTTTCTTTACTAATCTCGTTATTCTTTTTTCTAATTTGTCTAAACATTGCTACCCCTATTAATATTATTCTATCTTTATTGTAGATTGAATATATAGTTTCTTTCTAATTGATTGGTTTTTCATCATTTTTTGAAAATCTATTATCAATAGGTTCTCCATTTGGTTTATCCATAGGTGCCTCACCTTCAAAATGTCTATCGTTATTTGGATGATTATTCATTTCTAATATTTCTAAGATATCTTGGATTGTAGCATCATCTGATAAATTATTAACTTTTTCTTTAAAATCTTTAATATCAAAATCGTTATTGAACATAGGATTAAATTCTCTATTATCAAAACTATTTCCTATTTCTTTATATTCACCAGTTTCTATTTCATGCAGTTCATTATCTATATAAATATCACCACTTATATACTTGATACCATCTTCAGAATCAATTGCATTATCAGGCATACGAACATTGTTTATATTTAATGTAGATCCATTAACAACAACATATCCATTAGAATCAATGCCATCTCCTTCAGCACCTTGAGCGGCATTAATAGTAACTGTTCCACCATTGAATGTAGCAATTGATACATTGTCTTCATTGACATTAATTCCATCATCCTGAGAATCGATATTTATTATTCCACCATTAATAGTTAAATGAAGTTCTGTGTCTAATCCTTCAAAACTTGATGTAATATTTAGTATTCCATTATTTTTATCTTCACCATTAATATTCATAGAAACATAAGAATAAAATGGTGCATCAACTTTTCTCATTTTCTTTTGAACTTT
>JAZUIZ010000042.1:0-50481 GCA_045642525.1 Erysipelotrichaceae bacterium
ACCAAGAAGATATTCAAGTTCAGCATCTGAGCTTTCAAATGGTGTATGTATTAGACAAGGAATCTTGTTGCCTAAAGCCTTACCTTGATACATTACAGTCTGATTTTCGCTATATAAACTAATTAGACTGTCATATCTTCCATGGCCTGAAAGAAGCCTGTATGAGGTTTCTTTGCCCTCTAGTGGCATTTCTTTCACTACTTCTAATGGTGATTGAAGACCATTTATTAATAGGTTTTGTTTTATTTGAGATATGTCCTCAGTTGTTCCATATATCTCATCATTTAGAGGATTATGATGAATCTTGTCATAATCTAGAAAATATACATTTGCGATATTTGATACTTTGTTTTCATTCGAATTAATAATCTGAGTCATTGTTCTTTTCTCCTTTTTCGTTAAATTCATTTGGGTGTTTCTCAACATAATCGCAAGCCCATGGGTCGCCTTCATCAGCAAGCTTTTTAATGGCAATGCTTTCTTGCTTTAAATATTCGGTTCTATTTTTAAAGGCACTAATAACAAATGCTTTTAAATTTTTAACTCTTGAGCCATTGTCCATATAAAAATCTTTCTTTTCTTTGTTATAGATTTTTTCTAAAAAATTAAATAGGTCATCTTTAGAACTGTTTAGTTCATTTCTTCCAATAATTCTTACAAGTTCGTTTATATCGCTAGCTTGTTTTGGCGAAACTAACATACCTTTTATCTCTATTTTTTCATCAAAGAAATTATTTAATTTTTCTTGAATAGTACTAGTACTTACTATATTTTCATTTATTATATTAATATTATTGTGTTCACTTTCTGGACAAGGGGTGTCTACTTTTTGGTCTATACTGGTAGACTTTTTGTACCGGTCCTCTTTTACTACCGGTTTTTCTTCTAATTTGTTATTGCCATATTTATTTTTATATAAATCTAAACTTTCTTTACCTTCAATTAGTGAATCGGAATCAACATTAGAAGTGTAGTATACGACTTGTTTATAGCCTGTAGTGGATTCATCGTATTTATGTATTAACCCAACTTTTACAAGGTCTTTTAAAATCTCATTGACATTACTTTTACAAGTATTTGCCCATTTTGCAAGATACATTTGGCTTCCATAAAAATAACCATTTTTTCCTTTGGAATAACTATGAATAATAGCAAAAATTTGTAGTTTTGCCCCACTAAGATTTAGTTTATTTATCATCCAGCCTGAAATAACAAGATGATCTGTATCTCCTAAATAATCATCTATTCTTTTTTTAACTTTCTTAAAATTAGGTCTTTTGTTTTCCATATTTACTTTTTTGGCGATAATATCGCCAAATGTACTTGGAAAATAATGATTATTGATAATTAATATGTTAAATATGAGCTAATTTACTATATAGAAACACTATGTAAACGTATCAATTCATATCTGCTAGTCGGCACCACTTTAAAGTCTTTTAAAAATCGGTATATCAACATAGTGCCGGTTTTTATTTTCATTAAATTAAGAATAAAATAAATATTTTGTCACCCTTTTTGTCATTCCATTACTAAACTAGCCATAATAAATAAAAAATGCATCATTAGTTAATTAAACCTAATTAAAGAAATATATTTATAACAAAAAGAATGGACAAGAAACAAATGCATTTTTGTCCATTCTTATAGAAAACATAACAGTCAAACACTTTTTAATGAGTTAAATTAATACAAATATTACATTGCTAATTCTCTTTGCTTTTTTCTTCTACCAAAAATAGTAACAAGCACACAAGCAATAACAATAATTACAATCGCAAAAATCGTTCCCTCGACTCCAAAACCAACATTGTAGAATAAACTGTTAGATGCAGTTGCAGTATCAAGTTTCAAGATTGAAAATGGAGAGACTATGCCACTGTTTGGCAAACCGAAGATAATATTTCGTGTAAAATTCCACGCTGTATGTACAGCGAAAGCACACCAAATACTATCAAAATAATACACAATAAGAGCAAGAAGCAACCCAACGGCAAATAGAGAAATTAGCGCAATAATACCAATGCCACTATTTCTAATGTGAAGACAACTAAAGAATAATGAACTTACAATAATTGCAACAGTTGGACTGTAACGATTTAAAAGTTTACGATATAGATATCCACGACACACAAGTTCTTCGGCTGAAGATTGAATAAACACACTTATAAATATTATTAAAAGAGGTAAAGGTTTAAACGAATCATAATACATATGAATATCACTATGAAGATATCCAGCAAGAATACATAATCCATTCATAACAAACCCTATCAATAGTCCAAGAAGAAACATTGATATGGTGTTTCCTTTTTCTGAGGTGCCTATTGATTTAAGAATAGGTCTATTGTTTTTCCTTAATAACCACAATATGGTTATTATCCATATGCCTATGAAAACAATATAGTTAGAAAGCGTTATCATAAGTGATGAAGGATTAAGGCTACTAACAACAATATCTTCTGCATCAAGGCTAAATGATACAGTACTTATTCCACCAAAAGCTCCAGCTATCAAAAAGACGATAACTGTACCTAAAAACTGACCAGCAGTAATTAAAAGAAATGCCGTAATGCAACAAAAAATAAAATTATCTGTGATTTTGCGTTCTGGCTTTTGTAAAGATTCGTGGATTTTTGTTTCAGGATTTGCCATTTCTTTATTGTGTTCGGTTATATTACTTTTGTTTTTCATTTTTTTCCTTTCTAAACAAGCTGTCAAATACTTTCATAAATAAAATTTGCACAATTTCCTTACTCTATAGTGACAAACTCATTACAATAACCTATATTGCTATCGTAGTGCTTTCATACCAACACATTACCAACGCTTATAAGCACATAATATTTTGCAAGAAAAAAACTTATATAATAAGCAAATTATAAAACTTCAAATTATGAAACCTTTGAGGACCAATTTATTTTACAAGAACAATATGCCTAAAAAGAAAATTAAAAAAGGTGGCAAAGTATACTGTGCCACCTTATAAATATCGAACATTTTTTAAAATCTATCTAATTTTATTTCAATAAACAATGATAGGAATCATTAATTCATCTTCACACATTCCTGCATGTTGTCCTTTCATCGGAGGGATAGGATGATCCTTATAAGCAAGAACGATGTTACTTTTTGCAATCGCTATATAATCACCAATGAATTCTTCAAAACGAATATTATTTTCTTTGTTACCAAACAATTTTGTATCTAAAACTTGCTGATGTGATAGTAATATAAAACTTTCTTCGAATTCATCTTTAAACTCTTTTTCAAATTCTTTTTGCATACCATCTTTAATGAAAAATGTCATAGCTCGAGGTTCTATAGAAGGAAGTCTCTTTAAATATTTATCAAATTTTGATTCATATAAATTATATTCGCTTTTAACATCAATTTGTCCGTGATCTGCAGTTATAATTAGCATAGTATCATTGCTAAGGTTGTTCGCGAGTCTTTCTATTTCGTTATTTATAAATAGCAAATAATCATCACATACTTTTGAACTTGGACCGTTTTCATGCATATATGTATCATATTTATCCCAATATGCATAAATAAAACTATAATCATCATTATTTGAATAAGATATTAATCTATTACACATTGTTTGAAAATCATCACATCCATCTTCCATAAACGATGGAAACAATGATCTAGCTTTTATTTTTTTATTATTTAATTCGTCTTCAATAAATGTCACAGGAGCAATCTTATACATTAAGTCTTGTCCATAATTTTTGTCATTATAAAAACCTTTGCCAAAAAACGGAACAACAATATCATTTACTTCTTTAATATCCTGCATCCATCCAAGCCAAGCATTTTCATTTGGGGCTTTTCCGGTTCTAATAGATGTCGTTGCAGCAGTTGTAGTTGGAGGAAACACAGTTGTTGTCTTACAAAACATATTTCTACGTAAGAATGAGTCTTTTGAAAGTTTTTTCTCAATTAGATTTGCTCCCATGCCATCAACTAATAATAAGAAAACCTTTGAAGGTTTTCTTATACTAATCAGTTTACTTAATTTATCATTTTTTAAGTAGTTTGATGATAGGCCAAAATAATCTCTTATTGAAGCTACGTATGATAATATTGACTCATCATAAAATACAATCATTATTTCATATCCTTTAAGAATGCCTTATATGCTAAATATCCTTCATAGATATCAACTTTTGACGAAGTTTCATAACATGCATGCATGTTTTGAACAGCAATACCGGCGTCTAATACATCCATATTGTTATTGGCAAGAACATAAGCTATTGTGCCACCTCCGCCTTGGTCAACCTTTCCAAGTTCAGATGTTTGGAAACTAATTTTATTATCATCCATTATCTTTCTAATCTTTGCTAAATATTCAGCATGAGCATCGTTAGAACCAGACTTGCCTCTTGAGCCAGTATATTTATTAAATACTATACCCTTGCCAAAATATGCAGAATTCTTTGGTTCATTTACTTGTGGATAATTTGGGTCAAAAGCAGCAGAAACATCAGAAGACAACATTGCCGAATTTTCTAATGCATGTCTAACTTTCAAATCAGAATAATCGTCTTGTAGATTAATTAATTCTGCAACACAATTTTCAAAAAATACAGAGTGAGCTCCAGTGTTACCAACAGAACCAATTTCTTCCTTATCAGTCAAGATGCATACCGAAGTTCTATTTGGAGTTTTCATATCCAAAATCGCTCTCAATGATGTAAATGCACAAATTCTATCGTCTTGTCCATAAGCCATAACCATAGATTTATCTAAACCTAAATCTCTTGCTTTTCCTGCAGGCACTATTTCTAATTCTGCAGATACAAAATCATCTTCTTTAATTCCATATGTATTTTTTAAAATATCTAAAATATTATTTTTAACTAAATCTTTCGTATCTTTATTTTTACTGTTTTTAGGAATAGAACCAATTAAGGCATTTAAATCTTCGCCTTCGACTACTTTCGCACCAGGCTTTTCTAACTGATTTTGTGCCAAATGAATTAATAAATCTGAAAACTCAATGACTGGATCTGAATCCCTTTCGCCAATGCAAATATCAACAACTTCACCATTTTTCTTGCATACAACGCCATGCAAAGCCATTGGGTGAGCAACCCATTGATATTTTTTTATTCCACCATAATAATGCGTATCCAACAACGCAAGTCCATTATCTTCATATAGTGGCACTTGCTTAACATCTACTCTTGGCGAATCAATATGCGCTCCAAGAATATTCATTCCATCTTCAATAGGTTTCTTACCTATCACAAATAAAGCCAACGATTTTCCTCTATTGTTAAAATAAATCTTATCTCCAGCTTTTATTTTGTTTATGCTATTAAAATCCTTAAATCCAGCTTTTTTTGCTAAAGCAATCGATGATTTAACTGACTCTCTTTCAGTTTTTGAAGAATCCAAAAACTTTTTGTAATCATCAGAGAAATTCATTAATGCTTTTAAATTTTTGCCAGTATACTTCGTCCACGCTGTTTTCATAACCATAATCCTCCTTATCGTGTTTTCCTTATTATTTTATCATCATTCTAAACAGTCTTTATAAACTCTAAGAACATTCTTATAAAATATCTTTTCAAGTTCATCATTTGAAAAATACCCTTTTAACGACTCACATAATAGTTGCATTCCACTAGCGTTTTTGAATTCTAAACTATTTTTAATTCCATCAAAGTCTGTTCCTATTCCAATGCAGTCAATGCCTCCAACATTAACAATATGTCTAATGTGTTCTACAAGTTTATCAATTGTTGTACATAATTCATTTCCATTTTGCACAAATGCCGAACAGAAATTTAAACCCAAAACTCCGCCTCTATCTGCAAGATCTTTAATCATTTGATCTGTTAAGTTTCTCCCAGCTTTACATATAAATCTTGAATTAGAATGTGATGCAACAAATGGCTTATTGCTATATTTCAAAACATCGTAGAACACCTTATCAGACGCATGCGAAACATCAACTATAATTCCTAACTCGTTGCATTTTCTTACAAATTCAATGCCAAAATCTGTTAATCCATCACTTACATTAAAATCATTTATAGAATGTTTTGTGTTACTGCAATTAATATTTGGATAGCCTATACTATTTGGATAATTCCAAGTGAGTGTAATCATTCTTACACCTAAATCATAAAATCTTTTAAGATTATTTAAATCACCATCAATTACACTTCCTTCTTCTAAAGTTAACATTGCACTTATTAAATTATTGTTTTCATTTTTAACTATATCCGAATAATTAATTATTGGTTTAATAATATTTTTGTTTTCTTCCATTTGTTTGTGATAAAAATCTATCACGTTGTAAGTAAAACTAGAATCATGATATTTCAAATCTGTAAAAACGGCGAAGTTTTGTAACAAACATTCGCCTTTTTTTAATTTATTAAGATCTACATGCATATCATTGGATTTAAGATTTCCTCCATTCATAAACAATTTAGAAATCGTATCACAATGCATATCGATATATTTCATTAATAATCCTTAACTGCTTCTAAAGCAATTTTAATCATCTCTAATAAATGTGATCTTCTTTCTTCAGAAGTTGTTTCCCTGTGTGTGATGATGTTATCAGAAACAGTTAACATACATGCGGCATTTTTGCCTAATGCATTCGCAATCGCAAATAATCCAAATGATTCCATTTCAGCACACAATAATTTATTATCTAATGCTGTTTTTAATGCATAATCATCCCATTGCCCAACATGATAAAACTGGTCAGATGAAAACACTAATCCTTCATGAACCTTTATACCAATTTTTTCTGAAGCCTCTCTTAAATCAGCTAACAATTTAGGGCTTGGTTTTTGTATTTTATCTTCATTTCCACAAAAATATTTTGCAAATGTTGATTCAGAATATGCGCCTGTTGCCAACACTACTTCAAACAAATCGATATCCTCAAAATATGAACCAGCAGTTCCAATTCTAATTATGTTTTCTACACCATAAAATTTATATAATTCGTAAGCATAAATAGCAATCGATGGTATTCCCATACCAGATGCCATTACTGATATTTTTTTATTGTTATATGTGCCTGTATATCCAAACATATTTCTAACAGTGTTAAATTGTATTGGATTTTCTAAGAAAGTATCAGCTATGAATTTAGCACGTAATGGGTCTCCAGGCATTAATACTGTTTTAGCTATTTCGCCCATTTCGGCTTGGTTATGTGGTGTTGCCATTTTGATTCCTCCTATAATAACTTCTATATAAAATTATATCATTTCATTAAAAATAAACGATTATAGCTCTATCCAATATCTTTCTAACAACTCTTTTTCTCCAGGGCAAGGAATCTTTTTTTCAAATACTCCACCATTTTTTATAATAATTCTCTTTGATCCTTCATTATTTTCTAGACAAGTTATCAGTATTTTGTTTATTTTGTAATCATTTTTGCAGATAATCAAAAATTCTTTTAGCATCTTTGTTCCAATTCCTTGTTTTCTATATCGTGGTCTTATGTTGTATCCGATGTGCCCACCATATTGCTTTAATGCTTGATGACTAAGTGCAAGTGGTCTAAAACTAACCATGCCAACAACATCATCATTACACATATATAAATATTGATAAGCAATTGAATATCCTGGCGGAAGAGTATCTGTTTTTTCAAATAATTTATTATTCAAATCCCATTTTTCTATATTTTCATAATTTTGTAGATTTGAACAACCATCAAATTTAGAACCACAATCTAAAAGTTCTTTTCTATACTCTTTTATAGAATCATAATGAGAACAATTTACAAACTCAAAATGATAATTCATATACTTATTATCCTTCAATTCTCTTGCAAATTACAAACTATTAAGATAAAATAATCACGCATATAGGGGAGTAGTATAGCGGTAGTATACCGGTCTCCAAAACCGTTGGTGTGGGTTCGACCCCTACCTCCCCTGCCATAGATAACAAAGCACGATAATTATCGTGCTTTTATATTTTTTCAATTAAATTTTTTAAATAAGAATCATTGTAGTTCTCAATTTCACCATTATCTGCAAAATTTGCAAGTACAGGGTCAATAGGCAATTTCGCCAATACCTCTAGTCCATATTTCTCAGCAATTGCACTTGTTTCGTCACCATTATATATTTGAATTTCATTTCCACATTTATCGCATTTTACAAACGACATATTTTCAACTAATCCGACTATAGGCTTATTAACTTGTTTCGCCATATTAATTGCTTTGCCTACAACCATTGAAACTAATTTTGATGGAGTAGTAACCATTACAAAACTATCTACAGGAATTTCTTGAATAATTGATATAGCAACATCACTAGTTCCAGGAGGCATATCAATCAATAAATAATCTAATTCACCCCAATGAACTTCAGTATAAAATTGTCTTATTATTCCACCTAGGATTGGCCCTCTCCAAAGAACTGGGACATCTTCATCTTCAAGCATCATATTGATAGAAACAACTTTTATACCAAGTGTAGACACAGCAGGAAAAATACCTTTTTCATCCCCAAATAGTTGAGTCTTCAGACCAAACATTTTTGGAATACTAGGACCTGTAATATCTGCATCCATTATTCCGACCTTATATCCTTTTTGAACTAAATCAATAGCAAGCAAAGAAGAAACCATTGATTTGCCTACACCACCTTTGCCTGACAAAACACCAATTATTTTTGTAATCTTTGTATCATCAGTAGGCTTTATTTCAACTCTTTCATTACAATTTTGTGAACATGATGAACAATCGTGATTACAACCTTCTCTTTCTTCACAATCTTCTGTGCATGTTTCACAATTATGATTACAATTTTCTGACATATATAAATCCTCCAACAATTTTATTTATTCAAACAAGTTTTCACTATCTTCTTTATTGTTGTATTCAGGAAGATCTGGTAACTCATTTAATGTGTACAACTTAAACGAATCCATAAATTCTTCTGTAACTTCATATAGGATTGGCCTACCAGGAGCATCTGATCTACCAACTTCTCTAATTAAGTTTCTTGCCTGTAATTTTCTTAGCATCATTTCTGCGCCAACACCTCTAAGTTCTTCTATTTCTACTCTTGTAATTGGCTGTTTATATGCAATGATAGCTAAAGTCTCTAGTGCTGATTGAGAAAGGGTATTTGGCTTTGTTACACCAAACAATTGTTGAGCATATGGATAAATGCTTTTTTTAGAAATAAACTTATAAACTGAACCATATCCAACTAATTCAATTCCAAACAATTCGCTTGCATATTTTTTTTGTATATTTTCTAAAATTATTTTGGTATCCTCTATAGATTTTTCTATTGCCATTGCAATTTGTTCAACCTTAGCACCATCTTCACCAACAATATACAACAATCCTTCAACAATCGCCTCTATATTTCCTGGCTCATCAACATCACTTCTTTTCGTTTGTGATACTTCTACCTTTTTTACTAAACTCGGAGTATTAAACCAAGCATTTTTTTCTTTTTCGTTCATTTCTCTAGATACAATATAAACTTTATTCATGGTTACTTCCCCTTCTAAACCAAATATTTTCACTATCATCTATCGTAAATACAAGATAATGATCTTTTGCCATGTCTAAAATGGCTAGAAATGTCACAACATATTCATGCAAATCTTCGCAATCATCTAATAATGTTTCAAAATTAAATGTTTCTGGCAAATCTTTTAATCTTGCTTTAATTTGCAATATCCTATCTTCTGGTGACAATTCCTTTTTTGTAAATTTTATGTCAAGAGGCTTTGATAGTTGCAATCTTCTTAATACTTTATTCATAGCTTTAAGCAAATCATATGGATCGCCTTCAAGCTTTTGTGTTTCTATGTTTTCTTTTGATTTCAATACTTGTTCAAAAGATACTGGTTTAGATAATTGATCTTGCCTATCTATATACGAATCATATAAAACACCTGTAACTTCTTTATATTTTTGATATTCTAATAATCTTCTTACAAGTTTATCTTTTGGATCTTCATAGTCATCATCCAATTCATCTGGTTGTTTTGGCAATAATTTCTTTGATTTATATTCAATCAAAGTTGCTAACTCAACTAAATATTCACTTTCAACATCAATGTGAAGTTCTTCCATCGCATGAAGATAAGCGATATATTGATCAGTCAAAACTTCCATATTTAAATCAAAAATATCTAATTGTTGTTCAGATATTAAATGAAGCATTAAATCAAGTGGACCTTCAAATTTTAGCGTTTCTACCGTAAAACCCATAAACCAATTATAACATCAAAATATGCTATTATTTAGGTGAGGTAAACGATATGAAAATAGGAATTTGTAGTGATCATGGTGGTTTAGAATTAAAAAAATTAGTAACAAATCACCTTATTTCAAATGGTTATGATGTTATTAATTATGGAACTGATAGTAGTGAATCATGTGATTACCC
This sequence comes from Erysipelotrichaceae bacterium, assembly GCA_045642525.1. Lineage (GTDB taxonomy): Bacteria > Bacillota_I > Bacilli_A > Erysipelotrichales > Erysipelotrichaceae > Colivicinus. The sequence goes on from JAZUIZ010000042.1 coordinate 10,419, forward strand.
TATATTTGCAAACAAAATGTGCAAAGGAATACAAAAAGAAGAAGTAGAATTTGGCATTGCAATTTGCACAACTGGGGTTGGAATGTCAATTGCGTGTAACAAACATAAAGGAATTAGAGCATGTTGTTGTTCGGATACAGTTTCAGCACAAATGACTAGAGAACACAATAACGCAAATGTTATTTGCTTCGGTGCAAAAATTATATCTACTGATAAAGCATATGAAATTGTTGATGTTTTCTTAAGTACACAATTTTCTAACGGTGAAAGACATCTTAGAAGAATCAATGAAATATCATCTATCGAAAATAACGAATTATAATAATCGTTGCTATAACAATAAAACTAGGAGAACTTATATGGAAACTAAAATATATAAAAATGCCAAAGTATATTCAATTGAACTAGATGATAGTGAAACTAGAGCTGAGGCCATCGTTATCAAAGATGGAATAATAACATACATAGGTAGCAATGATGGTGCAGACAAATTAGTAGACAACAACTGTAAAATTATTGACTGCAAGGGTGGAAGTTTGCTTCCTGGTTTTGGCGATGCACACATGCATATTGGACTATCTCATAAAAAATTTGCTGTTGCTGATATTAGTAACTTAGTTACAGATTTTAATACACAAACGCCTGAAGAAATTATCAAAATAATACAAGAAAGAATTAAAAAATTTGCTGATGAACACAAAGATGTGGCAGTAATACGTGGCAATGGTTGGGATCGTCTTTGGTTTTCAGGCAACATGCATGGTTTGGTATATAATTTTTCAAAAAAAGATATTGATGCTGTCATTAATGACAGACCAGTTGTTTTAGACGGCTATGATGGACACATTTGTATATTAAATAGCAAAGCTTTAGAACTTGCAAATATAGATAGTTTTGATGATCCTAATGATTTAATCGAAAGAGATGAAAATGGTGAAACTACTGGTATTGTCAAAGAGCCAGTGATGATGGGTCCTGTATGTAATGCAATTCCTGGATACTCTTTTAGCGAAATAGAAATAAGAGATGGATTAAAAGTGGCTCAAGAAGTATTTGCTAAAAAAGGTTATACATATTTGTCTGATTGTATGCAAAACGAAGCATCATACAAAATTATTAAAGAAATGGCTGAAAAAGATATGCTTACAGCAAGAATTGATGGTGTCTTTAATTGCAACAATAAAACCATGGCTGATGATTTAAAAAAGGCAATTGAAAATAGAAATACATATAATGTTAATGATTTGTTTAAAGTAGATACGGTTAAATACTTTGTTGATGGTGAATTCGCTATGATCAAACCATTTGTAGATGAATATTGCGATGCAAATGGAGTACCTAGAGGATTCAAGTGTCCGCTATTGTGGAACAAAGAAGATTTAATGAAATCTATGGAAAGTGTTCAAAAAGAAGGATTTAATATTCATGTTCACTCAATGGGAGATTATGCAACACAAGTCACAATAGATTGTATAGAAAATGCTCAAAAGTATAACAATAAAGACTTAAGAAATATCATTGCTCATTGTTCGTTTGTAACAGACGAAGACAAAAAAAGGATGGGGAAATTAAAAATTATTGCAAGTATTCAACCTGAATGGCAAGCAGAATCTAATGAATCTAATCCATCCTTAACAGCTGCTTTAGGTATAGATGTTCATAAAACAATTTATCCAAGTAAGAGCCTAGAAAACAATAATGTTATAAGTGCTTATGGTTCAGATTTCCCAGTTTATATGCCAAATGCACTAAGCAATATTCAAGTTGCTTTAACACGTAGAGTTAATCCAAAAGTGCCAAATTATGAATCATATAAAAACATCCCTGCCGAAATGCCAGAAGAATGTGTTACATTAAAACAAGCAATTAAAAATCATACAATTAATGTCGCATATCAATTCCATAGAGAAAATATAACAGGTTCTCTAAAAGTTGGAAAATCCGCTGACTTCATTGTTTTAGACAAAGATATAGAAAAAGTAGATATTGAAAAAATCGTTGATATAAATATTGTTGAGACGGTATTCAAAGGAAAAACTACATATAAGCAATAGGAACAAGAGTTTAGAAAAAATCTAAACTCTTTCTTTATGTTTAACCAAACATAATCACATAACCTTACTTGTGCATTTTTTCACAAATTAATATAATTTATTTAAAGGAGTACTAAAATTATGGAGAGAAAAGTTACATTTGTAGAATATGGTTGTGGAAAGATGTCTCGATATTTAATGAGGTATGGTATTGGCAAAGGTGGAAAATTATTAGCCGCTTTTGATATGAACCCCAATATCGTAGGAAAAGATGTCTCTGAAATAATTGGAAACAATTATCCTCCTACTGGCATAAAAGTTTCAGATGCAAAAAATGCTGATGCAATGATTGGACAATTGAAACCGGATGTATGTATTATCGCCACTAGGTCAACTGTTGCAGAATTGGAAGAGATTTTCACCATTTGTGCAAAACATGGTGTCAATGCTATCACGACGTGTGAAGAAGCATTATATCCATGGAATTCATCGCCAAGTTTAACCGCTAAATTAGATAAATTAGCAAAAGAAGGTGGTTGTACATTAACTGGAGTTGGATACTGTGATTTATATTGGGGCACAATGGTAACAAACTATATGGGCGCACAATATGAAGTAAAAAGAATTGAAGGATCATCTTGGTACAATGTTGAAGATTATGGAATTGCATTAGCCGAAGGACATGGAGCAGGCTTGTCAATTGAAGAATTTAATAAAACAATTGGTTGTTATAATAATTATTCTTCAAACGATATTAAAAAAATTATTGAATCTGGAGAATATGTTCCATCATATATGTGGAATCAAAACGGTTGGTTAGCTTCTAAACTAGGTTTGCATATCACATCACAAACACAAAAATGTATTCCAACAACTTATAACAAGGATTTAAAATCTTCAACATTAGGTATGACAATTCCAGCCGGAAATGCAACTGGTATGAGAGCTATTGTCACTACTGAAACTGAAGAAGGAATTACTTTAGTTACAGAATGCGTTGGAAAAGTATATGCACCAGAAGAATACGATATTAATGAGTGGAAATTAATTGGTGAGCCTAATTCATCGTTAATATGCAACAAACCAGCAACAGTAGAATTAACTTGCGCAAATATAATAAATAGAATCCCTCAATTAATCGATGCAGAACCTGGATATATTACAACAGACAAATATCCATATAACATCTATTGCATAAAAGATTTAAACTACTACGTTAAAACAAAATAAACAATATTTAAAGAGAATCAAAAACTCTCTAACAACATATACAATAGTTGTACTATTGCATATTAAGCCATTTTATGATATTATTTTTAAGCGTTCAGCATATATAGAACGCTTAAAATATGCTGTGGAGAGGTAGCGAAGTGGCTAAACGCGGCTGACTGTAAATCAGCTCTCTACGAGTTCGACAGTTCGAATCTGCCCCTCTCCACCACTTAATTGGGGTGTAGCCAAGTGGTAAGGCAACAGACTTTGACTCTGTCATTGCGGTGGTTCGAACCCACCCACTCCAGCCATTTGTGTGACCCGGTAGCTCAGGCGGTAGAGCATTTGACTTTTAATCAAAGGGTCCCGGGTTCGATTCCCGGTCGGGTCACCACTTTTTGCAGATGTAGTTCAATGGTAGAACTTCAGCCCTCCAAGCTGACTACGTGGGTTCGATTCCCATCATCTGCTCCAAAAATAAGTCAATCACTTCTTCGGAAGTGTTTTTTATTACATAATCTTTTTTTATTATGGGAATAGAGTATATCTACAATCGATATTAGTATTATCGATCATATATCATCTAATAAAAAAGATGATTCAAAGCTGAATACACATTGATCAAAATTGAATCATCTTTTTTTGATGTTGTTAATACTGGTATTTGGCAAAATAGTAAAAGTGATCGTGGAATTTTTCTAACGATTTACAAATCGCACCATAACTATTGTCTGTTATTTTACCTTCTTCATAATATTGATCTATTAATTTATACATATTTGCTTTTATTTCATTATACCCAGATCTTGATGTTTCCCCTGTTTTTTCGTAACTAGTGTATGCTTCATAATATTTAAGAGCTATCTCATTAATATAATCAACTTCAGTCATAATTGCCTCCTTAACTCTGCTTTTTTTTTCATATACATTAACATTAAATATGAGTTCTTAATTTTTTTTGCTCTATTCATCTTGATTAGTATAATTAACAATACATTGTAATAATAATTATTGCAATTATTATGGATTTCTTCTTTTTATCTTTTTTAATTCCTTAACACAAGAATTTCTTCTAAGATTCAATTCTCAAATAATGTATTCACTTTTCATAATGTCCATAAGTGTTGTAATTAATGCTACGATAATTAATATATGTAAGATAGTATGATATAAATCTGGCACATATCTTCCTTGTATATTTATTAATTTAATACAATTTTGAAAATATGCTATCTTGCCATCTACGATACCCATAAATCCTTTTCCGAAAATAGTATACCATTCATGACTTAAAAATTGTGCTACAAACCATACAGAAAGCCACACAAGATGAACAATTTTTCCAAGCTTTTTGGAATATATAAACAAAAGAAATGTAACGATAGATATAAGCATAAATATACCGTCATCTTTAAAAGCACCTTCAACAAGATACATATTGCCAATCTTCACTCCAAACATATCCAATGAAAACCATATGAGTAATAACGCATTGGTTATAAGTGTTGCTTTTGTTTTATTTATTTGTTCAATCTTTCCCACCATAAATTGAATATATTATTTATATAAATTTAATTACTTTTTTTCTTTTTTATGAAAGAATATATTATTTCTTTATCTTCATCAGTGATTGGATTATCATTTAATTCTTCTTCAATTGTTATATACATATTTGCTAGCTGTCCAGCACGTGCTCTTCTTTTTCTTGGACCATCCAAATCAGTTGCAACAAATGTAATTACAGCAGAGCCGAAGAAACAAAAAACTAAATTAAGTGAGTCTGATAACATGTTGTTTATGTTTTGTGTTTTTAAATATAATACTAAAAACGCAAATGCTAACAATGCAAATATAATTATCTTTTTTATTTTATTTCTATTTTCTTCTATTATTTCACCAAGTTTATATGAATAATGTTCTCTTATATTTTCTACAATTAATTCTTTTTGCTTTTCTGTTAATTGGCATCCATATATTTGTAATAGAATTGGAACATTCGAAGGAATATATCGTATATTTCTATCTAAAAAAGAATAGAATTCATGGTTTAAGCATTCAAATCCTTCTCCAGAAAAGCGACTAATAACATCATCGTATTTTTCAATTTTTACAGCCAAACATCCTATTCCATTATCAATGTATGTTTTTTTAATAGCACTGTTTAAATCAAATTCTTCATTTTCAAATATTCTTTTTAATTTGCTCATAACTTACCTTCTATAACTTATACACTTCTTCTCCATCAATTATGGTTGCAAGAAGTTTAGCATTAGGCACATTTTCTATATTTTCGTCTAATAAATCGCAATCATATACAACACAATTCGCCACCATACCAGGCAACAATTTCCCCAAATTGTTGTGTTCATTTACCATATATGCTGCATTAACTGTTATAGCTAATAAAGACCTATATTGTTCTATACCCTCGTCTGGATTTTTAACTGTTTTTGCACCTTTTATTGGATCTTTTCTTTTCTTAGCAACATAAAATGTTTTTGGATAGTTGACAATTGGAGTAATTGGGTAATCGGAATGAAAACAAATTGTAGCACCAGCTTCTTCAAACGATTTAATTGGATATGTATTATATGCTCTATCTTCACCAAGATATTCAATTTCAGGAATAAAATATGCCTTTTCAGCTGGAACCCAAAGTGGCGCAACAATTGCAATAACATTATATTCTCCAACACGTTTAACATCTTCTGGCTTAACAATTTCCAAATGAGCTAAACAATTTTTAACTGTAAAATTACAATTATTGATTTCAGAATTTTCAATACAATCCATTGCGAATTTTACTGCAGCATCTCCTACAGTATGAATGTGAACTGGAATGTTTTTAGAATTCAATTTTTCAATAGTTTCTTTAATTATTTCTTCTTTTCCTTTGAAATTGAAAACGCCATAGTAATTAGGATTATCTGAATATCCTTCAGTTAAATATGCTGTGTGTGCTTCAACCACGCCATCGAAAAATAATTTTGATCCAACAACTTTAAAATATTCGCTGTTATACTCTTGCATATCGCTTTCTATTTTTCTTACATATTTATCAGCATCGCCAATCAACTCTTTATGAAAGTTATAGGCATATGTTCTCAATTTCCATTTTCCTTCTTCAACAAGTTCTTTATACGCACTTAATGCTTCTGGATATCCATCACCAGCTGCATCTACACATGCCGTAATACCATTTTTAAAGGCAAAATCTTGCCAAGCTAATAGTCCTTCCTTTATGTCTTCCTTCTTTGGAGGATAGTGAGCCATTACAATGCCTGTTGCTGATTCGCTAACTAATCCATTTGGGTTACCATTTTCATCTACATGCACGATATCTGTACCTAGTTCTTTTGCTGAAATTGCATCAAAGCCACATTCTTTTAAACACAAACTATTCAGCCACATAGAATGACCATCAGCTGATGTTAAAGCAACAGGTACATCATCGCATATAGAATCAATCATTTGAGCCGTTGCTTTCCCTCTATTTATCCAACCAGCTCCTTGATACACACTTCTTCCAGGGTGTTCTTCTATATACTTTTTTAATATGCCAATATACTCTTCCATAGTTTCTCCACTTCGAAGGTCACATTGAAAAACGAATCTTTGGCCAGCCATTGTTCCGTGTGTATGCGAATCAAAGAAACCAGGATAAATATATTTTCCAGTATAATCAAGTATTTTAGTATTATTGTCACATAATTTTAGAGCTGTTTTTTTATCACCGAAATATACAACTTTTCCATCAAGGCAAGCAAGAGCCTCAGAAAATGGATTATCCGTATCCATTGTTACAATATTTCCTAATATTAGTGTGTCACATTTTTTCATAGTCGTTCTCCATGCTATTAATAACTACAATTTATATTCCATCCCTATTATAATAATTTTATGAAAGATAAAAAAGAAATACTTAAATCTCCTATATTTATGCTAGTTATTATCGCAGTAATAATATTTGCTGGCATGATTATAGTAAAAGCCATATTAAATGTAAATGACACAAAAATAATAGATGAAAAAAACACAATAGATGTAATAGGCTTTGATACAAATATGAATTATGATTTCACAAAGTTAAAAAGAAATGGCGGTTACTTGTCTTATGAAGATAATAATTATTATTCAATGCTTGGAATAGATGTATCAACTCATCAGGATTATATCGATTGGCAAAAAGTTAAAAACTCCGGTATAGAATTTGTTTTTATTAGATTAGGATATCGTGGAGCTGTTGAAGGAAAATTGAATATTGATTCAGAATTTGAAAATTATTATAAAGGAGCGATAGATTCAGGATTAAAAGTTGGAGTTTATTGGTATGCTCAACCAGCATCTGAAAAAGAGTCAATAGAAGAAGCTCAATTTGTACTCGGTGTATTAAATGAAAGACATTTAGATTTTCCTATTGTCTATGATTTTGAAGAAACTGAATTTGAAGATGGCTCTCTTTCAAGAATGCATGGAATGTCAAAAGAAAACAGAACAAAAATGGCAGTGGCTTTTTGTGAAGAAATGAAAAAAAATGGTAAAGATATAATAATATATACTTATCCATTTTGGTCTGACAACTATTATGATTGGTCAAAACTAGACGAATATCCAATTTGGTACGCACAATACGATGACATTCCAGATTATGATAGATCATTTGTTATGTGGCAATATACTGATTCAGGAATTATTGATGGAATTGATACTCCTGTAGACTTAGATTTGTTATTTATAAAAAAGAATGGTCAAAATTAATAACACAACGATAATTAGGATTCATCTTTGAAATCGCTAGACTTATTTGTTTCCTTAATGTTTCAATATCATTTTTATCATCTGCAGGAAGTAGTACATCAAAAACTAAATTAGTATGTGTTGGCCCAGCAACAGTTCTAAAATCATGAATATTATATTCATCATTTATTTCCTTTACAATATTAACAACTGAATTTTTCAATTCAATTGTTAAAGTATCCTTAGTATCTATTGGATCCATATGAATTGTTGTTAGTATTTTGTATTTATCTAATATTTCCAACTCAATATTATCAATTGTGTCATGCATTTTTATTACTGGAATACTCGCATCAACTTCTACATGTAACGACATAAATTTTTGGCTAGGTCCATAATCATGAAGCATTAAATCATGAATGCCAATTATGTCTTTATGAGCACATATAGTTTTTTCAATATCTCGTACTAATTCCTTGCTTGGGGCTTTTCCCAGGATAGTATCTAATGTATTTCGAAATATCTCAATGCCAGATTTAATAACCATAATGGAAGCAATTAGTCCGAAATAAGCATCAAGATTTATATTTGCTATTTTCAACAAAATCAAACATATTAAAGTACCACTCGTTACAAATGCATCATTAATACTGTCTTGTCCTGCGGCATTTAAAGTATCAGATTCAATTGCTTTTCCAGCTTTCTTGTTTACATAAGCCATAAGTAATTTAATTAATATAGACACAATCAAAACAATAATCGCAACAATAGAAAACTCAACACTTTCAGGATGTACAATTTTTGTAATTGATTCTTTCATTGATTCAAAGCCCATTAACAAAATTAAAAAAGAGACAATCATTCCAGAAACATATTCCATTCTTCCGTGTCCATATGGATGATCAGCATCAGGATGTTTATTTGACAACTTAAAACCAAAGAAGGATGCAAGATTTGAACCAACGTCACTTAAATTGTTAAACGCATCTGCTCTAATAGATACTGAATTTGTAATATATGAAACTACCAGCTTAAATATTACTAGTAGAATGTTACAAACAATAGAAAAAACAGAAAAAACAATACCATATTTTTCTCTGACTGCATTATCCTTAACATTTTGATAATTAGGTATACACTTTTTACAAATATAATTAAACATACACCCTAATTATAGTACATTGTATAATTTATTTATGAATGACTATATAGAAAAATTATCTAAATATTATAATAAATTCAATGAAAACAAAAGACTTGATAGAAGACACGGACAGGTCGAGTTTTTTACTTCTATGAATTATATCCACCAATATTTAACAAAAAACGATAAAATCGTTGATATTGGCGCTGGATCAGGAAAATATTCAATAGCTTTGAAAAATGAAGGATATGATGTAACAGCAGTTGAATTACTAAAAACTAATATTGGAAAAATAAAAAACAATGATTCATCCTTAAAGATCATTCAGGCCGATGCAAGAGATTTATCTATGTTTGATGATGAAGAGTTTGATATTGTTATAATGTTTGGACCAATGTATCATTTATATTCAAAACGAGATAGAGTTAAAGCATTAAAGGAAGCAAAAAGAATATGCAAAAAATTTATTTTTGTAACATACATAATGAATGAATACAGTGTTATTGAATATGCATTTAAAGAAAACCATTACAAGGAAGTTAAAGATAAATTAGACGATAGTTTTCATATATATGATAAAGATGGTCTATTTTTTCAAGTTAGGATTGAAGATATAAATGATCTTAATGATGAATGTGAATTGAAATTAATTAAGAGATTTGCGTCCGATGGCCCTAGTGATTACATGCGCCAATATATTAACAATATGGACGACGAAACATTTAAAGCTTTCATTGATTTTCACTTAAAAACATGCGAACGTAAAGAATTGCTTGGTGCAAGTTCACATATTGTAGATATATTAAAAAAATAAAAAGGTATGTATCATTGATACATACCTTTGATAAATATTTTTGTAAATAATTATTCAGTTTCTTCTATCTTTTCTTCAGGAGTATATTTAATGCACAAATGTCTCTTTGATCCTTCTCCAATTGAAATAGTTGAAACATTTTTAAAGTCTTGCAAGTATTGATGGATGACTTTTCTTTCATCGTTTGGCATTGGATCAAGTTCAACATCGACATGTGTTTTCGCAACATTGATTGCTTCCCTTTTTGCGATTGCCTTTACTTTTTTGTATCGATCTTCTTTATAATGGTTCACATCAACAATAACATTGATTCTCTTCTTAAAAGTTGAATTTACAGCTGCTTTTAGCACTGTAGAAATTGCTCTCAATGTTTGACCATTTTTGCCAATAATTATTGCGTTATTCTCTGCATCCAATACTACACGATATAACAATTCATTATCTTTTTCTTTATTGTGATCAACAATTATTTCGATTGATACACCTTGATTTAATTCAGTGAAGTATGCGCCAAGATACTCAAAAATAAATTCTTTGACATCTTTTGAGGTAAATGCTTCTACAGTAACTGATTTATGAATTCCAAAAATACCGCCTTTTTCCTCATCAATAACATTATAGGTAATATCTTGAACCTTACAGTTTTGTTCAGATGCAATATTACCTAAAATTTCTTCTAATGTTCTACCTGTATATTGTTTCATTTTTTATCCCCCTTATGAGTTATCCTATCAATAACAATTGTCTTAATGATATTGATAATAGAATAAATGCAGTAATAAAGGGATAAAGCAGTTGGACAGTTATACATCGCAAAAGCAACCATAGCAAGCATAATATAAGTCATACTAGCATTTTGTTGTTTTGGTTTTTGATATGTTTTGTGATGCAAATCTGCTTCTTTCTTGCCATGATATTCAGCAATCCATTGTCCAATCTTTATTGAAATAAATTGGAATAATACCATCAAAACAAATATTATTACACACACCCAAATCTTGCCTTTAAGTGCCTCACTAGGTGTTGTGGATAGTTTTGCATTCAAGAATTCAGCATTTGCAACAGCATATGATCTTCTTACAGCATTATACATTCCAATCAATAATGGGAATTGAATAAGTGTAATTACTAATGTCGCAACAGGATTAATGTTGTATTTTCCATATAATTGTTGCATTTCCATAGCCATACGTTGTTGAGATTGTTGATCGGTTCTTCCTTCGTATTTGGCTTGAATTTTTGTAAGTTCAGGTTGTAATTCTTGCATTTTTTGCATACCAACACTTGACTTAAATGTGAACGCTAAAACCACCGCATTGATTGCTACTGTCACTAAAGTGATAGCAAAAAAGATTCCAACTTTTGGTTCTAACCAGTTAATTGCTTGCGATAAAGGATAAGTAATTATTCCGGCAAAAAAGCCCTCTTCCATTACTTCTTTAAATGTTGTATCCAAACTAATAATTTCTGTTGACTTTGAACAGCCCGTTAATACAAACGCCATTGCAATAACTGTAAATATTAAATATAAGCGTCTTTTATTCATGGATTTCTCCTTTTTTCATACTCTTGTATTATAGCTTTTTTAAGCAGCTTTTCCAAATCTAAGAGGTTTTCTTGGTAATTGTTTTTAAGATATGGCAATCTCACGATAATAATGATGTCTTTATCTCCTGTTTCAAAATTGACCAATACTTTTGCCATTTCTCTAACTTGCCTTTTTATTCTGTTTCTATCAACAGCATCACCGAGTTTTTTTGAAACAGATATTCCAACACGACAGTTATCCTCAATTTTAGTTGATGTGTATATCACAAAATTAGCACTTGCCATAGAGTGCTTCTCACCTATTATCCTTGTAAATTCTTCATTTTTTTTAATTCGATACGATTTTTTCATAAAAAATAAAAGCCACAACTGTGGCTTTAATCTGATAATACCTTTCTTCCCTTAGCACGACGTCTTGATAATACTTTACGTCCACCAGTAGTTTTCATTCTAGCTCTGAAACCATGTGTGTTTTGGCGTTTTCTTTTGCTAGGTTGATATGTTCTTTTCGCCGCCATATTTTATAAGCCACCTTTCTCAAATACTATTAAATTTTAGCCAAATTAAAGTTAGTTGTCAATGAAAAACCACCACCAATTTAGCTAATCCACTATCTCTAATCTATTATTACCTCTAGTTTCTTTATAATTGCCAGTTAATATATTTTCATATATTACATCTTGATCGGAAGTACATATTTCCTTTCTAGGCATATTTTTTTCAATTTCATCAATTTTAAAGCCAAAGCTATCTAAAAAATTTTGAACTTGGTATTTTTGTAAACTAATCGAATATAGTTTTTCTTCTTCTATAGGATTACCATTTAAAGAAAAATCAATAATCATATGTTTTGATTTGCTGTATTTTACATGCATGCCTTCTGATAATTGGAAGAATTCTGTATGAGCACCATTCCACGCATCATCTCTATAAGAATAAGTAAGCATATCCCTTAGTTGCTTGCCCGTTACTTTGAAAATATAGTTTGATTGGGCATAAGGATATGACTCGATGACTTCTTGATATGTAACAATAGGACCTAATTCGTTTTTCCTTACAGAGCCAGATGAAATTAATGCCACATCTACGCCATACGCTCTTTTGAAAATATCAGCATACACACTTCCTAGTGGAGTTTGCGCAGTTCTAGTTTCATGTAATAAGGTGTGTTTAAATCTAGTCACAACTTTTTGATACTTTTCATCAGTTTTTGATTTCAAACCATTAATTAGTGTTTCAATTTTAGGATCACGTGGACAAGTATCTTGATTTATTGGAACAGCTTGCCATTTATATGACTCAATACAGTTGTTTTGTGTATCAACAATAATATCAAATCTACCAATTTGATCTGTTCCAGTTCCAGCTTGCACAATAGCAACATTATTTACAATATCTGGCTTGTCAATAAATGTATGAGAATGCCCACCTACAATGACATCAACACCCCATGCTGGATTCAACTTTTTAGCAAGTTCGTGGTCCTCATCCCAACCAATGTGAGTTAACAAAATAGTGAAATCTATATCTGTGCCATTAAATGAATTACATATTTTGCCGACCTCTTCCGCAGCTTCACCGATATCAATAAATGAACCAATAACATTATCTTGAGTTTTTGTGTTTGCAATTACATCTTCAGTTGTTATTCCAATAAACAAAATTTTCATTCCATCTATTTCAATTATTTTGTATGGTTCGAATAATCTTGTTCCTGTTATTGTTACATGCAAATTTGCATTAATGATGGGAAACTGAGCACACTTTTCTATAAACAATAAATGAGCGAGTCCATAATCTGTTTCGTGATTGCCAATGGTAACAATATCTGGCTTCAACATGTTCATTATTTCTATAGTGCTCAAGCCTCTATATTCAGAATCAATTACCGAGCCTCTAAACATATCTCCAGCTATGCAGTAGAGAACATTTTCTTCCCTCTCTCTAACATAATCAATATAACCAGATAACATTGAAACACCACCAACAAGATTGTTTCCAACCTGTTCAGCTAAGAAATCACCATGCATATCATTGGAATGCAAAATAGTTAATTTTTTATATCTATCGCTCATATTTGCCCCTCTTTTGTTCTTATTATCATTGTAGCAAACTTCATTTGAACAATAATAAACTAATTCAATTTGATATATGGGGTAAAATATAAGCATGAACAAGACCACTATTGAGAATTACAATATTTTAAGACAAGAAATAGTTGATAAAAATATTAAACTTGTTGGAAATATATTAAGTGAGAAAGAAAAAAATATTGACAATAAACTTACAATACTTCGAAATAATTATATTGAAAGTGTAAATTCAGTTCCATATAATATGCCAATTATTAGAAAACCTGAAATATGGGAAACAGATTTATATAAGTTTTGTCTAGAATTACCAAAAGGAAGTGATTTGCATGTACATGGGACTGCTCTTTTGCCGATGGATAAACTTATAGAATTCATTAAAAGCAACGATAAACTTTTTATAGGTTTGGATGATTATATTTTGACACTGACAAAAGATGCAAAGCATATTCCTTTAAAAGAAGCATTGGAAAAAAATATAATAAAATATGATGATCTATTTAAAAAATGGACAATAATTGGCGTAAAACATAACGAAAATAGATGGAGATATTTTGAAAACTTATTTTCATATTTTGAAGCAATCGATTTAGATTTTGATGTTTTATATGATTATTATGTAGCTGCTTTTGAATATTATCTTAATTTAAAAATATACCACATCGAAATACACCTATTATTAGATTCAAATTATGATAAAGCATACAAAACTGTAGACACTATTAAAAATGCATATCATAAAGTTAAAAATGGCAATCCATTTTTCTCAGTGCGTATTATTGGTGGCGGAATGAAGGATTACAGTTTTGATGAAAATGATTTTATCAATAGATTAGAAAATTGCTACAAAATAAAAACAGAAATTAAAGATGATTATAATAAAAACGAAATTAAAGATTTTGTTGTTGGTTTTGATCTTGTAAATGAAGAAGATAGTTCTAAATCTCTCGAAAACTTTGCGCCTAAATTACTAAAATTTGGAAATGAACATCCTGATTTTCAATATTACTTACACTCTGGTGAAAGTTTAACACCTGAATCAAACAACTTAATTGATGCATACTTATTAAACGCTTGTCGAGTTGGACATGGCTTTAATTTGTATCAATATCCATATTTATTACAAGATTATGTTAATAAAGAAATATGTTTAGAAATATGCCCTATTTCTAATCAATCACTGGGATATTCTAAAAACATAAGAAATCATCCATTTTATGAATATATAAAAAGAGGGGTTACATGTAGCATATGTTCTGATGATCCCATCTTTTTTGAGCATAATTCTTTAGTTGATGATTTCTTTGCGTTGATTGTATGCTTCGATCTTGGATTGACTGATATCAAACAATTATGTATCAATTCAATATCGTATTCTAGTTTAGATTCTCAAGAAAAAATTAATTTAATGAAACATTATAAAAAAGAATTTGATGAATTTATTAACAAACAATAGAAACTACTTATTCTACTAAATTGTTAATAGTTTATTTATTCTTTTTGAAATAGCATAACTTGATGTTCCAAATTCAAAACTTATGCCTTGGCGTGTTTCGGAAACTTTTTTTGCCCCAATATTTCTTATTTTTTCTATAGAAATCTGTTCGGAATTTTTCAAATAAATATTTAATTTAAACAATCCTGCTTTTGCAACATCAACATTATCCTTGCCACCAACAGCTTCTATAATATTTAATACCAACGTATCCCCTTTTCCTGTATTAGTAAAATCAAAGGCAAGGAATCTATAATACACTATGGTAAATATAATCATTAGAGCAAACGCAATTAAGCCGACAATTACCATCGTCAACATCGTTTCCGATAAATTTACATTTCTAATATTCACAATAAAATCTGGGAAACTTCCAGGCATTGCAACAGTCACATTGTTAGCCACTGTTTCAAAACCTAAGAAAACATTTTTAATAACGAAAATATACGAAACAGCACCTACGCATAACAAGTAGAATAACAAAATAGCTGGCGAAGTAAAAAGCATCAACATCTCAACAGGTAGCGGATTGCCAGCAAGCACAGATAAAATTATTGCTGCAAAAAACGTTACAAATAGTATCCTTTTATCATGCTTATCATTTATTGAAGACAATGTTCCAATATAATAGCCAGGTATCATAAACATATTAATGATGTAATATGGGGTAATGAATCGACCTGCACCAGCATAATCTGAAACATTGTTGGCAAGATATGACCAAATTGCAATGTCGCCAGTAACACCATTTGATATAGAACCACCTGCAGATGTAAACCAAAATGGATATCTAATTACTTTTCCAATTCCAAGTATAGATAACACTCTATCCAATATGCTATATACTGAAATCTTAAATGGATCTGACAAATCAGACGCGATAAAAGATATTAATTTTTGGATATGTACATATAAGAAAGGATACACATAAGATATGATTATTCCAAATCCAAAACAAAATATTGAATTATAAATAATGCCTGCTATTTCTTTAGAAAAGATATTTGTAATCGAATAGTTGCCCCTATGTCTAGATAACACAAACGAAACCCTCGTCGCAAAAGCTACAAGCAAAGACCCAATCATACCAGTTTCAAGTGGCATTCTTGTACCAGTAGACAAATTAAATACCGAGTTTATTCCATATCCAGTTACATATGCCTGTGAATTCAATGATTGATTGGAAAAAAGCATTGTTGTAACTAAAAAAGTAAAATATCCAATCAAAGCCATTACAACTGGAGAAGCATTATTTGCTTTCTTGCACACTGCATATAACATAAAAATAAGAGGTAAATTCATCACAATAAATTCACCTACTTTAATTGTTAATTCACCTATGAACAATACTACGCTTGATTTAAAAGTATAAAATAAATTGACATTTTTATTTTGAATCAAAAAGCCAATCGCAATCAAAACAAACGCAAAATAAGTTACTCTAATTGGTGTTTTGAAACTCTCGTAAAATCTCATTACCTTTTTCACATTAATAATTTTACTACAAAATACTTTATAATTAAAAAGAGGTAAAACACAATGAAAGCAATGATTATCATTACAAATGGAGTTGAAGAATGTGAAGCACTAATAACATATGATTTGTTATATCGTGCTGGAATAAATGTTGATTTGGTTGGTATTGAAGACGATGTCAAATCATCTCACGAGATTATGCTTAAAACAAATATAAATATTAACGATGTCAATAGTAAGGAATATGATTGTTTAATATTACCTGGGGGTATGCCAGGTACTCTAAATCTTGAAAACAACACTCAAGTTCAAAAAATAATTGATGAGTTCGTTGAAAGCAACAAACTCATTGCAGCAATATGCGCTGCTCCTTCTATTCTTATTCACAAAGGATTACTAAATAACAGTAAATTTGTTTGTTTTCCAGGATTCGAAAATGGTTTAATGCCAGCAGATGGAAAAGCTATACAAGATAAAAATTTTATTACTGGGAAAGGTTTGGGCGCTGCATTTGATTTTTCTTATCTAATTATTTCAAATTTGCTTGGTAACGATAAAGCAAAAGAAGTTTTGGACAAAATACAATATTAATCTTTAAATGCCAATCTGGCCTGTGAATGTTGCTTATTTCTTGGTATATAATACATCTTTTTATCAACAAGTAGTTTAGCACCAGTTTGATGAAAATTAAATTCAACATTAGCTTCATCGCATTGTTTTTTAATATCTTTTACCCAATCAAAATCTAGTGTTCTTGCATCTTTCCCAGACTCTCCACCAACAGATACTATATCAATCAATTTAATATATTCTTTTAAATTAATTCTTTCTAACATTGGTTCAATCATCACGCCTTTTCTCATCAAAGGAAGATTTAAATAAATTGGAGCTCTTTCATCAAATCTTTTTTGATTTTCCATTGTGCAATAAATTGTTAAATTTTTATATTTTTCTATATCTTGTATACAATCCATTATTCTTTCTGGCCTTTTAGTAATGCAGAAGAAATCACAATCTTTTCTTTCTTCAATCATCTTCAAAACATCTTTTCTCCACTCATCTGCCTCCTCAATAAAAAAGTCAGATGAAAAGCACATAATAAAAACTGTCCCAGATGGATACTTATAATCTTCGTATTTGTTTCGCAATATTGGGATATTAAACGATTTTGTTTTATAAATATTTGATGGATCCTTCCCTATTGATTCGTCTCTTCTATATACATAGCAATGAGCACATCCCTCTGATTTTTTGTGGCATCCATGCCAACAATTATATGTAACTTCCATATTTTTATTTTATAATAATGTCAAAGGTGATTGATATGAACAATAAAGAATTTACTGAAAAATACTACATTAAACGTACAGAAACAAATTCTATCAAATGGGTGCATGCAAAGAAAAATAAATGTTTGCCACTTTGGATTGCAGATATGGATTTTAAGACTGATGAAAGAATCATTAAATCGTTAAGTAATTTTATCGAATATGGTGATTATGGGTATGCAAAACTTCCAGATGACTATTACGAAACTTATATTAATTGGCACAAGAAAAGAAATAATGTTGAATATAAGAAAGAGTGGGTTAGATTTACAAATGGTGCTGTAGATGCAATGTATCAATTAATTTATACATTTACAAAACCTGGTGATGCAATTATGATTAATCCACCATTATATCCTCCATTTAAAGCAACAATTAAACAATGTAAGAGAAAAGTTGTTGAATCATATTTGTCTTCAAATAATAATTATTTTACCTTTAATTATAAAGATATTGAAAACAAATTTAAAAAAAATAAAGTAAAAATGCTTATGTTGTGTTCTCCACACAACCCTATTGGTAGAGTATATAAAATTGGAGAATTAGAAGAATTGTTTGAATTATGTAAAAAATATAATGTTTTGATTGTTTCAGATGAAGTCCACTCTGACATCATTATGCCAGATCAAAAATTTATTCCTTCACTGTCTTTGAAAAAATATCAAAATAATATTATTTCAATAAATGCTGTATCAAAAACATTTTCACTTGCTGTATATTCACATTGCCATGTAGTAATACCAAATGATAAGTTAAGAGATAAATTTGATAAATATCAAAAAGATAATCATCGCAATAATGTAAACTGCTTTAATGCTTTACCTTCATACTATGGTTATAAATATGGTGGCGAATGGCTAGATAACGTTATTGAAGTTATTTTTGAAAACTACTTATATGTAAAAGAACAATTAGGAGACTATATGGAAATGACATCTGTAGAAGGATCTTATTTATTGTTTTTAAATATTGGAAAATATAATAAAGATAAGTCAGCTTCAAAGTACCTAGCTGACAAATGTAACATTATGGTTAATGCAGGAGAAACATTCTCTAGCAAATATAATGATTGGGTAAGAATCAATTTAGCAACATCTTTATCGAATATCAAAAAAGCATGTAAAGAGATAAAGAAAATAATTATTTAGTAATATCCATACCGAAATATTTCATTGATAAATTAGTTAATGTTCCATCTTTCTTGGCACAAGCGATGGCTTCATTAACTTTTTTTACTAATTCGGTTGAGCCTTTTTTCATTGGAATTGCTATTTTTGAATAATTAGGATAATAACAAGCTACTTTAAAGTCGGCCTCTGGGTGTTTGTTCATATATTCATTAAAGGTGACTTCTGCATTTATTGTTGCATCTATTCTTCCTGTACTTAGTAACATAAATGTTTCGTTTAAATCATCGACACCTTTTACTGTTGCTCCATATTCGCTAGCTATTGAAGCATATGTTGATGAAGATGTATTCGCAGTAGTTTTTCCTTTAAGATCTTCCATAGAAGAAATACTGTTATTATCACTTTTTGTAACAACAACTATTATGTCATTAGCGTATGCATCAGAAAAGTCATACGCTTCTTTTCTATCTTCCGTAACGTCACACCCATTTATCATCATATCGTATCTTCCAGCTTCAACGCCTGCTAGTATACTATCCCATTCTGTTTCAATATATTTGACGTCGACATTCAAATAGTCAGCAATATATTTTCCAATCTCAACATCAAAACCTACAAGGCTGCCGTCATCATCATGATATGTCCAAGGCATCCATGTGCCTTCGGTTGCTATAACAATATAGCCCCTTTTATTTATATCGTTTAAATCGCCTCCGACAATATCTCCACAACCAGTTAACATCAATATCATTGCTATAACAGAAATTATTTTTTTCACTCTATTCACCTCTTATTAATATATTGTTAATAAAACTATTTATACGTTCATTTTTTTGATTATTAAAAAATTCATTTGGGGTACAGTTTTCTATAATACTTCCATCATCTATAAACAATATTCTATCTGAGATATTTCTAGCAAAATTCATCTCATGCGTCACAACAAGCATCGTCATACCATCGCTAGCTAATTGCTTAATAACAACAAGTACTTCATTAATCAATTCTGGATCTAGCGCAGATGTTGGCTCATCAAAATAAATAATCTTCGGTTTGCTCGCCAACGCCCTAGCAATCGCTACTCTTTGTTGTTGTCCACCAGATAGTTGATTAGGATAATAATCATATTTGTTTTCTAATCCAACCTTGTCCAATAGTTGTTTTCCTATTTGGTTAGCATTTTCTTTGTTCATTCCTCTGGCAACAGTTAAACCAACCGTAACATTTTCCAGTGTTGTTTTATTATTGAATAAATTAAAATTTTGAAATACAAAACCAGTGTTGCTTCTTATTTCTCGTATTTTGTTGTTTTTTACATTTCTTAAATCTATTCTTTCACCATCAATTGTAAGAATTCCTTTATCTGATTTTTCGAGGAAGTTCAAGCATCTTAATACAGTTGTCTTTCCAGAGCCAGAAGGACCCAAAAGCGATACAACTTCGCCTTGTTTTATTTCTAAATTGACATCCTTTAGAACATGATTTTTGCCAAACGATTTGTTTAAATTTTCAACACTAATCATGATACTATAGCCTTCCTTGATAATTTGTTTTCAATCAATCCTGCAATTTTAGAAAGAATTGTTGAAAATAATAAATATATTAAACCAACTTCACAATATAGTAGTAATGGCTGATAATATACTGCAACAAGTTGTTTTGTTTTCATCAACATTTCTAGAACAGTAATATTTGAAGCCAATGATGTATCTTTAATCATTGAAATTAATGAATTGGCTAATGATGGAAAAGCCACTTTGAAAGCTTGTGGCAAAACAATATGCCACATTGTTTGAACAAAATTTAAACCCGAACAATAACCAGCTTCAATTTGCCCTTTTGGAATAGATTCTAATGCTCCTCTAATTGTTTCTGCTACATAAGCTCCTTCATTTAAAGAAAATACTATTACTGCAGCAGGAAATGGATCAATGACAATCCCAATTGATGGCAAACCATAAAATATAACAAAAAGTTGGACTAGCAAAGGAGTTCCCCTTGTAATCCATATATAAAATCTTGCAATTTGTTTTAATATTATAATATCCGCAAATTGGATTAACGCCATGGCAGTTCCTATTATTATTGCCAAAGCAAAAGAAATAATAGTTAAAGGAATTGTGGCAGTTAAACCAGGTATTAGTATTTTTGTAAATGAATCAACAAATAATTCAAAACCATTCATACCAAAATTATATCGCACATATTTTCATAAAGTTTTTAAAATACTCTGTTCCATTTTCCGAATATTTGAGATATTCAGCATGGAATTGAATGGTATAAATATTGTATTTTTTGTTATATGTCGCGGCATACTTACAATCTTTTGTGTGCGCTATCGGCACAAAGCCATCTCCCAATCTAGATACTTCGTCATTATGAAACATAGCAACCTTATGCACTTTTTTCATTCCATCAAATAAAATATTATCTTCATCAATTATTAAATCTATTGCCCTGTCTTGTTCGGGTGTGGAAGATTTTATAACAGTTCCACCAAATTCATCATTTGATAATTGATGACCATAACATATTCCCAAGATTGGAACACCAGCATAAAAAAATCTTTTGTCACATCTTCTTCCATTATCATACACAGCATCATTACTTCCTGTTAAAATTATTCCACTAATATCTGAAGTAAGATTATCGAATTCAAAATCATGTGGTCTAGTAATATAATCCACATTAATCTGTGTAAGTACTTTTTCAACATCTTTTGTAAATCTACTTCCAAAATCTAAAACTAATATCTTTTTCATAATAACTATAATAAAAGTAGCATATGCTACTCTGTTTCACCCCAAATAGGAATTGATTTTCCTCTTCTTATTAGCACTGATTTTTGATAATCAGTACAATTTAGGAAGTGAAGTACTGCATTTTCTTCATCTTCATTTAAACCAACTAATGTTTTTACTTCAAACCTTTTATCTAAGATATCAGCGCATAGTACAATTGCATCAACCTTTTTACCATTATTTGATTTATATACCTCAATCGGTATTTCGCTATCTGAATTTAGTGTTCTTACATAACCATAATCACAAGGATATGTTAACGATGGATGCTCATCGTGTTTGGAACCTTTTTTCTTTACTAATTCAAAATCGCCAGATGAATATAATGTATCTACTTTTTGCCAGAAATAGGCATTATTCTCAAATTCGTTCATTTGTTTCTTTTTACCTCTTTTTGCGCTAAATAAATATATCATAATATGAAAAAAATTTCAATTATGAAAAAATTTACATATTTTTCTTTGTATACACGCCTATCTTGTTCAAAAACTCATCTAATTCGTAAGAATTATAGGCTTCCATAGATCTTAATAAAATCAACATACAAGCAAAAGAATCCGACATACCATTGTGATGGTTTAAATCAATATTTAAATACTTTGATACGGTGTTTAATTTATGGTTGTAGAGTTCTGGATAGACACGGCGAGATATTTTTACAGTATCTAAATATTCATTCTTAAAATGATCTAAGCCATACAAATCACATAGTTCGTTGAGAACGGAAATATCAAACGAAGCATTATGCGCTACAAGAACAGCACCTTCTAAAATTTCTTTTAATTTTTCATAATAGTATACAAATTCATTTTCATTAATTACATCTTCTTCTTTAATTCCATGAATATGTGTATTTGTAAAATAGTTATATCGAAAATGTGGTTTAAAATACCACTCAAAATTATCCACCAATTCCCCATCTATATATATCGTTAACCCTAAACTGCAAGCACTAGCTAGATTTTCGTTTGCAGTTTCAAAATCTAATGCAACAATTTTCATTGAACCTTTTTATGTTTTTCCCTTAAATGGATATACATATTTGTTTCAAATAAAGTTTTAGAAAACGCCTCAATTTTTTCCACGCTTCCATCAGTCAACTCAACAATTAATGTATCCTTTTTAGCACTCCAAGCATAATGCCAAGAAACAACATCGTCATAATAAATCATCATGCAAGTGTTTCTATCTGCTCTGTTATACATAATAAAATAATCTTTATAAAACTCCATTAATGGAACTTTCGGCAAAAAACAGATACACAAAAAACTAATAATGATTAATAATACACCATATATTTCTGGAACATCAAACGCAAAAGATACGCATCCAATTATCAACAACAACGAAAGTAGAAATGAAGGTTTGGCATTAATCACTGAAAGTAAACTATCACTAGGCAAATTATATACTTTTAACTCTTTGGACTTCATGGTTTAAGTATAACATGTGATATGATTATGATGTGAAAACGCAAGGATTTAATTATGAACTTGTACATAAAGACAAAAACTGTGAAGCGCGACTAGGAAAGCTAAATGTTTTTGGCAAAATAGTTGAAACACCAGTATTCATGCCTGTCGGAACTCAAGCAACAGTTAAATTTTTATCTCCAGAAGATATTAAAAATATTAATGCTAGCATCATTCTATCAAACACATATCATTTATGGTTGAGACCAGGTCCTGAAACATTAATGAAAGCTGGAGGGATACATAAGTTCATGAATTATGATGGTCCCATTCTTACAGATTCTGGTGGTTTCCAAGTGTTTTCTTTAGCAGATAGAAGAAAAATCAAGGAAGAAGGTGTAACATTCAAATCTCATCTTGATGGTTCAACATTATTTATGTCTCCAGAAGACTCCATACATATTCAAGAAGCAATTGGCTCAGATATTGCTATGTCATTTGATGAATGTATCCCCTATCCAAGCAAATATGAATATGTAAAGGAATCAGTAGAAAGAACACTGCGATGGGCAAAAAGAGGACAAGTTGCTCACACAAAAAACAACCAGGCATTATTTGGGATTGTACAAGGATCTGAATATGAAGATCTTAGAAAATATTGCACTGAAAAATTGGTTGAGATGGATTTTGATGGATATTCAATTGGTGGGACATCAGTGGGAGAATCCAAAAGCACTCATTATAAAATGCTAGATTACACCATACCTTATCTCCCAAAAGATAAACCTCGATATGAGATGGGAATTGGTGCAATCAATGATATTTTTGAGGCAGTTGAAAGAGGTGTTGATATGTTTGACTGTGTTCTTCCTACGAGAATCGCAAGACACGGAACTTTAATGACTTCACAAGGGAGAATTAATATAAAAAAGAATATATATAAGAATGATTTTACCCCACTTGATCCCGAATGCGATTGTGAATGTTGTCAAAAATACACAAAAGCATATTTGAACCATCTCTTTAGGACAAACGAAGGATTAGGCAATAGATTAATGTCGATTCATAACTTACGATTTTTAATTAAACTAATGGAAGGAATTAGATCTTCTATAAAAGAAGACAAATTTTTAGAATACAAAGAATATATATTAAATAAATATACATTCGACGAAAGAGGCTTTTAAACAAATGAAGCTTAGTGATTTTGATTATTATTTACCCGAAGAATTAATTGCCCAACATCCAGTAGATAAAAGAGATGAGTCGAGGTTATTAATCCTTCATAAAAAAACAGGCGAAATTGAACACAAACACTTTTTTGATATTATCGATTATCTCCACGAAGGAGATGTCCTCGTTAGGAATAACTCTAAAGTTATTCCTGCTAGATTATTCGGAACAAAAAAAGATACCGGTGCTAAAGTTGAAGTTCTAATTTTAAAAACAGAAAGCGATATTTGTGAATGCCTTTGTGGAAATGCAAAGGCAATTAAAATCGGAACAGTTATTACATTTTCAGATAAATTATATGGTGAATGTATCGAAAGAAAAGAAGAAGGCATTAGAATATTTAAAATGCATTGTGATGGAATCTTTTTAGAAGTATTAAACGAAGTTGGCCTTATGCCTACTCCACCATATGTTCACGAAAAGTTGAAAGATAATTCTCGTTATAATAATGTCTATGCTAGAGTCAACGGTTCGGCTGCATGCCCTACTGCAGGATTACATTTTACAAACGAATTAATCGATAAAATTAAAAATAAAGGCATAGAAATATTAGATGTTACATTACATGTTGGATTAGGAACTTTTAAACCTGTCAAAGAAGAAAATATTGAAGATCATAATATGCATTATGAATATTACACAATGACTAAAGAGGTGGCAGACAAACTAAATACAGCTAAAAAGCAAGGGCGTCGCATTATTGCGATTGGCACAACATCGACAAGAACTTTAGAAACAATAATGAAAAAATATGGCACTTTTAAAGAATGCTGTGGTGAAACTAATATTTTTATTTATCCACCATATGAATTTAAAGCTATTGATGCACTTATTACAAATTTTCATCTTCCAAAATCAACATTAATAATGATGATATCAGCATTATGTTCTAGAGAAATGATTTTAAACACTTATAAAATTGCGGTTGAAAATAAATATCGTTTCTTTTCGTTTGGCGATTCAATGTTCATAGACAATGAATAATTATCAAAAACATTTAAATCAAATTAACAATCTTCAGGGAAAACCAACACTTTTAATACATATATGTTGTGGTGTATGTAGTGTTTATCCTTTGAAGTACTTAAGAAATTATTTTGATATCACTATCTTTTTCTCTAATTCAAACATATATCCATTTGAAGAATTCAATAAACGTTTGGATGCATTAAAACAATATTTAAATATATTGAATGATGAATCTATTAAATTAATAATTGACAAATATGATAACGAATCATACACAAAACAGTTAAGTTGTTTAAAAGATGAACCCGAAGGTGGAAAAAGATGCAAATTATGTTATGAATTAAGAATGGAACAAACTTTTAAATATGCAAATGACAATAATTATGATTTCGTTACTACTGTAATGTCTATATCAAATAGAAAAAATGCCAATTGGATTAATGAAATAGGCGAAAAATTAGATAAAAAATATCCAAATACAAACTACCTATATGCAGATTTTAAAAAAGGTGATGGATTAGTCTACAATGATTCACTCAACAAAAAACTTAATTTATATCATCAAAATTACTGTGGTTGCATCTACTCAATAAAAGAACCTAAGAAATAATTATTCCTTAGGTTCTTCATTATCAATAACTTGTTTGTTTTCTTGAAGATTATTTACATAACTATTCATTTTACTTGATAAAAATATTGTTGAAAATAAATCAGATAATCCTGAATACAGCAAACCAACGCCAATCAAATTATGTAATGCTTTAATGGTTGAAATATTAACTACTATTATTACTACACCTATAACAATAGAAATGGATGCTAAAACTAAATATAATAACTCAAATTTATAGCCAAGTCTCCAAGCGTCAACGCAATCTTGTAATTTTTTATATCCAGATATCATTATTACAATTGCTAAAGCTGAATATACTAATTCAATAAAAATGTTCCCCTTTATTAGTGGAAGAATTCCTATAGTAATCACTATCAAACCAATCATAAACTCATTTCTAATAAAACCTTCATATTTTGGTCTAAAGAAATAAGCAATTATAAATATTGCACCGGTTATTAATAATCCATATCCAATCCACGAACATATTAATTCTTTTGTAATATTTGGATCAGCAAAGAAAAAAATACCTCCTAATATGTAACAAATTGAAATAATAATGTCAGGCCATTTAAAATTTTTCATAAAAACTTCTATACCTCTTTCTATCTTTCATTATAAATTATTTAACAAATTTATTCACTAGCAGTAGTGTTAAAATAAAGCCATGAAAAAAACATTGATCAAAATAAAAGCAACATTATCCACTATACTATCAACGCTCGCAGACTGTATTATACCTACTCTTCCAATAATGATTGGTGTTGGTATGATGAAAGTTTTACTGATAATACTAGGACCATTGGTATTTAATATATTGTCAGAAGAATCTAATACATACATTGTCTTGTCGTTTGTTGCAGATGCTGGATATTATTTTATGCCAATATATACAGCAATAGCTTCTGCTGAAAAATTCAATACAAATAAATACATAGCAGCACTATCTGGAGCAATGTTATTATCTCCAACATATATAAGTCTTTCTTCAGCACAAAAACAATTATCTATTTTTGGCTTGCCAATCGTTTCGACTGATTACAGTAATCAAGTAATACCATCTATTATCGTAGTATGGATATTGTCTATAATATACAATTTTTTAGATTCAAAAATTAAATCAAATTTAAAGCCAATAATTGTGCCACTTAGTACAATTATTCTAATAGTTCCAATTTCATTTTGTATAATTGGACCTGTTGGAGTTTATTTCGGAAATCTATTAGTAAAACTAATATTATTCTTAAAGAGCATAGGACCGCTTGGAAACGCAATAATGTGTGCCATAATTCCGTATATCACAATCGCAGGGTTGGGTGGTGCAAACTTAAGTACAATGTTATTACTTGCATCATCAGGATGCGACCCAATTTTGTTTTTCGCAAATGTGTTGTATAACAATATACTTGGGTTTGTGACACTGGCCTTATTTATGAAAAATAAGAAATCAGAAACACTTGCTGCTGCGATAACTTCCGCAATCGCAGGAACAAGTGAACCAGCATTATTTGGCATTGTCATAAAAGATCCAATTGCACTACTTTGTTTAACTGTAAGTAATTTTTGCGCAGGATTATATGTCGGAATTACAGGCGTCAAATCATATGCTATGGCTTCGTTCGGAATATTTGGTCTAATTACCACAATAGGGCCTGATTCTTCAATAATTAATGCTATAATTGCTTTAATTATTGGATGTTCCATTGGTTTTATAAGTTGTTATTTTACTCATAAAAACAATATGCAAAATTAAATATGTCTGCCTTTTGTAAGATTAGCTATTTTGTTAATTGTTTCTGAAACAAGACCATGAACATTCTTTTCAACTTCTGAAAAGAAATTAGCTCCAAATATCTCTATCAAAATTTTTAATAAAGTAGAAACTGTATCTTTTGAATCTTTGCTGACAACACTAAAATTTTGTAATAATTTAGCCATATCTTTAACATCATGCAGCTTTAAATCTGTTATTTCTTGTATATTTGATATTTGTAAACTTGCAAATAATTCATTAATAAATTTTCTTCTTTCTTCATCAGTAGTGCTATCCATAAATCTATTTATTACTTCCTTTACAAGCAACGATTCATTAGCTATTTCTTTTGCTTCAACAAGACGATTTGCTTTAACTTCCCAAGACAGCATATCGTGTTGGCTTAGGCCTTTTTCGTTTGAATGAACTACTAACAAATTATCGCAACGATTATATATTTGTCCGACTATATCGAATTGTGGAACTATTTTTATATATTTTTCACTAATTTCAATCAAAGATTCATCATCATGTGCATCTTCTCTCAATCCTGGACCATCATCAGAAATTACTTGGATAATTTTCTTCTTGATGCTCTTTTTACATGTTGATGCAGCATATAATGCCAAATTTCCACCTTTTGAATGACCAATTAAAATATATTTTCTCATTCTCCAACAATATTTATTAACATACTCACATGCCGCATATTGAGAAAATACTTTTTTATATGATAGTTGCATATCCTCGTTCCAACCAACAATTGAGTTATCTGTACCACGGAATGATACAATCGTTATGCCAAAAGGTAAATCAAACATCATCGCAGCAAATTGCCCAGTATTTTCATAATTAAGAACGGAAACATAATTACGTACTTTAATATTCTTAAATCTATTTGAATGAGACATTTCTTTTAAAAGATCAGGAGCCAAGGAAATAAAAGCTTTTGTCTTTGCTTTTTTTACCCTTTCTTTATCAGAAAAATATAAATCTGCAAGTTCTTTTAAAGTCATTGTTTTTTTGTCATCAAACAAGCCATCAAAATCGCAATATGTTATTTCAGCAAAGCATAAATTATCAACATAATTAAATTGGTCGTGATAAAAAGGTATATCACCTCTCCAAACACAATAGTCAAGAATATTCATAAGTTAATAATAGCATAGTTGAACAAATAGGAAATATATAATAAAATACATATGAACATATGTTCATATGTTCATTAGGAGGACTATATGAAAAAAACATACAACATCGACGTAGATTGTGCGAATTGCGCAAATAAAATGCAAGATGCAGCAAAAAATACTAGAGGCGTTAGAGACTGCATTGTTAATTTTATGACGTTAAAAATGACTGTTGAATTTGAAGATGGTGTTAATGAAAAAGAAGTTATGAAAGAAGTTCTTAATAATTGTAAAAAAAATGAATCCGATTGTGAGATTGACCTATAGTATGAATTCTAAACAAAAGAAAAATCTTAAACGAATAATCATTACATCAATTCTTTTTATTGTTTTAAAATTTTTTGATATTGAAAATAAGTATATTATGTTAGCTCTATACGTAATACCATACACAATTATCGGCCACGATATCATCAAAAAAGCATTTAAGGGTATTCTAAATAGACAAGTATTTGATGAAAATTTCTTAATGGCTGTTTCAACAGTTGGAGCTATTGTTTTAGGAGAATATGAAGAAGGTGTTGCTGTCATGTTATTCTATCAAATTGGTGAGTGGTTCCAATCATACGCAGTAGGAAAATCAAGAAAAAACATTGCTACTTTAATGGATATAAGGCCAGACAAAGCATATATAGAAAAGAACAATGAACTAATTGGAATATCTCCTGACGATGTAAATATTGGAGATATTATCGTTGTTAAAGTTGGTGACAAAATACCTTTAGATGGAATTGTTGTTGTCGGTGAAACATCACTAAATACATCTGCACTAACTGGCGAATCTAAACCAAAAAAAGTTAAAGTAAATGATGAAGTAATTAGTGGATGCATTAATATGACATCACCAATAAAAATCAAAACTACCAAATCATTCGAAGAATCTACTGTTTCCAAAGTATTAGACTTGATTGAAAATGCTACTAACAATAAATCAAAATCAGAAGATTTCATTAGCAAATTTGCTAAAGTGTATACTCCTATTGTTTGTGGTTTTGCATTTTTACTCGCAACAATTCCACCACTATATTTGCACTTCATTAATGGCGAAGAATTACAATTCTCTTCATGGCTAATTAGAGCATTTACATTCCTAGTAATATCGTGCCCATGTGCGCTTGTTATTTCAATTCCTTTAACATTTTTTGCAGGAATTGGTGGAGCTAGTAAGAATGGCATTCTTATCAAAGGATCAAACTATTTAGAAAAATTATCAAAAACAAAATATGTCGCATTTGATAAAACTGGCACTATGACTTTAGGTATATTTGAAGTCACTACAATTCACAATAATGATTTGTCCGAACTGGAGTTGCTAGAATATGCTGCATATTCAGAAGCATATTCAAATCATCCCATCGGAAAATCAATCATTAGAGAATACAACCAAAAAATAAATAAAGAAAGAATACAATCAATCAGTGAGATTTCGGGCCAAGGAGTGATTGCGAAGATTGATAATATGGATGTTATAGTCGGAAATGAATTGTTGATGAATAACAATAACATTCCAATAATTCCATGTGATGAACTCGGCACAATCATACATATTGCAATAAATAATGAATACAAAGGACATATTCATATTGGCGACAAAATTAAGTCAACATCAAAAGAAGCAATTAAAGAATTAAAAAAATTGAGCATTAAAAAGAATATTATGTTAACAGGTGATGATAAAAAAACGGCTGATCAAGTCGCAAGAGATATTGGCTTAGATTATGTGTACGCAAATCTCCTTCCACAAGATAAAGTTAAAATAATCAAAGAACTGATTAATATTAAAGCAAATAATGAAACATTAGCATTCGTAGGAGATGGGATTAATGATGCTCCTGCAATTGCACTAGCAGACGTAGGCATTTCTATGGGCGCGTTAGGATCAGATGCCGCAATAGAAGCTGCGGATATTGTGCTAATGGATGATGACCCAATAAAGATACCAAAAGCTATAAAGATTGCAAAAAAATGTATGAAAATTGTTTATGAGAATATATATTTTGCAATAGGAGTTAAATTGATAGCTCTGATACTTAGTGCATTTGGCTATACACATATGTGGTTAGCAATTTTTGCAGATGTTGGAGTAATGATAATAGCAGTATTAAATGCAATAAGAGCGTTGAGGATAAGCAAAATATGAAAAAAAGAATAAGTGAAAATGAATTATTTGATGCTGCAGAACTATTTAAAGCGTTTGGTGACTCAACAAGGATAAGAATACTGTATTGTCTATTCAATAAGGAAAGAAGTGTTAATGAAATTTCAAAAACATTAAATATGAATCAATCTGCAATATCCCACCAATTAAAGATATTGAAAAACAGCAAATTAATAAACAATAGAAGATGTGGTAAGACAATCTTCTACTCTTTAGATGATGTACATGTGCATAATATTATTTCTCAAGGACTAGAACATGTTGAAGAAAAAAAATAGTGAGATATATTTATCTCACTATTTTTATCATATAAATATATATTAATGTGGCATGTTAGTTTAGTTCAATATAATAATCTATTTTAAAAACTTCATTTGGTTTTAAATATTCAAGTTCGAATTTTGAATCAAATGGATTATCTGAATGTCTTATATCATTTATAGAAAGCCATGGTTCAATACAAATATAATTTGCATTAGGATTTGCACTCCATATTGCTAAATAATTAAATTTTGATATATCAACTTTTATTAAACAATCACCCGTTTTTAGAATTACATATTTGCTTTTTAAATGCTTGAAAATAACTGTTTCTAAGCCAATGAGATCATTTATAAAATCCGTATATGTCCCAAGCTTTACTGTTGATGTCGTTTTTGTTTTTTGATTATATAACTGTCCTTCTTCATCATCTGGAAAAATTAATTCAATTTTTTTAATATCATCTACTAAAAAACCAGGATGTAAACCAAAAGTGAAAGGCATAGTTTTGATATCTTTGTTAATTATTTCATAGTTAATCAATACTTTGTTATCGTCCAATTTATATGTGATGTTATATTCAAAATTAAACGGATATTCTTTTAATGTTTCCTCATTAGAAATCAATCTCATTGTCACTTGTTTTTCGTTATTGATTATTGTTTCGAGTGTTGAATACCTTATTATGCCATGATTTCTGCAAAAATATTCTTTTCCATCATATATATACTTCTTTGAATCTGGAGAAGAAATCATAGGAAAAAGCGTTGGGTTCTTTCCCTTCCAATATGGCCCATCTCCCTTGTATAAAATGTCTCTTCCCTTATATTGAAGTCTAGACATTTCTCCACCTTCGTTAATTAGTTCTAGTTTTAATAAATCATTGTCAAGATACATTCATAACCTCCAAATAGCTATAGATTAAGCTATTTTTCACTATTATTTTATACTATTTTCATATCCAATATCTTTAAAAATCATTGCTATTCCGTTTTCTAAAAAGCTATAAGCCGATTTAAGGTATAATTTAAATATGCCAACAACATACGCACATTGGAGATTTGGTAAGGATTGTATTGACACACTTCCAAAAGAAATACAAAAAATTGTTAATAACAATATAGATATTTATAACTTAGGAGTACATGGCCCCGATATATTTTTTTATGATTTAATGCATAAGAAAACAGTCCAATACGGGAAGAAAGAACATATTACGCCAGCAGAAGTATTTTTTTATAATGGCAAAAAAGTTTATAGAAACCATTTTGAAAAAAATGAAATCTTAACATATATGTTGGGATTTTTATCGCACTTTGTTCTAGATTCAACAGCACACGGATACATAGAACACAAAAAAGAAGTATCAGGGATATCTCATAACAAAATAGAAGCTGAATGGGATAAACATGTTATTGAATTGGATAATCGAGAGCCAAACTTAGTTGATCGAAGTGAATCATTAAGGCCTAATAAATATAATTCAAAAATAATTTCGTATTTTTATACTTTAAATGCAAGAACTATTTTTAGAACATGTAAATCACAACACTTCTTATTACATTTTATGAATTGTATATCTCCAAAAAAATATAACATAGCAACAAAAATATTAAAAAAACTAAGATTGGATAATATGGCTGATTTATTAATTCCGTTTGAAAAAAATAGTATAACTGATGATTCAAATTTAAGACTAGATAAATTAAGGAATAAATCGTTAACACTATACAAAAAACTTTCTATTAATCTTCTAAATTATTTAAACAACAAGGAAAGACTAGATAAATATTTCGATAGAGATTTATCATATACTGAAGATTATAAGGACATTCCTATTTTGCCATACATCAAAGAACAAATATTTAAAATATAATTTCGGGGGGATGATATATGAAAAAGTTGTTCAAGAAGCTTAATGAATCAAAAGTTTTTAGAGATTTGAGCCCGCAAGAATTTGCTTGGGTGTTGTACGATGTTGGAAATTCAGCATTTACAATGATTGCTTGCTCACTTGTTCCAGTTTGGTTTTCAAATCTTATTATTTCAACTGGTGCAAATCAGTTAAAAGCAACTTCGATGTGGGGATACATTCAAGCTGCAGTAACCGTTATTCTTGCAATTGTTGGACCAGCATGTGGTGCTATTGCTGACCACAAAAACACACGTAAAATTCTTTTCTCAACTTCTGTATTTGCTGGTGTTACTATGTGTATCCTAACAGGATTTGCATGGAATTGGGTGTTATTTACAATTCTATATATGGTTGCTAAATTATTCTATCAGGCATCTCTAACATTCTATGATTCAATGTTAAATGATATTACAACTGATGATAGAGCAGATGAGGTTTCATCATATGGATACGCTTGGGGCTACATTGGTTCTTGTATTCCATTTGCATTATCTCTTGGATGTGCAGCGTTAGGACCACTAATGTTAAATATTATTCCTGAATCAATTGCTAAAATATTAGCTTTCACAATAACTGGTGTTTGGTGGCTGATTGTAACAATTCCTCTACTAAAAAATTATAAACAAATAAATTACGTAGAAGGAAAAGTTAACGTTGGTGGAGCCTTTAAAAAAATTGGTTCAACAGTCTCGAACATAATAAATAAAGACAAGAAAGTATTGTTCTTCTTAATTGCTTTTTTCTTATATATTGATGGTGTAGATACAATAATAAATAACTGTGTAACAATCGGCAAGGCGGTTGGTTTGGATAACGATATTTTATTAATTGTGTTCTTACTATTAACACAAATTGTTGCGTGGGTTGGCTCACTAGTTTTTGCAAAACTATCGAAGAAACACAATACGATAAAACTTTTATCAATTTGTATCATCGGATATTTCGTTGCATGTATCTACGGATTATTTATTGATTCTATGGTTGACTTTGCGATATTAGCGTTTGTCGTTGGATGTTTCCAAGGCTCAATTCAATCATTATCTAGATCATATTATTCTAAAATTATTCCAGATGAAAATTCTGGAGAATATTTTGGTATCTATGATATTTTTGCAAAAGGAGCTTCAGCATTGGGCTCTGTAACAATTGGCATTGTTACAGCAAAAGGAAATCAAGAAACCGGATATATGCTTATCAAACTATTTGGAAAAGCAATTCAAATTAGAAGTATAAATGTTGCCGTTGCAGCATTGAGCATATTCTTCTTGTTAGGTTTCATCTTATTAAGAATTGCAGATAAGAAGCCACAATCTGAAGAATCCAAAAAAGACATTCAATAACAAAATACTGGAAGCTATATGCTTCCAGTATTTTATTGTGGTTATGCTTTTAAACTTTGTAGATATTCGTCAAGTTTTTCTTCAGCTTCAGGTGATTTTTTTACTTGAGGCTTATTAAATTCTTGTCCTTTAAATACAACTAATTCCGGATTTCTTATTGTTTCAAAGCCATCCAACGGATTATCATTTACTACAATGAAATCTGCATATTTTCCAACTTCAATTGAGCCGGTTTCTTTATCAACATCTATAATTTCAGCATTGTTTAAAGTCGCTAAATATAAAGCATCTTTTCTATCAACATCACATAAATAATGAACATATTCTAATTCTCTCCACATATCATAATGAGTTATGAATGGGCACACCGTATCCGTTCCTAAACCAACTTTAGCGCCTGCCTTCAAACATTTTTTTGTAGCATCAATAATTCCTTCTAGCAGTACTTCAGAATTGTATCTTTGAATATCATTGCCACCTGTGATTGCAGGATCAAATTTTGCGAGTGGAATTGCTGGAGATAAAGTGCATACTAATACCCTATTTTCATCTTTAATTATTTTTACAAGTCTATCATCCATTGAAGAACCATGTTCTATAGAATCGACACCATTTGCGATAGCCACCTCAACTCCTTTTGGAGACTCTACATGCGCACACACTTTTTTGCCAAGCCTATGAGCTGTGTCACAACACAGTTTTACTTGTTCAGGAGTCATTTTCATTTCTCCTGGTTCACCTTTTATTTTGGCATCTAATACACCGCCAGTAATCATTATTTTTATCCAATCGACACCAGCATTAACATTATCAGCAATAAATCTTACAAAATCATCATCATCTAATGCACCATATGCGACACTGCCTTCCATATGACCACCAGGAACAGTAATCGCGGAATCACACGATATTATTCTTGGTCCAATTAATTTATTTGAAGAAACCATATCTCTTAATTCGGAGTCAAAGTGTCCAAGACCACCAACAGTTCTAATAGTTGTTGTTCCTGATAACAATTCTGTTTTAATAGCATCCTTGCATAACTTCTTTCCAATCAATTGAAATAATCTGTTTGACATTACCAATTTGGCTATTTTTTTTGAATCGGTTTGTTTCTTTTTTGGGAAACCATTTCCTGGTGTATGAACGTGAAGATTAATTAATCCTGGAATAACATATTTACCGCCCAAATCCTTTCCTTCAACATTAGGATCATTTTTCTTGATTGAACTAATCTTACCTCCCGTTACAGTTATCATCATATCTTTTTGTAACTTCATATCTTTGGTTCCATCAAGAATAGTAACGTTTTTATAAGTTATAGACATAATTTTGCCCCCTATATATAGTAAATATATTATATCTAAAAAGGATGTAAAATATAAAAGTAAATGGAAAATAAATTTAAATACTCTTTTAATGAGAAAAGATATCATACATTTAATTACTATTTAAAGACAAAATATAAATGTAAGGTTTCGAAAATAATTTTAGACGCAGGATTTACTTGCCCAAATAGAGACGGATCCAAAGGATATGGCGGATGTGCTTTTTGTAGTGAAAAAGGATCAGGAGATTCTAATGTAGCTTTACAAGATGATTTGCTTAAACAATATAATGATAATAAAAAAATTATGGAAAGAAAGTGGCCAAATAGTCTAACAATTCCTTATTTCCAATCTTTTTCAAACACTTATGGTCCATTAGACAAAATACAAAAAATGTTGGAACCCTTTATAAACATGGATGAAGCGTGTGAAATATCTATCGCCACAAGATGTGATTGTTTAAATGATGAAATAATTAATTATTTAGATAGTTTGACTGTTAAAAAAACAATATGGCTTGAAATTGGTTTGCAAACATCAAACGACATAACTGGGGAAGAATTAAATAGAAAATATAATTTTTCTGATTTCGCAAATGCTCTAAATAAGCTAGAAAAGACAAACATCAAAGTTTGTGTACACATTATGAATGGCCTTCCTAATGAAACTACTGATGATATGATACAAACTGTTAAAGATATAAACCATTTAAAATTTGATGCAATAAAAATACACATGCTGCATATTATCAAAAATACACATATTGGAAACAAATATCAAAAAGTTCATTTCCCAATTATTAGTAGAGATGTTTATATAGAAACGGTTGTTAAACAACTTGAACTTCTAAAACCGGAAGTTGTCATAGAAAGATTAACAGGTGATCCGATAAAAGAAAATCTTCTAGCTCCTTCTTGGGTGTTGAACAAAACAACCATCTTAAACGACATTGATAAACTTATGAGGAAGCTAGATACTTATCAAGGAAATAAATATGAATAATAACACCTTTGTACATAAGTATATAAAATCGCTCATTAATAAGAATGACACATGTGTTGATATGACATTGGGAAATGGAAATGATTCACAATTGTTGTGCCAATTAGCAAATAAAGTTTATGCTTTCGATATATCCTTAGAAGCAATATCAAATTCAAAGCATAGGCTTAAGGAATATCATAATATAACTTTTATTCACGATAATCACATTAATATTAATAAGTATGTTGCAGAAAACATAAAACTAGCAATTTTTAATCTTGGTTATTTGCCACATAGCAATAATAAAAATATAACAAAAGCAAATGAAACACTTGATGCTTTCAAAAAAACCTATACTCTTTTAAATGATAATGGCTATATCATATTAACATTCTATTTAGGACACATCGGTGGAAAAGATGAGTACTATTTATTGGATAATTACATTAAAAATAAAAATTTATTTATAGAAGAAATATATAAACAAGACAAAATAAACTCGCCTATTACATATATCATTAAAAAATTAGTTAAATGATTCAATATAAGATTGATATTTTCTTATGCTTGAGGCTGCATTCCATGTTAAATATCCATCGAATATATTCGCATCCTTTAATGCGTTTATTTGGTTAGATACAAACTCATTCGTGTATTCAACATCATAAACATCTGAATCTTGTGCCATAATCCAAGTACGACATTTTGCAGGGTAATATGTATTTTCTTGTGAAATACGAGTTGCTTTGCCCCAAAAAAACATCAAATCATATACATTAATCCATGGTTTATCAACACCATATGAGTAATCAGAAAAATGGTCTGGATAAGGCATGGAACTTATTGCATCAACTATATTTGATATTGCTGGCCAAAACTGGCCATATGATGTAGGCCATGCAGAAAACGAATTAGGATCATATCCACTTGTTTCACCAAAAACATCAGCAGAAACATATACATTTAAATTATGTAATTGTTCGCATGCATATCTTAAAAAATTAGAAATTGCTTCAATTCTTGATTCACCATAAATATTCTTTAAGTCAACACCCTCAACATCCTCTGGTAGTCTACAGTAATCAAATTGTATTTCATTAAAGCCAAATTCATTAACAGCCTCAGTTGCCAATGCTAAATTATATTCCCACATTTTTCTAGAATATATACTTGGCCAACAAACAGACCCATATTCATACAAAGAACCATCATATATCAAGGCTTCTTCAGGATTATCATTTGCAAAAGCATCATCCTTAAATGCTGTTATTCTACCAATCAAATAATAACCGGCATCTTTCAATTTTTTTAAATTTTCACTATATTCTTCAAATGAATTTGGTATGTTTTCTGTTGATGGAGAATACTTTTTCGCAACAGAAGAATCATATGCTAATTGAGTATTTATATAGCAATCTTTAATGTCAATAACAAATGCATTAATACCGCACTGATTAGCAATATCAATATAATCATCAGCACTACAAATAGCTTCTGCGTTTATATATAATGCTTTAACTACTTCTGGCATGATATTATTGTTAAAATAAACATCTTCTTTTTCATAATATTCTATTTTTGTTGGATCTCCACCACTATTGAAAAAACAATCTTTATATTTAGAAACATCTAAGGCTGTCTCATAATAATCAAGAGCTAAATATTTGCTAGATATATACCCCTCATTATTAACAAAATAATAATCAACATTCCCATCATCTAATAACTCGTGGTATCCAGTTATTTCAACCTCTTCATTTTTATTTAACCAACCTGTTATTTCATATGAACTATAGTCCTTGGTAAGAACATGACTTCGTAAAGAAAACATTTTCTTTTCTTTAACACAATTTTTTCTATCCTCTTCAATATCAGATTCCAAAACATAATAAATATTATCGTCATATACGAGTTGACAATACTCGATATCATTCTTTGTCACTCTTTTATTTTTGATATTTACTTCGGTTCCTCTTGGAAGCTTAATGCTTTTTTCATCAGATGATATCTCAACAATATTATTAACACCTGCTAGATAATATGATTTTGTTTTATTTTCTTTGATGTTTTTATTAATAAAATAATATGTTATAAAACCAACACAAATAACAGTAATTAACAATATCAATACAATGCTTTTTTTCTTTTTCATCTTTCTTTAATTATATATTTTATTTCTATCAATGAGAAAGGCTCCTATTGGAGCCTTCTCTTATTTTAAGGGGATAAATATCGACACATCTATCAATTAGGGGCATGTATCGGCAAGGTCTCACCACCTTGCACTATTATGATACAAAATCGATATGTATCTAATATGGAGTATTTATGTAAAATTATGTGATTGTTTTACGCTAAAACACTATGAAAGCTACATAAATAAGCCATATTAAAACAAATACATAAGCATATAGCTATTTATGTTAAACACTTCGATAGGCACTTCATTGTTTAGAAACACTTTCTTTATTGGATCATATACCTTCAAACCCTTAACATCAAAATCACTAATTTGTACAATATATTTAAAATTATCTATAAAACTTAACCTTTGATCTAATGCAGCCTCAAACACTCTATCATCTCTTATTAATTTAAATCTCATTATCTTTTCATTCATTATTTGTCAAACTCCTAATAATTGTTTTTTTATAATTTCTAATTAATAATCCTTGTCCATAATCCAAATCATCTTTTAAGCTAGCCACGAATAGTCTTTGATTAAAAATTCCTGGTCCTAGCCAAAGAATACTGTTATTTTCATTAATGTTAATTTGATTATTATAAACAATAGTTTTTATCTCTTTGTATGATTTTTTATATGCTTCTAATAGTTCTTCATCAAACGAAACAACAATAAAATCATTTACAAAAATTGGTAATTTTGTTTTTTCATCATATCCGATTAAATATGAATCATTTATGATTTTTGGAATTATATCGTTTGGAATATGTTTTATTACTTCATTAATTTGTGAATCGCCTTCAATATATTCTTCAATTTCTATTGGTACAAACGAAATAGGACTTTCATCATAATAGTAACTATTACTTTTATATATTGATCGCATTCCATAAAAATTAGATAAATCACTCTGC
>JAZUIZ010000043.1:0-8492 GCA_045642525.1 Erysipelotrichaceae bacterium
GAACGATTTCATCTTTGTACTTATAAGATAATTGATTATGTTTCTGACCTTTACTAGCCATAAAAAAACTACCTCCTTTCATGGAGATAGTTTCTCATAAATCCTTTTTATTATGTACACTATACGGGGTACACTGTCAAACTTAACACTTTTTTCTTTCCCTACTATAAACAAATATATAGCACAAATCACCATCATAGCTATTCCTTTACATTAGATGCGAAGGGTGTCATATTCTATGTATCTATCTCTCATCCACCAAGAAGTAGGATTTGCAAATCCATCTCCCTCAGAAAAATCAATGCCCTCCCCGGTATTTCTAATCATAATAGCTTCAATCACTGTAAAGGTGATGCTACTATACACCTGCTTCAAATTTTTCGTTGTACCGTCATAAAAATCGAGTTTTATAAAAGCTCCTTTTATAATTTTTGCCAAAACTAAAAAAGTGGTTGGATATTTTTCTCCGTCAAAATTAAAAAAACCTTTTGTCAAAAAAACATTACCCTTTTTACTATTCTCATTTCCTGAAAGACGAATATCTAACTCATCTATATTATTTGGGAACTGTTCGCCCAAAACGAACTGCGTATATGCCGTAAAACAAGCTTTCGTTTGAATATAATTATCTGTATCTACTCCACCTTTAAGTCCCGTCGGGTCAAGAGTAAAATCAATACTTGGTTTTTCATCAAAAAAGATGGTAACATCGTAATCTCCATTTGAAGAATTTAAAGTTGGTGCAATTATACGTTTTATATCTTTAAAATAAATTGTTTCTAGCGTATCGCTTTTCTTTCTTTTTAAAACATAGCGATCTCTCAAAATCTTAACCTCGATGACCGGATTACCAAAAAGACCTGGCTTTTTGCAAAAAGTTAAACCTTCTTCGGGAATTGTATGTATCATATTAGATATCATTTCTTTGTCTCCTGTTCACATTTGATAATATTTTTTTCATATATTTTCTTTTTCCTTTTACTGTGAAAGATACATTGTTATTATGTTAAAACAATAATAACGATATACAAACGCATATAATTGTTAATATTTCACTCTTTCAATTTCTCTACAAACAACAATCTGTTTCTCCTCTAGTTTATGAGTTATACATGTTTGTAGTGTTAAAGTTTTATCATTAGTAGTTAGTTTCTTTCCAGTATCATACAATTTAACTTTTTCAAGCTTATCAATATATTTTTGATAGTAGCCTTCGTCAGCATTACCATAAAAATCATAATTATAATTTGTACGATAAAACTGAAGTGTATCATAATCATCGTAATTCTCTGCATCTAAATGATAAATATACACATAAACAACTTCATATCTTCTAATTTCATCTTCTAATACAATTTCAAGATTCTTATTATTTTCATAATTATCTTTTTCTAATAATTTTTCCAATGGCGTAAACATTTTTATTCTTTCCACATCGTAACTTGGAGCGTAATGATGACCATAAATAATAATATTTTGATCGTCAATACTGTTACGATAATCCATAAAAATCGAACCCTCATTTATATAATCCATCGTTTGCCAATCAAGTTTTAAATAAATGTCATTACCATCACATTCTCTTCCGCTGCATCCATCACTAATGTCAATTACCCTTTTTCCATCCATGTCAAAGAAATTATATTCTTCAACGCCTTTATGTGGACACACAAATGGTAAATCTATCAAATTTGAAATAAATGTTATCTGACCTATATAATCGTTATTTTTGTTCTTATTTTTTGTCCACAAATCTTTTAATTCTTTGTTGTGTATCTCATCAGCAGAAATAACATCTGTCTCTTTAGGTTTTGTTTCAACGATAGATATTTGTTTTTCTTGATTAAAACTTCTTTTGACTTCTCGCAAAACAAAAATAGATACAACTATCATCAATGTTATAACAACTATTAAAATCGTCTTTATTCGTGTGTTTGCTTTGCCGTTTTTCGTTTTGTACTATGACACACACTTAAGTGTGTGTACCTACTTATTGATACTAAATAAACAATAGTAACAAGATACCAACGCTTTTAATATTTTTATAGATTATTTAAAACATGATAAACAAAAGAAAAACTAGGTTTTCATAACTTTCTAACCTAGTTCCTAAATTATTTAAAACTTTTAACTTATGTGTAAAATATCCACAATTACATCATTTATTAAATTGCATTCATGAATTGTTCGATATCATCTACTGATTTAATTATCTCTTGAGACAATACTTCAGCACCTGTTCCAGTGATTAATAAATCATCTTCAATCCTAATGCCAATTCCCTCATCTGATATATATAATCCTGGTTCATTTGTTATTACATTGCCAGCCTCTAAAACATCACCTAATCCACCGTTTACATCATGTGTATCCAATCCAAGATGGTGAGATACAGAATGGTAATAGTATTCGCTTACTTCCTTATACAAGCCATGTTTAGGTAATTCAATCTTATAATAATCAACTACCATTTGATTTAAGTCTTTTAACTTAGCACCTACTTTAGCATTATCTTCAACAATTTTTTGTGCACCTAAAACAATTTCATATATTTCTCTTTGGCGATCAGTAAATTTACCATTTACAGGAAAAGTTCTAGATATATCAGCACAATAATGATTAGATGTTGCACCTAAATCACACAAGAACAATTCACCATCTTCCATTGTTTGATTGTTATCGCGATAGTGAAGAATTGTTGCTCTTGGTCCAGATGCAGCAATTGTATCAAAAGCATTTTCTCTACACATTGCTTGACGAAGCACAAAATCAAATACTCCTTCCATTGTCATTTCATTAACACCAGGTCTAGAAGTTTTCATCATTTGTTGAATGCCAATATTTGTTGTATGAATAGCTTTTTTAATATTTTGGATTTCATATTCATCTTTAATAAGTCTCATACGAGTCAACACTGGGAATATATCTTTAACTACTATATATGGATATCTTTCTTTCAATTTATTTGCATATTTAATTGCTGGAGATAAATCTTGTTCCATATTGTAATGCCACATATCAAAATGAACTTTAAAAGTACCATCTCCTCTGTTTTTATCAATAATAGAAGAAACAACATTATCGAGTTCATCAATATTCTTTATATCTTCA
The DNA here is from genome assembly GCA_045642525.1 of Erysipelotrichaceae bacterium. Taxonomy (GTDB): domain Bacteria; phylum Bacillota_I; class Bacilli_A; order Erysipelotrichales; family Erysipelotrichaceae; genus Colivicinus. The sequence continues at coordinate 3,112 of JAZUIZ010000043.1, forward strand.
ACTGCACTTATTTCTTTTGCCTTTTCAGGTAATATTCTTCCACCAACCCACTTAGCTAATAATTCATTGTAAGGAAGAATAAATAAAGTTTCGTGTGTTATGCCATTGTTATTGTTTAACAACAAAACCATATTTTCAGCATCTAAACCAGTTAAATAATAAAAATTACGATTGACACAGAATGGATATTCTTCATCTTCTGACTTCATTTGAGCATTTCCTGAAAAAATCAATATAGTTCCATTTGATGTCAAAGATTTAATAACTCTTTCTCTTCTTTTAGAATATAGATTCATCCTCGTTGCCTCCATCTCTATAAGACACTTTTATAATTCTATCATCCTCTATGCATTTCTGCACAAGGCTAGCATAATCAAATTTACTTTCATAATATTCACATTTATCTAATTTAGGCTTTGTTACAGGGTTTTTTGAATCAAATATTGTACAACAGTCTTCATAAGGAAGAATGCTAGTTTCATATGTCCCAAGTTTTTTAGCAACATCAATAATTTCAACTTTATCCATCATACATAGTGGTCTAAGAATTAATGTATCACTAACACGTGCTATTACACTTAATGATTCTGGTGTTTGCGATGCAACTTGACCGATCGATTCGCCATTACTTATAACTGTAATTTTTCTTTTTTTACATATTTCATCAGCTATTCTATACATCATTCTTCTCATGATTGTTACACAATATGGCTCATCTACATTCTTATATATAGCTAATTGTAAATCAGTAAAAGGAATTATATGAACGTTAACATTCTCTTGACAAACAGATAATTTTCTAACGAGAGTTAATACTTTTTCTTCGGCTTGTTTTGAAGTGTAAGGTTGTGAGGCAAAGTGAATGCATTCAATCCTAAGCCCTCTTTTCATCGTTAGGTATGCAGCAACAGGAGAATCAATACCACCAGACATCATAACCATTGCCTTACCATTAATACCAGTTGGATATCCGCCTATACCTTTAACTTTTTCATCCATTATATAAATACAATCTTTGTCTACAAAAAGATATATTTTCATTTCTGGATTATGAACATCAACAGTTAAATTTGTGTTATGCAAAATATTTCCAGCAATCGCTCTATTGATTTCATCGGAACTCATAGGAAAATTTTTGTCATGTCTTTTCGTGACTACTTTAAATGTTTTGTATGAACTCGAATTAACTAAAGTTAATGAAACATTTTTAGCTTCTTCAAGATCCTTGTTTACTTTAATTGCACCTGCAAAATAACTATAACCAAAGATATCTTTCAATGCCTTTTTTATTTCGTCATAATCCTCCCCATTTAATTTAATAAATAATCCATCATGAAGAGTGTTATATGTTAATTTATCAAAATCAGTTAATCTGTGACGAATATTATTAGTTAAAGCCCTAATAAATTCTTTTCTATTCTTACCCTTTGTTGATAATTCACCATATCTAACTACAATATGGTCATATAAATAATTAGCCATATCTATCCAAAATCTCCTTTAAAGAATCACAAAAATATTTTAGTTCTTCTTTAGTATTTGTATAATCAAAAGATACTCTAATTGCATAATTTTCATCAATATTTAAAGAACTAAGAGCTCTATTTGGTTCATTTTTTCTTGAACCACAAGTTGATTTACTAGAAACCATAATTCCTTTTTCATTTAGTGCATTTAATAACACCTCTGATTGAATAGGAGTAGAAATATTTATTAATGTGTCCAAACCTTCCTTATAGTTTATAGTCACACGTTTATCAAGATTATCAATCAAGAAATTATGTAATTCTTTAATATATGCTTTGTTTTTATCCAGATTTTCTAATGCAATTCTTAAAGTTTTTGCCAAAACTATATTAACTAAAGCATTTGATGTACCACCACGCAATGAATATTCTTGTTGACCACCAGAAATTATAGGAAGAATATCTACATATTGTTTTTTTATTAATGCTCCACTTCCCTTTAAGCCATGAATCTTATGAGCAGAGAAACTCGCCATATCAACATTTGTTAAATCAATATCTACTTTTCCTAAAGCCTGCGTAATATCAGTATGAAAAAATGTTCCATTATGTTTTTTTACAACTTTTCCTATTTCATTAATATCATTGATGCAACCAATTTCATTATTAACCATCATAACAGAAACTAGTAATGTATCATCTCTCAATGCATCTTTTATCATTTGTGCTGTAATATTACCGTTTTCGTTAGGCTTTAAATAAGTTACTTCAAATCCGAATTCATCTTCTAATTGTTTAAAAGAATTATATGAAGATGAATGTTCATATATTGAAGTAATTAAGTGTTTCTTATCCTTGTACTTTAAAGATAAACCTTTGATTGCAAGTGAATTCGCTTCCGATGCACCAGAAGTAAAAATTATTTCGTCTTTTTTAACATGCAATAAATCAGAAATAATACCTCTAGATTTTTCTTGCATATCATAAATAGCGACGCCGTCATCATATAAGGCATCGCTATTGCAATAATATTTATCTAATAACTTTTTATATGTGTCTAACACTTCATGATTGATTGAAGTTGTTGAAACGGCATCTAAATAAACCTTCACTAAACATTCTCCAAAATCTTTTCATCTGCATTATCTGGGAACAATGTTTCCATACAAGTAATTGCAGTCTTCAAAGCTTTTGTGTATTCTCCATTTAAGTATTGAAACTCTGCTTTTGATAATTCGCGGTCAACCTCTGGAAATGTGGAACGATACTTGTTACCAAAGACAATTGCATTTTCAACCATTACAGCCATTCCCACAATGTTATTAACATTGTTATAGAATTTATAAATGAAATCAATTGCTTCATCTAATAATGTATTCAATTTATCAATATCTATTGGCACTACACTTGTAATTGTTCTAATCTTGCTTATATATTCTCTTGATTTAATTAAATCTTGATTATAAGTAGAAGAAATAATAGGAAGATGATATTCAGCAATCTTGCTTTCAACTTCAGATACAACTAATTGTAATTTGATTAATTGAGAAGTAGCTCTTGTTTCACCATCGGTAGATTTATCAATTGTAGTTTTGTATGAATATAATTCTTTTTTGTCTTTTTCAATATCATCACACAATTTTTCAACATCAACCAATATTTCTGAAGATGGCCTTGCAGTAGAAGCTAACTCATCAGCAATCTTATCAGATCTCTTCTTGTATTTTTCAATATTCTCTCTCATTTGTTTTAAGATTGGTTTTAAATCATCTAAACCATATCTTGCTGAATCTTTGTCATATGCAATTCTCACATAACTTTCAACTTTAGCTAAATCTTCAGTATGCTCTAAAGCTCTCGTGTTTGCTTCTTTTGCTTCCTTATATGATCTGTTCTCGGCAGCCAAAGAATCATTCAATTCATTAATTGTCTTCTTTGATTCATGACAATGTTGTCTCACATCATCAATGTCGCCTTCGATGATCTTTTTAACATCTGCATTTAAAGTTTTTTCAATGCTCTTAAACTTTTTCTCAACATTTAAATGATCTACATATACTCCTCTTTGTTTTGTTAGAGCATATTCACGTTTTGCCTCATCAAGCATTACAGGCAAAACACCTTTTGTGTCTTTAACACACTTAGGAATGGCATTTGCATTTAACTTAATTTCTTCAAGCATTGTATCGATTTGTTTTAATTCATCTTGAGCTGCTTCATAATCAGAAATATCCATCAACTCTTCACTTGAAGAAAACAATTCTTCACATTTTCCTAATTTATTAATTAATCCATCAAATCCAATAGATAAAATTGTTGCATTTTCATTAATAGTATTTTTAACAATAATATATTTTTCTTTTAATGAAGAAGCATATGCTCTTTGTTCATCATCTTTTCTAGAAAATTCTTCAAGGAAACCATCAATTTTTTTAACATCCTCTTCACAAACTGCAACAACATCATTCGCTTCAGTTATGATTCCAGTTGCTTCCTTATAATGACGTGCTCTTAAAGCATCACTCAAATTATTCAACATTTCTTGAATTTGACTTATTTGTACTTCAGTTTCTTCATATTTTTTGTAGTATTCTTGAACAGAAGTGGCAGTTTCTTCATTCCTTTTTGCCATTGCTTGGGCTTTAGTAAACTTAAAGGCAAGAGGAATGGTTTTTATATTGTTAAAACGAACATACAAGTCGTCAGCAAGCCTTTGAAGGCTATTTTTACGCGTATTTTTAATTAAAATAATTATTACAACAATAATGACAGCTAATATTGCAGCGCCAATAATAATCCATGTTTTCTTATCCATACACCTAATTTTACTATCTAAAATCGCATTTTTCAATTGACTTAGACCATATTTTACTATCTAAAATCGCATTTTTCAATTGACTTAGACCATTCAATTTGCGATAATTATATGGCACATAAATAGCAGCATGTAAAGTTATTGGCAAACGCGTTAACACCTATTTTGGAAATCAGTAACCCAGCGCTAGTGGCGAAAGTTGTATGTTAACACAAGCAATAATGATTTACACCTGTACTTACTTAAGGAGGTAATAACTTATGGCAAGAAACACAGGTCCTACTTGGAGAATTTCAAGACGTTTAGGCTTCTCAATTCTTGAAACTGGAGAAGAACTAACAAAAAGACCTTATATCCCAGGACAACATGGTTCTGCAGGAAAAAGAATTAAGCAATCAAACTATGGATTGCAAAAGGCTGAAAAGCAAAAACTAAGACACATGTACGGATTAAGTGAAAAACAATTCTTTAACACTTATTCAAAAGCTGTACGTGCTACTGGTAATACTGGTACTAACCTATTCATCATGCTTGAATCAAGATTAGATAACCTAGTATATCGTATGGGATTTGCTTCAACTAGAAAACAAGCAAGACAAATCGTTGCTCATGGTCATATTCTAGTTAATGGAAAGAAAGTTGATATTCCATCATGCCAAATCAAACCAGGTTCAACTATTGAAGTTAAAGAAAACTACAAAAACAATGCATTTGTAGTTGAATCACTTGATTCAAAATTGTCATTTAAAGATTTCGTTGAAGTTGATAAAGAAGCTCGTAAAGGTAAATATGTAAGATTACCTGAAAGAAAAGAATTATCACAAGAAATCAATGAATTACTAGTTATCGAATATTACAATAGATAATTAATTGTAAACAAAATAAAAAAGGTCGAAAACAGGACAGTGTACCCCGTATAGTGTACATAATAAAAAGGATTTATGAGAAACTATCTCCACGAAAGGAGGTAGTTTTTTTATGGCTAGTAAAGGTCAGAAACATAATCAATTATCTTATAAGTACAAAGATGAAATCGTTCAAAGATATGTGAGTGGTGAAAGAAGCCCAAGAAAACTTTCAATGGAATATGGAATTTCTTT
>JAZUIZ010000044.1:0-36157 GCA_045642525.1 Erysipelotrichaceae bacterium
AAGTATTATTTAATAAATTATTATATTCAAGTAATGAACTCGTATATTCGTTATATTTATTAATATACGTAGATAACAATTCGTTATTGTCACAATATCTATCCAACAAAGATAAATGATTCTTTTTATTTAAAAGATATTGAGAATCTTTTTGTGAATGAATATCTATATGCTCAGACAATAATTCTGTTAAAAAATTCAATGTAACAGAACACTGATTAATCTTTATTGAATTTCTACCATCATTAGAAATAACTCTCCTAACGATTATTTCATCATCAAAATCAATATCCGCATCTTTCAACATATCAAGCATATAATCATCGACAGAAAAAATACCTTCAATAATAGCTTTATCTTGTCCTGATTTAATGATTGAAGTATCGGCTTTTCCTTTAACTAAAAATGTTATAGCACCAACAATAATAGACTTTCCGGCGCCTGTTTCTCCTGTAAACACATTAAAACCTGAATTAAAATCAATATTTAATTCATCTATAATCGCATAATTTTTAATATAAAGGCTTTTTAGCATATTTTTTGAGATATTTTTCTTTACACTAGTAATTAATACAATTTGTAATTATGCCTTATAAATAGGCAAATAATCATCTTATATAAAGTATAACTTAGTTTATCTATTATTATCAGAATATAAATAATTTCCCTAAATAACCTACCTATCTATTCTTAAGTTTTAAAAGTAATTCTTTCAAATACAAAGTATTAAACGAAGCTTTTGATAATAATTCATCTAATTCTATAAATTGTGAATTTATTAAGTTAATAAGATTATCCTTTGAATATAACGATAAAGAAGTTCCTTTATCATTTTTAATGTCCGATTGGGTTTTGCCTATTTCTTCTTCAGATTTCAACAAATCAAACAAGTCGTCTTGTTCTTGAAAAATTTGACCAATTTTACTGCCAAGTTCAATATAAAATTTATCATTATCTTCATGATTAATATACATTGCCATCAATGATGCAATTTTGAATAATCCAGAAGTTTTATTGTCTTGTATTTCTACCAATGATTCTTTATCAATTGTTGAATTACTTGAAGTTATATCTAAAAGTTGTCCATATATCATACCATCAAGTCCAGAGTACTTCGATAAACAAGAAATCATTTTAACTTTAGTATTGTCGTCATAACAATTACTATTCGAAATCACACCAAAAGAATCAGTAAGCAATTCATCACCAGTAATGATTGCAACATCTTCTCTATATGCTTTATGTAAAGATGGTTTGCCTCTTCTCATGTCATCATTATCCATAGCAGGCAAATCATCATGAATTAAAGAATATGTTTGAATCATCTCCAAAGCTAAAGCAGCATCATATCCTTTTTCTTCGTCTATATTCATACCTTTTAGTATAGAAAAAATAACTTGCGGCCTAAATCTTTTGCCACCTTCCATTGCATAAATCATCGCATCTTTGATTTTGCAATTTTTAACATTTCTAAAATATTCATTAATATACTCTTCAAAATTATTTATCATTGTTTTTATTAATCTTTTCTATTTTTTCTTCAAACTTATCCAATTCTTCTTTTAATGACTTAGATAAAACTAAACCTTCTTGATATAAATCAATTGATTTATCTAAATCTATATCTTCCTTTTCTAATAATTCAACAATTTTTTTTAGTCTTTCCATTTGATTTTCAAATGATAAATTTTCTTTTTTTGCCATATTACATCCCCTTTGCTTTCATTTCGCCATCACTGAATCTAATTGAAAACTCTTTGTTTTTTAAATCTTTCTTTTTTTTAATCAATTTGTTATCTTGAAATACTAATGTATATCCTCTTTTTAAAGTGTTTTGCACACTATATGCTTCTAACAATGTGATATATCTTTTATATGTAGTTTTACAATTATCTAATTTAGTATTTATGATGTAAACAATATCTTTAATACTATTATCGATTTTTTCTTTCATAAGATTTAATTTTGATTGAAAATGTAATAATTTATCAAAATGATAGTCATAGTTCATTTTCTTATTATTGTAAATCTTCAACAAACAATTACTTATTTTATCTTCATATTCATTAATATCGGACATTACATCATTGATGTTTGGTGTTATTAATTCAACAGATGCCGTTGGTGTTGCCGCCCTTTTGTCTGCGACAAAATCAGCTAAAGTGAAATCTTGTTCATGTCCAATTCCAGTAATAATAAATGTTTTTAATTTATAAATAGTCATAACTAATTGTTCATCATTAAAACAAAATAAATCTTCAAAAGATCCACCACCTCTTGCTAAAATGATTGCATCATAATTTCTTTTATCTACTTCTTTCAATTTATCGATTATTTGTTTTGGAGCTTCAGTTCCTTGAACTAAAACTGGAAAATAATCAACATTGCATAATGGCCACCTTCTCAAAAACGTTGTTTTAATATCTGACAAAGCTGCAGATTTATCGCCAACTAAAACAGCTACATTCTCAATATATTTTTTAGTTAATTCGATTTTTTTATCTTGATCAAAAATACCATTATTTTCAAGTTTTTTTCTTAAGGCTTCATACTTTATATATAATTCGCCTAAACCATCTAAATTAATTTTGTTTACATAAAGTTGTAAACGACCTGTTGTTTCATATATTGATGTGCTTGCAGCTACTATTACTTTATCACCGGTTTTGGGATTGAAAGTTAATGAAGCTGCATTTGTTTTAAACATGACGCAATCGATTGCTGAATATTCATCCTTTAAAGTGAAATAAATATGTCCTGAAAAATGTCTATTAAAATTTGATATTTCACCACTAACCAATATTTTTTGTAAATTATTATCAGAATCTAATTTTGTTTTTAAATATCTAACTAAAGTTGAAACAGTTATTTGCTGCATATATTATCTAAAACTCCATTAATATACTTATATGATTCTTCATCACAATATTTTTTGGTTATTATTACTGCTTCATCAATTATTACAGCTTTTTCATTTAATTTTAGCTTTATTTCGCTTACAGCTTCTAGTAATATAGCTTGTTCAACAAGATTCAATCTATCAAATGTCCACTTTACAAGATATTTACTAATTTCATTAATGTATATATCTTCATTTTCTATTAAATCATTCATAATTAATGGCACGAATTCAGTATCTTCTCCAAGTTCAAAATTATCCAAAAAACAATCATTTATATTTTTTCTTAACAATAAATGCTGATAAAGAGCGAATACTATCTTTTCACGAATTTCGTGTCGATTAAGCATAATATTATTATACATCGTATTATAATAGTCGTATGGAAGAAATGAATTTCTTTGATAGATTTTTTGGACATTTAAAGACTATAAACAGGCATCGTCGTCTTGTGAAAACCATGTGCTATAAGTGTGGGATGTATTCGCAAGGTTTTAAACATGATTTATCAAAATATTCGCCTTCAGAATTTTGGCCTTCAGTTAAGTATTTTCAAGGATACAGATCACCTATTAGTTATGAAAAAGAAATAAAAGGTTATTCAGAATGTTGGCTTCATCATAAAAGCAAAAATAAACATCATTGGGAATATTGGACTGATAGAGTAAAATATCAACTTATTTCCTATCAAATGCCTTTTAATTATATGCTTGAATCAGTTTTAGATAGAATTGCCGCATCCAAAGTTTATAAAAAGGATGAATATGATATCTCTTCACCTATTACTTTTTTTAATCATTCTTATGAACAATATGTAATGAATAACGAGACATCAAGGCAAATAAAAATCCTTTTACAATATTTAAAAGATAACGGAGAAAATAAAACTCTTTGTTACATCAAAGAGTTATATAAAAAATGGAAAAATGATAATACATTTACTATTTAACAAATAAGTATGTGTAACCATATCTAAAGTAATACAATTTTTCAATATCATTTGAATCAACAAAACCAACAACGTTGATTTTTTTGTTTTCAAGAGAATCTTTCAAAACAACTTGTAATTCTCCCGAATATCTTTCGTACAATGTATTATCTATAGTAATCGAACCAATTTTTCTTTCAACACAATTATCAGGCGCAATAGATTTAGAAAATTCAGCCATTTGTCTACTACTTTGAGATCTTAGAAAGGAGTTACTAGAGTCGTATCTAAATTTATGTTCTTTAAATACAACATCATCATAGTCACTAGTATATGTTTTTGCTTTTATCTTAATTGTTTTATGATTAATTACATCATTAAATTCAGAAAAATCTTTTTCACTATAAAAATTATCAGCAAACATTATAGCTTGTGCATCATATTTATTAATTAATTCCAAAGATACAGTTACTAGATCTTTATATCTATGTTCCTCCAAAGTTGGTAAACCTTCAAATATTGGACCACGCGGATTATTTAATGAAGGTATACAATAATAAATCGGAACATGTAATTCATCAAATATTTTCTTTTGATGTAAAGCTAGTTCACTATCAATCCCTGATTCAACACGTGGATAAAAATTATGGCAAGATCTTACTTCTTTATTTAAACTTCTAATAAATTCAATTTCTGTTTTTGATTCTTCTTCAGTATATATCGAGGCATTAATAACAAATCCTTTAACATATAAATTTTTGCTAATATATTCAATATCTTTATGATCGTATCCATAATCCAATCTTAAAAAATCAATTTTAGCATCATTTAATTTATCAAATAATTCTTTATTCGCTATTAATTTTTTAATATATCCACCACCAATATCAGCGGTAATTTCCATATTATATTTTTTTGCAAGTTTTGCAAGAATAAATAAGAAATTCATTTGTGTATCCATATCTAATTCTGGAAGATGAACACTAGTAAAAACCTCGTTAAAACAATACTTACTAGCTAAAGCAAGATACTCATCACACTTTTCAATATATTCTTCACCATTGTTATATGGATATATAGCTATACTCTTATACATAATTAGTACTCGATTTCTACTATTTCTTTTTCGCCAGCTTTAATTTCCAAATTTTCTTTTAAAAGTTTTACTTTTTCACCATTCAAAAAAACAACTGGTGAATATTTTGATTTTTTGTTTAACAATAGTTTTTTTCCTAATTTTGTTTCAACAAGAACATCACCTTGTTTTACTTTATCTCCTTGCTTTACAAGTGGATTATGCATTCCTTCACTATTATGTGTTTCTAAACCAATATGAATCATTAAATTAATATTTTCATCTGATTTAATCAATATAGCATGTCCTCCTGGAAAGACAGAAACAATTTCACCATTAACCGGTGATACAACTTTACTACCACTGATAATATAAGCAAAGCCATCGCCCATTGCTTTAGACGAAAATGTTTCATCTGGTACATTTTCTATATTTATTATTTTTCCATCCATTGGTGAAATAAAATCCAAATATTTCATTTCTTTGTTCCTCCTAATTTTTTTCCACTAAAACATAGACATTTTAATATTATCAAATTATATAAATAATAAATAGACCTCCATGTGGAGGTCTAAATATTGGTTAATTTTTAGTTTAAATATTAATATCTAAATCTATCTAATGCAGAATCTTTAACACCTAATAATAATGTGATAATGAATGCAGCACCTACAGATACAAAATATGCTAAGTAGTAAGCTAGAGGGTTAGTGTTAACTAGACCACCTAAGATACCAGACACATTCATTGTAATAGCACCTTGTCCTGGGAACATACCAAGAACACAGCCACCAACGAATGCACCTAAACATGCATAGATATATGGACGACCTAAAGGAAGAGAAACACCGAAGATTAATGGTTCACCAATACCTAAAATACCAGCAGGTAATCCACCAACACATGCTTCTTTTAAACCTTCTTCTTTCTTATATTTAACTAATAATGCTAAAGCAGCACCAACTTGTCCACCACCTGCTAATGAACAGCAAGAGTAAAGTGGAGTGTAACCTAAAGTTTCAATGAATGTTGTATGAACTGGAGATAAGCCATGATGCATACCAGTCATAACAAGAGGCAAGAACAATGCAGCAATAATACCATATGCAACGAAACCAACATTGTCTAATAACCATAAGAATGCATTTGTTACAGCATCAGCAATAAGACCTGCAACTGGTTGAATTACATAAATTGTTAATAATCCAACAACAACAATTGAAACTAGAGGTGGGATGTGAATCTTTAATGCATCTGGAGTATGTTTCTTAACAGCTTTTTCAACAACAGCAATTAAGCAACCTGCTAATAATGCAGCTAAAGTACCACCACGGCCATTAGTTACAGTTACACCAAATAAACCTGTAGTTCCAGCTAAACTACCAAGGTTAATGATGATGCCACCAGCAACTAAACCTAAATATGGATTTCCACCCATTACTTTTGCAGCAGAAGCAGCAACAGCAATATTCATGTATGTGAAGAATGTAGAAGCTAATACATTCATAGCAAACATAAATGTAGATTCATTAGGATTGAACAATGTAAGACTAGGATTTACGTTCCATAAAGCCTTGAAAATGTTCATGATACCAAAAATTAAACCAGCTCCTGCGAATACAGGAATTAATGGTGTAAATACTTTTGCAAAGATTGCAAATACACCTGTAGCAGATTTCTTAGTTTGAACTGCTTCTCCCATGTTTACAGAATAATTGATGCCAGGTAATTTAGAAATTTCTTGGCATACAGTGTCAGCAACACCAGGGCCAACAACTACATGTGGTTCATTTTCAGAACCAACAACTCTTAACACGCCTTTTACTTTAGATAAAGCATCGCGATTAACTTTAGATCCATCTCTTACAACGAATCTCAAACGAGTCATGCAGTTTTCACAAGCACTGATGTTTTCAGCTCCACCCAATAGTTCAACTATTTGTGTAGCTAGAGATTTTTCACTCATATAGTTCCCCTTTCACACATTTTTGTGTTATTTATATTTTATCAATAAAAAAACAAAAATAAAATAGCGCTTACATATGCATTTTAAAACGCTATTTTTGTACTTTTTAGTTTATTTTACAACTAAAACAACTTTGCCTATATTTTCGCCTCTATAAAGTATATTATGAGCTTCTTCTACATCCTCAATAGGTAATACTTTATAGATTGTTGGAGCCATCTTACCTTCTTCGATATATGGCCAAATATCTTTAACTAAATTATCTAGTATTTCGGCTTTTTGACTAGGAGTTCTACTTCTTAAATTTGTGCCTATTAATCTAATTCTTTTTGCATACATCTTTCTTAAATCGACAGAAGTTAAATCATTGGCAAGAGTTGCAATCATAATCCATCTTCCATCAAAATTCATATATGGCAAACATTTTCCAACAGTATCTCCGCCTAAACAGTCAACTGTTACATCAACACCTCTTCCGTTATCTAATTCTTGTTTCAATGCGTCTTCTAATTTTATTTTTGATGTATTTATAATCAAATCAGCTTGAGTGTTGTTTTTTAATCCCTCATACAATTCATCGGTGTGTACAGTTGTGATAACTCTACATCCATGAGCCTTTGCCATAGGTATCAAAGCACTGGCAAGTCCGCTTGCGCCAGCAGTAACAAGAACTGTTTCGTTAGGTTTGATATGTGCTTCATAAAACAAAAATAAATAAGAGGCTGCATATACTTCTGGGATTGCTGCAGCTTGTTCCATGGAAAAATTATTTGGAACTTTCATACACATGTCCCAAGGAGCAGTTACATATTGTGCATACCCGCCACTAGGAAGTAATGCACAAACTTTATCTCCTAGTTTATATTTTTTTGCATCTTTACCTAGTTCTACAATTTCACCAGAAACTTCTAATCCCATGTATTCAGGGGCACCAGGTGGAGGTGGATAAGATCCTTCCCTTTGAAGTAAATCAGCACGATTGATAGATGCTACATTTACTTTAATTTTAACCTCATTGTCTTTTGTTATAGGATCATCAACATCCACATAACTTAAACTTTTATCATTGTTAATAACTACAGCTTTCATTTATATCTTCTTTCTAAGTCCATCGACTAAATAATTTTGACCATTTACATAACTTGAATCATCACTTGCAAGAAAACATATTACATTAGCACATTCTGTTACTGAACCAGAACGACCCAAATATGATAACTCCGGCAAATTGCCTGCACCAACATCTATTGAGCCAGGAGAAACAGCATTTACATTTATGCCAAGTGGTCCTACTTCCTTTGCGAGTGATTTAGTAAAAGAAATAATCGCACCTTTTGTCATAGCATAATCACACATTCCACCATCGCCATATACTCCAGCAACAGATGCTATATTAACAATTTTTCCATATTTGTTTGAAACCATATTTTCAATAATGGCCTTGCACATATACATAGTTCCTAAGATATTAACATTTATTTTGTTTTTCCATTCAGTTGATTCTGAATTTCTAAAACTAAAATGATTGTGATATATTGAAGCATTATTTATTAGAACATCAATTTTTTTGTTTCTATTTAAATATTCATTTATCGTATTATTTACATCATTTTCATCAGAAATATCAACTTTCTTAATCTCGATATTAATTGATTTATTACTTATAGATTCTTTTACTTCCTTTAATCCTTCTTCATTAATATCTAACAATAATAAATTTCCATTATTTTCAGCAATAATTTGTGCAACAGCTTTTCCAATACCTTTAGAAGCTCCAGTTATAACACAGTTCTTGTTTTTAAAATTCATATCACTGCCCCTTTACTGTACCTAATGTTGTATCTCTAGCCATATCTAAATCCAAATTATCATATACTGTCTTCATAGCTCTTAGTAGAGGTTGTTCTAAAGGCTTAGAATTTTCAGTATACTGTTGATTGCACAAAACAATCTTACTTCCTAATAAACCACTAATTTGCCTTAATAATTTGCCATATTGGCCCATTGTCACAAAGAAATACGAGATAGATAATTTATTTTTTAGTTCAAACATAGTGTTGATAGCCTCTTGAAATTCTACTTCACTATTAACGGTCATTGCAATCTTTGCAATATCGGCCCCTCTTTCTTGCATCTTTAAAGCATGACTTAAAACCTCTTCCGTATTCATGTATCTATATATGTGTGATGACATTAATACTTTCGCACCTCTTGAATGGATTGTGTCAATGTAATCTTTTTGTTTATTTATAGTTTCAGAATCTAGTGCCAATTCGTCTTTACTTGGATTATAAATATCTCCAAACACATCAACAATTTGCGCGCCAGCTTCAATCGAAATCATTTGTTGAGCAATTAAATCATCATCTGCTTTTCCAGGTTTATTTTTAGAACGATAATTTACTGAAATAATTGGACGCTTACCTGCATAATCATATAATCTTTTTAAGTCTTCAACATTTATGTTTTCATCAGGAATTTTTTCAAGATGAAGCATAAATGCATCTGCACCATCAAATATTGCGTTTCTAATTGTTGCAACATTTGCTTGTATAGAAGTTTCTCTTAAAGAACATGTTAATAGATAGTCTTTTTCTAAATAGTTATTTGCCATGTTTCATACCTCCGCAGCTTCTTCCTCCATCAATTAAATAATTAGTTCCAGTAATAAACGATGCTTTATCTGAACACAAATACATAATCAAATCTGTAATTTCTTTAACTTCAGCTGCTCTTCCAAGTGGGGTTGGCATATTTGCCATCTCTTTTCTAGTAAGCACTGGACCTGGAGTGATCATGCAACATCTTACATTATGGGGTGCGCCTAATAAAGCGATTGATTTTGTTAAACCTAATAGACCAGATTTTTCGGCACTATAATCACAAGCTGTAGATGATCCAGTATATCCAGAAATACTAGAAATATTAATTATTACACCAAACTTTTGTTCAATCATTTTATTAACAACACAACGCGCTATATACATTGGGCCTCTAAAATTAACTTCAACTCCCCAATCAATTGTTGATAAAGGTAGTTCATTAAATGGTTTTTCATCGCCACATATTCTTCCAGGATTTCCACCAGCTGAATTAATAACATAATCAATTCTATGGAACTTTAAAATAATTTCATTAAAGGCTTTTTCAATTGATGAATAGTCTCTTACATCAACAACATAACTATATGAATTATCTGTATCATTTTCTTTATCATCTTTAATATCGAATCTATTAACAATTGCACCTTGAATCAAAAATTCTTCAGTTAATTTTTTTCCAATACCAGATGAAGCCCCTGTAATGATAACGACCTTGTCTTTAAATTCCATAGTTTTTCTCCTTATAAACCAAACAAATTGTCTTTTATACCGTTATTCTTTTTTATCTCTCTTTCCATATTAACAATATTATTAATTGCTTTTATTTCGGTTTTCTTTTGTTTCAATGAAGATAAAAATTTCTTAATACCAGATCCTAGAGTTTCTTCTACTTGAGATTCCTCAAAATATCTAACAAGTGTTGTTCCGTTTTCGCCATCTCTTAAATCATAGAAATATTTAATAGTAGATTTTGGAGTTACATATGTTACTTCAAAATATGCATTTTCAATACATGGCCCAACAGTAAAATTAATAGGATAATTCTTCTTTTTATAAGTTAAAAATCTTTCATACTTATAGCCTTTGACGAAATATGATTTATCTATTTCGACTTTTTTGATGTTTTTAATATCTAATAAAAACTGATTACATAAATAATCATAGAATTGTTGTTTAGATACACTAACATTTGTCACAACTAACATTAAATAATCTCCAATTCTTTAAATGCTTTATATATTCCATCATTTTTAACATCATCAGCAATAAAATCGGCAACTTCTTTTAACTCATTTTGACCATTGCCCATCGCTATTCCTATACCAGCTTTTTTAATCATTGAAATATCATTAAGCCCATCACCAACAGCAACAATATTTTCAGCATTGTAGCCAAAACGTTTTGCAACATCTATCATAGCATCACCTTTATCAATGTTTTTTGGATATATTTCTCCACCAACAATAATTCTTGCGTTGCCAGTATCTTTAGCGAGTTCTTCAATTTGCAAACGAATATCTGGATTACAATAATACAAAATCATCGCAACTTTTTCACCTTCATATTTTTTTGTGTCAGGATGAAAATAATAAACTCGATCAAATCTTTTTTGTATAGTTGAATCTTCTTTATTCAAATAGCCTATGCCAGATTCAAGACAATATCTATATGTAATATCATTATCTTCTAAAAATTTAATTATATTAGACAACAACTTATCTTCGATATATTTAACTTCAAGCTCCTCGTTAATTTTAATATATGTTCCAGCGCCCATTATAATCGCATCCATATATTCTAATAATTTACTTGGAAGATTTTTCATTTCCTGAGGCGACCTTGAAGTGCTAATACACAATTTAACACCTTTATTTTTTAAGATATCTAATGTCTCATAAGTTGATTGATGTATACTTTCATCATTGTGATCAAGTAATGTCCAATCAACATCAAAAAAAGCAATTTTAATGTTTTTATTAAACATTATTCACCAATTGCTTTCCTTACAAAACCATTTGCTTCAGCTAACTTTGCTTTAGCAGTATCTAAATCCACATTTAATAAAATCATTACAATAGCTTCTTTGCAACTATTTCCTGTCTTATTTAATGTTTCGTTTGCAACTTCATATGTACAACCAGTTGCATCGATTACTATATTTCTACATCTTTCAACTAGTTTTTCATTTGTAGCCATAACATCGACCATTAAGTTTTTATAAACTTTACCCATGCCAACCATTGTAGCTGTAGACAACATATTAATGATTACTTTTTGACATGTGCCTGATTTTAATCTTGTTGAGCCAGTTAATATTTCAGGACCAGCACTACATTCAATTGGATAGTCTACCATTGCACCAATCTTTGTATTAATATTGCAACAAACACAAGCGGTTTTAGCACCCAAC
The DNA here is from genome assembly GCA_045642525.1 of Erysipelotrichaceae bacterium. Taxonomy (GTDB): domain Bacteria; phylum Bacillota_I; class Bacilli_A; order Erysipelotrichales; family Erysipelotrichaceae; genus Colivicinus. The sequence continues at coordinate 11,882 of JAZUIZ010000044.1, forward strand.
TCCTTAGCATAATTGATACCACCAATTACGTATGGCGTTCTTCCACTTGCTGCTACACCAATAAACAAATCTTTATTCGTAAAATTACAATTCTTCAAATCTTCAACACATAATTCGCCTTTATCTTCGGCACCTTCAACTGCTTTAAATAAAGCTCCAGGTCCGCCACACATTAGGGCAACAAATTCAGTAGTGCAAGAGAATGTTGGCCCGCATTCAACAGCATCGATGACACCAGTTCTGCCAGATGTTCCTGCACCAGCATATATAATTCTTCCACCATTTGATAGAGTATCTATCATCACTTTTACAACTTTTTCAATTTGAGGCAATGCTTGTTTTACACCAGAAACAACATTCAAATCCTCTTCATTCATTATTTTAATTATTTCCATAGTTGATAAAGCATCTAAATTTGAAGTTTTATCATTTCTTTTCTCTGTACCTAATCCATTAATATCATTCATAATTAATCACCTCTCACCACAATTATACTTTAAAACTTGTTCTATTTCTTATATTTTTTTAATGTTGTAAAATAATTGTGCAAAAGGAGATTGAACAAATGGAAAATAAAAAAGGATTAGCATATTTATTACCTAATACAAATAAATATAAGGAAATGATAGATGCAGATTACAAATACTTATGCGCATTTAAGCATAAAGATGTTATGCCCAAATCTTACTTAAAAGGATATGAATGGAAAACAACAATAGCATATAGAAAATTTCAAGCAAATCAAGATAATATTTGGAAAAAATATTATGAAAGAAAATTGCATAAATGGGAATTAAAAACAGGCATTTCATTTGAAAATAATCTAACCATAGGAAAAGGATTTATTATAGGCCATTGGGGTAAAATTGTAATAAATGGAAAAGCAACATTTGGAGAACAATTTTTTATTACACATAATGCTACGATCGGAAGAGATATCAGAGGAAAACGTAAAGGTGTTCCAACTTTCGGCAATAGAGTTGTAGTAAGAACTAATTCATGTATCGTTGGAAATATTCATATAGGAAATGATGTTCTTATAGCCCCAAACACATTTGTAAATTTTGATGTTCCAGATCATTCAGTAGTTATCGGAAACCCAGCAACAATTCATCATCGTGATAACGCTACTGAAGGACATCTTCCTGAAATTGATTTTTAAAAAACCATAGTTCAACAACTATGGTTTATTTTTTTGTAATGTCGACTTTAAGTTCGAATGGAAGTTGGTATAATTCAATGCCGGCATCATTCAACATTTTTTTAGATGCAACATTCCCATCTGTACCATTATATTTATCTGATTCATATACAATTTTTTTAATACCAGATTGAATGATTGCTTTTGCACATTCATTACATGGAAATAAAGAAACATACAATGTGCAATTTTTAACAGATCTTGGAGAATTTAATATTGCGTTTAATTCAGCATGAACAACATAAGCATATTTTGTATTTAAAAAATCCCCTTCTCTATCCCAAGGCATATTTTCATCTGCACATCCACGTGGCATGCCATTATATCCAATAGAAACAACCTTGTGTTCTTCATCAACAATACATGCTCCCACCTGTGTGTTTGGATCTTTTGATCTAAGTGCAGATAAATGAGCTAAACCCATAAAATATTCATCCCAAGAAATTATCATTAGTTGCCTCCATATTTACTATAAACATTATATAACTTAGATAATAAATTAATAGATTTATTTTTAAATCCAATATTAGAGAAAAGTCTAACAACGTTTAAGTCTGTCTCTATATATAATTTATCAATAGATGATATAGAAATGTATTTTACAAATAAACAAATAATCAATAAGACACATAAAAATATCATAGATTTCTTTTTAGAATCAGATATTGCAAAATACATCACAAGTCCGCCAACAAGGCCACCAAGATGAGCTATCCATGCAGTTGAAGAAATAAAATTAAGTCCAATATTAATAATAACAGTAATGATTAGTCCACTAATATTAATGGTTTTATTATTAATTGAATCCAAAACAAGTATAGCCATCAAGCCATATAGTCCAGCAGACATCCCAAGACAAAGACCATTTGTGGTTAAAATGCCTTGAGTTAAACTGCCACATAAAACACTGAAAAAGAAAATCATTAAAAATTTCGCATGTCCAAATTTTCCTTCTATATATTTTCCTAACTGTAATAGAGAAAATACATTACAAGATAAATGAATAATATCATTGTGTACAAAAGAATAAGTTAACAGTCTATTGTATTGATTAAGTCCTAAAGTAAATGTTTTGTAATCAGCACCTAGCAAGATAAAAATAGCAGATTTATCATCACAAATAAAAGTTAAAAGTAAACTTAATAAATATATAAAAATTGATATACCAATTAAAGCATATGTAAAAATAAATTTGTTTCTTTCTAAGAAAGGCTTGTTTTTATCAATAGATTGTTTTTTCTCTTTCATTCTGGAAGCAATATCGTTAATTAATGCACCAGGATTAGAAACAGTTTTAACTGAGAATCTTAATTCTGGAAATATATTGTCAACATTAATCCCATCATAATAATCTTCTTCTAAATTTATATAATCTATTGACTCAAAACTTTTATCATAAACATCCTTATTTATATGTATATCTAATATTTTAATATCGTCTTTCTTAGAATTAAATTTAAAAAAATCAATATATTCATTTACTCTTTCTTCATCATAAACAAATTGAGATGCGCTAAAAAAGCTCACTCTAATAACTTGATAAAATGGATTGTTATTATTTTGTAGCCATACTTCTTTCGACATATATGAACGATATTTTGTAAGAACAATTTGAGTAAAATCATATTTGTTTACAAGAATATCAGTTATTTGGAAAGCCTTATAGTAATTCTTATTTTCCAAAATATTTTCCGCCTTTATTACTTATATAATTTTTCATATAATCTGGCATTGGAGTTTCAAAATTCATTCTTTCATTTGTTTTTGGATGAATAAAAGATAAAAAATATGCATGTAAATATTGTCCACTATCATCAATTACTTTTTTAGAATATTTATTATCATTAAAAACACTATGATTGATATATTTCATGTGAACCCTAATTTGATGTGTTCTACCAGTTTTTAGTTCAACATCTAATAAAGTCGAATTGTCATATCTTTCTAACACTTTAAATAATGTGACTGCTTCTTTAGAATTTTTTGGAGTAACGCACATCATTTGGCGATTGTTTTCAGATCTACCTATTGGTGCATTGATTTCGCCTTCATTATTATCAATCACACCATTAACAATTGCATAATACTTCCTATAACACGTTTTATCTTTTAGCTGTTCGCTTAAAAATCTATGAGCAGTATTATTTTTAGCACATACCAATAATCCAGATGTATCTTTATCTATTCTATGTACAATTCCTGGACGATAATATCCATTAATATCAGATAATTCTTTGCAGTGATAAAGAAGTGCGTTAACAACAGTTCCATTAGTGTTTCCAACAGCAGGATGAACAACCATATTTTTAGGTTTATTAATTACTATTAAATCTTCATCTTCATATAATATATCTAATTGAATATTTTCAGGTTCAATATTGGTTAAAACTTTATCTTCATAATCAAATTCAACAACATCATTAATTTTTGTTTTAATTTTCTTATTGGTTTTTTCGCCATTTAATAATACACTACCATCTTCAATCAATTTTTGAATTTGAGATCTAGATAATATTGTATTTTCACTTATAAAAGAATCCAAACGAACATCCACATTATCTTCATCAACAATCAAATTAATGTTTGGCACGTTTGTTCTCCTTGAGAATTGAAATCAGCAATAAAGCACAACCTACAGTTATAAAACAATCAGCTAAATTAAAAACAGGAAAATTATAACCAAAAAAATTAAAGTCTAAAAAATCAATGACGTAATTTAATTTAATTCTATCAATCAAATTGCCTATAGCTCCACTTATTATCAATAAATAAGAAATTCTATTTAATAATTCTTCTTTTTTTGATTTTATTAATAAATAAATTACAGCAACAATCGCAATTAGAGTTATTGCAATTAAAAAAAATGTTTTATTTTGCATTATTGAAAAACCAGCACCATAATTGCTGACATTTGTTAGACTGAAGAAATCCTTGATAATAACAATATTTTCAGCTTTATCAATATGTTCAACAACTAAAAACTTGCTAAATTGATCAGCTGAAACTAATGAAATAACAATAACAATATATAAAATGTATAGCATATTTTATCTATTTTTATAAGCCAATAAAGCTTTAGATATTTGGTCTGGGCAAGATGTGCCTTTATTGCCACAATTTGTACCATTAAATCTTTCAATTACAGTATCAATGTTCATTCCGACAATTAATTTAGAAATACCGGATAAATTGCCTTGGCATCCACCTTCAACCTTCAAAGATTTGATAATATTGTTTTCATCTATATCAAATGTATAGTGCCTAGAACATACCCCTTTGGGTACATATTCAAATATCATGTGTTATACTCCTCAAATAATACTTATAAATTATATCATCTATAGAACATAAATATAGTAAAATACATATGGAGAATAGAATATGGATAAAATTAGAACAAGATTTGCACCTAGTCCAACCGGTTATATGCATATAGGAAACTTAAGAACTGCCCTATACGCTTATTTGATTGCTAAAAAAGATGATGGCGACTTCATTTTACGAATTGAAGATACTGATCAAGGAAGATTAGTTGAAGGTGCTGTTGACATCATTTATGAAACGTTAAAACAATGTAATTTAAAACATGACGAAGGTCCAGACAATCCAGGAGAATATGGACCATATGTTCAATCAGACAGAATGAAATCAGGTATATATAAAAAATATGCCGAACAGTTAGTACAAATTGGAAAAGCCCATTATTGTTTTTGTAAAGAAGAAGATATAGAGGCAAAAAGACAAGAACAAGGTAATTCATTTTACTTTATAGATCCATGTAAAAAATTAAGTTCTCAAGAAATTCAAGATAGAATAAACAATGGTGAAAAATATGTTATTAGATTAAATGTCGAGCCAAGTGGAACAACTACATTTATTGATGAAGTATACGGAACGATTTCTGTAGAAAATTCAACACTTGATGAAATGGTTTTGCTAAAGTCTGATGGATTTCCAACATACAATTTTGCAAATGTTATAGATGATCATTTAATGGAAATATCAGATGTAGTTAGAGGAAATGAATATTTATCATCTACACCAAAATATAATTTGATATATGAGGCATTTGGATGGAAAATTCCAAGATATATTCATTGCCCACCAGTTATGAAAGATGAGCATCAAAAATTATCTAAAAGAAATGGAGATGCATCATTTCAAGATTTAACTGCTAAAGGTTATTTGCCTGAAGCAATTTTGAATTATATTGCCCTTCTTGGCTGGGCGCCAAATGAAGATAGAGAAATATTTTCATTAGAGGAACTTGCGAAAGCATTTGATGTAAAAAGAATTGGAACAACAGGCGCTATATTTGATATCGACAAATTAACATGGATGAATGGTGTTTATTTAAGAAATCTAGATATAAATAATTATTATGAATTAGTAAAACCATATATCAAAAAGGTTGTTGATGATAAATTCGATTATAAACTTATTGCTAATGCAATTCATGATAGAGTTAATATTCTGTCTGAAATTGAAGATATGATTTCGTTCTTTAATGAAGTGTCCGATTACGATATAGAGATATTTAATAATAAAAAAGCAAAAACAGACCCATCAAACGCAAAAGAAATATTACCTAAGTGCTTAGAATCATTATCAATTTTAAATGAATGGAACAATGAAAAAATATTTGAAGTACTTGCAAATAAAGCTACAGAACTTGGAATTAAAAATATCACAATGATGTATCCATTACAAGTTGCTTTATCAGGAAAAGCCGTTGCTCCTGGTGGCGCAACAGCAATAGCGGAAATACTTGGTAAAGATGAAACTTTAAAAAGAATTAATGAAGCAATTAATAAACTAGGATAATCCTAGTTTATTTTTTCTATTAGGCTTGGATACATATAACACGATGTTGGTTTATTTGATCCAGATTCAATACCCCTAACCTTTAAATTTGTTGTGTAAAATTCATTATATGGAAAACCATTTAATTTTCCTGAAAATACAGTATATTCATTCAAAGCTTTTAGCCATTGTTTAACTTCTTTATCATCTAAAACATAATATGCTTGTGGAATAAAACCTACCTCATCTTCAAAAGTTTCTCCATATAATAACCTAATATTATTACCTTCATTTCTTAGTTCTTTGACTGCTTTTGTAACGGCATCATGCGTATTAATGTGTCGTTGGTGCATTGAACCTCTCCAATGAGTAATAACTAAATCAACTTTTTCATCTTTAAGATACTTTTTTACAGATTTTGAAAATTCGTCAAGAGATGGCATGTTTGAGCCAGTGTAACCAAGCCATAAAGAATCACCACCTAAATCCTTAGCAGCTTTTTTAGCTTGAATTTGTACTTGTTTTAAATATTCATTTTTTTCTTTATCACTACCTTTTTCTAATCTTCCAAGTGTAGCAGTAACATATGAAACTTTAACACCTTTCTTAGCATATTTCATTAATAAAGTTCCACCTAATAATTCAGCATCCAAATTATGTGCGCCAATAGAAACTGCTCTTTTAATCATAATTGCTCCTTCCATACATATATGTGTATTGTGCTATTTTTTTAGATAAAGTTTTTGTTAATTTTCCTTTTTCTAATCTCCACTTCCAGTTGCAACCAAGTGTTCCAGGTATATTAATACGACATTTGTCATCGTAACTCAAATAATCTTGTAGTTGAGTAACAAATAATACTGCAGGAGAACACATGCCGGCTCTTATCAAGCCCCAATTATATCCTTCTTTTTTATTAAGTCCTAAATATTTTTTGCAATAATTAGCATCTTCCTTTTTAGAATTTTTAAACCAACCAATAGCTGTAGAATTATCATGTGTCCCAATATAACAAACGCAATTTTGAGTGTACGCATGAGGAGCTTGATTCGACACATCTCTTGAATCAAATCCAAATTCAAGCACTTTCATACCTGGATATCCAAATTCATCTAACATTTTTTGTACACCATCGGTATGATAACCTAAATCTTCAGATATAAATTCTATGTTTTTACATTTCTTTTTTACTATATTCAAGAAATCCATATTTGGTCCTTTAATCCATTTGCCATTCTTAGCAGTTTTAGCACCATATGGTACAGCCCAATATGCTTCAAATCCTCTAAAATGATCTATTCTTACAATGTCATATATTTTACCAGCTTCAGATAATCTATCAATCCACCACTTATAATTATTTTTTTTCATATAATTCCAATCATATAATGGATTGCCCCACAATTGTCCATCTTTTGTGAAGTAATCAGGCGGAACACCACTAACTTTTGTAGGAATATAATTATCATCTAATTGAAAACATTTCGGATTAGACCAACAGTCACTAGAATCAAAAGGAACATATATTGGTATATCGCCTATTAACTTAATGCCACTTTTATTAATATATTTTTTTAACTCATTAAATTGTTTAAAAAACAAATATTGTAAATAACTATAAAACTGAATATCATCTTTTAACAATTCAGAATAATACTTTATAGCAGATTGTTTACGAAATCTAATATCATTATCAGGCCATTCTTTCCATGATTTCATATTAAAATGTTTTTTTATAGCCATAAATAATGCATAATCTTTAACCCAAAAATTATTAAATATAAATCTATCAACTTTTTTCTTATCTTTTAAATAACCATTTTGATAAGCTTTATACAAAATTATAAATCTATTATTGTATAAATATTCATAATCAACTTCTATATTTTTTTTAACTTTTATTTTTTTTAAATCAGATTTTTTTAACAAACCGTCTTCCACTAACAAATCTAAATCAATGTAGTATGGATTACCTGCATATGTTGAAAAACTTGAATATGGTGAATCACCATAACTTATAGGACCAATAGGCAAAATTTGCCAATATTTTTGTTTGGCCTCTTTTAAAAAATCAACAAATTTATATGCTTCTTTTCCTAATGTTCCAATTCCATAATTTGATGGAAGAGAAAATATAGGCATCAATATTCCTGCGGATCTATTCATCAACTAACCCTTTACAGCTCCTGCTGCTACACCCTTTATAATATATTTTTGACAGAATACATAAATCAAAACAACAGGTAGTAGTGCAAGTATAATCAAAGCCATAGATGCGCCCATATCCACTTGCCCATATGAACCTCTTAAATATTGAATTTGAATAGGTATGGTTCTATATTTTGTGATATCCAAAACAAGATAAGGTAACAAATAATCATTCCATACCCACATAGCTTCTAGAATTCCGACAGAGATTAAAGATGGTCTCAAAACTGGTAAAACAACTTTAAAAAATGTTTGAACTGGGGAACACCCGTCCATTACTGCAGCTTCTTCAATTTCTAATGGAATTTGTTTTACGAATCCAGTAAACATAAATATTGCCATACCAGCGCCAAAGCCCAAATAAACAATAGGAATTGTAAATGGAGTATTTAATTTAAGTAAATCTGCAGTACTAGACAATGTGAATTGAACCATTTGAAAAGGAACAATCATTGAAAAAGTACATAATGTATAAACGATTTTTGCAAATTTTGAGTTTACTCTTGAAATATACCATGCTGACATAGATGTACAAATCAAAATCAAGCTAACAGAAAGTATAGTAATAATTAGTGAATATAAAACACATGTCCAAAAGTTATAATTTCCAGAATTAATACCATTTATATAATTACTAAAACCAACAAAAGATTCAGAATTAGGTAATTTAAATGTATCAATAGCAATAGAACCTTTATCTTTTAATGAATTAAATAACACAACAACTATAGGCATTACCCAAAGTAAACTAGTACCAGTTAAAACAATAGTAATAATCCAAGAAAATATCTTGCTTCTTTTCGATGTATTTTTCATTATTGTTGCACCTCCTTACTTTTTGTAGCTTTCAATTGAATAAGTGAAATAGCAGCAACCATTACAAAGAATATAACGGCTTTAGCTTGAGCAGTACCCTTTGCCCAAGTGTTTATTTTTCCAAAAGAACTAGAAATATTTAAAGCTAACATTTCTGTCATTTTAATCTGTGTTCCATCGGCACCAGTAATAACTGGCGCTCCAGCAGTTAAAGCTAAGTTTTGATCATATAATTTAAATGAATTTGTAAGAGTTAAGAATGTACATACAGTTATAGTTGACATCATATTTGGAACAACAACCTTAAAAAGGGTTTGCCTTTTATTTGCTCCATCAATTTTAGCTGCTTCTAAAATATCTTCTGAAACAGATTGAAAACCAGCAATATAAATAATCATCATATAGCCTATCTGCTGCCATGCCATTAAAATTACTAATCCCCAGAACCCAAAAGTTTGGTTAGCAGTAAGGTATGTATTGTATTTGATTAAAATACCATTAAAAATCAATTGCCATATGTATGCCAATACAATTCCACCAATTAAATTTGGCATAAAGAAAATTGCTCTAAATAAAGTTGAGCCTTTTATTTTTTGAGTTAATAAATAAGCTAAGAAAAAAGAAATAATATTTATTATTAATACACTAACAACGGCATAACAAGCCGTGTATACGAATGCTTTGGTAAAAGATGGATCTTGAAAAGCTCTTATATAGTTTGAAAAACCTACAAAAACATCCTTTATTTTGTCAATTGGAATATATAATGCTTCTCTTATTAATCTAAATTCACAAAAAGACAAATATATGCCACTAATAAATGGCCAAACAAAGCCAATTAAAAAACAAACAAAAGTTGGTATCAAAAATAGCCACGCTTTCTTTTTTATCTGCTTAACAATTAAACTGCTACTAAGGCTAGTTCCATTAGATGATATATTTTTTTTCTTTTTCATTGCAAACCTCCAAAAATAACTTATTTATTTATTTAAAACATTTTAGATAAATAAATAAGTAAATTAAAGGGCGAACAAAAATCGCCCTTTAATAGATTAATAATTATTCAGCTTCTTGAGCGTATAAGTTATTCCAACCTTGTACAAATGCATTTTCAACTACTGACCAGTCTTTGTTTACTGCATAATCTCTTAAAGCAGTAACTAAACCAGCACGGAAGTCATCAACTGCAGGAGTATAGTTGAATGCCCACGAAACATTATAGTTTCCTTGTGCTAATAAAGCATTAGCTTGAGCAAAGAATACATTTTCAGGTTCTGCAGCATTCTTGAATGGAATTGGACCAAATTGTTCAGCCATCATCTTTGTTCCATCAGCAGAAGTTACAACCCACTTCATGAAATCAATAGTAGCTTTAATATCTTCTTCTTTAGCTAAGTTATTGATTGCCCAGTGTGCTTCTGTTCCTGAACATAAACCTGCTTTTTCTTCACCAGCATGTCCACAGTAAATTGGAATCATTTGTAAATCACTAGCAGATAAACCGTAGTTTTCTCCAGTTAAAGCAGAATATTCCCAAGAACCATTTTGATAGAATACTGCTTTTTTGTTTCCAAATTCAGCTTCAGCTTCATCACCAGCAGTATTATTTGCAACTGGATCTGTAGCAGAATTATTTAAATATAAATCCCAAATATTTTTGAATTCATTTAAATAAGTTCCTTTAATTTCACCCTTAGCTGTAACACCTTCATAGTGTAAAGGAAGAGTGATTAAATGGCCTGAGAATCTCCAAGAAGAAGAATCAGCTAATCCTGCATTAGTGAATGCATCAAATCCTAATTCAGCAGCTCTTGAATGAATATCTTCAGCAACTTTCTTCAAACTTTCAAAATTAGTTATATCACTAATTTCATATCCAGCTTCTTTTAATAAAGCTTTGTTTACAATGATACCAAAACATTCATAGCAATAACCAACACCTAATGTTTTTCCGTTTTTAACTAAATCGAAATCATGAGTAGTCATTTCATTGTAAATATCTGTTCCATTCAAATCATAGCAATAGTCACCATAAGTTGCTACAGCACCATCATTTGTTAATTGGAACATAGTTAATTCTTGAGTAGTTTTTCCTAACTCATTTTGTAAAGCAGTATCATATGTGCCAGAAGCAGCAGTAACTACTTTTACATTAACACCAGTTTGTTCTGTATATTTTTTAGCTAATGCTTGCCAAGCTTCATCAGCTTCAGGCTTAAAGTTAAGATAATATACTGAACCAGCAGCAGTGTTTTCTCCGCCTTCATTTTTTGTTTCGTTAGAATTAGAACAGCCTGCTAAAGCAAAAACCATTAAAACAGCTAACAAAACAGATAAAAGTTTTTTCATTTAATAAATTATTCCTTTCTTACGGTAACCCCGTGATTTAATTTTATCACTTTTATTTTTAACAAACAAAAAGCCATCATAATAGATGACTAATATGCATATGGTGATCTGTATGGGATTTGAACCCATGAATGTCGCCTTGAGAGGGCGATGTGTTAACCGTTTCACCAACAGACCATTAAGGAGCCTTATGGCCCCCTATTTTATTTAATTGCTGATTTTGCTGTTTCGCAAATTTTTGCGAAATCATCAGGATTATTAATTGCAATTTCAGAAAGCATTTTTCTATTTATTTTTACACCAGCTTTATTTAAACCATTCATTAATTTGGAATAACTTAAACCATTAATTCTAGCTGCAGCATTAATTCTTGCAATCCATAATTTACGCATTTCTCTTTTTAATTGGCGTCTATCAATCCAAGAATATTTATGAGAATGCATAACTTGTTCATGAGCAGTTCTATATAATAAATGCTTTGAACCAAAATAACCAGATGCTTCTTTTAATACTTTTTTTCTTCTATCTCTTGTAGGAGTTGATCCTTTAACACGTGACATATTCTATTTCCTCCTATCCTTGTAATAAATCTCTAATTCTCTTTACATCAGTCTTATCAATGATTGATGGTTTAGCTAAATGCTTCTTTTGTTTATGAGTTTTGTTTGCGGCAAAGTGAGAAGTATAATTTGATTTCTTCTTAAGTTTTCCGCTACCTGTTACTTTTACTCTTTTTGCAAGAGTTTTCTTTGTCTTCATTTTTGGCATAATATCTTCCTCCTACTTTTTCTTAGGTGTTAATATACAAGACATAATATTGCCTTCAAGTTTTGGCTGTTTATCAACTGAAGAAATTTCTGACAATTTATCAATAAAGTCATTCATTATCTTCATACCAACTTCTTGACGTGTCATCATTCTCCCACGAAATCTCATATCAATTTTGACTTTTAAACCAGATTCCAACCATTTAGTTGCCTGTTTTAATTTTGTGTCAAAGTCATGAGTGTCGATTACTGGTGACAAACGTAGAGGTTTAATTTCAGTAACTTGTTGATTCTTCTTAGCCTCTTTAGCTTTCTTTTGTGCTTCAAAACGATATTTTCCATAATCCAATATTTTGCATACTGGTGGTTGAGCATTTGGAGCAACACAAAGTAAATCTAAATCTTGATCATAAGCTTTTTGCAATGCATCTCTTGACGACATTATTCCCAACTGTTCTCCAGTTGAATCGATGACCATTATTTCTTTGAAACGAACATTCTCGTTTACAAGGTCATCATTATTACGTTTTCTTGTTATATTAAGTACCCCCTAATTAAATAAAAAGTGAGACAAAGCCCACTTTAAATATCACATACGATTCGTAGCAATATACCCAAGTCCATTAGACATCAGGTGAGAAGTGGAACTCCTTCTTTCTACATCTTTTTATTACTCATATATTATGGCACAAATAATATATAAATGTCAAAAACAACAAAATCAAATATATTCAAGAATATCTTTTAAATATTTTGTAGAGTTAATACACACATCAGCATTAGCAACATTTTCATCCATAATAGCTATTGTTTTCATCGATAATGACTTAGCGCCAATTATACCAGCACTTGAATCTTCGACCATTGTGCAAAGTCTTGGATCAACAGACATTTTATCCGCAGCTAATAAATAGCCCTCAAAATGCGGTTTAGAATTATGTATATCATTTCCAGTTACTTTATAATCAAACATATTAGATATATTTAGTTTTTCTAATATTGCATCTGTATTCTTGCTAACAGAGAATAACGCAACTTTAATATTGTTATCATGCAATAAACTTAATGCTTCTTTAATTCCAGGCAAAACACTATCAGAATTCAAATTATTTAATAATTCAATATAATAATCATTCTTTTTAACTAAAATCTCATCAAATTCTTCTTTGCTTAATTCTATATCCCCCCATTCAAGCAACATCTCTAAGCATTTTCTTCTAGAAACACCTTTAAATTTTTCATTTTTGTTCTTATCAAAGTCAACATGTAATTCATCAGCAATTTTTTTCCACGCTTGATAATGATATATTGCAGTGTCCGTTATAACACCATCTAAATCAAATATTACAGCTTTGCTTTTTCTAACAATTTGGACTTCATTATTATTGACATCAATATCATTTCCATAAACGTTTATTTTAATTGAACTATCAGAATTAAGGACTCTAAGCTTCACATTTTTTCTATCAACAATAACTTTAATTTGTATACCATTATAAATTATAGAAAAACTATAATTTTTAATTCCATCAGGAATCATTGGAAATAGACTAATGCCATTTTCATCAATATCAAGTCCAGCAAAACCACCCAAAATCATTCTATAGCATCCGCCCATATTAGCTATGTGTAAGCCATCTTTAGTATTGCCTTTGCAATCATTTAAATCTGTATTTAAGGTTTCAACAAAATACTCTTTGGCTTTGTTTAAATTTCCTAGTCTAGCGGCCATAATTCCAAAAATACATTTTGAAAGACTCGAATCATGTGTTGTGATTGAATCATAGTAATTAAATGTTCTCATAGATGTTGAGGCGTCTAATTTTGTAAAAATATAATTTGCTAAAACCGCATCAGCTTGTTTGCATACCTGATGTCTATATAAAAATAATGGATGATAATTTAATAATAAAGGAAAATTATTTTTTGGAATGCTATCTATATCTAATTTCTTTTTGTTTAAAAAACTATCGTCCTGACATATTATTCCAAGTTTATTATCAAATGGATAATACATATTTTTTCCAGCATTTTCAAATGAAAGTAGTTCATCATCACTTAAACCAGTTTTGTTTGCAAAATCATTATAGTAATTAGTAGTTTTTAAAAGTTTGATTAGCCTTACTGTGTTCAATAAATTATATGTAGCACCAGCGTTTGTATAATAATTATTATTAACAAGACATGTGTATTCATCTGGTCCAGTTACACAATCAATTTTAAACTTTCCATCTTGATAATGACCAACATCAATCCAAAGCCTTGAAGTTTCTAAAATAACTTCGCAAATGTAGGGCAAAAAATCTATATCGTTTGTAACATTATAATATTGTATAAATGCTCTCGCTATATCTCCATTAATATGATATTGCGCTGATCCAGAAGGAAAATAACTACTACATTCGCTGCCTGTAATCGTACGCCAAGGATATAAAGCACCCTTTAAATGGCCCATTTCTCTAGCATGCTTTTTAGCTTCGTCGAGTTTAGAATATCTATACATCAATAATGATTTAGCATTCTCATAATTAGTAACTAAAAAGAATGGATAAATATATATTTCACAGTCCCAAAAATAATGGCCCTCATATCCTTCACCAGATAAGCCCTTAGCAGCTATACTAGTTTTGCTGTCTTTTGGAGCAGCACACAACATTTCATATATACAAAAATCTAAATTTTCTTGTTTTATATCGTCGCTATCAAGTTCAACTCTAGACAATTGCCAAAAATGATGCATATATTCTTTTTGTTCATTCAACAAATAATCATATCCATCTTTAAATGAATTGATTAACACATTATCTTCATTATTATTTATATTTTCATAATAATAACAATATTTATAAATAATGATTTCGTCATTATCTTTAATATCTATATTAGCGTTAGCTATTAATTTGTTGCCTTCTTTTAAATATTCATATTGCCCTTTCGAGATATCATTAATAACTAAAACATCTGCTTTTCTTTTACTATTGATAGTTTCAACTTCAATTTTTTGAATTACATTATAATAGTTGATGTTATCAACAGAAATAACATTTAACATCTTGCCATCTCCAGAAGCAACACGAGGATCAAGAGAATTAGTAAAATTTTTTACATCACCATCTAATGTACTACAAATTTTTATTTTTCCATTAAAACCATTTGATTTTATTTTAGCTTTTATTGTAAATATTCCTGGTCTTGTAAAACTAGTAAATCTTTTAAAACTAATATTTAAAAAACCATTTTCAGTATTATATACAAAACTTCTTTCAACTATTCCATCAAGCATATTAAGACGATAGTTAAAATCATTTACTTTATTTGACCAACAATTAATTTTTTCATCATCTGCAAAAATCTCAATAGTTTGTGCATCAGGCAAATTTACAATTGTTTGTTTGGAAGTTGGAAAACCATACAATTTTTCATTATAGTTTATAGCTTCTTCTTCACAAAATCCATTTAAATACGCTCCACGAATTGAAATGCTTTCTTCTGGTTTGCCTTCTTCAAAACAACCTCTAATACCTAATTTTCCAGATGAACAATTAAAAATCGATTCATTATTTAATCTTTCTTCTTCTTTATACGAAGTTTTTTCTATAAGCATTAATAAACTACTCCTTAACGGCACCAGAGACCATTCCTGAAACAATTTGTTTCTGGAATAATAATACGATAATTAATGTTGGAACAACAACCACAATTGTTGCCGCAGTGATTTCGCCCCATAAAATAGCAAACTGAGTTCTTAATGCATTAATACCAACAGGAACTGTTTGAAAAGCTTTATCAGCATTTAAAGTATATGTAAGCAAATATTCATTCCACGCTGAAATAAATGTCATAATTGCACAAGTAAATACACCTGGTAATGCAACAGGGAAAATAATTTTCCATAATGTTTGCCATGAATTACATCCGTCCATGTGAGCTGCTTCTTCTAATGCAAGTGGAATCTTTTTAAAATGTGCAACCATAATCCATGTAGCAGCAGGAAGTGTGATTGATGAATATGCTAAACAGACCCAATAACTATTCAACAATTTAAACTTGTAGAACATATTGAAAATAGGGCCAACAATAACCATTTGTGGAAACATTGATACAGCTAAAATAGCACCCATTAATAATTTTTTACCTTTGAAATGACATCTAGCTAAAATATAACTGGATAATGTTGAAACAGCTACTACATAAACAGTAGTAATAATAGAAACTATAAAACTATTTTTGATAGATGTTAGGATACCTTTATCAACAACAGTTGAATAATTTTCAATTGTAGGATTATCGGAAAGAATTTTAAATGCTGAAACTCCATGAATTTCCATATTTGGTTTAAAAGATGTTATTAGAATCCACACAAAAGGAAAAATCATTATGAGCAAGAATGCAATAACTATAATAGTTGAAACAGTTTTAAATGTTTTACTTTGATTATTCATAATTTTCTCCCTTCCTAATCATCTTCTAAAAGTTCGGCACCAAGTACTTTTACAAATATAAATGAAATGATACCAACACATGCCGCCATTGCAAGTACAACAACGGATCCATAACCATAATTGCTTTGATTAATCATTAATTTATAAGCATAAATTGATAATGTTTCAGTCCCTTGGGCTCCACCAGTTAATACTGCGATTAAATCGTAAACTCTAAACGCATCTAAAGTTCTAAACAATAACGCAACCAAAATAGATGGTTTCAAAAGTGGCAAAGTTATTGAAAAGAAAGTTCTAAATGGACCAGCACCATCAATAGATGCTGATTCATATAAACTTGTATCAATAGTTTGTAAACCAGCTAATAACAATAAAGCCATATATGGTGTTGTCTTCCATACATCTGCAAGTATCGCAGCTGTCATCGCGCCACCTTTTGTTAGAAGCATTACTTCAGGGGATGAAATTAAGCCAATATCAGCAAATATTTTCGCAACAACACCATAACTGCCATCATACATATATGACCACATAAGCGCAGATACAGCAGTTGGAATTGCCCAAGGTATTAATGATACAGTTCTGACAACTCCTATTCCTTTAATTGCTTTATTCATGATAAGAGCCAACGCAAGACCTAATACAAATTCAAAGAATACAGAAATAATCGTAAAAATAATTGTTGTTCCTAGCGAAGATCCAAAACGCGTATCCTTCAAAACTTCTTTATATGCAGCTAGACCAGTGAAATTGCTACTGATTTTGCATGTTTTTATTTCATCAAATAATATACTTATTTTGTCATAACCGTTGTAAAAATCTATTGAATTATTCTTATTATAAATTGTTTTTAATTCATTGCTATAATTGTCCATTTTATCAATAACATCTTGAGACAAAGAATCATCCAAAGATACAACATCAGTAACATTTTCATATGGAGCAGCCAACTCATTTATTTGATTAATAATCAATTGAGCAGATTTTTTATCAGCATCTCCTAAAAGTGTAATGTCATCTTCTAAATACCAGGTAATATAACCAGCATCTTCATAGAATAGTGGTGCATTAAATTTTGATGATGTATATAATCCAGCAACAGTTTGATCGTTTGTACGATAATCAAAAAGAGAATATACTGCTGAAGTTATTATTGGATAAATAGCAAAAATTCCTAACAATAGAAATAACGGCACTAAGAACAAAGCTTGTTTAAATGTTATTCTTTTTTTCATTTTTGCCTCCTTTCATGAATAACAAAGTCTCTTTAAAATATATAAAGAGACTTTGTAAAAAACTTGTAGTTATTTAGTTAATGCAGCATTTACAGCTTCAACTGTAGCAGCTAATTCAGCGTCACCAGACAAATAAGCATGAACAGCAATCATGATAGCATCAGAAGCTTCAGCGTAATTTGATGAAACTGGACGAGAAACAGTTGTACTTAAAGCAGCTTGGAAACCTGCATCAGTTAACATAGCATTAGCAGCTAATACTGATGAATCTTTCAATGTAGCGTTATAGCCAGGAAGATGTCCACCTTGAGTAGCTTGAGCAACTTGACCTTCAGTAGCTAAATACTTCATAAATTCAAAAGCACCTTCTTGATTAGCAGAATTCTTATTAATGCCTAATAACCAACCGCCAACACATGATCCACCAGGAAGTGGAGCATAACCAATTTGATCAGCAGTTAAAGTAGTTTGACAACCATTCATATATGGCCAGTTACGAGCAAACACTGCAACGCCATTCATAAATGATTCAGTCTCACCTTCAGCATAGTTTAAAATATCAGCAGGTGTAGCATCTGAATCAGTTAAAGCTTTGAAGGCAACAAGTCCGTTTTCAATATCTGTCCAACCAGCAGTGAATTCTGCAGTATTGCATACTAAACATTCACCTTGCTTTGCTTGGAATAAATATCCTTCAGTAGTTCCGCCTTGTCCTTTATATTTTTTAGCCATTTCTAGTAAATCAGTAAATGTATAATTACCAGAAACTAACTTAGCAGCATCATCTTCAGATACGATGTCTTTTCTAAAGAATAAAACACCTAAATCTGGGAAGAATGGAAGTGCATAAGTTTTTGCATTATAAGTACCTGCGCTCATAGAACCAGCATTGAAATCAGATACTTTTAAGCCAGCTGATTTTATCATTTCATCAATTGGAGCAATATAACCAGCAGCAGCAAATTCACCAGCCCAGCAAACATCCATAGAAATAACATCATAATCAGATGAGCCAGCAGATAAACTTGTCTTTAAAGAATCTTTCATTGCATTAGAATCATTAGACATATCTACCCATTGAACTTCATACTTATCTTGTGATGCGTTAAATGCATCAACAGAAGCTTTAGTAGCGGGAGTAGAATCGCCTTGTGCAGCAAATTTGATAACAGTTTTTGCAGCAGGTGTTTCTGCATTATTAGCAGATGAATCATCGGTTTTTGATCCACAACCAACTAGAGAAAAAACCATTAAAATTGCCAATAAAGTTGATAACAATTTTTTCATAAAACTTTCCTCCTATTTTTTGCCTCAATGATTAAGGCTTATCTTCATTTTCTTAAATTGAACAAATAGCTTATATCATTATTTTTATATTTATGTTATTATTTTTATATAATGAAAGCGATTACATACAAAGAAAAAACAATAGATGAAATAACATATCATTTAAAGTGTTTTCACTACACTTCTGATTTACCAGTAGCACTGTACATAAATAATGAGCTATTTTTTTCAATTCCAAAAATGATTAAAACCGCAGAAACAATTACTGGCAAAAATAAGCAACATGTTACAATTTTGCAAAAATATAAAAACATTAATTTAATTGAAAATGCATACATTGAATCTTCAATAACATTAGAATTAAAAAATGAAGAAATGTATGTGTCAATTGGTCCATTCTTAAATAAAAAAATTGAATCTGGATTACTTACAAATATGGTTAGAGATGGTGTTATACCATTTCATAAAAAAACTGAGATGCAAGAATATTATAATAGTCTTCCAATCTTTGATAAAGAAAAAATATTTTACATAATAAAACTTCTTGATGCATTTTTATCTATTAATTTTTCTAAAAATTACAAAATAGAAAATGATGAAAAAATATATAATCCAAAAAACGAATTATATTTCAAACAAAAAAACGAATATAGATCAAACAAATTTCTTCACTCGCCCTACTTCATCGAACAAGAAATAAGTAAAAAAATAAGTGAAGGAAATATTGAAAATTCAAAAAAATTATTAAAAGAAATAAATTCACTTCCACATGCAAGACTTGCTTCTACAACATTAAGATCATATAAAAATTCAATGATATGTAGCTGCTCTTATATGACACGTGCAGCTATAGCTGGTGGTGTAAATCCAGATGAAGCATTCACATTATCCGATGTATATATAAATGAAATAGAAGATATTTCCACAATAGAAGAACTAGAAAAATTTGAGTACAAAATGGTTGAAAATTTTTCAAAAAAAGTTCAAGAAATTAATAATAAAAAGTATTCACCTACTGTATTAAGTGTGATTTATTATATTGATGACCATTTATGTGAAGATTTAACAATTGAAAATATATCAAAAGAAGTATATTTAAATCCTTGTTATTTATCTTCTCTTTTTCATAAAGAAACAGGCAAAACAATTGTTAATTGGATTAAAGAAAAAAGAATCAAAGAGTCTGCGCACTTAGTACTTAACACGAAAGAAGAAATTGCAGATATAGCTTTCTTCTATAATTTCTGTTCCCAAAGTCATTACATTCAATCATTCAAAAAAATTATGGGAGTTACTCCAGGAGAATATAGAAACAATAAGTATAAATTAAAATAGCCATTTGAGGCTATCTTAATTTATTAGAATAATGCTTTCTCAGTTGTTTTGTCAAAAAGATGCATCAGTTCAGGTTTGAATGTGTAGTAAACTGTTTCGCGCGATCCATGTAGTTTGTCTACATCGATTTCAGTTGTAGGAACAACTACAACAACATCCTTGCCATTAGAATTTAAGTGTAGATGTAGTTCTGAACCCATTAATTCAGATACATCAATCTTAGCTTCAATACCATTTGCAGCTAAATTAACATGAACAGGTCTAATGCCTAGAACAACATCACCAGATGCGTCTTTCACTGCAGCTTTTTGTTCAGCTGTTAATTCAATGTCGTGACCTTGAACTGTTACTTTTCCATTCTCTAATTTAGCATCAAAGAAGTTCATTTGAGGAGTGCCAATAAAACCAGCTACGAATAAATTCTTTGGATGATTGAATACCTCTTGTGGTGTACCGATTTGTTGAATATAGCCATCTTTCATGATGACAATTCTGTCACCTAAAGTCATAGCTTCAACTTGATCATGTGTTACATAAATGAAAGTTGTATCAATTCTTTGTCTTAATTTGATGATTTCAGCTCTCATTTGGTTACGCAACTTAGCATCTAAGTTTGATAATGGTTCATCCATTAAAAGAACCTTAGGATTTCTTACGATTGCACGTCCAATAGCTACACGTTGTCTTTGGCCACCAGATAATGCTTTTGGTTTTCTATCTAAATATTGAGTAATATCTAAGATTTCAGCTGCTTCTCTTACTTTTCTATCTATTTCATCTTTTGGAACTTTATTCAATTTCAAAGAAAATGCCATATTTTCATAAACAGTCATATGTGGATATAGTGCATAGTTTTGAAAAACCATTGCAATATCTCTATCCTTTGGTGCTACATCGTTGCATAGTTTGCCATCAATGTAAAGTTCACCACCAGAAATGTCTTCTAGGCCAGCAACCATTCTTAATGTAGTTGACTTACCACATCCAGAAGGACCAACTAATACAATAAATTCTTTATCTTTAATATCAAGATTAAATTCTTGAACTGCTACCACACCTTCATCGGTGATTTGAAGATTAACCTTATTAGTTTCAGGATTTTTTTCAGTTTCCTTCTTTAAGAACTTTTTCTTGTTTTTCTTTTCATCTCCTGAAAATGGATAAATCTTTTTAATGTTGACAAGTTTTACTTCTGCCATAAGTTTTAGCTCTAATCGCACTGAGTCCTCAATGTGCTCTCTCGTATCTTTTTAAAGACACATTACGACATGTCTCCACAATGTCGCACCGTGAGCCATAACGGTATATTTTACCTTTCTCTTAGATCTATGGTCCATACTAGTGGATTGGCACATAGTTCCGTACTTAAATTCTACGAATTATGAAAGCGCTTTGTCAATTATATACAAAAAAAATAATACTATTATATCGATTATTGAATGTTAATTATATTGACTAAAAAACAGTAATATAGAACTCCTATTATCTTATAAATTTGAAATCATTTTTAATGCTTCTTTTAAATAATCGCTAGAAGTTTCAAATTTAAGATTATTTAGTTTTGGCAAAATTTGATTTATTATTGTGTTTTTATAACCCAATTCTTTTAAACCACTTATTGCTTCTTCAATTAAACTATTAGCTTTTTCTATAGAAGGCATTTCAAATGGTTTTATTTCTTTAAATGAATAATTTGACATATTTAGATTTATTCGATTTTCAAATTTTAAAATAAATTCATAAACATCATTTATATCTTCGAGACTAGTGTTTTCGAAAATATCTCTTGTATATCTTATCGAATATATATATTCATCTTTTAAATCGCCAACATTATTTCTTTTTGAAGTGAAACCAGATATAACAACATCTTTTACAAATGATGATAAATTATAATATTCTGCAGCTAAATAAATAGACAAACTCATTACAGTTAATGCATATTCTTGTTTTAATTGAGTTTGCGTTTTCTTTTTTGTGACAATTTTGTTATTTTCAATTACTGGATAATCAATATTAAAATTTTCTATTTCAGGTAAATCTAAATCAACAAATAATTCATGTTCTTCTAATTCGAAATTTGCATTAACTGGATAATCTAAATCCAAATTCATCATAAAAGAACCAACTAAAGACTCAATTGTGTCTTCATCACCATTTTTACTCATTTCATATACATTTTTGATTGATGAATTTGTTTCAGAATTTATTTTATTATCAAATTCTTTTTCAGTTAGCACATTATCAGCATATTTGTGTATATTAATTGAAGCTTCAAGCTTCTTTTCGTATTCTTCTAAAATCGATGAGTCTATCTGCTTATTTTCAACAACATCATTATTCTCGCGTTTGGTATTATTTTTCTTTTTTTCAACTTTTAAATTATCATTATCGTCTTTATTTGATTTTGAACTTTTGCCAGTGACTTTATTAATTAAATCACCATATCCACCAGTTATCTTTTTTCTATAAGAGACACCAGTTCCCGTAATGCCAGCGATTGTTGGGCTTAAGTTCAAGTATGTTCCTTTACTACCGAGATTGATAGAAGCACCCTTTTTGCCAACAGTTGCACTTACACCTGATTTTGATATATTGATTTTTAATAAATCACCTAATTTAATACTTTTTGCAAATCTTATTCCCATTTTATACACCTATTTGATATTGATTCTTTCTACATCTATTGTACCATCTTCATTAATTACGATTATCGCATAGCATGGTTCACTAAGATCTCTATTGTGCCAACATGAGCCTGGATTAATAAGTCTAATACCATCATACTCAATATCTACAAAAGAATGAGTGTGTCCAAAAATAAATACATCACAATTCTCTTGTTTTGCTTTTTGAGAAAGTGTACCTAAAGAATATGTGTAACCATGGCCATGTGCTAATAAAAATTTATGATTTTGTATTTCAATAATTCTTTTTTTAGGATAAAAAGATTCCCAATCATTATTTCCTTCTACAGATATAAATGGTTCCAAAGCTTTTTCATTTAGACTCGAATCGCCTAAATGAAAATAATAATCACAATTGGGATTGTCGTTTTTTATTTTTTCAATTACATCATAATCGCCATGATTATCTGAACATGCACATATTCTTATTTGCATTTTAATAAAAAGTCTTCTCCTTTAATCACTTCTCTATCACTTAAATCACCAAATCCAACTTGTCTCAAACATTCATATGCCCCAATTGCAACACAATTACTCAGATTTAAACTTCTAGCATCTTTTCTCATAGGTATCCTGTAACAATCATCTAAATTGTTTTTTAAAATTTGTTTATCAATTCCTGTTGATTCTTTTCCAAATACTAAATATATATCTTCATCGTTGTTGAATTTTGCTTCAGTAAAAGATTTCATTGCATATCTTGTAAAATAATAAAAGCTCCCTTTTTTATTATTGATAAATTCATTCCAGTTTTTATAAACTTTATAGTCTAAATCGTCAATATAATCCATACCAGATCTCTGCAAATGTTTCTCATCTAAAGAAAAACCAAGAGGTTCTATTAAATGTAGTTTCATTTTAAAAACACTACAAGTTCTCATAATATTACCTGTGTTTTGCGGGATTTCTGGTTCAAATAGCACTACATTTATCATTGATATTCTTCTTCCTACTTATTATATATAAAATTAGATAAAAAATACTTGAGATAAAGATAAATACAATAAGAATTTTAAATAATAATCCAAAAAATAATGAAGTCGGCATTATATTAATTAATAAATCTTGTTTAGGGTCAAAAGACCAGGTGCTTTTGCCTATAAATATAATACGATGTAATAAATCCCAAAATGAATCAAAATCTAT
>JAZUIZ010000045.1:0-4306 GCA_045642525.1 Erysipelotrichaceae bacterium
TATATGGAATATAATATAAGCACAAAAGGTAATAGCATGAAAAAGAATAATACTAAACATTTACCAGACACAATCAAAACAAGCGAGGCCATCAATAATGGATATACTAAACCTTTCATATACCAATTTCTAAAAGAAAACGATTATGATAAAGTAGCTTCTGGAATATACGTATATAAAGATTCACTAATTGACAATTTATATATAATCCACGAAAGATGCCCACAAGCAGTTATATCTCATGACGAAGCACTATACTATCATAGATTAATTGATCGTGAACCACTTAACTCTACACTCACAATTTATTCAGGCTATAATGCAACAAAATTGAAAAAAGCTAATTATAGAGTTTTCTTTGTAAAAAAAGAATTGCTTAATATGGGAAAAATAATAGTTCAAGATAATTTTGGAAATAATATTCCTATGTATGATATGGAAAGAACCATTTGCGATCTTATAAGAAATAGAAGCACATTTGAAGTTCAAGATATTAATAGCGCAATAAAAAATTATGTAAAAAGAAAGGATAAAGATATTAATAAATTAATGAAATATGCCAAGACTTTTCATGTTGACAGTATAATAAAACAATATTTGGGGGTGCTACTATAATATGAAATATACAGCTCAACAAATTAAGGGAAAAATTAAAAACTTAGGATTAAAAACCGGATGTGACCCAAGACTTCTAATTCGCATTTATATGATGGAAAGAATCTTAGAAAGGTTGGCGGCGTCAAAATATAAAGAACATTTCATTATTAAAGGTGGAATACTCGTAACATCTTTAATTGGCATATCGCAACGTACAACAATGGATATTGATACAACTATAACTGGCTTTAATCTTGAAGAAGAGGAAATAAAAATAATAATGGACGAAATCATTAATACAAAAATTGATGATGGGATTAGTTTTAAAATCGTTAATATAGAGCAAATAATGAGCGATATGGATTATCCTGGTCTAAGAATTCGTATAGATGCTTTCATAGATAAAATAATAGTTCCAATTATTATTGATATCTCAACAGGTGATATTATTACACCAAAAGAGATAAATTATAAATATAAATTATTATTAGAAGATAAAGAAATTAATATAAGCACATATAATCTAGAAACTATACTGTCAGAAAAATTACAATCTATTTTATCTCGTGGAATAGCAAACACAAGAATGCGTGATTTTTATGATATCTATGTTTTATCAAGCATTTACGAAAAAGCTATTAATTATAATGTTTTAGCTAAAGCGTTTGCTGCTACATGTAAGCATAGAAAAACTGAGAGTTTACTAAATAATTACATTGAAATAATAGACACTATAAAAAACGATATTGGCCTAAAATCACTTTGGAATCAATATATTAACAAATATGCATATGCTGCCAATATTTCTTTTGATAATACAATTACTTCTATAGAGAAGTTAATAAAGAGCATAAAAGAACAATAACCATTTATTCACGATTATGGTCATACTTGCAAATCCCTTGAAATATGATAATATAAATAGGCACAACGATATTGCTCGTGTGGGCCTGTAGCTCAGGTGGTTAGAGCGCACCCCTGATAAGGGTGAGGTCGTTGGTTCAAGTCCATTCAGGCCCACCAAAAAACTTGGGGCATTAGCTCAGCTGGGAGAGCGCCTGCTTTGCACGCAGGAGGTCAGGAGTTCGATCCTCCTATGCTCCACCAAGTAAAAAATAAGAAACGTTAAGTTTCTTTTTTTTTATTGCCATTTAACAATTACTTTACCATTTTTAATTAATTGTCTTTGATAAATCTCTTCGACCATTTCTTCAGGTGTAACAACTTTGCTGATAATATTTTTTGTATCTATCATATGATTGCTTAAATATTCGATTGCCCTATCCATACCATTTAAGTTTATTATTGAACCTTTAATTACTAATTCTTTCAATGTTAATTCGTATATGTTTAGATCAACAAAATCATCTGGTTTTGCTAAGCCAAATATTACAATTGTTGCGTGTTTGCATGCGATGTCTACACATGTTTTAAAAGAATTTTTATTTCCAGAACATTCTATTATTCTATCTATATATAAATCTTTAAGTGAATCTTTATAATTGTTATTTCTTGGATTTACAAACATGTCTGCTCCAGACAAGATAGCTTTTTCTTTTTTAGAATCATCTATATCAAGGGCTATTATTTTTTTTACTCCTTTTATTTTTAATAATTGAATAATAATTAATCCAATACTTCCTACACCTACTACTGCAACTGTGCTATTTAAATCAACATCTAAACAATCAATTCCATGTATGCAACAAGAAACAGGCTCAGCCAATGCTGCATCTAATAAACTCAAACTATCGGGAATATGATATACATTTTGTTCAACACAACAAACATAATCTGTCATTCCTTTGATTAATCCTTTTGAGTTTTCACAATGATTGTATAAACCTTTTTTGCAATATTCACATTCTTTACATGCATAATTTGGATCAGCAGTTACACGATCTCCAATCTTAAAATTTGTTACATTTTTACCAACTTCTTTTATAATTCCAGATATCTCATGACCTAAAGTAACTGGTAATTTTAATGGTCTTACTGTTTTTCCTCCTTCTACTTTATGTAAATCGGAACCACAAAGCCCACAATACGAAATGCCTATTTTTACTTCGTTATCATTTAAAACGGGCTCGTTCACTTCTTCTATTGATACATTATTAATGTCTTTTAACACAATTGCCTTCATGCTCAAAGTATAACATAATAATAAAGAGACCTACTATGAAAAATCAAGCACTAAATGATAAATAGTAGAATCCATTATTAAAATACTTATTAAAGCTTAATAATATTGTCTATTGATGATATTTATTAATAAAAACTGTTCTTTGAAAATCTATTACTTGAATTAATTAATGAATTCTTTGCCTGGATTATTAAGAATCCAGAAGATGTATCTAATTAGTTTAGTTGCACAATGTCCTAAAGCGTTATAGTGAGACTTATTTTGGGATCTTTTAAGTTCATAATAATCTTTCATCTTAGAAGGATGCTTACGAATGTTGTTAGCTGTCCAAATCAAAGCGTATCTTAAAAGAACGTTTCCTCGTTTAGACATTCTAGTCTTACTTGCTTGCCAAGTTCCAGATTGTCTAACCTTTGGATCTAGTCCTGCATATGCTACTAGTTTCTCTGGTGAGTCAAATCGGTTTATACTAATAATGGCAGACATGATGTAACCAATCTCAATAGAGTTGATTCCCTTTATTTGGTGAAGGGGTGAGTTAATAACTAATTCGTGGTTAGTTATAGAACTATTGATTTCATCTATCTGCTTTTTATATGATTCTAAGGTTTCGATTGATTGTTTAATCTTTAAAGCTAAAGCTTCAGAATCAAATCCTATAGAAGATTTAGCTGCTTCTTTAATCTTGATAACCATCGATTCTTTATATCTTCCAGATGATGCCTTCTTAGCTACACTAACCAGATGATCAATCCTAGTTTCACTTATTGCTTTAGCTGTAGGACATTCTTTAAGAATTGCGTAAACTCCTTTAGAATATAGCGTTCCATCAGGTATTGTCTTACATAATTCTGGAAATACTCTATCTAAGTAAGATACTAATTTAATCTTTAACTTAGTAGAATTCTCCATTAGGAAACTTCTTTGTAGACAAAGTTCTTTAAGTTCATTAACCTCGAATTCTTCATTAATTAGATTTTTGTGTTCAAGTAATAGAAAACTTGAGATAGTTCTAGAATCGATATTATCGTTCTTACTATCTCTTAAAGATATTGATCTAAATCTAGAAATCATTAAAGGGTTAATTAAATAACACTTATAGTGATCACTAGTTAGATAGTTAAATAAGGCTTGATGATAATGTGCTGTAGATTCAAAACCTATAACCACATCCTTCTTATTTAACTTAGATAAATGAGATAATAGTTCTTTAAAACCTTTGAGACTATTATCGAAATGATAAGAGTCGACTATTAGTTCTCCTGTTGCGGAATCAACTATACTAGCGACGTGCTCATATTTGGCGATATCAACGCCGATATAATAGGTCATAAAAAAGACCGCCTTTCTAGAAACCTTGTCTATCTACTATGGCGATCTTATCGTGTAACCTTGCGTGACATAAAAGCACTTAGCTTATCCAACCATAAACAGAATGATAGAATCCCATAGTCTCAACCTCTTTTAAGTAGACAACCTACAGTACAAAATAAGAGTAAACAACGGTTACTACTTACATCCTATCAAAGGTTAGAAAGGTAATGAGAATTATGTACAGACAAGGTA
>JAZUIZ010000046.1:0-17765 GCA_045642525.1 Erysipelotrichaceae bacterium
TTCTTATTTAAACCATTAATTAACTTAATAGACACTAGATTCATTATTCATGTAATTATCTATAATGTCTTCCTATTAGTGGTTAATCCAATTGCGGTAAAACTAATAATAGACAAGTTCTTTAACTTCAAATCTGACGAGATAATCGAGCAATAGATGGCTAAAAAGCCATCTTTTTTGTGTGCTAAAATTAAAGTATGAAAATAGCTATGGTAGCTGGTGGTACAGGAGGGCACATTTATCCTGCAATATCACTAGCTGAAGAATTAGAGAAAAAAGGTCATGATATTACATTTATTGGTTCTAACGATCGTATGGAGAAAGATGTAATACCAGCACATAACTTTAAATATATTGGTTTAGATGTCTATACAACTCGTGGTGGTATAGGACAAAAGATAAAAAGTATTCTTTCGATAGAAAAAGCATACAAACAATGCCTAAAATTATTAAATGGTTTTGATATGGCCATTGGCTTTGGAAATTATATTTCCATTCCTGTAATGGCAGCTGCATGCAAACTAAAATTAAAAACTGTAATTCATGAACAAAACTCATTTGTTGGCAGAGCTAATAGAATCTTAGACAACAAAGTTGATTTAATAATCGGCTCATACAAAGAAAACTTAAAACAATTCAAAAATCAAAATACTAAGATATTAGGAAATCCACAATCATCTAAAGCATATAATCTTGTGAAAGATGTAAAGGTGATAAAAGATTTAGGACTAGATCCAAAAAAGAAAACTGTAGTTATCTTTATGGGATCACTTGGTTCTAGTTCAGTCAATGAAAAACTAATTGATTATTTTAAGATGTTAGATGGAAGCTACCAAGTAGTATACGCAACTGGTTCATCACATTATGAAGAAGCAATTAAAAATATAAAACAAACAGAATATTTAAAAGTGTTTGAACATATTGATGGCGCAAACGTTATGAAGAATTCTACATTATTAATATGTAGAGCAGGGGCAACAACTTTGTCAGAAATTGAAGCAATTGGTATGCCTGCAATATTAATTCCTTCACCATATGTTCCAAATAACCATCAATACTACAATGGCAAAGCTTTAGTAGATAATGATGCAGCAATTATGATTGAAGAAAAAGATCTAACAGGTGATTTATTATATAAGAGTGTAAGTGATATTATTAATGATGATAATAGACTTATGCAATTATCACAAAACGCAAAAAATCTTGGTAATCCTAATGTCCTAGAAGACATTGTGAAAGCAATAGAAAGTATATGATTGAAGAATTCTTAAAACAACACGGCGAATATAGCCAAGATAAATATTTTAAAGGTTTAACAACCTTAAAAATGGGTGGCCATATTAAGCATTTTGTTATGCCAAATAGTGTTGATGATTTAAAAGAAATCATTAACTATTTAAAGACAAACAAAGTAATGTTTAAAGTTGTTGGCAATGGCTCAAACTTAATATGTGGCGAATCTGAATATGATGGTGTTGTAGTTTGTTTAAAAAAGATTAATTCATATGAAATAAGTAATGATGAAATATATGTTGAAGCTGGTGTTATGGCTCCAGCTTTAGCAAATACTCTTGCAAAACAAGGTTATAGCTGCCTAGAATTTGCTGCAGGTATTCCTGGAACAATTGGTGGCTTAGTTTATATGAATGCTGGTGCATACAAAGGCGAAATGGCTGATGTAATAAAGCAAGTACTAGTATTAAAAGATAATGAACTAGTTTGGATGCAAAACGATGAATGTAATTTCTCATATCGTCGTTCAATTTTCCAAGATCATCCACATTGGTTAGTTGTTGCAGCGAAATTAAAATTAGCTAAAAAAGATCCAGAAGCAATAATGGAACTTATGCAAGATAGACTTGCAAGAAGAAGACAAACTCAACCATTAGAAATGCCAAGTGCTGGTTCATGTTTTAGAAATCCTGAAGGAAAATTTGCTTGGGAACTTATAGATAGTTTAGGCTATCGTGGTATATGTAAGAATGGAATCTGTGTATCAGGTAAACATTCTAATTTCATCGTTAATAACGGTGGTGGCACAGCTGATGATTATTTAGCTATCGCTTTAGAAATTCAAGACAAAGTTAAAGAAAAATATGACATTAAACTTGTCATGGAAGTTGAGAAATTCAATTGTTAGACGATAAAAAGAGTTTTTTAAAAAATATATCTTTTTTTAAAGCTAGAAAAGTTCATGCTTTAGAAACTAAATACGAAAAAGCAAAGCGCAGGAATTTTTTTATTAGTATAATTCTTGGCTTTTTGATTATCTCATTGATATATTTACTATCTAATAAATCAAAAATTAGTGCCATTTCAGTTGAAGGCAACATTTATATAAAAGATGAAGAAATAATTGAACTAAGTGGTTTATCAACAAAAGATATTTATTTGTTTACTTTGCCTTCAAGTGTACAAAGCAAGATAAAAAAGAATCCTTTGATTGATACATGTTCAGTAAAGATGTTAGACAATCAACTTATTAAAATAAGTGTTACAGAAAAAAAGATTATTGGATATACTCTTGATAATGGTGAAAATGTTTTGGTTTTATTTGATGATAGCAAGATTTTATTAAATAGGGATAATTTATATTTAATTGAAAAAGTTCCTCTTATTGAAGGCTTTATGCATGATGATTTAATTCTTGTTGAAAAGAAAATGAATGAGTTAGATTATACACTAATTAATGAAATATCTGAGATTCATTATTATCCATCTTTAAAGTTTCAAAATCTTGAATTAGTGATGAGAGATGGAAACTATGTTTTTACATCAGCATATGGCTTGGATCTTTTAACAAGATATTACGATATAGTTTCTAGTTTTAACGATGGTAGTAAAAAATGTTATTATACCGAAGATATTTCTAGAAATGTTTATACTACTGCTTGTCCGTGGGAGAAGCCTATTCAAGGAGAGATTAAAAATAATGCTGAAGAAAGCAGTAACAATGATAGTGAAGCAAGCAGTGATGATACAAAGGAAGAAGATAATAACGAATAGATAATTGTTCACAAATAGATAAATAAAAAAACCTCAATAAATTATTGAGGTATTTTTTTAATGGTGGTTCCGGCCAGAATTGAACTGGCGACACATGGATTTTCAGTCCATTGCTCTACCAACTGAGCTACAGAACCATCTTATGGTTGCGAGGGTAGGATTTGAACCTACGGCCTTCAGGTTATGAGCCTGACGAGCTACCGGGCTGCTCTACCTCGCGATAATGGCGCAGAAGCTGGGATTCGAACCCAGGCGCCGCTCGCACGACCTACCGGTTTTCAAGACCGGACCCTTCAGCCACTTGGGTACTTCTGCAAATATAAATGGTGGACCCTATAGGACTCGAACCTATGACCACCCGGTTATGAGCCGGAAGCTCTGACCAACTGAGCTAAGGGTCCAAATAGTGGTAGCGAGGGTGAGACTCGAACTCACGACCTACCGGGTATGAACCGATCGCTCTAGCCAACTAAGCTACCTCGCCATACGGAATAAAACAATGGTCGGGATGGCAGGATTCGAACCTGTGACACCTTGATCCCAAATCAAGTACTCTACCAAGCTGAGCTACATCCCGAAATACAAAATGGCGCGCCCAGCAAGAATCGAACTCGCAACCTCCTGGTTCGTAGCCAGACACTCTATCCAGTTGAGCTATGGGCGCACTGTCACGCCAATATTCAATAAGTGGTGGGGATGGAGGGAGTTGAACCCTCACAGTATTTCTACCAAGGGATTTTAAGTCCCTCGCGTCTACCATTCCGCCACATCCCCACTTTGGAGGTTCCTGCCAGATTCGAACCGGCGATCACAGAGTTGCAGTCTATTGCCTTACCACTTGGCTAAGGAACCGTATTTTTTATTCCGTGCCTTCCTATTTTAGCAATAAACATATTAAAAATCAACAATACCACCAGTATTTTTATACCTTTATGTTTAATTTTATAAGGTACTTTGTTATAATTTTTATGATAACTTGGGGGTAATATGTATGGGCTTCTTTGATAATAACAAGCGAAATAAGCACATTAATTCTCTAAATAAACTTGAAATTGAGAATGAGATTATTGAAAAAAAGCAAGAAATAGGTCAACTTAAGCAACAAATCGAAACTTCGCAAGTTGAGACCAAAAAGAATAATGTAAAACATGTTGAACAATTAAAAGCTCTTGATGAAAAACAAGTTATTTTAAAAGATGATATTAACTCCAAAGCAGAACAATTGAACAAAGAACTAATTAAATTTGAGAATAAACAAGCAAAGTATAAAGAAGAATACGAATTAAGAAAAAAAGAAATTAACAAAAAAATTGATGAATTAAAAGAAAAAAAGAAGGCTTTGTTGAATCAAAAATTAGATATTGATAAAGCTTCTTTTGAAAAAAAGAAGAAGAGTATTGATAAGAGTTTAGACGAATTAAGAGAGATAAAACAATCTCAAGAAGCTGATTATGAGGCAAAGGTTGCAGCTTTAAAAGAGAATTATGATAAAGTTCTTGAAAAGAAGAAAGCCCAACTTAACAATATTGTAAATGCTAAACAAGAACTAAACGAAGCTACTAAAGTTCAAATAAATGAACTTCAAGAAACTGAAAAAGAAATTAAGAAAAAACATAAAGAGACTTTGAAAAAGTTATTTGACGGTCATCGTGCAACGATGGATGAAATCAAAGCCGAAGAAGATGTTGAACTTCAAGAGAAGAGGAATGAATTAAAAGACTTATATACTGAAGCTGATTCATTAACAAATTTAAGAAATAATCTTATTAAAGAATTAGATTCTTCAAAAATTCGTAACAATCACGAATACGAGAGCACTGTTGCAAAACACGAAGCTGAAAATGCCAAATTGTTAAAAGATATTGGCGTATTGACCAATGATCTCGAAAACAAACAAAAAAGATTTGAAGAATTAGTTGAAAGTGAAAAGAACGAATATGATCACAAGTTAGCAGAACTTGATTATCTATCTAAAATTTTAAGTGATAAAAAGAAGGGTGTTTCTAAAGACGCACAAGAACAGCTTGATGCCGTAGATGCCGAATTAAAAGAAAAATATGCTAAATACTTAAATGCATTAGATGAAAAATATCAATCTGAAAAGACAAGACTTGATGATGAACTTAATTCCTTAAAATATTGTTTGGCTCAAGAAGAGGAACAATTAAAGAACAGAAATGAGTTCTTAAATGAAAGATATAAAAATCATGATGAACAATATCGTAAGACAATTGATGATTTTAGTAATGATGTCAATGAGGCTGAATCTAGTTTGATTGATTTTGAAAATGAGTGCCATACAAGAATTGAAACACTAAAAAATGACATTGAAAAATTGACAATTGACAACGCAGCAGATATTGAGAACCATAAAAAGAATAATGCAGAAGTTTTGTCTAGCACAAAGAAAGATTACTCAAAGAGAAAAAAGGAAATAAGCGAGCGTATTTCTCAAACTAAGATTGATATTGATAATATTTCTGTTGAAACTGAAAAATTAAACAAAGATTTAGAAGATTACAAAGCTAAATACGAGAAGAAAAAAGCAGCTTTGGATAAAGAACATAAAGCATATTTAAGTGAATCAGTAAATAGAAAACTTGAACTTGAAAAGAGTATTGAATCTTTGCGCGTTTCTATGCAAGAAAATCTTGACAAGCACAATGCGAATATGGCTTCTTTAGCTGATAAAAAAGCAGAATTAACAAAAAATTTCGAAGATGAGATTGCTAGTTTAAAAACAAACTGTTCTGATGCAATAGAAGAACTTAAAAATAATCATTCCATTTCTATAGCTGAAGCTGAAAGACAACACAATATTAAACTAGATAAGATGTTGAAGAAACATGAAAAAGATGTTGAAGATTTAAAAAATGCATTTGCAAATAGAGAAAATGAATACTTAGAAGAAAAGGCTAAACTTGATAGTGATTTAGATGCGCTTCATGAAGAAAATGAAAATAAGATTAGTCAATTGCAAGTTAGAAAATCAGAAATTTTGGATGAAATTTCTAAACTAAGAGCAGAAATAGAAAATAACAAAAATGAACACGATAATTTATTGAAACAAATTGATACTAATCATTTGAATAAACTTGATGAGTTAGCAAGAGAACAAAATGAAGCATTAAATAAAATTACTCTTGATTACGAAAATATACCAAATCAAGAATTATTTACTGTTCAAACTAATTTTGAATTAAAACAAAAAGAATATAACGATAATGCTACAGAAAACGCTTTGAAGAAACAATATATCGAGGATGATTATTTGAAGATTGTAGATGAATGCAATTCTGAAAAAGAAAAAGTTGATAACGAATATGCTTTAGTTAATTTAGATTATGAAAAAGTTAAGACAGAAGCAGATAAGTTAGAACAAAGTTTAAATGAAGAATTAGGCAAACGTAAAAATGAATTGCAAGATTATAAGGACGAATTATCAGAACAAATAAAAGTTCTTAAGGAAGCAAATGATTTAGAAATTGAAAATTTTTCTAAACAACTTGAGAGTGAATATGCTGAAGTTGAGAAACAATATTTAGATAAGCAAAATTCCATATCAATGCAATATGATGAAGAAATTAAAAATCGTAAAGCAGAATTGGATGCTAAAAATGCTAATTTGGATGAGCTTATTAATAAGATTAACCAACGTAGAGAAAGTAGTGAGAAGGAGCATATTGCTAAATATAATGCTGCTGCTGAAATGACAAAAGCTGCTCAGCAACAATATGACGAATTAGTTGATAAAAATAATATTGCAAAGAGTGAATTTGCAGTTATGCTTGAACAAAAACGTGAAGATAATAATGCTGAAATCGAGAAGATTAAATCAAATTATAATTCTGTTTTAGCTGCCAAGAAACAGGCATATGATGATTATGTTGATGAAGTTAGAAAGAAATGCACTAATTTGAAGGAAGAAATTGCAAACTTAGAAAAGCAAAAAGAAATTGAAACTTCAAAACTTGAAGCATATTCTAGTGAAAAAATAACTCAAATGAACTCTATGAAGAAAGAAACAGCTGCTTATATAGACAACATTAAGAATAAGATGAAGTCAATTGCTGTTCAACAAGCAACTTTAGAAGAGTCACATAATAAACGTGTTGCTAATATAAAATCACAGATTGCTTTAACGATGTCAGATTATGACAATTTATTAAGAACTAGATCTCAAATCATTAATGACTCATCTACAAATGATGATTCGATACTTACAAATAAAGCAAGAGCCTTTAAAGAAAGATTAAAAGCTCTAGAAGATTCACACAACTTGGTATTAGCAAATTTAGTTAATAAGCGTAATGAGGCTTTAGATAAGATTAACGAAGAAATCGAAAAACTTGAAGCTGGAAAAAATGAAAAACTTCAAAAATACGAAGATCAGATTTCTGACATCTCTTCAGCTTATGACGCAATGCTTAGAGATGAACAAAATAAGCAAAACGCAATATATGAGTTAATTAAGAAAGCAAAACAAGAACAAGAAAGCATTATTGAAGGTAATGAAAAAGAAATACAAAAATTAAATAAAGAATTGCTTGATAGAAAGAATATATATGCTGCTGATAATAAAAAAGAAATTGAAATAGCATATGATGAATTTAATAATACAACTTCAGAGTTAAAGAGCGAATTCTACGATTTAGTTAATAAGAAAAAGAATTTATCAGCTGATTTATCAAGCATTGCAAAGCAATTTACTGAAATTGATAATGAAATTTTATCTTCAACTGCTGAATTAAAGGATAGTTATATTAGTGAATTATTAAATGTTCGTAATTTATTCGAAGAACGAAGATTATATAATCAAAAAGAACTTTCAAATTTAGATACTATGTCAAATAATATTGATAATGTATTAAAGTATAACTAAGAAACAATTATGAGTATAAAAAATAGTCTGTGCGATTTGCACAGACTATTTTATGGAATCAATCATTAGTTTACTTATTTTTTGTGTATACGCTACAGGATCATCGATAGGCAAACCAGCAATCAATAATGATTGATCATATAGCAGTTCTGCATATTCACTTATATCTTTTTTATTTTCGTATGCTTTTGATAGGGCAATGAATAATTCATGATTTGGATTTATTTCTAAAATTTTATTTGCTTTAGCGTTTTCTTGATTTAATTGTTTCAGGACTTTTTCCATATCAATTGATAATTGATCATCAGAAACAAGACACACTGGATGAGATTTTAATCTCGAAGATAATTTAACATCTGTAACTTTATCTTTTAGAATTTCTTTAATTTTTTCCAATAATTCTTTATTGTCCTCAATCTTTTTATCTAATTCTTTCTTTTCTTCTTTTGTGTCAAGATCTAAATCTCCTTTAAGGATGGATTTAAACTTCTTTCCGTCATATTCAGTAATTATAGAAGTTAAGAATTCATCAACTGAGTCAGTGAAATATAATACTTCATATTTTTTATCTAATATTTTTTCCATTTGTGGCAATTCTTTTATCTTATTAATATCTTCACCAGAAACATAATATATTTCTTTTTGAGATTTTTTCATATTTGCTACATATTCTTTTAATGTTACATATTTATCTTCTTTTGATGATTTAAACATTAATAAATCAATTAGCACATCTTTGTTTGTGCCAAATTTGTCATAGCATCCATACTTTAATTGAGAACCAAATGCATCAAAAAACTTTTCGTAGTTATCTCTATCTTTTTCAAGCATATTTTCTAGTGCTGATTTTATTTTTTTGTCTATAGATTTTTTTAGATTATTCATTTGATAATCTTGTTGCAAAATTTCTCTAGATATATTTAAAGAAATATCATCAGAGTCTACAACTCCTCTAATAAATCTAAAATAATCAGACACAATTTCTTTTGCTTCATCTTTTATAAATACGCCTCTAGAATATAACTTTAATCCAAATTTGTAATCAGTTGTGTAGTAATTGTATGGTCTTTCTGTAGGAATATAAAGAAGGGCAGTATAAGAAGTGTTTCCTTCAACTTTATAATGAATTGTTTTTAATGGTTTTACATAATCATAATATTCCTGCATATAAAAATCATCATAATCATCTTGTTTAATATCTTTCTTGCTCTTTTTCCAAATAGGGGTCATAGAGTTTATCGTTTGTAATTCAATAGTTTTTTCTGATTTTCCATCTTTTTCAGCTGGTTTATATGTTTCGACCATCATTTGTATCGGATATCTAATAAAATCAGAATATTTTTTTATCAATGATTGTATTTCGTTTGTATCTAGATATTTATCATATTTCTTTTCTTTAGTATTTTCTTTGATGTGAAGTGTAATTGATGTTCCGTAATCGTCTTTATTTGCGTTTTCGATTTCATAGCCATCCATATTTGATGTCCATTTATTAGCTTTATTTGTATTGATTTTTTTAGAAATCACTTCGACTTTGTCCGCAACCATAAATGCAGAATAAAAGCCTACGCCAAATTGGCCAATAATATCATTTTCATTTTTGTCATCAAGGTTATTTTTAAAATCAAATGATCCAGATTTTGCTATAGTGCCTAGATTGTCTTCTAATTCTTTACTATCCATACCAACACCATTATCAGCAATGGTGATTGTTCTATTCTTTTTATCAATATCAATGCTGATGTGAGGGTTATCTTCTACGATGTTTGTGTCTGTTAGTGACATAATATGTCTTTTATCTAAAGCATCTGAAGAATTTGAAATCAATTCTCTTAAGAAAATATCTGTATTAGTATAGATGGAATTTGCCATCATATCTAATAATCTTTTTGATTCAGTTTTAAATTGTTTAATAGCCATTTTTATACCTCCTAGCATATAATTAGCACTCTAACTGTTAGACTGCTAATTTAATATATCACAAAATGTGTATATGCTCAAGTAATGTATAATGAGAATATGTTGAATATCATTAATAAGACCAAATATAATGATTTAGAAAAATATTATCCATTATTAAATAAATACTACGAATTAACTCTAAAAACTTTAAAACTTGAAGATAAATATGCTTTATCTTTACTGATAGTTGGCCCTAAAACTATAAAAAAGATTAATAAAGAATATCGCAATATAGATGCTGTTACTGATGTAATATCTTTCGCTTTGCTCGATTCAAATGAAATAATAGATTACGATAATGAAATTGAATTAGGCGATATTTTTATCAATAGAAATAGGGTTTTTGAACAAGCTATAGAATATGGACATAGTGACAAGAGAGAATTTGTTTTTCTCTTTGTGCATGGCTTGCTACATCTTTTTGGGTATGATCACATGAATAAATCAGATGAGAAAAAAATGTTTACTTTACAAAATAAAATTATTGGTGATTTAAAATGAAAAAATTTTTTGATTCATTTCATGGTTTAAAAATTGCCATTAATCACAAAGCTGTTCTAATACAAATTGTTTTAGGAATCATTGCGATTATTGGAGGTATGATTATTAAATTAGATTTTTATGAGTGGCTAGCATTTATTATTTGCATATCATTAGTGATTATGTGCGAAATATTTAATACCGCAATAGAAAAACTATGTGACTATTTAAATTCACAAAAAGATGAAAGAATAAGAATAATTAAAGATTTATCTAGTGCTGCTGTTTTAATAAGTGCTTTTGGTGCGCTTGTTGTTTGTGTGGTGTGTTTACTTAGAAGGGTGTTATAAATGAAATCTGGCTTTATTGCTTTACTCGGAAGACCAAACGCTGGCAAATCAACATTGTTGAATAGTCTTTTAAATAAAAAACTTGCAATTACTACAAATAAAGCTCAAACAACAAGAAATGCTATTTTAGGTATTTTGAATGATGATGACTATCAAATTATTTTCATTGATACCCCAGGGATTCATGAGGCCAAAACTTCTCTTGGCATGTTTATGAATAAAGAAGCGCTTTCTCAAGCTGATGGTGCTGATGCTGTTCTGTATTTAATAGATGGAAACAAAGGACTACAAGAAGAAGACAAACAAATTTTAAATAAAGTATATTCCTATAAAGTACCTGTTTTTTTAGTTGTTAATAAAATTGATGAGATGAATAAAGACCGTTTAATATCTAGATTAGCTTTTGCGGATAGTAATTATAAATTTGATGAAATAATTCCTATCAGTGCGTTAAATAGAGAAAATTTAAATGAATTACTTGTTACTGTAAAAAAATATCTTAATGATGAAGTTCAATACTACCCTAGTGATACAAACACTAATATGAATATTTCATTTCAAATATCGGAAATAATAAGAGAAAAAATAATAATAAATACACAACAAGAAGTTCCTCATTTAGTTGCGTGCAAAGTTGAAGAAATAAAGGAAAAAACTTCCAAAGTATTTATTAGTGCAAGTATTATTTGTAATAAGCAATCGCATAAGGCAATCATTATTGGAAAATCAGGATCAATGCTTAGAAAAATTAATGAGCAGTCTTGCGTTGATATTTCTAAACTTTATAATGGCAAAAAAATATATTTATCGCTGTTTGTAAAAGTTGTAGAGGATTGGTTAAATTCAGAAAAACAATTATTTGATCTTGGCTATTTCAAAGGCGACAAAGATGAATGATAAGATTAATGGCATTGTATTAACTCAAAGTGATTATAAAGAATCTGATGTTTTAATGCAGGTTATAACCAAAGAATATGGAATTATTTCTTTGGTAGGCAAAGCTTCAAAGAAAATTAATAGTAAAAATCATTTTTTGCCAATGTGTTTATATGAATTTATTATTGATTACAAAGAAGGGAAAACAATATATTCTATTCATGGTAGTAAATTAATTAATAATTTTTTTGAAGATGACGATATTGAAATGATGTCCATAAAAAATATTTTGATAGAGGCTACCTTAAAAAACAGGGATATTGATTCTTTTGATTCACTATATTTTGTATTTAAAAATATGAAATATGAAAATAGATTTTTGCTTAGCTCAATGTACTTCTCATATTTAACAAAAAAATTTGGAGTTATGCCTAATGTTGATGGATGTTCTATTTGTGGAAAAACGAAGATTGTTTCTTTATCTAATATCGATGGTGGTTTTGTATGCGAAAAACATTTAAACGGAAATCCAACATTGCCTGTTGATACATTAAAAAAATTTAGGCTTATTGTTAAGGGCGATTTTAATAATTATGATGTTTTGAAAAATTTTGAATTTAATCAATTTGATTTTTATTTGATTGCTAATTTTTTTATTGAAAATAGTGATTTAAAGCTTAAATCTTATGATTTTTATAGGTCGATGAATTAATGAAAAAATTGTTTTTTATAATTTGCTGTTTATTATTTCTTTGTGCGTGTAAAGAAAAGAAAAACGTTGATATTACTGAGATCAACGATTTTGTTTATGATGACATTTCACAGTTTAATTTTGATATCCATAGCAAAGAATATTTGTTAGTGCGTTTGTCAGATTTTAAAGTTTTATATTCTAAAGAAGCTGATAAAAAAATCTATCCAGCTTCTTTGACAAAGATTATGACTTTGGATACAGTTTTAAATCTTATACCTAACCTTGATGATGTATCAAGCATCAGTCAAGAACAAATTAATCTATTAATAGAAGAAAATGCATCGATTGCTTATCTAGAAGCTGATTATGAATATACAATAAGAGAATTATTATATGCATTAATTCTTCCATCTGGCGCAGATGCCGCAGTTGCGTTAGAAAACTATTTTATAAATCACGGAATGAATCTTGTTGAAGAAATGAATAAACAACTAAAGTCAATAGGATGTGATGATACAAATTTTGTTAATACAACTGGATTGCATGATGATAATCATTACACTACATTAAATGATATCTTGAAATATACCATTGATGTTTTGAGTTATGAAGAAGGAAGAAAAATTTTAGAATCTTTTACATACACTACTAAAGATGGCATACTTCTTTTTTCAACCTTGTTGTACATACAAAATGATTGTGTTGAAGTTCTTGGTGGTAAAACTGGTTTCACTGATGAATCAGGACAAAGTATTTTGGTTTTGTATCGAGCAAAAAATAGATCATATATATTAATTACTGCAAATGCACCAGGTGATCCTAGTTTGGATCAATATTGGCATTATCAAGATGCTATAGAAATAATGAATAATTTATATTAGTATATATTTGTAGGGGTGCTGTAAGAGGCTGAGATTATACCCGTTAACCTGATCTAGGTAATTCTAGCGTAGGAGAGCACCTTTATATAAGGTGTTTTTTTATGAATAATAATAAGAAAATTGTTTTTATTTCAATTTATTGTGCATTGGCTTTGGTGCTAGATTATATAAAATCTTTTATACCATTTTTGAATATGCCATCTGGTGGTTCAATTAATATTTCTCTTATTCCGATTGTTGTTTGCTCTTTTCATTTAGGTGTTGGCGATGGAGTGATTTGTGGTTTGTTGTGGTGGCTTGTATCTAGCATTTTAGGATTAAATCCATATTTTATATCTGTGTTTCAATATTTTTTTGATTACATTATTCCAAGTGGAATTATTGGAATCAGTTCTATTTTTTATTCAAACAAAAAAATTATAGAAATTGAACTGGGAATTATTTTTATGATGTTTATTAGAACATTTTGTATTGTTTTAAGTGGAGCATTGTTTTGGAGTGGTTCATCTTCAACAACTTCATTTGAGGCTTGGAATATTTCTATAATTTATAATTTGCCTTATAGTTTTATTACTACGATTGTATTGTTGATTGTTGTTCCAACAATTATACATAGTCTAAAAAAGTATATGCTATAATTCTTTTATGGAAGAATTAAAAATAGGCGATAGAGTTTTTGTTCAATCATATAAACACAATGGTAGTTTGCATCGAACTTGGTCAAAAGCATTAGTGATTGATGTTCAAAAAAATTTTTGTGTTGCTGTTACTGATCATACTTGGGTTGTTGAATCTGATAATAGAAGATGGTTAACAAAGGAACCTGCGATTTGTTTTTTTTATGATAATAAATGGTTTAATGTTATTTCGATGATAAGAAAAGCTGGAATATATTACTATTGTAATATTGCATCACCATCAATTTATGATGGAGAAGCAATTAAAAATATTGATTATGATTTAGATGTAAAAGTATTTCCAGATGGATCTCATATTGTTCTTGATAAAAACGAATTTGAATATCATTCAAATATAATGAATTATCCTGAAGATATCAAAAAAATATGTGTTGATACAAAAGATGAATTAATCAAAATGATAGAGAATCAAGAAAAGCCTTTTGACTTCTCATATATTAATTCATATGTACTAAAATACTTTGGCCAAATATTTGATGAAAACTCAAAAAATATTGCTTTTTTTGATAATGATTAGTTAGATTTTAAAATAATAAAAAAATTTAAAAAAATGCTTGAAAAGTGTTGACTTTGTGTTTTTGTTTTGTTAACATAATAAAGCACCACGTATTTAAGGTGATTTTGTTGGGGCATATGAAGCTTCAAAAAATGGCTTAAATACTGGCTGATTTGATCTTTGAAAACTAAATAAGAAGCAATTAAACAAAACGTCAATTCATTTAAATTTAGCTCAAATTTGAGCATAAATAATTCGAGTCATCAAACGGAGAGTTTGATCCTGGCTCAGGATGAACGCTGGCGGCGTGCTTAATACATGCAAGTCGAACGGACAAAATCAAAAAAGCTTGCTTTTTTGATCGAGTTAGTGGCGAACGGGTGAGTAATACGTAGGCAACCTGCCCTAAAGTGGGGGATAGCAGTTGGAAACGACTATTAATACCGCATAGGTAATCTTAAGGCATCTTGAGATTATTAAAGACGCGTTTGCGTCGCTATGGGATGGGCTTACGCTGTATTAGCTTGTTGGTGAGGTAACGGCCCACCAAGGCGATGATACATAGCCGGTCTGAGAGGATGAACGGCCACATTGGGACTGAGACACGGCCCAGACTCCTACGGGAGGCAGCAGTAAGGGATTTTCGGCAATGGGGGAAACCTTGACCGAGCAACGCCGCGTGAGTGATGAAGGTCTTCGGATCGTAAAGCTCTGTGGGAAAGGAAGAATACTAAGATCAGGAAATGGTTCTTAGCTGACGGTACTTTCCTAGAAAGTCACGGCTTACTACGTGCCAGCAGCCGCGGTAATACGTAGGTGGCAAGCGTTATCCGGATTTATTGGGCGTAAAGGGTGCGCAGGCGGTCTGTTTAGTCTAAGGTGAAAGCGTTGAGCTCAACTCAATACAGCCTTGGATACTGGCAGACTAGAGTGCAGAAGAGGGTAATGGAACTCCATGTGTAGTGGTAAAATACGTAGATATATGGAAGAACACCAGCGGCGAAGGCGGTTACCTGGTCTGTTACTGACGCTCAGGCACGAAAGCGTGGGGAGCAAATAGGATTAGATACCCTAGTAGTCCACGCCCTAAACGATGATTACTAAATGTTGGGGAAACTCAGTGTTGTAGCTAACGCAATAAGTAATCCGCCTGGGGAGTATGCACGCAAGTGTGAAACTTAAAGGAATTGACGGGGCCCCGCACAAGCGGTGGAGTATGTGGTTTAATTCGACGCAACGCGAAGAACCTTACCAGGCCTTGACATCCCTTGCAAAGCTATAGAGATATAGTAGAGCTTATCAAGGTGACAGGTGGTGCATGGTTGTCGTCAGCTCGTGTCGTGAGATGTTGGGTTAAGTCCCGCAACGAGCGCAACCCTTGTCTTTAGTTACCATCATTTAGTTGGGGACTCTAGAGAGACTGCCGATGATAAATCGGAGGAAGGTGGGGATGACGTCAAATCATCATGCCCTTTATGGCCTGGGCTACACACGTACTACAATGGCATATACAACAAGACGCAATACAGCAATGTGGAGCAAATCTGTAAAATATGTCTCAGTTCGGATTGGAGTCTGCAACCCGACTCCATGAAGTTGGAATCGCTAGTAATCGCGGATCAGCATGCCGCGGTGAATACGTTCTCGGGGTTTGTACACACCGCCCGTCAAACCATGAGAGTTGGTAATACCCGAAGCCGGTGGCCCAAGGAGCAATCCAGGGAGCTGTCTAAGGTAGGACCGATGATTGGGGTTAAGTCGTAACAAGGCATCCCTACGAGAACGTGGGGATGGATCACCTCCTTTCTAAGGAGATAAAAATTTTGTACATCTTGACGTTCATTAACTCTTCAATTTATTTCTTGTTTAGTTTTGAGAGATTAAATCTCTCGTTTGTTCTTTGAAAACTGAATAACATATAACAATAGATATAGAGATTAAAAAGGTTTTT
Source organism: Erysipelotrichaceae bacterium (assembly GCA_045642525.1). Classification (GTDB taxonomy): domain Bacteria; phylum Bacillota_I; class Bacilli_A; order Erysipelotrichales; family Erysipelotrichaceae; genus Colivicinus. The sequence goes on from JAZUIZ010000046.1 coordinate 16,277, forward strand.
TCTGAAATAGTTGAAAGATTTCATTAAACAGATAAAACAGTTTTCTTACACATATTTAGATAAAATAGCAAGGGCGTATGGTGGATGCCTTGGCATTAAGAGATGATGAAGGACGTAATTAACAGCGATATGCCTCGGGAAGTCGTAAATAGGCACCAATCCGAGGATCTCCGAATGGGGCAACCCAATTACTGTAATGAGTAATTACTTCTTTGATAAATAAATACTCTTAGAAGGAGAAACCCAGGGAATTGAAACATCTTAGTACCTGGAGGAAAAGAAAACAAAAGTGATTCCCTTAGTAGTGGCGAGCGAACGGGGAACAGGCCAAACCGACTTTGAGTCGGGGTTGTAGGACCATAACGTGGTACTCAATTAGTTAGTGGAATAAACTGGAAAGTTTAGCCGTAGAAGGTGATAGTCCTGTACACGAAAACTTCATTGAGACCTATTGGTATCCTGAGTACGACGGAGCACGTGAAACTTTGTCGGAAACCGCCGGGACCATCCGGTAAGCCTAAATACTCCTTAATGACCGATAGTGAACTAGTACCATGAGGGAAAGGTGAAAAGAACCGCTGCCGCGGAGTGAAATAGACCCTGAAACCATATGCTTACAAAAAGTCAGAGCACATTTACGTGTGATGGCGTGCCTTTTGTAGAATGAGCCTGCGAGTTATGATATCATGCAAGGTTAAGTAGAAAATACGGAGCCGTAGCGAAAGCGAGTCTTAATAGGGCGAATTAGTATGATGTCATAGACCCGAAGCCGTTGTGATCTAGCCATGACCAGGTTGAAGGTTGGGTGATACCAACTGGAGGACCGCACCGACCCCCGTTGAAACGTTGGCGGATGAGTTGTGGCTAGCGGAGAAATTCCAAACGAACGCCGCGATAGCTGGTTCTCCCCGAAATAGCTTTAGGGCTAGCGTTGAACTTATCTTTATGCAGGTAGAGCACTGAAACATTGAGGGCCTCATCCCGAGGTACTGATATGCATCAAACTCCGAATGGCATAAAGTTTTATCCGGCAGTCAGACTACGAGTGATAAGGTCCGTGGTCAAAAGGGAAACAGCCCAGATCATCAGTTAAGGTCCCTAAATTAATGCTAAGTGGAAAACGAGGTGGAATTGCGTGAACAGCTAGGAGGTTGGCTCAGAAGCAGCCATCCTTCAAAGAGTGCGTAACAGCTCACTAGTCGAGTGATTCTGCGCGGAAAATTTACCGGGGCTAAGCATTATACCGAAACTATGGCAGTACTTGTACTGGGTAGGGGAGCGTTCTATTCAGCGTTGAAGATGTACCGTAAGGAGCGTTGGAGCGTATAGAAGTGAGAATGCAGGTGTTAGTAGCGAGAAATATGTGAGAATCATATTCACCGATAGACCAAGGTTTCCAGGGGAAGGTTCGTCCGCCCTGGGTAAGTCGGGACCTAAGACGAGGCCGAAAGGCGTAGCCGATGGACAACTGGTTGATATTCCAGTACCC
>JAZUIZ010000047.1:0-4732 GCA_045642525.1 Erysipelotrichaceae bacterium
TTCTGGTAAGGTAATGAAAAAATGTGGAATGAAGTATGAGGGTACTTTACGCTGTTCAGATTGGAATAATCAGGGAGTTTGTGATGCTTGCTATTATGGATTGCTAAAATCAGAACGTTAACTTTCAGTTTGTCGAGCTGGCGATAGTAAGTTGAATTTTAATTATTCGGTTTAGAAATTTCTTGAGCTTTGAAGGGGTAATAATTAAATGAATAAAGAAGAAATGGTTCGGGCAAAAAAAGACTATGCTGCCAGCCAGAAATGTGGAGCACATTTTATAAGTGCATCATTGATCATTTGGATTTTTATATGTGCTGTAAACCTTATTAATTTGACTCAATATTATAAAAATGTATTGTCATTATATAGTTCTGCACTACTGGTGCCATTAGCTTTGTTGTTTTCTAAAATATATAAAATAAAATTCTCTGATAAGGATAATCCACTTAATTCTGCAGGGGTGTTTTTTGCACTTAATCAGATGATTTATTTGCTGGTTGTTATTCTTGTTTGGATGATAAAACCTGAACAAATGATAACAGCCTATGCAATAGTGGTAGGTGCACATTTTTTACCTTATAGCTGGTTGTATGATTCATTAACATATAAGCTCATTGCGATATTAATTCCGGTTTTATCGTTCTTACTTGCACTGGCTCATATGGTTATATTTATTCCGATGCTAATGATTGTGTTTGATGTCATTATGTTGGTTGTTTTTCTTGGTATAAGAAAAAATTAATTTTGATAATACCGTTTACTACTATGGGAGTTAAATAAATCATGGAAAAAGAACGATGCATATCTATTAAGAAGTCTTTAATTGAATATATAGAAACTAATTTTCCTGAATTTACATATGAAGGTGGAACAAGTTCTTTTTATGCCTTTGTTAGGAAGAGTGAAAATGGAATACATGATTATATTCTTATAGAGCGTGCATTTTATAATGGGGAAATACACTTAATTATATCTGAGGTTGCATCCTGCTATAACACATCGTGGAAGTGTATTCCGAACACAACAGTTGGATTTGGGACTAGTTTAGGTGCATTAATCACAGGAAAAAATTATTATCAAGCTGGAACAGGTTCACATGTATGTGATAATAATTATGATGACTTACAGAATGCTTTTTGTGGAATACGTAGTGATATTGAGCGATATGTTCTAAAGTATTTTGATAAATGCCATAGAGATATTAATAATGATAAACAATTGTCTACTGTATATTCATACATGCAAACTCAGTTAAAGCTATTAACTAATGAGGATGTTCAATCTATTGTAAATCATAGAAAGCAATCAGAAAAGGATAGGCAATCATCAGGAAACGTCTTTCATCCAATTGAAGAAAAATGGATTTCAGAAATTCAACAAGAATTAGGGTATACAAGCGTAGCTGATAAATTGCGTAATCAAATAGCTAGAATGGTAATTATACTCTTTAGAGAAAAATATATTATATAAAAGAAGTTTGCGAATTCGGGTTATTGAGATATAACGTGAAAGGGGAGGGATATTTATATATCGGGCAATAAGGTATGTATCGGAATGTTAAAACAGAAGGGAAGCAGGCTGGCATATGATGTTTCGAAACTACAATAGCCAGAATTATCGGAAGAACAATTATAATAGTAATTGTTCTTCCTTTTTTGTAAAATGATAGTTGGACATATGATTTTGATAATACGGTCTATTGAGGAGGAGCTGTTTGTAAAGAATGATGTCGCCTTTATAGGCGACCATTTTTGTATTTCGTGTAAACATAATTGCAACAAGTGTATATTGACCTAGAAATAGTATAAACATTTCGGTAACATTCAACAAAAAGGAATGGAGGAATGTGATATATGAAAAAAAGGAGTAATCTGATTCTATTTTTTGTTATAACACTTGTATGGACATGGATCTGCGGCTTTATACCTGTAATATTAGGAATCACAGGTACACCGATAGGTACATTTATTTTCTATTTTGGTGGTGGGGCCCCATCAGTTGTAGGACTATTTATAGTGTTTTTAACATATAATAGGGAAGAAAGAAGAGATTATTTCAAAAGATGCTTTAGCTTGAAATATATGGGATGGAAATGGCCACTGATTGTATTTTTTATCTTTTCTGTTATATCAATTATGTGCATTTACGTTGGTGGCAACCTATTAGGGTATGATATGCCGGGTATGGATTTTATCCATGCGATTGTTGGTAATCCGTTAATATTGCCGCTAGTTATTTTGCTTTCTCTCGTATCCGGACCTTTAAATGAAGAATTTGGATGGCGTGGCTATGCTTTAGATAAGCTTATAGTACGCTTTGGCTTTTTGAAGGCTTCTTTACTTCTTGGATTTATCTGGGCAATTTGGCATCTTGCTTGGTATTTTACACCTGGTCAGGCTCAATATAATTTGTTGCAGGATTCTTTATTTGATGCATTAATGATGGTACCAAGTTTGATGTTATTAAGTGTATTTGTATCGTTTGTTTATATAAAGACCAAGCGAAGTATTCTTGCAGGTGCGCTGGTGCATATGTTTGGTAATTTATTAGGGAGTCAATTACTTTCACCTTATTCTTCTGAAATGAGTATGCTTATTAGGTATGTAAAAATGATCTTTTTTATTATTTTAATGTTATATACTATATTCTCAAAAAAATTTAAGAGTGAAGTTGCGGAGCAGATTAAATATATGTAGTAAAAAGGAATAGCAAATGAAAATTGTTACAAGACAGGTTGAAAAGCAGCCGCTTACAATAATAATTGAATATCCTGAGTATAATGAATTTGTGGCGAGAGTGGTAAAGAAAATCAATAGTATTGATATGGATTTTTCAGCTTCTATTGAAGATAGGCAGGTACGTATACCATTATCAGAAATTTATTATTTTGAGATTGTCGACAGAAAGGCATTTATATATACCGAAAACGAAGTTTATCGTTTGGATTTATCAATGGCAGAACTAGAAGATATGACTAAGGAAAGTGAGATTGTAAGAATATCAAGGACGTGCTTAATAAACATTGATCATCTTAAAGGAATTAAGCAAATAAAAAATAGTCATCTAGAGGCGGAACTTGATAATAATGAGAAGTTGATTGTTTCAAGGAAATATTTAAAAGATATTAAGCAAAGATTTTAGGGGGCAGTATGAAGAAAATTTTAAGAGATACATGCTTGTTAGCAGCTTTGATGATACTAACAGTATTTACATGCTCAATCATATGGTCGGGGATTACCGCAGAAATAGTGCTTGTTTTACTGTTGTTTATTTTGGCATTTATGATTACAGGTGCCAATTATTTGTTAGATGAATATTTGAGTTTGTCAATTATAAAAAGCTATATATTAAAATACGCTGTGTTCGTAGCACTTGTTTTAATCTTTGGATTTATTGTTGGATGGTTTTTTGCTAATAATTTTTGGATGGCATTTATATATGTTGGAATAGTTATGGTCTTGGCTTTTCTTATAGATGAATTTAAAATTAAAAGTGATATAGAATATATAAATAATCATATTAATGATAGAAAAATAAAATGATATAGTTTTGAGAATATGGGCTAAATTTTTATTTTACGTTGAAGGAGAAAAATTGTGATATTAGATAATACAGAAGAATATGACTATGTTTGGGATAAAATATATGCAGATTTAGGCTTCAAACCTTCATGTGAATATAGAGGACATTCATTAAATGTTATTTTGCCATTTTCGATTAATGCCCCTCATATCATATATGCTATTGAAAATATGTCTGATAGTTCGCTTGATAATATGGAAGAGATAATTCGTACATGTTTAATTAATGGTTCTACTAATGATGAATGGTATGCATTGGATTGGAAGCATAGTGCCTTCAAATTTGATCCTCGAAATAAAGAAGAAATGACAAGTGTAAAAATAGTAGATAATCAATATTTTGGTGGAGAATATAATGCCTATTTTCCAGATTTTTATCCAGATGGTGATTATTATTTTTTTATTGATACTAAGTTTGAGAACGGATATTTAGGTCACCCATGGAGACAAGAAGTGTGGATATTCGGACAAACACTAATTGATGAAATAAAGAAAGTATCAGAGTTGCTTAACTGGAGATTGATTAAAGATATTTGAAATTCTAATTTAATCGAACAACGCTACAAGCCTTAACCTCGTAAGCGGAGCTTACTCGGTCACGGGCTGTCGCCCCATCATCTGCCATAATTGTGTCCTTGTGTGAGCAAACTCCCACCGGACCCATTTATGTCATCTGACACGTCTTGTAGCTGACGTGGAAATTGAAATCTAACGTGTTTATTCCACACATTAACGCACTAAAGTTATGGGAGTAAAATGCCATCCCTTTTCTTGATTATCAGGAATTGGGGTGTAGCATTTTTGATATTTAATTGTTGTTTTGTGATCATGTACATCCTTTTTTTATATTATATGGATTAGGGATGCAGAGAAGTGTGGAAAAAACGAAGAATACTTGTATTTAAAGGCCTGCAAAATAAAAAAGAAACTCTTGTATTTATAGGATTAAAAAACATTATTATTTTCCATAAAAAAACTTTAACATTTCGTATACAATATATACGGAAAAAAATAAAAGAGTAATTATTTAGGAGAAAAATGGAAATGAAAAATAAAATTTTAAAATCGTTATTAATTCTTAGTACTTTTGTTTTAATGGGATGCTCAAATAATGAAAATTCAACAAACAAGGATATTAATAGTGAGATAAA
>JAZUIZ010000048.1:0-8155 GCA_045642525.1 Erysipelotrichaceae bacterium
CAACTTCATTTTCATAGCGAAGTTTATATATTTGTTCTTGAATGGCTTTAATATTATTTGTTGGAACACTGCTTTGTAATTGCTCGTTTAGCACTTCAGGGGAAACACTTATAACACCAATCTTTCAAAGGCCACGCTCAAAAACTTCGCCATATGTATAGGCATAATAATCGCTGCATTTTATACGACAAACAGTTGAATCTTTTTCGCGATAAAAATCTCGAACATTTTCAGGTGTTGCAATTTCAGTTTTAATACTTGTATCAGTTTTAGGTTCAGTAGTTTTTGTTTCGTTGTTATCTCCAGTGAAAAATTCGGTCGCGCGCTTTAAAATGTTTTCGGCCGTGCTTGTTTTTTTAGGACGCGGAGCATTATCGCCATCAAATACAATTGTTAAATATCCATCCAATTGCCCTACATTTGAATCAATATCAGAAGCGGTTAAATCTAGCGAATGGCTGGCTGTAACATAAGCTCACACAACAAGAAAAATTCCAATTATTGCTAAGATGAATACAACAACACCAATTTTTTCGCGACGCTTTGGCTTTTCTATGTCTACAAAATCTTCCGTAAAAAATCTCCTGTATATGAGCCCTTAATTTTTGAAACTTCTTCAGGCGTGCCGATAGCAATAATTTTACCACCACCATCCCCGCCTTCGGGGCCTAAATCGATAATGTGATCCGCACATTTAATTACATCTAAATTATGTTCAATAACGACAACACTATCACCATTGTCAACAATTCTATTGATTATTTTTATGAGTTTAGCAACATCATCCATATGAAGCCCCGTGGTTGGTTCATCTAATACGAACATCGTTTTTCCAGTAGCCTTCTTTTGAAGCTCTGAAGCAAGTTTAACCCTTTGAGCTTCTCCACCAGAAAGTGTAGTTGCTGACTGACCTAATTCAATATATCCAAGACCGACATCATACAAAACCTGAAGTTTGTCTTTAATTTTTGAATGATTTTTAAAAAAATCTAACGCTTCTTTAACAGGCATTTTTAAAACGTCATAAATACTTTTACCTCTATATTTCACTTCTAATGTTTCGTTGTTGTAACGTTTGCCAAAACATTCTTCACATTCAACATAAACATCTGGAATAAATAACATAGAGATTTTTTTAACGCCGTCTCCTTGACACGCTTCACATCTTCCACCAGGGACATTGAATGAATATCTTGATTTGGTATAACCTCGCTCCTTTGAATCTGGTGTCATCGCAAACAAATCTCTAATATCGTCAAATACTCCAGTATATGTTGCGGGATTTGAACGTGGAGTTCTACCAATTGGATCTTGAGTAATGTAAACAATTTTATCAATGTTTTTTAAACCTTCAATTTTTGATACATTTGCAGATTTTATTCTCACACGATCTAAAGATTTCATTATTGATTTTGTTAAGGTTTCTATTACCAATGAAGATTTTCCTGATCCAGACACACCAGTCACAACAGTAAACTTTCCAAGTGGGAATTCTACATTGATATTTTTTAAATTATTTTCTTTGCAACCAATTAATTTTAATAGTTTTCCATTTCCAGTTCTTCTTGTTTTTGGTATTTCAATTTGTTTTTTAAACGATAAATATTGTCCCGTAATAGATTTATTATCTTTTAATATTTCTTGAGGAGTGCCAAAGAAAACTAGTTCGCCACCATCTTTGCCAGCACCTGGTCCGATGTCTACAATATAATCAGCATTCATCATTGTTTCGCTATCATGTTCAACAACAATAATAGTATTACCCAAATCTCTCATCTTTTTCAGTGTGTTTATAAGTTTCGCATTATCCTTTTGATGAAGACCAATTGATGGCTCATCCAAAACATATAAAACACCAGTTAGTGCAGAGCCGATTTGAGTTGCCAAACGTATTCTTTGAGCTTCACCACCAGAAAGTGAACCAGCAACTCTATCTAAGGTCAAATAATCTAGACCGACATCTATTAAAAATTTCAATCTTGATTTCAATTCGGCCAATAATAGTTTTGCAATCTCTGCTCTCATTGGATCTAATTTTAAATCGCATATAAAATCATAAGCCTTTGTTATAGACAATTTTGTTAGTTCATAAATATTCAATCCACCAATTTTTACAGAAAGTACCTGATCATTTAATCTTGCACCATGACATTTCGCACATGTAGATTCAGTCATGTACGAGCCATAATATTCTTTTCCAAACTTGGATTGAGTTTCCGCAAATCTTCTTTCTATTAAAGCTTTGACGCCTTCAATATAACCATTCTTATGATATGTAGTTCCACCAGATGACCTAACAACATATTTTATTTCTTCATCAGATCCATTTAAAATAATGTTCATTTCCTTTTTAGTAAAATCTTTTAAAGGTTTTGTTACGGATATCTTGTAATGTTTTAATAAAGAATTAAAATTTTGCCATTCAATATTTTCTGTACCATATATATTTTTATAATATCTAATACCGCCTTCAGATATTGACAAATTTTTATCAGGCATCAAATAATCCAAATCAACGCTCATCGTTACACCAAGACCTTTGCATTCATCACAAGCCCCAAGTGGCGAATTAAACGAAAACAATCTTGGTTCTAATGTTGGAACTGAGAACCCACATTTTGGACAAGCTTGATGGGAAGAAAATAAATCTCTGTTATCTCCGTGTTTCACAACGCATGTACCATTAGTAAGTCTTAAAGCCGTTTCTATAGAATCCGATAATCTAGTTTGAATATTATCTTTTTTTACTATTCTATCTACAATTACATCAATGATATGTCTCTTATTTTTATCTAGTTCAGGAAGATTTTCAATCTCATATAATTCTCCATCTATATATAATCTTAAATATCCTTCTTTTTTTAATTTTTCAAAAAAATCTTTAAATGTTCCTTTTTTATTTTCAACAACATTCGCAAGTATCTCTAATCTCTCACCATTTTCAAAAGTCATAACTTTATTAATCATGCTGTTTATTGTCATTGGTTCAATCGGTTCATTGTGTGTCGGACAGTATGCAATACCACATCTTGCATACAACAATCTTAAAAAATCATATATTTCTGTAATTGTCGCAACAGTTGAGCGCGGATTGTTTGATGTTGTTTTTTGATCAATTGCAATAGCAGGAGACAAACCTTCAATTGAATCTACATCAGGTTTATCGACACCACCTAAAAATTGTCTTGCATAGCTTGATAATGATTCTACATATCTTCTTTGTCCTTCGGCATATATTGTATCGAATGCTAAAGAAGTCTTTCCCGAACCAGAAAGGCCCGTCATCACTATCAACTTATTTCTAGGCAAATCCAAATTAATACTTTTTAGATTATTTTCTCTAGCGCCTCTAATGCTAATTTTATCGTTCATTCTTTTTCCTTATATTATTTATTCTATTCTTAATTTTGGATTTTAGAACACTTATTCCTTCATTCGAAGAATTTCTAAAACCTTTTATTCTTGATATAGCACCATGATAAAGAAAATTCATGGTATCAACAACCTTTTCTGCCCCGGTATCTATAACATTTTCTTTTGTATATTTAATTGCTTCCTTCAAATTCTTACCAGATGGATTAATGTTTTCAACAGTATTGCTTAAATATTCATTAATATAATTATTAGCTATACTAACCTTATCTTCAAAACTACTTAACACCGAAATGGTTAAAGTAGCATCAACACTAATAATTACAACGATTATATAACTAATTATTTCAATAAGCCGATTATTCACATTTAAAATGAATGGCCATAAATGTGGATTAATAATATAAACAATAATAATTGCAGCTAATCCAAATCCTAGACTAGAGAAAAAACTAATTCTTCCATTAATATTTAATGGTGCAGACGAATAATCCCACCAATATGCATGAAATAATTTTTCTAATGTCCAAGATGTGGGATACTCCAACAATGCTGAACCAAAAAATCCAACACAAAAAACAAATGTTGGTGTGTATTCTGTGAATACTTGTCCAAATACGATCAAACCAATAACGGAACCTACTCCATATATAGGAATTATTGGACCATACAAAAAACCTCTATTTTCCCATTTCCCAGTCCATAGAGTCATTGCAAAACATTCATATATATATCCAACAAAAGACATTATTGTAAAATAAACAACATAATAACTAAGCATACAAACCTCTAACTTCATAATTATACCAAAATGCTATAATGTTTAATATGAATGAAAATATTATAAAAATAGATTATAAAGATAAAGAAATTTATTTAGTTAAAACTGCACATGTATCCAAAAATTCTGTCCAAGATGTTGATGATTGCATAAATGAAATCAAACCAGATTCAATTTGTATTGAGTTAGATATTGATAGATATCATAAAATAACGGAACCAGAAAAATGGCGCGAAACAGATATTACAAAAATTATTAAAGAAAAACAAGTTGGTTTTTTACTCGTTAATATAATTCTGTCTTCATTTCAAAAACGTATGGCCAAAACTATGGATTCTACATCTGGAGCAGAAATGCTAGAAGGAATTAAATTAGCAAAACAAAACAATATCAATCTAATTATGGCTGATAGATCAATTAAAACTACTTTTTCTAGAATTTGGAATAAATTAACAGGAAAAGAAAAAATTAATTTATTATCCGGAATAATTTCTTCTATATTTGAAGATGAAGAAATCACAGAAGATGATATTGCGAAACTTAAAGAAACTGATGCTTTAGAAGCAGCACTTTTAGATATAGGAAAAGAATTCCCAACTGTTAAAGAAGTATTGGTTGATGAAAGAGACAAATATTTATGCGAAAAAATACGTACTGCGCCAGGAAAAAAAATAGTCGCCATTATTGGAGCCGCACATTCTATTGGAATAAAGAAATATTTAAATGAGCCTATCGATTGTGATGAATTAGATGTTGTCAAAAAAAGAAAGATTACTATTTCTAATATTATAAAATGGGCAATCCCAATTGCTTTAGTTTTAATAATTGCTTATACGATAATCAAAAATAGAAATATGGGTATACAACAACTTAAATCATGGGTGTTATGGAATGGAACACTGGCAGCACTTGGTGTTATAGCTGCTTTAGGCCACCCTCTTTCTATTCTTACTGCATTTATTACTGCACCATTCACTTCTCTTAATCCATTATTATCATCTGGATTCTTTGCAGGAATAGTAGAGGCAACAATTAGAAAACCAAAAGTTAAAGACTTCGAAGACATCGCAGAAGATACGACTACACTAAAAGGTTTTTGGAAAAATAGAGTTACAAAAACATTATTAGTATTCTTATTCGCAAATGTGTTCTCGACAATCGGTACTTTTGTATCAGGTATAGATATTGTCAAAAAATTCTTAAATATTTTATAAAATTCAAAGAAATCCTTTTATTCTGCAATCAATATAGAAATAAAGATTAATATACAACCAATTATTTCTCTAATCGATAAAGTTTGATTCAAAATAATTAAACCGCCAAGTGCGCCAAATACAGATTCAAAACTCATCAACAAGGAAGCTAATGTAGGATCGATATCTTTTTGATACTTATTTTGAATAAGCTGCGCCAATAATCCGGAAATAAAAATCACATATAAGACTGGAAACAACAGACCACTAAAATCAGATACTTTAGGTCTTTCAAAAACACACATTAAAATAGCAGACATAATAGATATTGTTGTCTGTTGAATTGCACAAAACGAAACTGGATCAACATCTTTACTATATTTGTCAATAAATATTACTTGTAAAGCAAAGCATATAGAACCACAAAATGTAAATAAATCGCCAGAATTAATTTTCAATTCCTCATTTACACACATAAAATACAATCCCAAACAAGCAATTAAAACAGCTATCCAAAATTTCTTTTTTGGTTTTTTGCATGTAAATAATTCTATAATCGGAACAAAAATAATATAGATTGAACTAATAAAACTTGTTTTACTAACTGTCGAATATGCTAAACCTAATTGTTGAAATATTAATCCAAGACCATTTATAAAACCAATCATAATACCACTTTTTATCATCTTAGAAGTTATGCCTCTTTTTGTAATAACCGCACAAAAAAGCAACAAAATACCACCAAACCCTTTTAAAGTGATAATTGTAAAAGTATTAATCTTATTAGACATAATGCTTTGGGCACTATAAGATAAGCCCCAAAACACCGAGGCTAGCAACAACATACCACTTGCAATATATTTTTTATTTTTCATTTTTCTTCAAAAAAATAAACACAATAGTGTTTATTTTTCAATTCCATAATTCTTTCTTCTATCTTTCTTTGTAAGAATGTAGTAATTGTTTTTCGCTTCGTACATTCTTTCATCTGCTTTTTTTATAGCACTCTCAATTGTTTGATTCTTTGTTTCTTTTACATAGCAAGAGCCAACAGATACAGACAACTTATCATTTCCACAATCACGTTCATCAATTTTCTTTTTTAAACTATTAAGCAAATCTTCAAGTATGTTTTTTTCAACATTTGTAAAAACAATAAATTCATCTCCGCCTGTTCTATAACATTCTCCAACATTTTTAAAAACTTCAATGATAATATTGGAAACCTCGCAAATTGCTTTATCGCCCTCTAAATGTCCTAATTCATCATTTATGGTTTTTAAACCATTCATATCTAATTCAGTTACAGCCAAATTATCACTTATATTACTTTCAATTTCATAGAATTTGACTTTATCATTATATGAATATCTACTTCCTAAACCAGTAAGTGCATCAATTGATAATAACTTATTTTTGTATGCCAAATCCGCATCTCTTCTAACTTGACTAAATTCGTTCAAATGAATAAATAACAAAATAATAGTAAATGCAATTCCAACAAACATTATTCTTATGCTAAATATTTCTTGAAGAATAACTGCAACGACTGCGACTAGTAATAGTGCAATTAATGATCTTCTATTTTCCTTTTCGAAACTTTTGCCATAATTTATTAGGGCTCTTGCCATATATAAACCAGCAAATATAATTGAAATGTGATAAATAAAATGATACGGACCAGAAACATAGTAATATGTTTCGTCAATATAAAATGACCAACCCGTAAATATCGATGCCAATTCAAACAATGCATTAATCAAAAGAATAGTTAAAATTAATTTTTTATTTTTATGATAATCTAGTAAATCTCCAGTTGCGACAGCTGCACATGGAAATAAAATATAATCTAAAGATTTAATAAATGCATGCAAAGTAACAAAATTTTGTGAATGTCCATTTAACACCAATGACAAACAACCAGAAACGGCAGCAGCTGTAAGAATGGAAAATGCAATATAAAAACGTTTCTTTTCTTCCTGCTTCATTCTATTATTTTCGCTAATTAAAATAATCAAAGCAATTAAGGCCAATCCAGATATTACCGATTCACATACAAATCTTATGTCAATAGTATTTTTCATGATTATAATTATACCATTATAATATTTCTATATATCTAATTGTTTTTACATTCTTCAAGTTTCACAATACCGTCAAGATTTGACATACGATATTGTTTGCTATCGTGAGTATAAAAATCAATTATCACATCTGCTATATGACTATATCCTTCTAAAATTTCCTTTAAATATTCAGAAATATTAGAATAATTGTATAGTGAGTACATTTCATAAATAGTCACAAATCGCTCTTGTTTTGTTGATGTTGCATCGAAATCATAAAAAATAATGTCGCTAGTATCTTTAATATATATTTTTATATCGTTTGACTCAAAAAAATATTTAATAAAATCATAATTATCATCTTTATATAAAGAAACTATGGATACTTTAATATATACAGTCACATCCAAAGGTAAAGAAGCCATTTCCATATCAGATGGTTTATAATCAATCATTTCCCTTAAGGACATTTTCTTTTCTAACATATTATTCATTATAATACACAATGACAAATAACTGCTTTATTATTAGGGTTTTAGCCACTTCAAAGCACTGATTTTATTGACTTAGACTAATCCATATGATAAGATTATAGAGCACATGTGGAGGCTTAGCTCAGTTGGGAGAGCACCTGCCTTACAAGCAGGGGGTCACAGGTTCGAGCCCTGTAGCCTCCACCATTTATTTGCCGACATAGCTCAATTGGTAGAGCAACTGATTTGTAATCAGTAGGTTACGGGTTC
>JAZUIZ010000049.1:0-18786 GCA_045642525.1 Erysipelotrichaceae bacterium
GTGTTTTATTCAGTGTTGTGCATTTTTTCTATTGTTACAGGAATTATCTATATGCTTGGTAAAAGAGAACTAAATCCCTTAGAACTATCAGAGAATTTTGTAAAAAAATTAGATAGTAACTCAAAAATGCAGTCTTTTGCGAAAAAGATGGGCTTTGTAACATTTGTTGTTGGAATTGTTCAAGGAATAACAGCATACTGTTTGATATTTGGAAATAATAAAACACACTATTACATTGCTTTAAGTTTTACTATTTTTTCTATTTGTTCAGTGTCAATTAAATTGAAAAATAAAATTAATCTTTTTCCTATATTAAAAGCAATCGCATATGTTTCAATACTAATAGTCTTATTATTTAATAGTTCAAAATTTATTTAATATTCTTGAAATTAATTTCATTGATTCTTTTATAAAATAGACACATTATAATACAAATTATTGTGCACAATATACTTCTTTGCCTTCAAAATATGTGTTTAAGATTTTTACATTATGAATTTTGTGTAATTGTTCACCTTCATAATCTAAGATATTGGTATCTAGGATAACAAAATCTGCATATTTTCCTTCTTTTATTGATCCTCTTTCTTTTTCTAAACCCAATTGCCAAGCACCATTGATGGTTAATGATTTTAGAGCTTCTCTAACAGTAAGAAGTTCGTCTTTACTAAATGGTTCAGCATCTTCATTTGGCATGATACCAGTAGTAGCTACTTCTATAACATTCATAATATTGCCTTCGATATATTCAGCAGCGGGGGCATCGGTAGAAGAACTCATAACAACACCATTATCAAGTAAGGTTTTCATAGGATAGCCACTATAATAATAGTCTTCGCCAATATTTCCAATAATAATATCTTTTATTTCTTTTTCACTTGGAACTTTATCATTATAATCTATGTGCCATATTAAATTTTCAGCAATTGGTATATTATTCTTTGCTGCTCTTATAATATCTTCATGTTGTATATTTCTGACATGAGCTAGACAGTTGCGATACTCATTGTTGTTAGATTTATTAGAAGCAATGTAGGCATCTAAAGTTGCTTTGCATGCTGCGTCTCCATATGTATGAGCATGTATCAATATATCGTTTTTATTTGCATAGTTCACAATAGCATTAAGTTCATCTTGATTCCAAGTAATGTTGCCATGTTCTTTTCCCTCTTGAGCATAATTATATTCTCCAGATATCCAACCAGTTCCTGATTCAACAACACCATCAGTGAATAGTTTAATATAACTAGGATTAAAATGAGAACTAGAATAATCATTTTTTATGTCAACAGCTTCGTCAACTTTATTTTGATAATTATCTGCATCGTAGCTATTAATTTCATAACATCCAGCAACATTTATTTTAAGTTCATTAGCATCATCCATTTTTTTCAAAGCAGAATATAATCCAATTTGACCATACATATTAGTGAATGCATCTAATGCATTTGTATAACCGAGCTGTAATAATCTATTCATACCATATATACATGCATTCTTATATTGTTCTTCAGTAAATGGATTGTCTATTGCGTTTGAAGTAACATAGTATACTGCTTGGTCGCCGACAAAACCACTTGGTTCTCCATTTATATCAAGGCCAACTTCGCCGCCTCTAACAAAAGGATTATCTAATAAACCAACTTTACGTAATGCTGTGGTATTACATATGGCACTATGTGCTGAATTATCTATAAGAACAACAGGAATCCCTGGAGCTATATCTTCAATTTCTTTTGCAAAATTAAATCCACTATTAATTTTTTCATTTAATTCATAAGCGTTCCATCCCATAGATATGAATTGTTTAATATTTTCATTTTTCACCTTTTCTTTTAATAGTTCTAACACTTCGTTGTAACTATAATTTATTCCAGAAAGTTGTGAATTAAGACCAACTCCATCAAAATAATGACTATGTCCTTCTGTACAACCAGGTATTATCAAACCATTAGAAACAATATTAACTATCTCTGTTTTTCCTTCCTTTATATATTGTTTTACATCTTCTTTATTTCCAACATAAATATATTTTCCATCCTTAACAGCAAACGCAGAGGCTAAAGAATCATTATCTTCTTCGGCAGTATATATCGTTCCATAAACAACTAAATCTGCAATCTGTTCTTCTTTGCTACATGAAGACAAAAAAGGAACTATCATACACACAACTAAAATCAAACATAGAATTGAACTGAACTTATTAATTTTTTTCATAAATAATTATTCTCCTATACCTATTTATATATTTTGTTATTCTTTAATTATTTTATTAGCAATATATTTAGCTAATATAGCGAACAGTATTCCAAATAGTATTCCAAGTAAAACATCGCTTGGAAAATGCACAAATAAATATAATCTTGTGAATGCTACAAAAAACGAAAAAACAAAAACTGGCATTCCAAATTTCTTGTTGTATAAAAAGATAGACGTAGCAGCAGCAAAAGCCCAACTAGAATGGGTTGAAGGACACGAGTAACTAGATGGTTTGCTTATTAATAACTCTATTGTTTGATCTATATGACATGGCCTAGGTCTAGCTATTAGATCTTTTAAAATGTATTGCTCAAATCCAAATACCATCAAATAAGAAAGAATCAAAGTAATCCCACATTTTCTTGTTTTCTTAAAAATTAATAGTATTATTCCAAGCACTATCCACATTTGACCATAATTGCCAGGAATAGATGAAATAGTAACAAATACCTTATCTAAAAAAGGAGTCCTTATATTTTGTATTGCGTATAAAATAATAAAATCAATGTCTGTCATCGTCTTTCTTATTATATATAAATAATAGGAAATATCTTTAATAAATATTAACTTATACGTATGTAAATATACATTTTTTGTGACTTAGGTTGCACAGTATTTGATTGTCCATAGACATGATAATCGCTATCAGATTTTGTTGTTACGCCATCTTCTTTGGTTTCACCATTTTTGGCATCAAAATGAACTGTTGAATAATATGTTCCACTGTTAGCGGCTTTAGGATACATAACGGTTCTTTTTGTTAAACTAAACGCGCCATTCGCATAGTTTTCATCACCAAAGATTGTTGCACCTGCCGAACTATCTCTCCACCTTGGATCAAACATTCCAACAATATTTGGAAGTCCTGCTTCTTTAGTTGTTCCACCCTCGCCATCAGTTTCTGTTGCTTCTATGAATCTTCCTTCTTCCATTAATTCCCATGTTCCGTATGCAGGAGGATTTTTTTCTTTACTAATAAATGTTGAACCAACTGGATATATTTTGTTATATATTTCTTCCATTGTTAGTACTTCATCTTGATTATCTGATAATTCGTCTATTTGTTTTTGTAATGTATTTAATGAATTTGTCATATAAGAATAAGGAACATAATTTTTCATTTTCTCATTTAATACATCTAATGTTAAAAAGTTCCCTTTTTTTATACTTTCATTAATTTTTTCTTTATCTTGATAATTAACATCATTTTCAAGTTCCGATATTTTTGTAGGTATATCTTCTTTTAACGCATACTTACCATCTTCTAACATTTTTTCTATTTCCATTAAGCGGTTGCTTTCTTCTTTTAACATTTTTATTCTTGAACTTAATGCAACAAACGTCAAGGATATAATAGAAAAAAGCAATATAAAAGATATTAGAATCATTCTTGTGCTTTTATCTTGTAAAGGTTTTAAAATCTTTTTTTTATCCATAGTTTTTTATGATTTAGTAATTAAATTATAATACATTTTAATATACCTAATAAGGAATGATTGTGTTTTAAATGATGATGAGGATATTTCCGTTTTGGAATTAGAAGGCAAGAACTTAAAAGTAGCGTTCTTCTTTTTTTTAGTAAAATAATGTATAGAGGAATTTATATGGACGAAACGATGCTTAAATACTTTAAAACGATAGGTGATATTCAAACTAGCGTTTCTAAAGCTAACACTTTAAAAGAAGCTTTACAAGGCGGATTAAATATTATTATTAAAGAATGTGGCGTTGATTATGCTGTTGTGTGGTGTGAAGATGTTAAGGGCGATAGCGTTCTACATCCATATTATTGGATATGTCCATTAGATATTTCTTTTAAATCACATAAAAGTGGCGAAGGAAATGTAGGAAAAGTTTACCAAAGCCAAACTACAGAAAAATTTTTAAATTATAAACCAGGAATAGATAAAACAATTGATGAAGATTTTAAAGGAATAGATATTGGATCCATTGTTACAATTCCTTTATCAAACAAATATGACAAGCTAGGTTGTGTTCAGTTCATTAATAAATCAAATAGTAATAGATTTACTGAAGAAGATGCTGATGTTTTTGAAATGTTATCATCATTAATCGCAATAAAAATTGATGAAAATATCAAACTATCAAGTGAAATAACAAACAAAAAAATAATAATCAGTGTTAAAAATATTGAAAAATCATTTAAGAATGGTGATGTGATTACCAAAGTCTTAAAGGGTGTAAATCTAAATATATATGAAGGTGAATTTGTTGCATTATTAGGTGAATCTGGTTGTGGCAAATCAACATTATTGAATATCATTGGTGGATTAGACAAAGCAGATGCTGGGCAATTTATTTTTTTAGATAAAGACATGAGCAACGCAAATGAAAAAGAACTCACAAAATATAGAAGAGATAACATAGGATTTATTTTTCAAAGTTATAACTTAATGCCAAATTTAAACGCAAAACAAAACTTAGATTTAATAGGTGAATTAATTAAAAATCCTCTAAGTTCTAATAAAGCATTGGAAATAGTTGGTATGGAAGAAAAATACCACAATTATCCATCTCAATTATCGGGCGGTCAACAACAACGTATATCAATCGCAAGAGCATTGGTAAAAAATCCAAAAATTATTATGGCAGATGAACCAACGGCGGCATTAGACTATGAAACAAGTATCGTTGTCTTAAAGGCATTGGAAAAAATAACAAAAGCTGGAACAACTTTAATAATGGTCACGCACAACGAAGAAATCACTCGTATGGCTGATAGAGTAGTAAGATTTAGAAATGGCCAGCTATATGAAGTTGTGATTAACAAGCACCCCGTACACGCAGAAGAGTTGGTTTGGTAGTGAAAAAAACACAAATTATTGAATTATTTAAAAATATAAAAAAATCGATAGTTTCTTTTATATCAATTAGTTTTTTTGTAATGTTAGGAACAGCCATATTCTTGGGAATTGGTTGGTCAGAAGATTCATTCAAAGAAACAGTTAATAAAACAGCTAATGATTGGAACTTACATGATGTTCAAATATCTTTTCCATATGGGTTTGACGAAGAGTTTATTAATAGTCTAAACAAAAGCGAAAATGTAGATGTAGCAGAAGGCTTTTATTCCACAGAAGCATTCTTTAAAAGAGGAGCAAACAAATACCAAGCAAAAATAATGTCAATAACAGAGACAATAAATAAGCCAGCAAAAATACTTGGGGAAATACCAAATGAAGTTGGTGAGGTTGCATTTGAAAGACACTGGGCAGAGAAAAACAATATACAAATAGGCGACATAATAACACTAGAACATAATGATGATAGTGATTCACATGCATTAAAAGCAATCTACGATAACGATATAGATGCACTTAGCAACGAAGAAAAAACAAAAAGCGGAATAAAAAATCTAGTTACTGATAAATTTGTGGTAACAGGATTATTTGAAACAGCAGCGTATATTAATCAATACAAAGTCACGTATGGTGTTTCAGCAACAACATCAATTCCAAATGATTGTTTAATGTATGTTACAAAAGATTCTTTTGACTCAGATTCGTTTCTTGGATATCCACTATTATTAATTAGTAAAGATAGTTTGCACGAAGATAATATTTTTTCAGATGAATATAAAAACAACTTTGATGAATACAAAAAAATAATTGAAAAAGAACTTGAAAACTATATAAACAAGAAAAACGAGAAAGTCGTTTCAGCATCATTAAAGCTTAAACAAGATGTAAATCAAAAACTAATCGATGGCGAAAAAGAAATAGAAGATAGCGAAAAAAAGATTTTTGATGGTGCAGAACAAATCGCGAACGGAAGAAGAGAATTAGTAGATGGGAAAATCAAACTTAAGGATGCACAAAAACAAATCATTGATGGATATGAAGAATACAATGATGGAAAATATAAATTAAACAATGCAATAGCACAATTAAACCAAGCACAAAATACATTTAATATTATTTATAATCTACTTAATGGGTATCAAAATTTTGCAACAAATGCAGATTATATTAATAATCAAATAAAAACAGCATTTAATGATTACGAAACTTATAAAGATATGGCTGAAAATTATTTAGATGATGGATATATTATTGTTGAATTTAATAATTTTTACGAAACAATAAAAAGTGGCGAACACGATGATGATATTGCACAAATATTAATTGACTACACTTTAATGATAGATAGGATTAAATCAAATCCTAATTTTGAATCTTTTGATAAATCATTAGAAAATCTTTCTAATCAAATAGAAGATCTTCCAGATGGACCAGAAAAAGATTATTATAGAAATCTATTGATTACCATCGAAGACACGATTGAAAAAACAAACGATATATTAGATTTACCAAACGAGATCTTTCAAGCATATAAACTATTAAGGGCTTTTAATTTGGATGAAATATATAAAGAGGAAATCATAAAAAAATTAGATGAAGCACTAAAATCGGAAGGCTTTAATAATTTTAGTGAAGTGTTGCAAAAGATCATTGATGCTATTGATGATGGGAAAAGCACATACGAAGAAATAGCTCCAACGTTATATACAATCCTTAACTTAATCTCAAATAAAATTGATACCATTATGCCTGTTTTAGAAGATTATAAAATAGAACTCAACAATGCATGGTCACAAATCGAACAAGGTAAAAAAGAACTAGCCAAAGCAGAGGAACTATTAAAGGGAGCTGAAAACGAATTAGAAGACGGTTGGAAAAAATATTATAAAAATCTTAGATTATTAAATGATAAACAAAATGAACTAAAAGATGGAAGAATTAAACTTGAAGATGCGAAAAAAGAATTAGAACAAAAGAAAAAAGATATTAAAAAATTAGACGATGCGTTAGATAATATCAAAACATATGATTATAACTTATTAGGAAGAAGCTCAAATGGTGGTATTGCTTCTTCGCAAATTCCTTCACAAATAATGGGCAATGTTAAATATACGATGGCACTATTGTTTGTTCTTGTGGGTATTTTTGTATGCTACTCTGCTTTATCAAGAACTGTATTTGAACAAACTGTTCAAATAGGTACTAAAAAGGCATTGGGTTTAAACAACAAAGAAATAACGATATTTTATCTAGCATATGCATTTATTGCAGTAACTATTGGGTCAATACTAGGCACATTATTGGCAAGATTCTTAATGGAGCCATTAATAGTGAGTATCTTAGCTAAGAATTATATTGTAGGCGAACTCGTTTATTATTTCGATATAAAAACAACTCTATTATTTTATGCATTTGAATTATCTGTTTCATTATTAACAACCTACCTAGCTTGTAAAAATATATTAAAACAAAAAGCTACAAAATTATTAACTGGGCAAAATCAAATTTTAGGAAAACAAAGATTCTATGAGAAAACAAAAATATGGAAAAAAATACCATTATTTACAAAGACGATTATAAACAATTGCTTCAATGATCCAAGAAGAGTATTTGCTACCCTTGTTGGTGTAGCTGGATGTTGTTCGCTTATGGTTTGTGCAACTGTTATTCAAACAAATATGAATGATTCGTTAGATTATCAATTAACGAATGTTGCTAAATTTGATACTATGATTTATTTTGATTCAGACAATAAAAATGCTCAGAATAATATTTCAAAAGTATTAAATGATAACAACATCGATTATGTTCCATCTTTGTATTCATCATATACTTTAAAATCGCCAGAAAACACATACTTAAGTTCAGCATTCATTTCTTTTAATTCTGAAAAAATATTTGATTTTTTTGAGGTTGCAAAAGATGGAGTGCGTTTAGACACGACTAACGGCGTTTGTATTTCAAAAGCTTATGCAATACACAATAATCTTGAAGTAGGAGATAAAATTCAAATATTGGATAATCTAGGCAAAGAACATACCCTTCCAATATCTGGAATTCTAGACTTTTATTTATTAAGAGGACAGATTGTTATGGGACCTCAGGTTTATAAAAATGAATTTGGAGAACTGCCAAAAGAAAATACTTTACTTTTTAGAAGAGGTGATTATACTATTGAAGAATTGTATACACTATTGAATGAAACAGATGGTTTTGTTTCTATATTTGATTATGGCACGGAAGAGATTGAAATATATGGTACTCTAACAAGTTCTATGTCTATTTTAATTGTTACATTCTTTGTGCTGTCAGTAATACTTGCAATTCTTGTCTTATTAAACTTATATGTAATGTTTGTAGATGAAAAAAAGAGAGAATTAATTGTATTGATGATCAATGGATATGGTAGAAAAGAAGCAAAAAAATATATTTATGAAGATACAATATTCTTAACTATTATTGGCATTATCATTGGATGTTTAGTTGGTGCCATAGTTGGTTTTGCAACAATAGATACATTTACATCAGACTGCGTAATTATGTTAAAGAATATCAACATTCCATCGTACATATTATGTGGATTGTTTGCAACTATATTGTCTGTGTGTGCTTGCCTTCTTGCATTAAGAAAAATATCCAAATTTAAATTAACAGATATTAACAAAGCATAGATAATGCTAGATTTTAATGATAAAAAATTATTAATAACTATTAAATAAGATATTTTAATTATATTTATTAAACAGTAATCAATTGTTCAAAACATTAAGTAATTTTAATAACGTTGCCAGCATCGTCATGAACATTGTATCCAGAAGCTGAATAATATACTTTATGACCATTATAACAAGATGTTATATATTCACCTTCTTTATATCTATACATACCATCTATAGAAAATGTGCGGTTACAAAACGGACATGTTTTATGCATTGTTGTTCCGTGTCCACCATTAACATTTTCTAAATACTCATCTTGTAATTCTTCTTTCTTTTTTTCCATAGTTGTTTTCCTGGTTTCTTTAATATTTTTACTTTTCGTATTAAGATATACGATGGTTTTATAAAGTATAACACATATTATTTCAATTTAATAGCACGGGATTAAATGTTTTGCTTCTAAAATATTTTTAAAATTTTTTATTATTTTTTTTATAAATTATATTGTGTGGTCATATAATCTTGCATCTACAATAATTATGTTATTTTTGTACATTTGAATTATTTTTTAAATAAGTTTCGATTCTCTTTTTGCCATTTTCTCTTAAATTCATATAGTAAAAAGCATAATCAAAGGTATGAAAAGATTTATCTCCTGTTACAGGAATATTCGTTTCTAAAGAATATTTTATAGGATCCCATAAGCTTGTCACTACAGCACCTCTATTAAGATCAATAGTTGCATCCGCTAAATCTTCATGGATTATCTCCCAACTATGTAGCCAATGAACTTGAGATAACATGCCTTTGTTTAATTCAGCACCCGCAACTGTAGCATCTTTTTTCCAATTCAATGGGTTTATACAAACTGAATTTTGAGGAGTTACAGCACTATAAACAGTACCACCAGGTGCTTCAGTTGTCCACGAAATAATGACACCCGTATCGGTCTCACCAGATGCATATTTAAGATGTGGATTATGTTTTAAATAATCCTTTGTAATAGCAAAACCACCACTATATGTTGCAACCATTCTTGATAGTAGTTCCGGATGTACTTTCATGTATTCTCTTAAGATTACTTGGCACACCGCACTTCCTTGAGAGTGACCAGCTAACATAAATGGTCTACCATTATTAAAGTGTTCAAAATAATAATCAAGTGCTGCATATACATCTGTTCTAACTTGAGAGTATGTGATCATATTTAAATAACCGCCAGCTAATACTGTAGGAGAAATATTATATTGATTAAGATATGTGATGATTTCTTCTTTAGGTAAATTGATTGGAAATTGTGTATAGTATGGTGCAAATACATTGGTGTAAGGTGCAAAACAAGATGCTGTTTCAGCAAAAGCATAGGCTGCACTTTCTTTCATTTCCCTACTGATTGTTGATAAAGCTAAACTATTGGGATTGTTTGTAACAGTTGGATAAAAATAAATTAAATCAGCTTCATAATTACCATCAGTTTCTTTATACATCCAATTATCATCTCTTGAATAATCAATCGCACTTCCAACAAGAGGGATAATATCATAATTATCTGAATCTGTTTTCTTAAATCCTTGTGAGTTGCATTCTGCTAATTCACATAAAGATGTTGTAGTTAAAACCGTCTTAAATAAATTTTTCATCTTTTTGTTTTGTTTCCTTATTTGTGAAATTTCATAACACCATTTTTTTAATAATTTATTGTATAAATCATTTCAAATTATTCGATTTCATTATAATACAAAAAAGTAAAAACCAATTTAGATCGCCATCTCTAGCCTTTTGATTTACTCCTAAAAATTTTAATGCACCAACCATAAAAGAAGCGCCAACAGAATACTTGCAATACTTTACTAATAAAAACAATAAAATATATCGCTATAAATAACAATTATGTTTTGATGGTCTATTATCCTTTCGCTCAAACATACTATATAATAGTAATAAGAATTGTTAACGACGAGGTATAAAAATGGCTACTCACAAAAGAAAAATATATGATGTTATTAAAAAAGCGAGGCACCCTGCTGAGGTACCTTTAACGGTTTTATCAGCATTATTTTCCATAACAGTATATGGATTAATAACATATGTTTTAATTTTTGGTGCTAATGATAACGAAAAACTAACTCAAGCTTTAGGCTTATTTGGTATCAAAGCACGTGGTATAAACTTAATAATTAATATAGGTGGACCAGCTATTTTTTTAATACTTTTATTCTTATTTTTTAAACTATGTATTAAATGCGCATCAGAAATCGGTAAATTATCAATCAAATATCCAAGATTACAAGATTCTGATTTTGATAAAGCAAAAGAAATATACGATAAAATGACTTCTGACTTACAATTATCTACTCCGCCAGTTGTATATATTACCAATAGTGAAAAAAACAAGAACAAAGACAAAGGAAAGAACGATAACACTATATTTGGTATAAGATTAAATTCAAGCAAAGCTTTCAGTATTGAAAGCAAGATTATTGAGGATGCTATAGAAAAAGATGATTATACTGAAGTTGAGTATGAGTTTGCGAAAAACTTGGGCGACATATACTTAAGCCATTATAATATTCCAGTTATAGTGTTTTCGTTTGCGTTTAGAATGATTCCTTATTTTCATGAATTAATAGAGAGAACTTTATATTATTCAACAGATAAATTTGTTTCACAGGTTATCGGAAAAGAACAATTAATGTATAACTTGTATAATAGCAACTTCGAAAATGACCCATATCCTCACGGAAGCAAAGAAAGCAACATTATTAATATCATCAAAAACGTTAATGAATATGAAAAAGTTGGAAGAATCTATGAAAATTTCAATTCTGAAAAACCAATTATTACTTATCGTTTAGAAGCTATCTATTACGATAAGCCAGGGAAAATATTATAAATTTGTGCACCATCCGTCATGCGTGTCATTCCTCAAACAACAATTTAATCTAATGTTGTTGTTTAATAATGTTGTTTTATTAAACAATCATATTAAAAATTTTTAATGTTTCTTAAGCATTAACAACATATTATTGAAATTTTTTTAAATTCCTGTTTTTGGAATAATATATTTTTTTGGTGGATCAAATGTTAAGTATGTCTTTTTTACTACAAATGGACTAAATGTTCTAGCATAGACTGTAGTATACTTAATGCCATTATTAGTATAAATTGAAGTATTAAATTGTTCACTTGGAACTAGCGTCTGTTCTAAACTATCAAAATGATATACAAGTGCAGTGTTATCATTGCTGTCAACATTTTCTATCTTGTCATCATCAAGAATAGGAATCTTTATAGGAATTAACCCAATATTTGCATTCTTTAATGCTTCATCGTTAATTTCTAAGTGCCTTTGTGTTCCGGCGTCACTCCAGGTAATCACAGGAACAACTTCAAAATATGGAATTACATTATAATTAATATTTGCATTATCAACATCGTTTTTTGTTTTAATCTCTTTATCAAAATACAATTCAAATGAAATTACAGGCTTAACTTGATATACAAGCTTAATATCTGTGGTTGTTGATTTAGGATATATTTCTATATTGCCACTTGAAGTAATGTTGTGTTCACCAGAAGTTGGCAATTCATCATTTTCTAAGACAACAATCGTTGCACCTGTATATTGTTCATATTTTCCTGCTACATTTGATGGAGAAGTTGTGTCAGTGCTTTCGTTCCAAATGTAGTATTTATTGTCAAATGTTGATTTAACATACATGCCTATATATGCTTTCTTATTTTCTTCAGTTGTAAGATTTATATCTGTATTAACAATCAAACCAACTTTTTCAAGCTTTTCTTTTGAAACAGGCACATATTTGCCTGGAGTTAAATTGCTCCAATGATATAATTTAGCATTACTATCATAAATATAATAAGTTGTCTTTCCACCAGTTGGATTACCAGCGCTATTACCAACATTAATCTTCTTATATTTTCCTGATTCTACTAAATCAGAATACCAACAATAATATTTTCCATTTGTCTTTATCATATAGCCTTTAGCATCATTTGAAACACGTTGATTAGGTACAGCATTAGAACCAAGATTTGTGTATTCATCTTCTGTCACGTCTTCATCAACAGTTCCAACTGCTTCAATGTATTTGCCATGACTTGGATCAGTATCTTCTGTATTTTCAACTACCCACATATAATAATCGTTTCCATATTTAACATAATCTTTTACATATTGTGTTGAATCTGTAGGAGCCACAGCTAGAGTATCATAAGCTAGTTCGACATATCCTTCATAACATATCCATTTATAACATTTATCATTATAAGAAACATAAGTGTAAGTAGACGTATTTAATGTTGTTGGATCACCATTAGATTCTTTAACTATTTCATATGCTTTTGGTGATATATCACGATTCCATTGATAGAACTTGCCGTCATATTTAACAACATCGTCCTTGTAAACATCTAAAGAAACAACTTCTACAGGATTTATTTCAACATAATAACAATCTATTCCGTTTTTCCATTCATAATATTCGTTGTTGCTTGTACAATATACATAATCTTTTGTTTTACTAACAGGAACAGTGCTACTATCAGTTAAATTTGTATACTCTACATATGTACCAACATGTTCAGCTCTAGGCTCATCAATTTTTTCATTCCAATAATAGAACGATTCATTATATTTTAATAAGTCTCCTTGATAATTTGTTGATCCATTTGGATTACTTGTTACTTCAGTGACATTTCTAGAATTTACTAATCTGTAAGAATTTCCTAGTTTATTTACGTCTAACACTTTGGTCTTACTTGGTGTATCATCGGTTATATAATTTGCTCCATTCCATTTATATAACATTCCATTACTCTTACAATAAACAAACTTGCCAACATTTGTTGTTGGAATTTCATCTTTAACCACGAGATCACTAGGATTTTCAACTCCTGTCAAATCTTTTAAATAATTAACTAATAATTCACTAATCTTATCTCTACTTAAAGCTACTCCTGTTTGATTATTATCTACGTTTGCAATGTCGACCACACTAGAAATATTTTCAATTAGTGTTTTATATTTATTAGCCATTTCTCCAACATTTCCTGATGATGGATTCAAATAGTTAATCATCTTTTCAACCATCTTATTATATGTTTCTTTATCAACATTTAAACAATTGCTGTTATTAAAACTAATTGAATATGTATCATTTAATTTAAGTTTTTCAATGTCAGCTTGTCCATAACCTAATGTTTGTAGTGTATTCACAAACTTTGTTTTTGCATTTGTACGTGTATTTTGAATTTCTGTTGTTTCATTTATAAATTGTGAATTAAGTTCTTGATTTGTATCTGTAAAAGATAATGTTGGAATATAATTGTTTGAAAGTTTGATATCATTTTTTATTTCAATAGTGTTTGTTTTACTAATTCTTTCATTGGTCGCATACACATCAGCACTATTCTTTATGATTGTTCCATAATGTCTTTTGTAATGAACTTTGTGTGAACTCCATGATGCGTACTTATCTGTTCTACCGGTTATCTCTCCATATTTAACATCATTATTTGGGAAAGATTTATATTCATATCCAGGTTCAGCAATAAATTGTCTGGCTTCATCAATATAGTTTTCAACTATGCCAGCACTTAATTTATTTTTTGCTTTTGTTGGATCCATACGTAAATCTAACGCATCTGGATTTACGATATATTTGGTTCCTATATAATCTATATCCCATAGTAAAGCTACTTCATCTTCTCTTTTATCTTCATAGTACATTGCAACTGAACCTATGTTTTTGTTATTACTTGGTTTTCCTGTTAATGCATCAAAAGTATCAGCTACAGCTTTTTTTCTTATTATAAAGTTTGGTGAAGATCCAGTAACTATTTCTTTATAATTTGAACCAACATACTCTCCAGCACTTTGGTGATTAGGATATTTTTCTAAATATGTTTGTGCATACATTTCTCCAACCATGGTTGCAGAATCAGCACTTCCAAAGTCTTGAGATCCAACATAATTAGTTACTATCAATGGGCTAATAAAACTATTTTTCAATTCATTGATATCTACGCTATCTTTATATACTTTTTTACTATTTAAATATTGATAGAATCCAAATGTTTCATCATATGTGTTCTGCGTATCTCTTAATTTCTCTGCTTGATAATATGCGTAAATTTTAGTTAATTCATTGTTATTTACCATTATGCTACTGTCAACCGAAAAACTAAGATCTTTTTGTAGTTCTTTTTTTGTTACATCTATTTGATGTTGATTTAATATTCTTTCTTCGTAGTTATACCAATTTTCATATTTACAATACATATCAGCAGTTAAATTTTCATTGGAATATTCAATAACTGAATCGGTGATATAACAATAATTATTTATTGGCTCTCCATTTTTTGTCTTATGATAAAAGTTTTCATAAGTCTTGTTCATTATAACTTCAGCAGATGCCCAAGGAGTATATATTAATTTATTTAATTCATCATCAGAATAACAATCACTTGCTATGGCCATTTCTGCTACATAAGCACCAACATCACTTAACTGTGCAAAGTATTCTTGCATAGTAATGTTTGCTAAGTTAGTATTATAAGGTTGTAAAACACCATTTGTATCTACACTATAATTTTCTACTACACAATCCAATTCACCTTGGAAAGCAAAGATTTTTTCAAACATGTTATAGCGGCTTCTTAAAGGTGAAACATATTTGCCATCCTTTTCTGATAAATAATTACAATAAGAATTAAAATCACCTATCAGTGTTGCAATATAGTTACCCTCTAATGCTATATCAACCATGCAATTACAACGCAACGCATCATATGCAGCTTTTGCAAATTTATTTTTTGTATCAGTTGGAACAACTGTTCCATATACATCGTTATATTCGTTCCAAAAATCTCCATAATTTACTTGATCATTTTCAGCTTTTTCCAAAACGTTTATAAAAACAGTTGTTATTAAATCTTCTTTTTTATTAGGATTCCATCTTCCGACTCCAATAAAAGCCTCAGTAATTAATTCCCCAGGAATTATAATAGTATTTATTTTTCCTTGGTCATCTGCAATATAATCAACATAAAGATCTTCGTTGTATCCTTTGGCTTTATACCACTTCATTATGTATGAAGCCATCCTAGGTTCAAAATTATCAATTTCGTTTTTGATTTTTGAATATATAAGATCTACGCTTGTAATATTGTTTTGGTCAAGCGTAGTAGAAATCTTATCTATTTCATCGCCAACTTTTGAAAATGATTGATTGATAGAATTTTGCATTCTATCTAAATTAGAGTCAAAATTTCTTAATGTTTGATCAATGCCATCAAGTCTATTGTCTAAATGTTTGCGAAGCGAAACGATAGGATCGTCAGCCACATTTATAGCACCAGACATTTTTAAAATACTAAACCCAATCGTTGTAAATCCTGAAATTATATTAAAAGCCGATTCGCCAAGATCGCCATAAGTAAACCTAGCATCTTCTTGGCCAATTTTAGAAATATCAGCAGTATATACATTAAATATTGATTTGCCTATTTCCGTAGCACGATTGGATATTTTTTCCAATTCAGCTATTTTTTGTGCTTCAGTCATTGGTGGCTCATCTGCCAACACAGGAACATAACAAATATTTGATACAAGCATTAGATTTATCAATAACGCAATTATTACTTTACACATTTTTTTCATACACATCTCTCACATTTATTATACGAAAAATAACAAAAAAGATGATAATTTGGGGCTTTATTTTTCAATTGTAAGCTTCCTGCTAGAACAGGTGGAAAGTTGTTTAATTATTTAAGGATAAAACGTTACAGACTTTTAAGAATAAATAATTAATGTATAATCAATAAAAAAGGGGGTGTTTTATGAATATTTTAGGGATTATTTTTGGTATTCTAATGGTTATTGGTGGTGGGTATTGTATTGCTTCGCCAGATGTAACTTTTATGAATCTGCTTGTGGTTCTTGCCATCACAATGATTGAATCAGCAATTGCTAATTTAATTTTGTGGATTAAAATTAAAAAAATCGGTGGTAAGAACGGT
Source organism: Erysipelotrichaceae bacterium (assembly GCA_045642525.1). Lineage (GTDB taxonomy): Bacteria > Bacillota_I > Bacilli_A > Erysipelotrichales > Erysipelotrichaceae > Colivicinus. The sequence goes on from JAZUIZ010000049.1 coordinate 16,784, forward strand.
CGATTAATTGCAAATGCCATTATTTCTGCAATAGCTGGTATTGGTTTATTAACAAATGCTTTTGCGCAATTTTTCACCGCAGATTTTATGCTAATAATGATTGCGTTAATTGTACTTGCTAGCGGTATTGAACTAATTATTAAATCATTTAAAATTAAAAAATTCGCAATACGAAAGAAACTTTGGATACTTGTCTTGATTTTTGGTATTTTAATGACTATTGCTGGCATTGTATCGCTAATCAATCCAGTTTCTCTAGCACTAACAATCGGCATCATAACTGGTATTGATATTATGATGACTGGTTTTGGTGTGATTGCTATTTCAATTGTTTTAGATTAATTTAAATACTAGTCAACTATCAAAAAAGGAAAGTTTAATAAATATATAAATGCTTTCCTTTTTTTATTCAATTTTTAAAACACTATTTATGTTTCTATTCAAAAACCCAACGAGCATCTGTTGTTATTGAAGGATTATATATCTTAGAAAATTCCTCTAGTGGCATCTCATATGTTTCAATAAATTTTATGGTTCCCTTTGAGCTCCTATATATTCCGTAGTGATAAGTTACAATTCCATCATTAATAAAAACTATTTCAGCACAAGGAATTTCTGGCGCAATAATCCCACCAGGTCTATATGTTACACGTTCTTGAAATTCGTTTTCATTGTCATTTACTAGTTTCATCTGTTTTTTCCTTTAACTTTGTCTTTATTTTATTCTATAGAAAAGACAAAAATCAATAATATCGGAAACCTTTTTTGTTTATTTGGCTTCATTTATGGAGGCGGCTTCCGTGTTTCTGATAGTAAAAGTAGCGCAGCTTGTGCAGTTATATAGTAGTAAATGAAAAAACTGTAATATGTAGATAATATTTAACTATTATGCAACATTAATAAGATTAAATAATTCTATGAAAGAAGTGATAACAAACAATTACTTCTTTTTTAGTATATGATTAAAGTACTTCTAAACATATTTTATTAAAAAGGCAGTTCAACTATGTGTAGTGTCCCCATAAAGTTGGACACAAATATTTAAGCTAATGATAGCTGATTTAAGGACTCAAGTCTATAAGCTAATGGACTTAGTCCTCTTCTTTTAATGTTGATTCTTTCGTTATTGTAATAAATAATATATTCTTCCATAGCAGTAAGTAATTCTTCTTTAGAATTGTATGTATATCCATAATACATTTCATTCTTCATAATACCGAAGAAGTTCTCCATAGGTGAGTTATCCATACAATTGCCTTTACGAGAGAAAGATTGTTTAATGCCTTTATCTTTTAACCATTTTTGATAAGTTTTATGTTGGTATTGCCATCCTTGATCTGAATGAAAGATTAAACCTTCTAGACTAGGATGTTGTTCAAAGGCTGAATCAATCATTCTTTTAGTTTGACTAAAATCAGGATTAGAAGATATATCGTAACTTATTATTGATTGATCATACATATCAAATATTGGTGATAGATATAATTTACCTCCTGGATATTTAAACTCAGATACATCTGTTGTCCATATCTCATTTGGCTTAGTTGTTTCAAAATGTCTTACTAGTTTCTCTTTGCCATCTACTGTTTCTTTTTGTAATAGAAGATTTTCTTTAAATTCTCCATTATCACCTTTATAGGAATGATATTTGCCATTATTACCTTGAATAGCTTTTAAGTTATTCTCTGACATTACTCTTTCAATAGTTTTATGATTAATACCTTGTAGTTTGTCTTTAGCGTCTAAAATAACACGTTTAGAGCCATATCTTTTCTTGTGATGAGTAAATATTGGAACTACTATAGAAAGTATCTTATCTTCTTTTAAAGCTCTAGAATGTAGAGAATTAATATGCTTACTAGATTTATAGTATTCATATGTTGATTTAGAAAGACCTACCACTTTTAAAATCTTGTTTAATTTGTGGCTAAGCCTTAGTTCATCAATCACAGCTACTTTTTCTTCTGTTCTTGGGCCTTTCTTTTTTGAACTAAGGCACTTAG